>JADHSF010000017.1 GCA_016777005.1 SAR86 cluster bacterium | reverse complement strand
CCAATAATATTTCCAAGACCAGAATATATGTATAAGTTAGTTACCATTAGAAGTTACGTTTCTAGAGCGACAATATCTTCAAAACTCTCTTTGCGTTTTATTACTTGCACCTTATCTTTTGTTACAAGCAATTCGATTGGTCTTAGCCTGGAGTTATAGTTAGATGTCATGACAGAACCATAGGCTCCAACATCCATGAAAGCAACATGATCACCAGGCATAATTTTTAAATTACGATCTTTTGCCAGCACATCTCCTGTTTCACAAACAGGCCCGGCAAGATCATACAGATCTAAATCTGTATTTTTATGATTTACTTCAATGACTTTATGCCAAGCCTCATATAAAGACGGTCTGATAAGATCATTCATGCCTGCATCAATAATGGCAAACTTCTTCTCCCCGGCTTCTTTAATATATTCAACCTTGGAAACTAAAATTCCGGCGGTTCCTATTACGGACCTGCCAGGTTCTAAAATAATTTTAAAATCTCTTTCTGACAGCAGTTCTTTAACTTTTTCTAGAAGAATTTTAGGACTACCTTCCTCTTCGTCTCTATATTGAATCCCAAGACCTCCGCCTATATCAAGGTATTCGATATTATGTCCATTCTTTGCAAGCTCGTCTGCAATCTCGATGAGATAGTCCACGCTCTCTAGTATTAAATTTTCGTCTGAGATTTGTGATCCAATATGACTGGCAACAGAAGTGAGTTTAATAGGACCATCAACCTCACATTGGGAGGAGATTTTTAAAGCAGATTCTTTATCAAGACCAAATTTGGAAGTCTTAGAGCCTGTTTGGATATATTTATGTGACCCTATAGCAATATCAGGATTTACTCTTAAAGCGCAATTAACTTTTTTATTTAGCTCCTTTGAAACTTCAAGAATTCTCTCGAATTCTCCATACGATTCAATATTGATAGATAAAATATCATTTTCAATAGCTAATGTAATTTCTTCTTCTGTTTTTGCCACGCCAGAAAATACAATTTTATTTTTATCGGCCCCAGCAAGAAGACATCTTTTAAGCTCATTCCCAGATACAACATCGAAGCCAGAACCAAGATCGGATAATAATTTTAATATATGTAAATTAGAGTTCGCTTTAACCGCATAGCATATTAGGTCACCCTCTCTTATTTCATTTTGGTAGGCTTGAAAATTATCATTGATAGATTTTGAAGAATATATGAAAGCAGGAGAGCCATATTCTTTTGTTATTTGAATGACAGGGATATCTTCAACATAAAGCTGGTTATCTTTTGTATCAATAGCTTTCATTGATGTATACCTGTTTCATGGAATTATCTGGCAATACCAAAGGCACCTTATTTCCGCATGACATTAAATGAATAACAAACATTAAGAGCAATATTCTGGACATAGAAATCATAACGCTCTTTTTAAGATTGATTTTTTAGCAGAATTTATTTCTTTTTTAACTTGTGAAGGAGCAGTGCCCCCTGTTTGTTTTCTTGATTTAATGGTGACCTCAGGATCTAAATAAGCACTAACGTCTTCTTCAATCAATCTAGAGAATTTTCTTAGGTCTTTAATTCCCAATTCATATATTTGTTTGTCTTTAGATTCAGCGAAGGCTACTATTTTCCCTACTACTTCATGTGCTTGTCTAAAGGGCATATTTTTCTCAACGAGATAATCCGCAAGATCAGTTGCAGTTATTTGTCCTTTAAAACAATCTTGCTTCATTTTTTCCACATTAGGCTTCATGCCATCAATGACAATACCGAGTAAGGCTAAGCTATTTTCAGAAAAATCTAAGCTATCAAAGATGTATGCTTTATCTTCTTGCATATCTCTGTTGTAGGTTAAAGGAAGGTTTTTCATCAACGATAGTAAACCCATCAGATTTGCTATAGTTTTTGATGTACCGCCTCTTATAAGCTCTGCCATATCAGGATTCTTCTTCTGGGGCATTATTGAAGAACCTGTGCATACGTCATCGGACAACTCAAGGTAATCAAATTGTTTAGATGACCAAATAATGATTTCTTCACATATTCTTGATAAGTGAATTCCAATAATAGATAGTGAAGAGGCTAGCTCTAATACAAAATCCCTATCGCTTACAGCATCCATAGAATTTCTACTTATTTCACTAAAGCCCAGTTTCTTTGCTAAAAACTTTCTATCAATATTAAACCTAGTGCCAGAAAGTGCGGCTGAACCTAAAGGCATGACATCCATTCTCTTTTTTGCATCAATTAATCTAGAGTAATCTCTTGAAAGCATTTCATGCCAGGCCATGAGATGATGGCCTAAAGTTACTGGTTGAGCTATCTGTAGGTGCGTAAACCCCGGAAGTAGTACATCATAATTCTTATCAGCTTGGTCAAGGATGGACTTTTGCAAAGCGGTGATGGTTTGCAATATTTCATCAATTCTTATCATCAAAAATAGTCTTAAATCCGTTGCAACCTGATCATTTCTAGATCTGCCCGTATGGAGTTTTTTTGCTGAAGCACCTGCAATTTCTGCAAGCCTAGACTCAATATTCATATGGACATCTTCAAGAGCAGGGTCCCAGTTAAATCTGCCCTCCCTTATTTCAAGTAAGATTTTATTGAGCCCTTTTTTTATTTTTGATAAGTCTTTTGCATTGATGACTTTAGCTTCCTTTAGAATTTCTGCGTAAGCTATAGATCCTTTGATATCTACTTTAAATAAGTTTTTATCTATATCTACAGAAGAAGAAAAGGATTGAGCAAGATCACTTGCACCTGTTTTAAATCTTCCACCCCACAAAGGATTAACTTTCTTTTTCATTGTAGCCATAAGCTTAATCTATCAGATTTATAATCTGATTTGTTGGGTTCAGCTGATTTATAGTGTAGAAATGGATTCCTGGAGCTCCATTATCTAATAACGTTTGTGTTAGCGATGCAATGTATTCAACACCAAATTTCTTAAGATCATCTTCTGTATCAAATTTTTCTAGTTTATCGATCAACGTATTTGGTATCTTTGCACCACAGTTTCCGGCCATTCTCATCAACCCATCTTTGCTCATGATTGGCATAATGCCCGGAGTAATTGGTTGCTCTACTCCTAATTTTGTACAGTTTTCTACAAACCTAAAATAAACATCTGCATCAAAAAAGAATTGTGTGACCGCACCTTTTGCTCCTGCAGACAATTTATCGCAAAAATACTTTAGATCATCTTCTGGACTTTTGGCTTCGGGGTGTGTTTCTGGGTAAGCCCCAACTTCTATATCAAAATAGTTATCAAATTTGTTCTGTATAAATTCTATTAAATGAATTGCGTAAGGGAAGTCCCCTTTAGATCCATAGCCTGAGGGAAGGTCTCCTCTCAAAACAACAAGTTTTTTAAAGCCGTACTCTTTATATGCTTGGAGAGTTAAGGCAATGGTTTCTTTATTGGAACCTATTCCAGAAATATGAGGTGCAACAGGTACTTTTGTAGAATCAAATAAAGATTTACAAGTATCTAATGTGCCTTGTTGAGTTGATCCTCCTGCGCCAAACGTAACAGAAAAGTATTCTGCAGGTACAGTTTCAAGTTTCTGCGCTAGAGAAGTTAAATTTTCTAGACCTGAATCTGTCTTTGGTGGGAAAAACTCAAAACTAAATGTTTTGGAGTTTTTAGCCATAAAGCCCTCGACTAATATTTATATATTTCTGATTTAAACGGACCTTCTTCCGGTACATTTAAATAGTCTGCTTGTTCAGAAGAAAGTTTTGTCATTACACCACCAAATCCTTCAACCATATACGAAGCAACTTCTTCATCTAATTTCTTAGGTAAAACTTCAACTTTGATGAGTTCTTGTTTTTTGTCATCATCATTAATTTGAGCAAATTTCTTTTCGTATAAATACATTTGGGCAAGCACTTGGTTTGCAAAAGAACCATCCATAATCCTCGAAGGATGACCCGTAGCATTTCCTAAATTAACCAGCCTACCTTCAGAGAGGAGAATAAGATAGTCGTCGCTATCCAGGTCTGGAGAATCTCCTGCTTTTGTATCCCTAAATACTTTATGGACTTGAGGTTTAACTTCTTCCCATGCCCATTCATCTCTCATGTATTGAGTATCGATTTCGGTATCAAAGTGACCAATATTACAAATTACCGCCCCTTTCTTTACTGCATTAAGCATTTGCTTGTCGCAAACTTTATAGTTACCTGTGGTAGTTACTACTAGATCAGTATCATCAAGAAGTACTTTATTCATAGATTCATCAGTACCTTTATTGATTCCGTCCAGATAAGGTGAGACTACTTCATATCCATCCATGCAAGCTTGCATAGCACAGATAGGATCAACTTCAGTTACTCTTACAATCATTCCTTCTTGCTTGAGGCTTTGAGCAGAACCTTTTCCTACATCACCATAACCTATTACTAAAGCTTTTCTTCCTGCTAGAAACATATCTGTTCCTCTTTTTATGCCGTCATTCAGGCTATGCCTTGTTCCGTATTTGTTATCATTTTTTGACTTAGTTACAGAATCATTGACATTAATAGCTGGAACTTTTAATTCTCCCTTTTCTATCATTTCATTTAGTCTAAGAACACCGGTTGTAGTTTCTTCAGTAATGCCATGAATATTTTCAAGAATTTCAGGATATCTATCATGAGCCATAGATGTCAGATCTCCACCATCATCTAAAATCATGTTTGCATCCCAAGGCTTACCATCAGATAAAATAGTTTGTTCTATACACCAATCAAACTCTTCTTCAGTTTGACCTTTCCATGCAAAAACTGGGACGCCAGATTTTGCAATAGCTGCGGCAGCATGATCTTGAGTGGAAAATATATTACAACCAGCCCAGCGCACTTCAGCACCAAGAGCAGTTAAAGTTTCAATAAGTACAGCCGTTTGAATGGTCATATGAATGCACCCAAGTATTTTTGCTCCCTTTAATGGCTGCTCATTTCCATACCTTTCCCTTAATTTCATAAGTGCAGGCATTTCTGATTGTGCTATGACAATCTCTTTTCTTCCCCAATCGGCTAGCTCTAAATCAGCTATTTTGTAATCTTTACTCATATTTTTATCCTTTTAAAGCTTCAGCTTTGTCTGTTTTTTCCCATGTGAATGCATTTTCTTCTCTTCCAAAGTGGCCATAAGCCGCTGTTGATTGGTAGATTGGTCTTTTTAAATCAAGCATTTTAATTAGTTGGCTTGGACGTAAGTCAAAATGCTCTCTCACTAGATCGGCAATTCTATCCTCATCAATTGTTGATGTGCCAAAAGTATTAACACTAATTGAAGTTGGTTCTGCTACACCTATTGCATATGAGACTTGAATTTCGCATCTATCAGCCAGACCTGCAGCAACAATATTTTTCGCTACATATCTCCCTGCATAAGCGGCTGACCTATCGACTTTAGATGGATCTTTTCCTGAAAATGCTCCACCACCATGTCTCGCCATACCACCATAGGTGTCCACTATGATTTTTCTTCCAGTTAGACCACAATCGCCAACAGGGCCACCGATTTCGAAACGACCCGTTGGATTGATATAAAATTTAGTTTTCTTATTTAGCCAGTTTGAAGGAAGAATTGGTTTAATGATTTCTTCCATGACGCCTTCTTTCAGATCATCTTGAGTAACATCAGGATCATGCTGGGTCGAAAGCACAACAGCCGAAATTGATTCAGGCTTTCCGTCTTCTCCATAAACAAAACTCACTTGGCTTTTTGCATCGGGTCTCAACCAAGACAACTTGTTACTTTTTCTTACGAACGCTTGTTGCTCAACCAATCTGTGGGAATAGGTTATTGGAGCTGGCATTAAAACTTCTGTTTCATTTGTGGCATATCCAAACATGAGCCCTTGATCTCCCGCACCTTGTTCTAAATCTTCCCCTTCTCCTTCATTTACACCTTGGGCAATATCCTGAGATTGTTTTCCTATCGCATTTAAGACTTCGCAAGTATTTCCGTCGCACCCAACATCAATGCTGTCATATCCGATATCTAAGATAACTTTTCTTGTTAAAGCTTCAAGGTCAGGCTCAGAGGCACTTGTTATCTCACCTGCCAATACTACTAAGTTATCTTTAACTAATGTTTCACAGGCAACCCTTGAGTTCGGATCATCTTTTAACATGGCATCTAGGACAGCATCAGAAATTTGATCTGCCATTTTATCTGGGTGACCTTCAGAAACTGATTCTGAGGTAAATATTTTATATTCAGACATATTGCCTCCTATTAAAAATGATCAGCTATTTTACATAAAACCATTCTTCTTGCTTAAAATAATTTGTATTTAAAGGTATTTCTATATACATAAAAAATTATATCGGCGACAATATTAAGGGACAGAAAAATGACTAAATCTTCAAGCTCCAAAAGTGCAAATGCCCTAAGAATGTTGGCGGTCGACTCCGTGAAGCAAGCTAATTCAGGACATTCTGGCATGCCAATGGGTATGGCAGATATTGCAGAAGTATTATGGCAAAGACATCTTAACCACAATCCTGGCAATCCTGATTGGTTTAACAGAGATAGATTTGTGTTATCTAATGGTCATGGATCAATGCTTATATATGGTCTTTTACATCTCACAGGTTATGACTTATCCATACAAGATCTTAAAAATTTTAGGCAATTACACTCAAAAACTGCTGGCCATCCAGAATTTGGAATAACACCAGGCGTGGAGACTACAACTGGCCCATTAGGACAAGGAATCTCAAATGCCGTCGGAATGGCGATAGCTGAAAAGGTCCTAGCTTCTAAATTTAATACTGATAAACATCCAATTATTGATCATATGACTTATGTTTTCACTGGAGATGGATGCTTGATGGAGGGAATTTCACATGAAGCTTGTTCACTGGCAGGAACTCTGGGTCTTGGGAAGCTTATAGTTTTATATGATGATAATAATATTTCAATAGATGGCCATGTAGATGGGTGGTTCACAGAAGATATTCCTAAAAGATTTGAATCTTACGGATGGGAAGTTGTTCCAAATGTAGACGGACATAACTCAGATGAAATAGATCGTGCTATTCAGAAAGCAAAATCTAATGTCGATAAGCCCACATTGATTTGCTGCAAGACAGTTATTGGTAAGGGCTCACCTAATATGGCCGGAACAGCTTCTGCTCATGGAGCCATTGTTAATCCTGATGAGATAGCCTTAACAAGAAATGAATTAGACTGGACTGAGGAACCTTTTAAGATTCCTGATGAAGTTTATTCTGCCTGGGACGCAAAAGAATCTGGCATCCGCCGAGAAGAAAGTTGGAATCAACTATTCGAAGACTATAGCTCCGAAAATCCTAGCTTAGCTTCAGAACTTAAGCGAGCTATTTCAGGTGAACTGCCTGTTGGCGTCGAAGACATTATTTATTCTTTTATTCAAGAAACGCAAAAAGAACTTCCTAAGCAAGCGACAAGAACTTCTTCGCAAAAAGTTTTGAATGTTCTGGGACCTGTCATACCTGAGTTAATGGGCGGATCGGCTGATTTAACTGGCTCTAATAATACAAACTGGGACGGTACGAAGCCCATAAAGAATGGAGACTTTTCAGGAAATTACATTAATTATGGCGTAAGGGAGTTTGGCATGACCGGCGTTATGAATGGATTGGTTTTACACGGAGGCATAAAGCCTTATGGTGGAACATTTTTGACTTTCCTGGATTATGCAAGGAACGCAGTTCGGATGGCAGCTTTAATGAAAATACAGACAATCCTAGTCTATTCTCATGATTCTATTGGAGTTGGAGAAGATGGACCTACTCATCAACCAGTTGAACATTTAACGAGTTTAAGAACTACACCAAATTTAGAGACCTGGAGACCTTGTGATACCTCTGAGACGGCTATTTCTTGGCTGGCAGCACTTAAAAATACAGACAAACCAACTGCACTCATTTTATCTAGGCAAGGTTTACCCAACTTTGAAAGAAATGACAGCCAGATAGATCAAATGCAAAGAGGCGGATATGTGCTTTATGAACCTAAAAATAGTCCTGAACTAGTCTTAATAGCTACGGGATCAGAAGTTGAGCTTGCGATGGAAGTTGCTCTAGAGTTGGCTAAAAATACACCTACAAGAGTAGTTTCAATGCCATGTACAGAGAGATTTGATGCCCAGTCAGAAGATTATAAAACTCAGGTCTTAGGATCAGATATTAAAAGAGTAGCCATAGAAGCCTCACATGCTGACTGGTGGAGAAAATATGTTGGTTTGAGTGGGGAAGTCATAGGTATGAACTCTTTTGGAGAGTCGGCTCCTGGTAGTGTTCTTTTTGATCATTTCGGATTTACAAAAGAAAAAATAATTTCAAAACTCGGTCTTTAAGAATGAGATACAAAAAACTTAAAGATATAAGTTTAAGTAATAAGTCCGTTCTTTTAAGACTTGACCTTAATGCTCCAATCCAAAATGGAGTGGTCACTAATAATGAGAGACTTCTGAGGTCTCTACCAACAATAAGTTATCTTTTGGAAAAAGGTGCATCTTTAAAAATAATGAGTCACTTGGGACGTCCTGAAGAAAATGATCTATTTCAAGAAGCATATTCTTTAAAGCCTGTTGTGGTTGAACTAGAAAGACTCTTAGACAGGCCTATACCTTTGCATTCCCTTAATGAAATCGAATCAATGGATGACTTTAGTGATTTGGTAATGATAGAAAATACTAGATTTAATATTGGAGAAAAAAATAACGATCCCACTCTTTCTAAAAGATTTTCTGATCTAGCAGATCTATTTGTTATGGATGCTTTTGCAACTTCACACAGGGCACACGCATCTACAACGGGTGTTATCTCTTTTTCAGATGTTGCATGTGCCGGATTTTTACTAGATGAAGAGCTCAGTGCTTTATTAAAGGTTAAAGAAGACAACAATAAATCAATTGCCATTTTAGGCGGAGCTAAGATATCTACTAAATTAGGTCTTATAGATTCTTTATCTCAATCAATGGATGCCGTTGTGCTTGGAGGGGGTATAGCGAATACCTGCTTAGCGGCCAAAGGATTTAATATTGGTAAATCTCTTGTAGAGCCATCAATGCTCAAAGAAGCAGAACAACTTTTAAAAAACCCCAAAGTGATTATTCCAGAGATTGTTGTAGTTTCGCAAAGCCCAGATCAACCCGGAAGAGAGGTTGCGGTAGATAAAGTGGGCGAAAATGAAGCGATTTTTGATATTTCTCCTAATTATGTTTTGCAACTAGAAAGTATAATCAACCAAGCAGGGACTATTTTATGGAATGGTCCCATTGGTTTTTTTGAGAAAGAGAATTTTGATAAAGGGACAATACAATTAGCGAAGATGATTGTCGCTTCAAAGGCTTATTCGGTAGCCGGTGGAGGTGATACGATTTCAGCAGCTGAAAAAGCAGGAGTTTTAGATAAATTAGATTATGTCTCTACAGCTGGAGGAGCCTTCTTAGAGTTTATAGAAGGACGCAAATTACCGGCCATAGAGGCCTTAATGCAAAAATAGCTTAAAATTTATAAAAGGAGAGAATATGAATTTAGATAATATTAATGAGATTGCAGAATATATAGTTTCTGAAGGAAAAGGTATTTTAGCAGCTGACGAAAGCAATCCAACTTGTGGAAAACGTTTTGATTCTATTGGAGTTGAATCTTCAGAAGAAACTAGAAGAGACTATAGAGAATTACTGTTTAGATCAGATGGCATGGTAGGAAATATAGGGGGCGTAATTCTCTTTGATGAAACTATACGACAGCATGCAGCCGATGGAACTTCTCTGGTTGATTTAATTTCCTCACAAGGTGCATTACCTGGGATTAAAGTTGATAAAGGCCTTCAACAGATGGGTGATTCAGAAGAAAGCTTGACTCAAGGTCTTGATGGATTGGATGAGAGGCTCAAAGAGTATTTTGCGCTTGGCGCCAAATTTACTAAATGGAGAGCAGTTATAAATATTGGAATGGATTTACCTTCTTCAGAGGCTATCTCAGCCAATATGGAGGCTCTAGCAGATTATGCCAAGATAGTTCAGAACAATAATATGGTTCCAATGGTTGAGCCTGAAGTTTTAATGGAGGGGGATCATTCAATAGATGCTTGCTATAACGCTACTTCTAGATGCCTAGATTCTTTATTTTCAAATCTATCTGCAAAAGGGGTGGATATAAAAGGCACTATCCTTAAACCTAATATGGTTACTTCTGGATCTGCGGCCTCAGATAGGGCTTCCATTGAAGAGGTGGCTCAGAGAACCCTTGAATGCCTCAAAGCCAATGTGCCTGACGATCTTCCGGGTATAACTTTTCTTTCAGGAGGGCAGTCAGATATCGATGCAACAGCACATTTAGATGCTATGAATAAAATAGGTGGATTTGATTGGAAGTTGAGTTTTTCTTATGGAAGAGCTTTACAACAACCTGCCTTAAAAGCCTGGTTAGGTAAGGCAGAGAATGCTTCTAATGCGCAACAAGCACTGTCTCATCGAGCCTTGATGAATAGATTGGCATCGGAAGGTAAGTGGGATATTTCTTTAGAAAATTAAACTAATTGAAACTGCTTGTTCAAAGAGTCTCCAGGGCCTCTGTAGAGGTTGATAAAAATATAATTGCCTCTATCGACGAAGGAGTTCTTGTTTTTGTAGGATTCGATAAAGAAGATAATTCTAAAAAACTAGAATCCCTCACAGACAAGCTACTTCATTATAAAATTTTTAATAATCTAAAAGGAAAAGTCTCTCTAAGTCTTCTTGAGACAAATCATGAAATTTTAGTAGTTCCTCAAGTAACTCTTTCTGTTGGAACAAAAAAAGGAACTAAGCCCAGCTTCTCTCAAGCTGCTATACCCGAGGTTGGAAAAAAATTATTTGAGGAATTTAAGGAACTGCTAGAAAAAAAATTTGGCGCCACTGCTTCAGGTAAGTTTGGAGCAAATATGTCAGTGAACCTTACCAATGAAGGTCCAATTACATTCTGGTTTGAGCTATAGATCTTTCTTTTCTTTTTTTACAACAAGATCGGCCATCACAATTCCTAATTCAAATAATAGCCAAGCCGGAATGGCGAGTAAGGTCTGTGAAATTACATCTGGAGGGGTCAAGAGCATTCCTACAGCAAAACATCCGATCACTACATAAGGTCTCTTACTTCTCAAGGTATCAGAGTCGGTAGTGCCACTCCATATCAATAAAAATATAAAGACTGGTATTTCAAAGGCAAATGAAAAAGCAAACATCATGCTGAGTACGAAGTCTAGATACCGACTGATGTCTGTCATGATTAATATCCCCTCAGGTGCTGATCCAGTAAAGAAATTAAATACTAATGGCAAGACTAAAAAGTATGTAAAGAGAATGCCAAGATAGAAAAGAAAGAGACTTGAGAGCAATACCAGGAAACTTAATTTTTTTTCATTTACGTACATCCCTGGGGCCATAAATCTCCATATCTGATTAAGAAGAAAGGGCATAGATAAAAGCAAAGAAGCAAAAAAAGTAAGTTTTAAAGGTGCCAAAAAAGGCGAGGCTACTTCAGTTGCGATCATCGAAGACCCCGAAGGAAGAAAGTTTAGAAGTGGTTCAGATATTATTAAATAAATATCGTTAGAGAAATAAACCAACCCTAAAAAACATGCCATCATGACTAACAAAGATTTTAGAAGCCTAGATCTAAGTTCTTGTAAGTGCTCCAAGAAGGTATTTTTTTCCATTATGAATTAGTCTTTTTTATCTTCTAGATCATCAAGAATCTCTTCGTTTCTTGAATCTTGGTAAGCTTCATTTAAGTCAAAGGCTTTAGTCATCTCTTCTTTGGCACCAGAGGCTTGTCTCTTAAACCAAAAAATAGTTTTTGCTCCGGAACGAACCGCTCCGGGAATTTGTTCTGGACCTAATACAACAATAACAACAACTGCAACGATTAGTAGTTCAAGCAATCCTATATCGAACATGAGAAATTATTTATCTTTGTCTTCTTCGTCCATGGTCTTCCTGAAACTTTTAATGGTATTTGCTAGATCAGAACCGAGACTTTTAATTCTTTTTGTACCGCCAAAAAATAAAAGGATTACAACCAGGATAATTAATATCTGCCAAATACTTATTCCACCAATGCCCATATTATTTCTCCTCTTTAGGTTTTACTCTTGAAGCTTTTTCTACATGACCAGATGTTCCAAATCTTGCTTTTAATTCTTCAAGCACTTCTTCTATTTTTATTTCTTCATTACTTAATAGAATCATTGTATGAAACCACAGATCAGCAGTCTCATGTATAACTTTTTCTCTTTTATCTTCCGATTGGTCTTGTGTTGCTTCTAAGAGTTCAAGAGATTCCTCTAAAACCTTCTCATTTATCTTTATGTTCCCTTGTTCGAGCAAGGACTTTACATAAGAATCATTGCTATTTGATTGCTTTCTTTGCTCTATTAAATTGAAGAGTGTCTGTAGAAAATTTTCGTTCATCACCTTAGGAACCTATCATGAAGATAATCAATATTATAAACATAATAAGAAGCATGCCATTAAACCTTCCCTGAACATATAATTTATCCATAAGTTCTTTATGTCTTGTTTCATTGGCTACTTGATACTCCTCTAACCTCGATACTTGTTCTATAGCGGTATCTGCTATTTCAGGTAATTTTCTAGCCTTTTCAAGCCAGCTTAGGGAGTTCTTTTTTGCCCACTCTGTGAGTTTTTTAGGATTATATCTTTCTGAAATCCAATTCTTTAAAAAAGGATTAGCAATTGACCAGAAGTCTAATGCTGGATACAACTGCTTCCCCATTCCTTCAATATTTACTAAGGTTTTTTGTAGTAGCATCAAAGATGGTTGCATGCGTAAGTCAAATCTTCTTGCTGAATCGAAAATGAATAATAGCATTTCACCAAAATTAATTTTCTCCATTGGCTGATCAAATATTGGTTCACATGCCGCCCTGATTGTATTTTCAAGATCATTCAAACGAGTATTAGGATTAACCCACTTAGAATCAATTAAAATACTAGCCACCTCTTTAAAATCTCTACCAATTACAGCCACTAACATTCTACCTATTTGGTATTGTTCTTCCTCACTTAATGATCCAACAATTGCATAATCAACTGCTACATAAGCCGGATCGGCAGGATTTTTTGCATCAATAAAGATATTTCCTGGATGCATATCGGCATGAAAAAAATTATCAATGAAGACTTGTTTAAGAAAAATTTCTACGCCTCTTTCTGCAACCAGCTTGAGATCCACTCCAAGTTCATTGAAGGTATCTATCCTATCTACAGGAATACCTTGAATCATTTCCATCACCAGAACATTTTGTGTGCAGAGATCTAAATAAACTTCCGGAACATAAAGCAGTTTATTGGATTCAAAATTTCTTTTAGTTTGTTTTATGTTTGATGCTTCGAGTCGCATATCTAGCTCGGCAAGTATCACTGCTTCATACTCTTCGACAAGCCTAAGCATTTGCAGTCTTCGAGCATCTTCCGATCTTTTCTCTGCAAAAGTAGCAATTCTTTTCATCAAGGAAATATCTCTTTCAATTTTTTTCTTTATTCCGGGTCTAACGATTTTGATAGCCAGGGGTTTCTGATTTTCTTTAAGTTTTGCAGAATAGACTTGAGCAATTGAGGCGGCAGCTATTGGCGTCAAATCAAAGTCTTCAAATAAGATATCGATACTTGAGCCTAGCTCTTTTTCAATTAGAGCCAATGCTTCAGTCTCAGAAAAATGAGGAAGATCATCTTGAAGGGTTTTGAGGCTCGAAGTTATCTCCGTTGGCAATACGTCAGGTCTGGTAGAAAGCAGTTGGCCAAATTTTATAAAAATTGGTCCTAAATCCTCTAATGCCTTTCTCAATCTTTCACCAGAATCACCTTTTGACGAATAAAATCTCCACGGAGAAATTAGTAGAAGTAACGAAATAATTTTAGGTTTTTCAAAAGCGCTGAGTTCCTTATCTAATCTAGCTTTCAGGAGGGTATTAAGGATTACGAGCAATCTGAGAGAATCTCTAAGCATCAATCATCCCTTTTTGACCTGAATGTATGGCAACAACTCCATTAGTCAGGTTATCAAATTTACATTTTGTAAAACCTGAATCCTCCATCATCTTTTTGAGCTCCTCTTGGACAGGGTGCATTCGTATAGATTCAGCTAAATATCTATAACTTTCTTCAGTTTGGGCAATTAGTTCACCGATTTTAGGAATGACCTCAAAAGAAAAAAGGTCATAAATCTCTCTAAATGCTTCATTTTGTGGTCTTGAGAATTCAAGGACTACTAATTTGCCTCCAGGCTTCAAGGCATTATGAATTGATTGAAGCGCCTTTTCTTTGTTAGTTACATTTCTCAGTCCGAAAGCTATCGTAATTAGATCAAAGGTATTGTCCTCAAAGGGAAGATACTGAGCATCTATTTGAGCTGTTTGTATGCCTTCTATGCCTTCGTTGATTAGTCGGTCTCTTCCTTCTCGCAGCATAGATTGATTAATATCGCTGAGGATAAGCATCCCTTTATCGGATATCTTTTCTCTCATGAGTTTGACCATATCGCCTGTTCCACCTGCCAAGTCAAGCACTACAAAATCATCTCGAATACCAGAAGTTTCGATTGTTACCTTTTTCCAAAGTCTATGAATTCCAAAAGACATCAGGTCATTCATAAGATCATAATTCTTTGAGACCGTATCAAAGACATTGCCTACTAGATCTGCTTTTATATTTGAATCAACTTCTTTGAAGCCAAAATTTGTTTTAGTTTGATTATCCTTCTTCATAAGATTTTTTTAGCATTTTAGCTTAACCAGGGCTTAATTAACCGATCTCTTAGATAAAATTCTATTTATAGACTTTAAATATACATCCATATTGCGTCTAAAATTCGTCATCTGCCTTTCATCACTGCTAGAAAACACATAACTGATAATCTCGATGGAAAGTATTTGATTCTTGTCAGCTTTATTTTCAAAGACTCCATCGCCTAGACTCTGAATGGATTGTAGAAAAAGTAACATTTTTTCTTCATAACCTTTGCTCTTGTTCTGCTTAAGGAGTTGTATGAATTCGTTGACCCATTCTTCTTGAAGAGAAGACCACTCGGCCCTTAAAGGAATATATGTCTGTAATTTAGATCTAATTATAGTAATTTGATCCTCTCTTAGGATGATTCCAACTCTATCAAACCCTGAAACATAATTTTCTAGAATTTCATCGAGATAGTTTTCTTCCTCTTCTCTTTGTTCTTCTTCCCTCTTTTCTCTTATTTCTTCGAAATGTTTTCCTATTTCTATTATTTGGTTCTCATCTAATGTTTTCGAAAAATTTATGATTGGCTCTTCGAAATAACTATTTGTTCTGCGAAATATTTTTTGGCCATCCTCATAAGCTGAGAGTACTGCTATTTCAGGCTTATCACTTTTTATATCTTTTAACTCTTTTATGAGTAATTTAATTCTTGGTAACTCATTTGCTGAAAACCAATCCAGATAATCTTTAGAAATTTTTTCTATTTCGTTATTTTGTTCCTTTGAAAAGTCTGCATATTCTTTAAAATAATCTGCCAGATAGTTATCCAGCCTCTCATAGACCCAAGTGCCCGCTATAGAGCAAGAACTGAGAACAATGCTCAGTAGAATTGGAATGCTACTTTTTAAAAAATTATCAACCATTACTAGGGGTTATTGTAATTTGCAGTTAGAATTCTGTCCGCAAATGTCAGACACAACAAAATATCCTACTCTAGTTTGGTTAGATTTAGAAATGACGGGACTGGAACCTGATTCAGAAAGAATCATTGAAATAGCTTCCGCAGTTACTAGTCATGATTTATCCGAGATTATAGAAGGCCCTAACTTAGTTATTCATCAACCTCAAGAATTCATAGACAATATGGATGAGTGGAATACTAATCAACACAACAGATCAGGCTTAGTGGAAAGTCTAAGGGTAACTAATATTACAATTGAAGAGGCTCAAAAACAGACGCTTGAATTTTTATCCCTTCACACTCAAAAAGGAAGATCTCCTTTGTGCGGTAATACTATTTCTCATGATAGGCGGTTTTTGAGAAGGTATATGCCTGAAGTAGATGCCTACTTTCATTACAGAAATGTTGATGTAAGTTCTATTAAGGAGCTGATTAAGCGATGGAATCCAGAACTTCTAGATGGCTTTAGGAAATCAGGCGGTCATAGGGCAATGGGAGACGTTTTAGAGTCTATAGAAGAACTC
>JADHSF010000016.1 GCA_016777005.1 SAR86 cluster bacterium | reverse complement strand
CTAGATCAGATTATCGAATATGGTATTCCTGAAGATTTTGCAAATTTACAGATTGATGACTTTAAAAAATTAAGGGACGAAAAAAACGAAACAATTTCTAATTGGGGAATAAAATTTCTTAGGTTTGTAATAAAGAAATGGAGACACAAAGAGATTGAGGATAATAAAAAGAAAAAAACTAAACCCATTAACAAGGAGTGGATTCCTGATGATGATGCAAGAGATATACTTGTTCGGTCAGGAATAACTGAAGATTTTATAAACAAAGAAATACCTGAATTTGTTTTATATTGGACAGAGCGAAAAGAAGAATCAGATATATGGAATAGTAAGTTTATTGCCCACATAAGAAGACAATGGGGAAGATTCAAGGATGTGAAAGAAAAAGATGATCTACCAACAAAAATGTCTTCAGATTGGCATCCTAATAATGATTTCTATGATGTTCTAGAACTTACAGATATACCCAAAGAGTTTGCCGAGACTTCGAGGCCTGAATTCATTATGTACTGGAAAGAAACAGGACAATCACTCACTTCTTGGAATAGTAAATTTCTTCAGCATGTTAAGTTCCATTGGGAGAAAACAAATAAGGGTCAAACTCCTCAAATATCTAGACAAATAGATAGACGCATTGAATCAAGTTGGAAAATTCAAGAGGAGACTATTCAAACTTCAAAAAAACTTGATACCGAAACTATTCAAGAAAATCTTAGAAGACTTAAAGAAAAGCATCACATCTAGTTTCTCTTAGAGTATTTTAGTGTTATAGTAAGGTATAACACCTAAATTCTATGAAAATTAAACAAACATACAAAACTGCAGCAATATGTGCTGTCTTCTTAACAATCTGGATGATCTCTGGAAGCTTAGTTGAAGAAGAAAACTTCACGAAGAGTGATTCATCTCTAGATACATTATCTTCGGTAACTATTTTAAACAGTAAGGCCATCGATAAATCTCAAATTCTTAAATCAAGCGGTTTTACAGAAGCTGATAAATTTGTTCAAGTCAGAGCTGAATTAAGCGGGAGAGTGATTTCAAGACCGGCAAAGCAAGGGGACTTTGTAGAGAAAGGTGATCTTATATGCCAACTTTATATTGCTGGAAGAGAAGCTTATCCCAAAATAGTGGCTCCCTTCTCTGGCTATCTCGAAAGCCTAAGAGTAGATGAAGGAGACTTCCTCAATACTGGAGCAGTTTGTGCTTCTTTAATAGATCCGGATCCCATGTTATTGGTTGCTGATATAGCAGAAAAGGATATAGCCCAAATTAAACTAGGATCTGAGGCTTCAGCTAAATTGATATCAGGAAGACTGATAGCAGGTAACGTTTCTTTTATCGCTTCATCAGCTGATAAAAATACAAGAACTTTCAGAGTTGAGATAAGTGTTGATAATAAAGATAGAACAATAAGAGATGGCGTTTCAGCCGAAATTTATATCAAAGGAAAAGAGGAGCCAGCACATAAAATATCACCAGCTATTTTAGCACTGAATGATCAAGGTAAATTAGGTGTAAGGACAGTTACACCAGACAACACGGTTGAATTTAGAGAAATCAAGATCCTTGAAGATACGAATAATGGTATGTGGGTATCCGGTTTGGGTAAAGACGCTAGAATTATTACATTAGGTCAAGAATATGTATTTCAAGGTCAAACAGTAAACGTCAAAGAAACTTTTTTGCCTGAAGCATGAAAAATTTTATTAGTGGCGCTATAAAAAAGAGCAGGACTTCCTTAAGTGTACTGGTCTTATTAGGACTTTCAGGAGTATTTGCACTCAATTATCTCCCTAAGGCTACAGAGCCTGATGTAAATTTTCCAGGAGCTTTCGTGGGGGTTTTTTACGAAGGAGTTTCACCAGAAGATTCAGAAAGATTATTAGCAAAACCACTCGAGGATGCCTTAAGAACAATATCCGGAGTCACCAAAATAAATTCTACTTCTACAACTGGCTATGCTGGTGTGATAATAGAGTTTGATCAAGACGTTGACTTAGATGAAGCACTAGATGATGTCAGAATCAAGGTAGATGAAGCTAGAGCAGAACTACCTCTTGATGCAAGAGAACCAACAATACGAGAATTCACAACTTCCGATAATCCAGTTTTAACTATAAGCGTTGCAAGCGATGTTCTTCCGCAAAGAGTCCTTGTTAATCTAACTCAAGAGCTACAAGATTTAATTGAAACTCATCCAAATGTCCTAGAGGCTGAACTTAATGGCGTACCTGAAGACCTCATTGAAGCAATCGTCGATAAAAGTAAACTAGAGTCCTACGGAATATCCATGAATCAGCTCTACCAAGCTGTATCTAATAATAATCGTGTAATCCCTGCAGGTTTTCAAGACACAGGCAGTGGTAGATTCGCGGTTAATGTGCCGAGTGTGTTCTCAGACTTGGAAGATATAGAATCATTACCCATCAAAGTCTCGGGTAACTCTGTAGTTACACTCAAAGATGTTGCAGATGTTAGCTTAACTTTCAAGGACAGAGGTGGCTATTCTCGAATTAATGGTCAGCAATCTCTTTCAATAGATGTTAAGAAACGTTTAGGTACTAACATAATAGATACTGTCACTGATATAAGAGTGCTTGTAGAAAAAGCTGCTGAAGACTTTCCTGAAGGGGTAGAAGTTAATTTCGTTCGTGACGATTCTGCTTTCGCGTTAACTATGATCTCAGAACTTCAAGGTAATGTATTAACCTCGATAGCTTTGGTTATGATCGTTGTTTTGGCAGCCCTTGGTTTTAGAACTTCTATGCTTGTAGGAATGGCTATTCCATTCTCTTATTTATTTGCACTTTCAGTTCTATATATTTTAGATAAAGAATTTAACTTTATGGTTATGTTTGGGATGCTTATATCTATGGGTATGACCATAGACGGCTCTATAGTAGTCACAGAGTATGCAGATAGAAAACTAGCTGAAGGAATGAATAGAGTAGATGCTTATACAGCAGCTGCTACAAGAATGTTTTGGCCTGTCCTATCCTCAACCACAACAACTCTTATTGCCTTTACACCCTTAATGTTCATGCCTGGATTTGGTGCTTTTATAAGAGATATGCCCATAACGGTTTTCTGTGTTCTTGTGGGATCACTAATATACTCCCTTATTTTTGCTCCTATATTGGGTGCTATGTTTGGAGGGTTGGCAAAGCAATCTGAAGAAGAAGTTAACAATACCCGTTTACTCGAGTCATCTGATCCGCTTAGCTTGAGTGGCGCTTCAGGAGTGTACGCAAGAAAAATCAATCAATATTTAGACACTCCAGGGCAAACGATCACCATCATATTAGGAGCTATTATTCTTTGTATCGGTTTATGGATGCAACACGGAAAAGGCATAGTGTACTTTCCTACAGTCGCTCCTCAATTTGCAGAAGTTGATATTCTCGCAAGGGGCAACTTAGCCGTTGATGAGATTAGAGATATTGCAGTTGACGCTGAACAGAAAATTATAGAGATTGAAGAAATAGAAATGCTTTCGGTCTGGTCAAACTCAGGTGGTAATGGAAGAAGCCAACGTGGTGGCTCTCCTGATAGAGTCGGGGGAATGTTTGTAGATTTCTGGGCAGAAGATGATGCTGTATCAGACTTAGATGGATTCCAAATTATGGATCTGCTTCGAGAACAATTTGTAGACACTTCAGGTTACATCGTGCAGGTCGAGGCCGAGGAAGGAGGCCCACCAATAGGAAAACCTCTTCAGTTAAGTGTGCGAGGTGACAATGAACAAGAGCTTATTTTAGCAATACAGAAAATAAGAAGATTTGTTGAAAGCATTGGTAGCTTTATAGAAATTGAAGATACTACTGTTACTAGAGGCATAGAATGGGAACTCGAAATTAATAGAACTAAAGCAGCGCAATATGGTGCAGGACTTAGTGATGTTGGCGCTGCCGTTCAGATGGTAACAAATGGTATTAAGGTAGGTGAATACCGTCCATTAAATTTAGACAGAGAAGTCGATATAAGAATTAGATTCCCTAAATCTGAAAGAAATATAGATCAATTAGGTAACTTAAATGTACAAACTCAGAAAGGCTTAGTCCCTGTAAGCAGCTTTGTAGAAACCAATATCAAACCAGCTACAAAAAGTATAAGTAGGCAAGATGGGAAAAGAGTACATTCTTTAGCAGCCAGAACTGTTGAAGGAGCCATACCATCAGTGCAGATCAAGAAAGTTAAAGATTGGCTAAAAACAGCAGATCTAGGAAAAGATGTAATAGTAGGATTTGATGGTTTTGATAAATACAATCAAGAAGCTGCTGAATACCTGGTCTTGGGTTTTATAGGCATGTTATTTGTTATGTTGATAGTCTTGGTAGCCCAATTTAATAGTTTCTATCAAGCGAATATAGTCTTGTCGGCAATACTTCTATCTTTTGGAGGAGTATTTATATCACTATTAGTCTTAGATAGATCATTCAGCACCTTACAAACCGGTATAAGCTGTGTGGCACTGGCAGGAATTGTTGTGAATAATAATATCGTACTCATTGATACTTTTAATTTACTTAAAAGAAATAACCCCGGTTCATCTACTAAATCAGTAGCACTCAGAAGTGCTATTTTAAGATTAAGGCCGGTCTTCCTAACATCCTTCACGACGATTGCAGGCCTTTTACCGATCGCATTAGGTTACAGTATTGATTTGATAGATAGGACTGTAAAAACAGGATCATATATCACGAGTTTTTGGGAACAAATGGCAGCGTCTCTAGTGGTCGGATTAACTGTTGCGACTATCTTAACTTTAGTAGTCACTCCATGTGCTCTAGCTCTCTCTGATGATATGCGATCATTGCCTACGAGAGTTGGAAGACTTTTCATGAAGCCTGTTTTGGCTATTAGTAGTTTTAGAAAGGCCAACTGAGCAAGTAGAACTAACTAATGATAACTGTTATAAGTTATCATGTTCCGTCATTTTAAAAGGACTTATATCCAGTTATAAACTAATGAAGGAATATGCATGACCAGCAAATTAAGAAATTTTATTTTTATCCTTGCCCTACTTTCTCCCTCTATTCTCACTGAGGAGCTGCAAGAAGTAATTGTTCTAGAAAAGAAACTATCAAGCTTAAATGGCTGGTCTAGTAATCAATCTATTTCTTCAATAAACAAAGAGGAATTAAATAAACTTGATGCGCAGCATCCTAAACAGATTTTCAGAAGATCTCCGGGGGTTTGGATTAGCCGAGGTTCCGGCCAGGAGCATTTGACTGCTATTAGATCTCCTGTTCTATCAGGTCCAGGTGCATGTGGTTCTTTCCTAGTGCTTGAGGATGGTCTTCCTATTAGGCCAACTGGCTTTTGTAACGTGAACGGTTTATTTGAAACATTCTTTGAAATGGCTTCAGGAGTAGAAACTATTACCGGTCCTGCAAGCTCTAGGTATGGAGCCAATGCCATGCATGGAGTAATTAATGTACTTTCAAATCCAATTAACTCAGACAGTAAACTTTATACAAACATAGGGCCTAATAACTATAAGAACTTTAAAGTAAGAACAGGTAATAAAAAAGACTGGAGCTTTGATGGTTTCTTTGCAAATAATGATGGCTTCAGGAATGACTCTGGATATGACCAGCAAAAAATTAAATTTCAATCAAATTTCACAATCTCTTCTTGGGATGCCGCACTTAAGGCTACCTTAACTAACCTCAATCAAGAGACTGCAGGTTATATCAATGGACTTGATTCTTACAAAGATGAAGATTTCAGTAAAAGAAATTTTAATACTGATGCCTACCGTGACGCTAATTCGCAAAGGCTTTCTGTAAGATTTAAAAAAGAATCTAAAAATTCCCTTATCTCCATTACTCCCTATGTAAGAAATAATGATATGAAATTTTTTCAACATTTTCTTCCTGGGACGCCTTTAGAAGAAAATAATCATCGAAGCATGGGTATTGTGATTCAACAAATTTCAGATAAAGAATCCTATAGCTTTGTGAGAGGACTACAAATAGACCTTGCGAAAGCCGAACTTACAGAAACTCAAAGAGATGCTTTAACAACAAGTTCAGCTTTTAACAATGCAACCAGGCCAAAAGGGAAACACTACGACTACGAAGTTGATTCATTTGTTTATGCTTTTTTTGGAGGAATAGAAGATCTTTATCTCAATGAGAGTCTTAATTTCTTTGCCGATGCTAGGGCTGAATTTATAGAATATGAATACTCTAATAGGATGATAAGTGGCAATACTAGAGAGGATGGAACCAAGTGTGGATTTGGAGGGTGTTACTACAATCGACCTTCAGATAGGACAGATGATTTTAATGAAGTAAGCGCAAGGACGGGCTTAGTAACAAACTATGAAAATATAAATTATTTCTTTCAGGTGAGTTTAGGCTTCAGACCACCGCAAATAAATGAAGCATATAGGTTACAAAAAAAACAAACTGTTAGTGATCTTGATGCAGAAACTTTAACGATGTATGAATTGGGTAGTAAGTTTAATTTAAAAACAATTAATGGATCTATAAGCCTTTATCAAAGCAAAAAGAAGAATTCTATTTTCAGAGATTCTGAAAACTTTATTGTGGATAACGGCAAAACTGATCACGAAGGTGTCGAGTTAAGCCTTCAATGGGATATGAACCCTTCTAATAAAATTACCTCAAATATTACTTATGGAAATCATAAATACGACTTCGAGACCGATACCAGCATGAGAGAAAAGATAAGAATTGGAAACCGAATAGATACTGCACCGAAATTAATGGCAAATTTAATATGGGATATAACTCTTAATGATAACTCCGCGATGGCCTTCGAAATGGAACATATGGGTTCATACTTTACAGACGCAGCGAACTTACATGAATATGATGGTCATACTTTATATCATGCTCGGTTTAATAAAGAATTATCGAGCTCTACGAAGTATTATCTAAGAATGGATAATATTTTTGATAAAGCTTATGCTGAAAGAGCAGATTTTAATGCCTTTGGTGGTGATAGATATTTCCCAGGTCTTCCTAGAGAAGTATATATTGGCTTAGAATATACTTTTTAAATAAGAATCAATGAATAAAAAAGTAGAAATAAACTTTGAAAGTGCCTTGAGTGACTTGGAGTCAATAGTAGAGGAGTTAGAGTCGGGCGATCTAAGTCTAGAAAACTCTCTAAAATCTTTTGAAAAAGGAATCAAGCTTGCAAGACAATGCCAAGAAAAGCTTTCTCAAGCAGAATTACAAGTTCAAAAATTAATTGAAGAAGATGGAGAACTCAAAACTACTCCATTGAAAGATGTCTGAATTTGAAAGTCTCTTAAATTCATATCAATCCAGAATCAATAAACAATTGGAGGGCTTACTTCCAAGAGATGATTCGATTCTTTCATCGGCCATGCGTTATTCTGTTCTCAACGGAGGAAAGAGACTGAGGCCCATACTTGTTTATCTGACTAGCGAGTTAGGGAATGCTAAGAATGATTCACTGGACACCTTAGCAGGGGCTATAGAATTAATTCACTGCTATTCACTAATTCATGACGACTTACCTTCTATGGATAATGATGACCTTAGAAGAGGAAATCCCACTACTCATAAAAAATATGATGAAGCTACTGCCATACTGGCCGGGGATGCTCTGCAACCACTTGCTTTTGAACTTTTATCGCAAATAGATGCTCCAGATCAATCAAAACTAGCCATTATTAATAATATAGCCAACGCTTGTGGTCATCTGGGAATGGTGGGTGGTCAAATTAAAGACATTCATTCAAATGACATTAAAGATGTCGAAGCCTTAGATCTAATGCATTCTCAAAAAACAGGAAGATTAATTCAAACTTCTTTAGAAACAGCGGCTATATTATGTGGACTAAGTGCCAATGAAATATCGATGCTTAGCGAATACGGATCTAAAATTGGGTTAGCTTTTCAAATTCAAGACGACATTATTGATATTGAATCACCCTCTTATATTAGCGGTAAAGATCAAGGATCTGACATAGACCAAGATAAGATTACTTATCCAGCTATAGCTGGTTTGGAAGAGTCTAAAATTAGAGCAAAAGAATTGGCGAGTGAGGCGATAAAAATACTTCAACCATTATCAAAAAATGCTGATAATCTACACAAATTAGCTGAGTATGTAGTCTCTAGAGAAACCTAAATTGTGAAAATTTTTCAATCCATTCCCACAGAACATCCTGTATCTGAAATTCTTAAAGATATTGAGACACCCTGTGATATTAGAAAACTTACACCCTCGCAAATACCACAATTAGCTGATGAGCTCAGGGAATTCCTTCTTTACTCAGTAGGAAGAACTGGCGGCCATTTTGGCGCTGGGTTAGGAGTTATTGAACTAACTCTAGCTCTGCATTATAAGTTTGATACTCCGCATGACAGAATAGTTTGGGATGTGGGTCATCAAACTTATCCTCATAAGATAATAACTGGAAGGCGAGAGGCGATGGAGAGCATGCGCCAGAATAATGGTCTTGCTCCTTTTCCTGTTCGATCTGAAAGTGACTATGATACTTTTGGTGTGGGTCACTCAAGCACTTCGATCAGTGCAGCACTCGGCATGATCACTGCAGCCG
Source organism: SAR86 cluster bacterium (assembly GCA_016777005.1). GTDB lineage: Bacteria > Pseudomonadota > Gammaproteobacteria > Magnimaribacterales > Magnimaribacteraceae > Magnimaribacter. The sequence continues at coordinate 7,809 of JADHSF010000016.1, read as the reverse complement.
AAAAAAAGAATGAAAAAAGACATGTCACAGCGGTGATTGGTGATGGAGCACTAACGGCTGGTATGGCCTATGAAGCTTTAGCACATGCCGGATCCATAGATAAAAACCTATTAGTCATCCTAAATGATAACCAAATGTCTATTTCCGAAAACGTAGGGGGCCTTAGGAACTATCTAACTAGAATTTGGGCAAGTAAAACTTACAATAGAATAAGAGAAAGTGGAAAGAGTGTCTTAACCTATCTACCAGGAGCCAAAGAGTTCGCCAGAAAAGCTGAGATACATGCAAAAGGCATGGTAGCACCTGGTTCTCTTTTCGAAGAACTGGGCTTTGAGTATTTTGGTCCAGTTGATGGACATGATTCTAAAAATCTTATCAACATATTAGAAGACTTAAAGCATATTAACGGTCCAAAATTTCTACATGTCATTACAACAAAAGGGAAAGGCTTCGCTCAAGCTGAGGATGATCCTGTAGGATTCCATGCTATCAACAAAATAAAAATAGAAGATCTGCCGGCGAATGATAAGAAAAAATCAACGCTCCCTTCTTACTCTAAAATATTTGGAGAGTGGTTGTCCTTTAAGGCTGCCAATGATGAAAATCTTGTTGCTATAACACCTGCAATGGGAGAAGGATCTGGTATGAATGATTTTTCTAAAGAATACCCAGATCGATACTATGATGTAGCAATCGCCGAACAGCATAGTGTGACTTTTGCAGCCGGTCTTGCCTGCGAAGGCTTAAAGCCTGTAGTAGCAATCTATAGTACATTCCTCCAAAGAGCCTATGACCAATTGATACACGATGTGGCTCTACAAAATCTAGACGTCCTCTTTGCAATTGATAGAGCTGGATTGGTTGGTCTTGATGGCGCTACTCATCAAGGTGCTTTTGACCTTTCCTTTATCAGATGTATTCCAAATATGGTTATCATGGCTCCTTCCGATGAAGCAATAGCCTGGAAGATGTTCAATAGCGGTTATGAGCATCCTGGACCAGTAGCGATTAGATATCCTAGAGGCATTGGTACCGGTGCTTCTTTTAAAAAAACTGAAGATATTATTGCAATAGGCAAGAGTAAAACGGTTCTTACTTCAGATAATAAAGAGGTCATAATCTTATTTTTTGGAAATCTGTTGGATTCTGCAATTCAAGCAGGTAAGGAAATAAATGCCAGAGTCGTAGATATGAGATTTATCAAACCAATTGATGAGGAACTTATACAAGAAATTAGTGATGACTATAAATTGATTGTGACACTCGAAGATAATGTCGTTGCAGGTGGAGCTGGATCAGCAGTTAATGAAATGCTTTTAAAGATGAATACGAATTCTAAAATCTTAAATATAGGTCTACCTGATGAATTTATAGAGCATGGAGATCAGGAACAGCAAAAAGTAATCAATGGACTGGATGGTGAGGGTATTACTAAATCTATCAGAGAAAAACTAGCCTTAGTCTGATCCTTTCAGCATGTGTCCCATTTGCTTTGACTTAACCTCAAGATAACTCTTATTCTCTTTTGTGGGGAGAGTCTCAATTGCTATCCTCTCAGAAACTTGAATACCGACATCTTCTAAACCTTTTATCTTGGCAGGATTATTTGTCATCAAACGAACGGATGAAACTCCTACCGAAGACAACATCTCTTTGCAATATGAATAATCCCTCTCGTCTGCCGCAAAGCCAAGTTTTTCATTTGCTTCTACAGTATTAAGTCCTGCATCTTGAAGTTCATAAGCTCTAATCTTGTTAACAAGTCCAATGCCTCTACCTTCTTGAGCCATATAAATAACCATTCCCCTTCCCTCTGAAGCTATACGCTCTAAAGCCATTGCCAATTGTGGACCACAGTCACATCTCAAGCTGAATAAAGCATCACCGGTAAGACACTGAGAGTGAATTCTTAAAAGAGATTCATCACCAAGATCTCCAAGATATATCAGCAAATGTTCTTCACCTTTTTCTTCATCTTCAAATCCTATAACGGAGAAGTCAGCCCAAGGTGTAGGGAGTTTTGCTTTTGCTTTTTTTTGGATTGCCATAAATTTAAGCAGCGTATTCTACTTCAGAAAAGTTAAATTTCAGATAAAAATTACAGATAAAAAAATAAGCACTAAAGCTGCAAAAAATCCTGCTAGCACGTCATCTATCATTACATAAAATGCGCCATGTTTTTTATCTAGTAGTTTTATTCCAAATGGTTTCCAAATGTCAAACACTCTAAAGATAAGGAATGCCAAAAATAGCCAGATTATCCCGGGATTAAGAAAAGGGAGAGGGATACATGCAATCCACATACCTACAAATTCATCCCATACAAAACTACTAGGATCATTTTCCGCCTCAACAGTCCTTGGATAGATGTATAAACCAACAAAAAAAGATAACAGAATGAATAGAAGGAAAAATGCACTATAAATCCAAGAAACTAAAAGACTTTCAATCAAGAAATAATAGATAAGAAGAGCAAATAAACTGCCAATAGTGCCTGGAGCGATGGGAGATAACCCAGAACCTAGTCCTAGTGAAATCCAAGAAAGTGGATTTTTAAGATTCATATTTAGAAATGTTGATATCCAGAGTTAAAGTCTAATTTCTCATTTGATTCATTATATAAAACTAATTCTCTAGAAGAGTTAGTAGTGCCAATTTGTGTAATTGGAATATTCAGTTCTTTACCAATCATTAATATCTTATCAAGGTAAGATTTGTCTGCCGTAAAACACAGTTCATAATCATCGCCCGAATTAATAATCTCAATAGTCTTATCAGAAACAGGAGTCGGAATTCTTTCAAGGTAGACATCTGCACCTACTTCACTAGAAATGCATATTAAATTTAGATCTTGCAGTAAACCATCTGAAATATCTATGATTGCACTAGCTAGACCATTTAACTCTATTCCAAGATCAATTCTTGCCTTAGGGCAAAGATAGGAATCAATATTCTCTTTATTCAATATAGTATTATTTGTTAATTCTTTTAAACCTAAATAAGCCCTACCAATCTCACCGCTTACTAGTATTAATTGATCTTCTTTTGCATTTGATCTCAGAACAGATTTCCCTGCTTCAACAGTTCCCATCACTTGAACAGTTATCGAAAGCGTCCCTTTTGTAGTATCTCCTCCAATAAGAGGAATCCGATAGTCATCAGAAAATTTACTTAACCCTTTAGAAAAATCGCTTATCCAAGCTTCATTTGCATCCGGTAATGTTAGGGCTAAAGAGTACCAAGCAGGATGAGCACCAGAGGCAGCTAGATCACTTAAAGCTACAACACATGATCTATAAGCAATATCACTTGCCGACATAGTCTTTAAAAAATGAACACCTTCTATAGAGGTATCTAATGAATTAACTAAATCATGATTTTTATGAGATGAAATGACTGCAGCGTCATCACCAATTGAAACTTCTACATTGTGCTCGGCCAAGAAGGCCGAGCCAATGTTAGAAAAGTATTTTTGAATTAATAAATGTTCGTCCAAGGCTTTTTCCTTAGACAATCTTTTATTACTCAGGGATAGCCTCAAATAAGCCAGTAGCTCCCATTCCACCACCAACGCACATGGTAACTATTCCGTATTTACCACCACTACGTCTAAGCTCTCTAGTTAAGTGACCTACTTGTCTAGAGCCAGTCATTCCAAATGGATGACCGATTGCTATTGAACCACCATTTACATTTAATTTATCTGATGGAAGACCAAGTTTGTCTCTTATGTAGACTACTTGAGAAGCAAATGCTTCGTTTAATTCCCAAAGATCAATGTCATCAACTGTTAAGCCCGCTGATTCGAGTAATTTTGGAATTGAAAACACTGGACCTATTCCCATCTCATCGGGTTGACATCCTACAGTAGTAAATCCTCTGAAATAAGCTAAAGGCTTAAGTCCTAGTTCATTAGCTTTTTCTTCGCTCATGATTAGAGTAACTGAAGCTCCATCTGATAGTTGTGAAGAATTACCAGCTGTTACCGAACCAGCCTCAGGATTAAATACTGGATTAAGACTAGAAAGACCATCTAAGGTAGTTTCTGGTCTATTACATTCATCTTCTGCAACAGTCACATCAACTTCTTTCTCTGCACCAGTTTCTTTATTCTTGAGGATCATTTTTGTGTCCATAGGAATAATTTCGTCATCATAGAGTCCAGCATCTTGAGCAGCTGCACATCTTTGTTGACTAGATAAAGCATATTCATCTTGAGCTTCTCGTGAAACATTGTATCTATCGGCCACAGCTTCTGCTGTAGTACCCATAGCATGATAAATACCAGGAGCTTCTTCTGCGAGTTTGTCATTGACATACATATGCATGTTTGTATGACCTTGTGAAGTGCTGATTGACTCGACTCCTCCAGCAATAATGCAATCGTAAAATCCACTTTGGATTTGAGTTGCTGCCATTGCGATTGAATTCAGGCCTGAAGAGCAATAACGATTGATGGTGACTCCACCTGTTTCAATCGGAAGATTTGAAAGTACAGCAACATTTCTTGCAATGTTATGACCTTGAGCTCCTTCTGGATTACCACAACCTAAAATAATATCTTCAACCATAGAAGCATCAACTTTAGGATTTCTTTCTAAAAGTGCATTTACAACATGAGCTGTCATGTTATCTGCACGAGTGTTATTGAACCCACCGCGAAAAGATTTCGCTAGGCCTGTTCTTACACTATCAACTATTACTGCATTACGCATATATTCTCCTTTTTAAATGAATTTTTATAAATTCGGGCGATAAATGTTAGGTCACTGACTCCCATTAAGCAAGTTAATTTATAGGCAAAAAACTACATATTTGTGAAGATAATATCTTCAGAATCAACGGGTAAAACCACTAGCATTCCATCTTCTGCTAAAACCCAATCTTTTCGTACCTCATCAACTCCTCTTATAAAAATAAGCTCAGTGATGTAATTTCTAGGAGCTGGGGTTAAATGATAAAACACTAATTGTTTTACTTGAGCCTTGTTAGCTATCTCTGCAGCTTCAATTAATGTTGTGTGATATGTCTTTATATCGGCCATGACCTTTGCTCGCAACATAGCTCCATTTTCTTTAGAGAAATTTTCAATGACCTCGACCATATGATTAGCTTGAGCTTCATGAAAAAGAACATCAACATTCATAGAGTTGTCTATAACGCTTTGAGCATAGGACGTGTCTCCTGTGATTACTAAGGACCTACCTTTGTATTCGAACTTAAAACCAAGAGAGGGTTCAATAGGCTCATGAATGACCTTAAAAGCTGATATCTTTAGATCTCCATTATCTACAATTATAGGATTATTTAAATCAATCGCTTGAGTATTAAAACCAGCATATTTTTTGGGGGCTATATCATCTCCATGATGTTCATGTCTAAAACCATAATCTGGTCCGTAAGCCATTTCGATCCCTTTAGTCACACGCTCTACTCCTTCAGGACCGAAAACCTTTAATTTGTCTTTTCTACCTGCCATTATCCAAGCACCTTGATGCAAATTTGGAAGATCAGAAATATGATCTGAATGAAGATGGGTTAGGAGAACTGCATTAATGTCTCTAAAATTTATATTCCAGCTTTGTAAATTAGAAGCGCTTCCATCACCGATATCGACAATAAACATGTCTTCGCCAGCCTTAACTAGCATACAAGTTTCAGCTCTTCCTGGGCTGGGTATGGGAGATCTCGAACCACATACAGCAACACTTAAGGCATCTTCTTTAGGTAAATTATCAGAAGCATTAAACATTCCTGATACAACTAAAGACATCATACGATCTTGAACTGAGGGAACTTGAATAATGACAAATGAACTGATCCCAAGAATAATTGCCACTAGGGAGAATTTGAATATAAGTTTCATTTTATTAATTGTACCAAATAGGTGAGGACCAGGCTCTTTCTTGAATTGTCACCGGTATATCCGATCTTGGCTTCTCTTTATCTCGGATAGCATCCCAAGTTGACCATCTACAAGTGGGATTTTCAAGAACTCGCGCATAGTAAAAGGCTTCTTGGTCATTACTAAATTCAGGATCTTGCCAAAAAGTCTTTATTTCTGCATTGCCCTTTTCGCGACTTATTGAACAATCATCAAAATTTACCTCAGCACCATTATCAGGGCATCTATGGTTAAGGGGATTGACTCTCTGACCATCAGAACAGGCTACATCGAAAACTTTTTCTCTTTGTTCTCCATCGGCTAACCACCCTTTAATTATTTGAACTCTTTGTAAAGGCGCTCCAAGAGGATCCGAAATAGCCCACACAAGAAATCTAGGATTTTTGCCTTTTTCTTGAATTATATCTCCTCCCATTGGTATATTTTTAGAGTAGGCTTCTTGAATGAGATCACGATCATTCAAATCTAAATTTTCAAAATTATAGCCAGCGAAAAAGCGGACTTTAATTCTAGGTCCACTTGTACCAAAGGTTTCTTTGCGCCTAAAAGCATTGTAGATTGACTCTCGGGTATTCTCCTCAGCCCATACTCCTGCAAGTCCTGAAGATCCAAACCGAATTAGGCGCGGACTGAAACTAAGATAATTTTTTTCGTCTATTTCAAGAATGCTATCAGGTTGCCATAACTTTGCTATAAAACCATATATTCCATCAAAGGGAACTGACCCTCTAAGATATGGCTCTCCATCTAAAATACCAACCTTAGAGAAGTGAGTTTCTTCAGTATAAGATCCACCGCCTACGTGTGTATCACTAGAACCTATAACGCCAAAATTAAAAGGATTGGGTTTGCCCTGATCTTGGAGAGTCAATCCTTGCAGATAAGCATCTCTGACATAGCTTCCACTCAAATTCGTTAAAATCTTTTCACCTGGATGATTAGTTACGGCTTCAAAGGCTGCCCATTCATCATTTTTAGATAAAAAAGGATGAGTTTCTGAAGTTCCTTTAGCCTGAGTAATTTCAACCAAGGGTTCGTTACGTAATCTCTTGCTTAAATAGGCTTCATCTATTGGACCGCCGTTGTAATCACTCATAGAAAAAGCAGCTCCGCCAGAAATATTAGAGTTATGAGGAATTGCTAAGCTTTCTACTCCTTCCTCTCTACGAATATCCATCCAATTCCATAATTCTTCTGGATCTAGACTGTCATCTCTAGAAAAAATTCTTTCTGGGAGGTTTTTTGTATCTTTAAATATAACGTTTCTATGAAGGTACTTATTATATAGATCTATGCTTGACGAATATTCGTAGCCTGCGAAAGTAGTAAATATCCCAGGCTGATATGCATCATCTGCTGCTTTTATAGTTTTTTTCCATACAGATTTGCCTACACTTTCTATGAGCTCTCTATCAACACTTCCATCTTCGAGGCCTGCTTGAGCCGCCCCTCCAAAACCTCTAAATAGGCCAGATCGCTTAATGATTGAAAATAAACTATTACTTACTTCCTCATTTAAGTTATGCATCGGCTTAGTGAATTCGTATTTAGAGAACTCAGAGCTTGTATCTGCTGCTTCTTTAATAATTCCTAAAAATACTGCATGATCAGTTACAGCATAAAAATCTAATGGCCTTTTGAGCTGTATCTCATAACCAGTTGGATGGGGAATCGCTTCTCCCTGGGCAAATTTATAGGCATCTTCTGGATTCGCAATTGTTCCAAAAGTATAAGCATCAAAGGAATTAGAGGTATGCACATGCAAATCACCAAAATAAGCATTTCTATCTGGATTTGGTTCTGGCTTGTACTGGATCGTACTTTTTTGATCTTCCAGAGCAGACAAATTATTTACTTCTTTAGGTTCATAAGTTTCGGAACAGGCACCCATCATCAAAAGAAAA
>JADHSF010000003.1 GCA_016777005.1 SAR86 cluster bacterium | reverse complement strand
TCTCATGCAGCTGCTATGGCAGGAAGAAGAATGCTTTGCCAATCATTAAATGCAGAGTTCTCTTCTAAGGGAGTTCATGTTGCTCATATTATCGTTGATGGAGCTGTTGATGCACCCGATACTTTAGGAAAAATGCTTGGACCTGAAATGTATCAAAAATTAAGAGAAACTAAAGGTATGGAGCATGATGGATTGCTATTACCCGAAGAGATAGCCAAGACTTATTATCATCTTTCGCAACAGCACCGCTCGGCCTGGACTCACGAGTTGGATCTTAGAGCATTCTCCGATCTTGCATGGTGGAACCATGCAACAATGCTTGATGATTAGATTTTAAAGTTCGATATTTGAATATCGTCTTGACCTAAATCTTGATAGTTATCGTCTATACGACCTCGAATATACTGCTTCCATGTAAAGGATTTATAAACAGGATTAGATTCTGCAATCTCTGGAATAGGTTCAATAATGGACTCACTCTTAGGATTGAAAAAAAATGGTGTGCTATATCTTGATTCAGAGGTTCTTTTTAATACTCTGTGTATAGCCGCAACATAGTTATCGTTTGTCCATACTTGCATGGCATCCCCTAGATTGACTACTATTGAATTCTCTTCAGGGAGAATATCAATCCAACCAAATTCTTTTGACTTAGCTTGAAGCCCTCCTGTCATATCTTGCAGAAGCAATGTAAGAATTCCTGGATCCGTATGATGATGTAATGCCATATCGCCCAGCTCATTAACTGTATCTTTTTCGATATTGTCTAAAGGGTCATTTATTGGATAAAAATTTAACCTAGCATTGCTAGTTCTAGAATCCCCGAAGACATATTTATTTTCAGTCAGACCTAGGCAACTCAAAATTAAATCTAGAGTTTGATTTGCAACTTCTGAAGACTTAAAAAAGAAATCTTCCATAGAATTTTTGAATGATATCTCTTCGGGCCATTGATTTATATCATCATCCGTTCGAGTTTCCATAAAATCAAAAACTTCTTTGAGATCTCTTTTTTGTTTAGTGAGTTCTCTGTCATAAAAACCCAACGGAATTTCTTTAGATCTCAAAAGTTTTAGTTTCTCCTTTCTATCTTGAGAGAAAAACCATTGAGAGTGCTTCCACATGTCATCAATCTCCTGTTGCATTCCATGGTTCTTAAGTAAAAAGAAGCCATGATCTCTGCAGGCAAGATCTAAGAGTTTTATCTGTTTCTGATCATTATGAGCAGTTTCGAGATTAATTATGGGAACATTAGGTGCGATCATGTTCACTTGCTCTTTCTGAGAAATTGATAACATTTTCAAAAGCATGCATCGCCTGAAGAACATCTATGTCTCGTCTCTGTCCCCCAATTATCTGAATAGAAGTTGGCAATCCTGAATCTAGAATAGATATTGGAATTACCCCCGCTGGATTTCTTGTCATGTTGATTCCCATTGTAAAATCAACCCAAGCAGGAGTTTCATTACCGTTAACAAATCCATCACCTTCTAATTTAGGAGCATGTCCACAAGTTGCTGGAGTTATAATCAAGGGTGATTCTTCCAGTGTTTGTTGGAGTTGAAACCCTAATTTATGGCATGAATCAATGGAAGAAGCATACGAAGCTGCATCCATGGACGTACCCATTTCTATAAAATATCTAAGGAGAGGATCAATTTTTTTATACTCTTCAGTTCCTATGAGATGCTGTTGTCTTCTTGCACATGCAGCTGCCCAAAATATCATCCACGCATCTACTGGATTTTCTTCCCAAATATCTTCTTTTTCTATTATTTCAACTCCAGCATCTGCTAGGGAATTTATTGCTTTTTCACAAGCAGCTAAAACTTCCTTATCAACAGTTGAAAACCCCATTGTTGAAGACCAGATAGCAGTTTTTGGTAGGTCATCATTTAACTGTTCGAACCAGTCAGTGTTTTCTTCTTCTAACGAAAATATGTCAGTCGGATGAGGCCCAACAGTAGAATCTAAGGCAAGGGCATTATCTTTTGTAGTATTTGCCATAGGGCCTTTTACTGTTAACAATCCAGATCCAGGAGGAGTTTTGCCTCCAATAGGAATTCTGCCTTGTGAGGTTTTTATTCCTGAAAGACCACCAAGAGCAGCAGGGATTCTTATAGAACCACCCCCATCTGAACCTGTTCCCAGAGGAATCATTCCTGAGGCTAAGGCTGATGAGGTTCCTCCAGAGGAGCCACCCGAGGAATGTTCTAAACTCCAAGGATTTTTTGTTGAACCGAAGGGCACATTATCAGTTTTACCTTTATGACCAAATTCAGGTGTATTTGTCTTCCCCAGTATTACACATCCTTGATTTCTCATTCTTTGGACTAAAATAGAGTCTTCTGAGGCTGCAGCATCATTCACATGAAGTTCAGATCCAAAGGTGGTAACGAAACCTTTAGCATCTTCAAGGTCCTTGACTCCTATAGGAATGCCTGCAAGTTTTCCTACTTTTTCACCCTTGAATATCAATGAATCTATGTGCTCTGCTTGTAATAGAGCATCCTCAGGATTTACAGAACAGAAAGCATTTAATTTATCATCAAATTTCTCAATATTATCTATAGCTGCCTGAGTCATTTCCTTGGCAGATATCTCTTTAGTCTGAATGCTGTTTACCAATTCTTTTAATGAATAATCTCTGAAATCCATAGTCTTCTCCCCAATATTTAAAATGATGTTATCATTTTTTCAATTACTATGAATTTAATTAATTATGAACTTTGAACACTCAGAAAAAACTAAAAATATTATGGGTCTGGTTTCTAATTTTATTGAAACAAGAATAAAACCTCGAGAACACGAATATACAGATTCAATGATTTCCTTTAGGGAATCTGGAGATCCATGGCAAGTACCAAATGTCCTTTATGAGCTTAAAAAAGAAGCAAGAGATCTAGGCTTGTGGAATTTTTCGTTAACTGGCGATTTGGGTTATGGACTAACTAATCTAGAATTTGCGCCACTTGCAGAAATGATGGGTGTTGGATGGGCCTCTGAAGTATTTAATTCCTCAGCACCTGATGCTGGGAATATGGAAGTTTTGGACAAATACGGAAGTGACTTCCAAAAGGATACTTGGCTATCTCCGCTGCTAAGCGGCGATATAAGGTCTGCATTTGCTATGACTGAACCTAATGTGGCATCTTCTGATGCAACAAATATAGCTAGTACTATTCAAAAAGAAGGAAATGAATATATTATAAATGGTGAAAAATGGTGGACATCCGGATATGGAAGGCCTGATTGTGAATTTATGATTTTTATGGGAGTGTCCAATCCAGACGCCCCCAAACATCAAAGACAATCACAAATTATTATACCTAAAGGTACCCCGGGGATTTCCTTGAAAAGAATGTTGACCGTCTATGGATCTGACCATGCACCCAATGGGCATGCGCATTTAATTTTTAATGATGTCAGAGTGCCCGCAGAAAACATGATTCTAGGTGAGGGTAGGGGATTTGAAATTGCACAAGGCAGGTTAGGACCTGGTCGAATACATCATTGCATGAAAATCATTGGAGCGGCAGAACTTGCTCTTGAGCTACTCTGTAAAAGGGCTTCTTCTAGAAAGGCTTTTGGAAAGGCTATAGCTGAATTAGGAGGAAATTATGACGTTATAGCAAAGTGTCGCAATGAAATTGAGATGTGCAGGTTACTTACTCTTAAGGCGGCTTATATGATGGATACACTGGGAAATAAAAAAGCAAAGAGTGAAATTGCACAACCCAAAGTTGAAGTGCCTAGTATGGCTGTAAGAGTTATCGAAAGGGCGATACAGATTCATGGAGGTGCGGGAGTGTCTCAAGATACACCTCTTGCTAGTCTTTACAGCTCTATTAGATATCTTCGAATAGGAGATGGTCCTGATGAAGTTCATCTTAGAACAATCGCCAAAGAAGAATTAGGAAAATATTTCGACTAAGAGAATAAAATTATATAACGTCTATTTAAAGTCGGCTGCAAGACTTTCTATGGTTGCTATGGCAATTTCCTTTGTTTTAATGTTGTACTTAGGATGGTCTGTTCCGGCATAAAGCATTTTATGATTTTTGAAATCTTCGATCATATTCTCGTCAAACTCGAACCTTAAGAAGTGAACCGCAGAAGTTTTTTCTTCATTTGATCTTTCCATATCTTCATCAGCCACTGCAATCACCCTTTCGTTTTCTCCTATTTGGAGCCATACCTTGTTTTCTATAAGGTGAAGATCTTTAAGTTTTTCAGATCTTATTTCTTTATCTGGATACTCTATTAACATTGTTGCTTTTAAGTTTTTTCCATCTGGTATTAGAGGATTGTATGCTGAAAGTTCTTCTTCAATACCTTCTACCTCAAAAATCTTTTCAATTCTTAGCATTTCTTGAATCTGATATTTGATAGTCTCAACGCTTTCAAAAAGTAAACTAATGTTTTCTCCTATTTGAATCAATCGATTTCTTTTGAGATTTATTACTTCTGATCTGAGGAGTTCTCTTTTTTCGCTATATTCCTCTAGGGAAAGGAGATCATTTTTATTTAAGTTAGTCATAATTATTCAACTCCATATGCCTTTTTGATTAATGAAATTGGATGGGCTGTGTTTATTTTATTTTTAGATACATGCTGAATCTGTTTTGCAGCTAAAGGGCAATCACTTGTTAAATGATCTGGTTCTGATTCATCTACTTTTCTTGATACAGGTCTAGCTATTTTAACAGAATTTTTGTGGGTTTCTTCTTTGACTGCATATGTACCATCATGTCCGGAGCACCTTTCTATAGCTTGAACTTCAGTATCAGGGATTAGCTCCAATAATTCTTTGGTCTTTGGCCCGATATTCTGAACTCTTTGATGGCAAGCAACCTGATAGGCAATTTTTCCTAAAGATGTCTTAAAATCCTTATTCATAAGCCCTTTTGATTCCCTATCTGATAGATATTCAAAGGGGTCAAACATATGTTTTTTGATTCTCTTTAAGTCTTTATTATCATTGAAGAGAAGTGGTAATTCCTGTTTGAACATCAAAACACACGACGGAACTAGCGAAATAATGTCGTAATCATTATCGATTTCTTCAAGTAAAATAGGTACATTCTCTTCCATCAGTTTTTCTACTGACTTGAGGTCGCCTAAATCCAGTTTAGGCATACCACAACATTTATCGTTCACCATAAGTTTAGCTTCTACTCCATTGTGTTCTAAGACTTTAAGGAGGTCATTTGCCAGATTGGCATCATTATTTCTGCAATAACAGCCTGTAAATACTGCTACTTTTCCAGTAGTTTTTTCAGTAACTTGAACCTTATCTAATTTCTTAGGAATATATTGCTCAACTGATTTTTCAAAATTTGGCCATGGGGCTTCGGCATGTACACCAGTCAATTTGGAAGCTACCTTCCTTGCGGTTGGGCTTGCAGAAATAGCCTTATAGGTGATATCTATTAGTGGTAGTTTCATCAGTTTTCCAAGCCTGTCCGTAGACGTTAGAACGCTGTCCCTAGATCTTTGTTTAAGACTTTTATTTTTTTCTTCGTAAGCTATCGCTTTACCTCTTAACATTAAATGAGGAAAATCTAGAGCCCAAGGATGAGGTGGGACATAGGGGCATTTTGTTTGATAGCAGAGATCGCACATGTAACATTCATCTACAACCTTCTGGAAATCATTATTATCAACACCATCTAGCTCGAAAGTGTCCGATTCATCGATTAGATTAAAAAGAGTAGGAAAGGACTCGCAGAGGCTCACACATCTTCTGCAGGTATGACATACATCATATACTCTCTCAGATTCTTTCAAAAAATCTTCTTTGTCCAAAAAGGATTCTTCCTTCCAATTCACTGGATGCCTAGTAGGGGCTTCTAAGCCTCCTTCTCTATCTGAAAATATATCTGACATTACATAGGTTATAAGGCACGCTGAGCGCACCTTATATCTCAAATTAAGTAATAGTTAACCCAGTTCGTCGAGAGCTTTGGTAAATCTATTGGCATGAGACCTTTCAGCCTTAGCCAAAGTTTCGAACCAATCTGCTATCTCATCAAAACCTTCCTCTCTGGCAGTTTTTGCCATACCAGGATACATATCTGTATATTCGTGTGTTTCACCAGCAACAGAAGCTTCAAGATTAAGTTTAGTTTCTCCCATTGGTAGTCCGGTTGCCGGATCACCTGTTTCTTCTAAGTATTCTAAATGTCCATGTGCGTGGCCCGTTTCACCTTCGGCTGTGGATCTAAATACGGCTGCAACATCATTGTGGCCTTCAACATCAGCTTTAGCGGCAAAATATAGATATCTCCTGTTAGCTTGAGATTCACCAGCAAATGCGTCTTTAAGATTTTGTTCGGTATCAGTTCCTTTTAAACCTGACATAATTTTCTCCATTAATTTAAAAAATATAATTTTAGTTTAAATTTTTCTCAAATCTCTTGATGAAATTGATTATTAAATTGATAACAATTCTCATCTGTGACTTGTTGAAGATCAGATCTTCTTATAGCTTTTTTTTCAAAAGGCATTATGATCTTAATAACTGTAAAGGGGAGGCTCGTAGCCTGAGAATTAAACCCTTTGAACCTGAACCATACAATGATGGCGGAGGAATTACATGACATCACATATTCTTAAATATTCTATTTCCTTAGGTTTCTTATTATTTCAAGCTCTAGTTCTTACAGAAACAATCGATGAGATTGTTGTCAACGGAGACTGGAGAAAAGAAGAAATTAATAAAAAAAATTCAAGTTTGATTGTCTTCAGTGAAGAAGATATAAAAAAGAAACAATATAAACATTTTGAAGACCTTGCATATGCAGTGCCAAATCTAAACTTTGCAGCAAGCGATTCTAGACCCAGATATTTCCAGGTAAGAGGAATAGGTGAACGATCTGGTTATGAAGGAACTCCAAATTCTTCAGTAGGATTTCTCATAGATAATATTGATTTCTCAGGCCAAGGAGGAATTGCTTCGTCCTATGATATTGATCAGGTAGAAATTTATAGAGGTCCTCAAGGCTCTAGAATGGGAGCCAATGCACTAGCTGGAATGGTTTATATAAAAACTAATGATCCCAAAGAAAGTTTCCAGATTACTACAGACTTAACTGTAGGAGATTATGGGAGGAAAGATATTGGAACTATTATCAATGTACCTGTAAATTCAGAATTTAAGTATCGACTGAGTTTAAAGAAAACTGATTTTGATGGTTTTAGAAATAATACTTTTCTCAAAAGATCAGATACCTCTAAAAAAGATGAACAGTCCTATCGATTTAAAGCTAAGTGGGATCTTAGCGAAGACTCTTTTATTGACTTGGTTTACTTTAATCATGATTTCGATGATCCGGCCGATATCTGGACTATTGACGGTTCGCTAAATACTCTTTCAGATAGACCCGGCATGGACTCTCAAGATTCCGATGCCCTTGGAATGACTTACTATCTCCAAACTCCTATAAGTAATTTTCAGATCTTATATTCCGAAACAGACACTGACGTTATCTTTAGTTACGATGCAGATTGGGGTAATTCTGATTCTCATGATCCCTATATCTATGATTATTTTTCAGAAACTTTGAGAAATAGAGAATCTTCAAATTTGGAATTCCGTTTTCATTCAAATCAATTAACTCTCAACTCACGAGTTAATTTTGAATGGATACTTGGTGCCTCGCTTTTTAAGATCGATGAATCAAATAAAAAATATGATGACGGTGCCTATGACGATCCTTTTGATGGATACGGAACATATTACAGTGAGTCTTTTTTCTCAAATGATTTTTCTTCAGAAAGTAAATCTCTATTTGGAAACATAAATTATTTTTTTAATGAAAATATTAAATTATCTTTTGGCATGAGATGGGAGGATTGGAAGGCTAGTTATTTAGATTCAAACCAAGAATCTTTTAATCCGTCAGATAATATGAATGGAGGGAAGATATCGCTGACAAAAACCACAGATGATGACCTGACTATTTATATCAGTTCTGCGAAAGGTTATAAACAAGGTGGCTTTAATCTAGGTACAGGGTTAAGTAAATCCTCCTTTAGTAATGACATAAATTATCAACCTGAATCATTAATTAACTATGAGGTTGGAATCAATAAATATCTATCATCTTCAAGAACATATCTAGACTTAGTATTTTTCTTTTCTGACAGAAGAGATCAACAAGTTCTCATTTCTACTCAAGTAGATCCTCAAGATCCAAATACCTTTTTATTTTTAACCAGAAACGCAGCCGAAGGTATCAACTATGGAGGTGAAATGAGCTTAAAAAAAGAACTTTCTAATAACTTTAGTATATTTATTGACCTTGGATTATTGAATACAGAGATAAAGAATTATGCTTCAAGACCAGATTTAGAGGGCAGGGAACAGGCTCATGCTCCTAGCTATAGTTTCTCAAGTGGGTTTAGGTGGAATATAACCGAAGATCTGGAATTTCTATTTGATATCACTGGAAAAAGTGACTTTTATTATTCTGACTCGCACGATAATCAGTCTGATGACTATGTGCTAACTAACTTAAATATCGCCTATACGAGCGATAAACTCAGATATAACTTTTGGGTAAAAAATCTATTCGATCAATATTATTCATTGAGAGGCTTCTATTTTGGCAATGAAGCTCCTAATTTTGAAGACACATTATATGAAAGACATGGTGACCCAAGAAATCTAGGTTTATCAATTCAATATGAGTTCTGAAAATATTTTACTTCTAAGTCTTGAGGTCTCTGCGGTAGCTTTGGCAATAGGCTATCTTTTGTTGGCGGTTAAACAAGACATTCGTTGTTGGATAGCAGGAATTATTAGCTCATGTATTTATCTTTTTTTAATGTTTTCCGCCAATTTATATATGGAATCAGTCCTTCAGATATTTTATATATTTATGGGTTTCTACGGTTGGAAACAATGGAGCCAAAGGGATAAACAGGATGCAAAATTTGAGGTAGAAACATGGGGCTTAAAAATGCATTTTATTATCCTCTTTTCGGTCATACTCTTTTCTTTCTTTGCAGGTTATTTTCTTGAGATTTATACAAATGCTGCACTACCTTTTCTAGATTCCCTGACTACTTTTGGAGCATTAGTGGCTACTTATATGGTCGCAAAGAAGGTCTTGGAGAATTGGATATACTGGTTCTTTATAGATGCATTATCTGTATCGCTTTTCATAAATAGAGAACTGTATTTGACAGCTATATTATTTTGTATTTATCTAATCATTATTATCTTCGGATTTAAGGCTTGGTTAAATATGTACAGATCTCAAGAGCTTAAGAAAAATTAAAGCCTCAGTATTGGCAGTATGAAATTTTAAGAAATATGAGAGAATATAAAAACTAATTAGGAGTGAATTATGGCCAAAGCTTTATATCCTGGAACTTTTGATCCAATCACACTGGGTCACATTGATATAATTGAAAGAGCGCTACATCTTTTTGATGAAGTTACAATTGCTATAGCAACAAGCGCTTCAAAAAAACCAATCTTTACTCTTGAAGAAAGGATAGACCATATTGAAAGGATATTTGAAGGTAATAAAAAAGTTAAAGCTATTGGCTTTACTGGACTAGTTGTAGATTTAGCAAAAGAACAAGAATCCAATATTCTTATTAGAGGTCTTAGGGCAGTATCTGATTTTGAATATGAATTTCAACTTGCCAATATGAATAGAGCCATGTCCCCAGACTTAGAGAGTATTTTTTTAACTCCTAAGGCAAAATTTTCTTTTCTATCTTCGACCTTGGTTAGGGAAATTGCATCTATGGGCGGAAAAATTGACTCCTTCGTTGATCCTATCGTAAAAGATGCCTTAAGAGAAAGATTTAAAAATTAGATTGGCATTTTGGGCAGTATGCACTTGCCCTTTGACCTATTCTCTGGCCTTCAATTGAAAAAGAGCAGTCGTAGCAATTTTCTCCTTCCCTTCCATAAACCTTTAGACTTTGTTTGAAGTAACCTGGTTGATTATTTCCTCCAACAAAATCCCTGAGGGTTGTGCCACCTTGTTTAATTGATGCCCTAAGCAGTTTTACTATTTCTTGTGCAAGCAGATCATACTTCTTCCTAGGTACTCGTCCAGCTTGTGAAGAAGGTCTGATTTTAGATGCAAATAATGCTTCACTTGCATAGATATTGCCAACACCCACAACAATCTTGGAGTTCATTATAAAGTTTTTTATAGGGGTTTTTCTTTTTCTGGATAAATTAAAAAGATGACCTCCATTAAATTGATTTCCAAGAGGCTCCGGCCCTAAGTCTTTCAATAAAAAATGCGTTTCTGGATCATTTGTCCATAAAAAACAACCAAACCTTCTAGGGTCGCAATATCGGAGAATCGTTCCATCGGCAAAACAAATATCTACATGATCATGTTTTTTTAAATTATCATTACTGGATATTCGTAAGCTACCTGACATCCCAAGATGCACAATTAGACTTTCATTAGAACTTTCTAATAATAGGTACTTGCCTCTTCGGGTTATCTTTGAAAAAGTTTTATTGACCAACTTGTTTTGAATCAATTTTGTTGGAACGACCCATCTTAAAGAATCTTGTCTGACTAAGAACGAGGATATTTTCTTATTTAATATGTGAGGCTCAATTCCTCTAAGGGTTGTTTCTACTTCAGGAAGTTCTGGCACTAGGTATGTACTTCTTAATTTTTGGAAATTTCTTTAAAGAATTTCATCAATACAGTTTAAATGCATAAAGTTTATTTATAAAGTAGGATCATTGCTTAAGCTAAAAAATAAATATTAATAGGAGTGTTTAATATGAACTCAACAAAGCATTTACTGCATCCAGATCTACAAGTTATGGCAGAAGGGCTAATGATTTCAGATATTAATGATGAAAATCTGGTTAGTCTTAGACAGACTCTAGATGATGCTAGACCACCACTGGAAAATCCAGAGTCTTTTAATGTAAAACGAACAGAGATTCTAGTCCCCCAAGATAATGGGCCAGATGTACGTTGTCTTCTCTATGTTCCCAATGATAGAGAAGATCTCGCAGGTCCAGGTTATCTTCATATACATGGAGGAGGTTATATAATCGGATCACCTGAGGGTTCGGATACACAAAATTTATTATTAGCTGCTGATATAGGCGTTGTAATTATTTCTGTTGACTATCGTCTTGCTCCGGAGTTCCCGATTCCAGCTCCCTTAGATGATTGTTATGCGGCTTTGGCATGGTTGCATGAAAATTCTGAACATCTAGAGATTGATCGAAAAAGGATAGGTATAGGCGGAGAAAGTGCTGGAGGAGGTTTGGCAGCGGCTTTAGCAATTAAAGCAAGGGATGAAGGAGATTATGAAGTTTGTTGGCAGTCTCTCACTTACCCAATGCTGGATGACAGGACTGGTTCTAGTGAACAGTTTGGAGATCCTCTGGTAGGAGAATTTGTTTGGACCAGAGAATTTAACCAATATGCTTGGGACTGCTACCTTGCAAACGCCAGCAGAGAGGCACCTCAAGTACCGGGGAGATTAGATCAATTTGAAGGCCTTCCACCAACTTGGATGTTCACGGCGTCTCTTGATCTTTTTAGAGATGAGAATATAGATTATGCGAAGAAACTAATGAGTGCTGGCGTTTCTTGTGACTTAGTTATTTATGCGGGAGCATGTCATGCTTTTCAACAAATAGAGACATCAGAGTTGGCAAAGCGCTACCGAGAGGATTTTACTTTAGCTCTTAAGAGAGGATTAAGTAAATAAATAAAAAAAGGTTTTTAAAAGTTATCGGCCCGATTAATTAGAGAGTTAGATTAAATCTGAAACCTTTTTTCCTTCAATAAAGTTAATTATGATTTGAGCTAATTCTGGACCCATCTCTTCTTGCACAAAATGCCCTACACCATCTAAAGTTATTACTGTTGGGTTGGGGATGCGATTTAAAAAATCGTCTTTCATTCTAATAGTTATTCTTTCTTCACTTCCAAAAGCAACAAGAAAAGGCTTATCCCATTCCTCATAAACCTCTTTCCAGTATTTTTCATTTTCTTGCAGTTGAGTTGGAATTAAGTAAGGCCAGACATGAGCTCCAGCTTTATATTTCCCAGAAGGATAGGGTGCTTCGTAAGCTCTCTTTTCTTCTTCTGAAAGATTTAATTGACCAAAGTTTTCAATTATTCCTACTATATCCATATCTTCAGAATAGTAAGAATATGCCATCCATTTAGAGAACATTGAAGTTGCCGAACTAGGAGTAGGGCTATCGGTATTCAGGGATTCTTGTGCAGCTAATATAAGTTCTTTATAAGTAATGGGTCCATTCCACCATACTGTTAACTCAACTAGGCGTTGCATAAACCAGGCGCTTATTCCTTCTCTTGATACCATACCAGTATTTGAGACCACAACTTGAGAAAATCTATTTGGCATTTCGGCAACAACCCTCAACCCAACAAGACCTCCCCAATCCTGACCAAAATGAGTAGCATTTTTGAGGTCTAATCTCTTGATAAGCTCCTTCATTACTTCGATATGATGTTGATAGCTATAGTCATACTTAGATTCAAATTTGTCAGACTTACCAAAGCCAACCATGTCAGGTACTACAACCCTATAGCCTGCTTCAGTAAGAACAGGAATCATTTTTCTAAATAGATAACTCCATGTCGGCTCTCCATGGAAAAGAATTATCGGGTCAGCATCATTAGGTCCTTCATCAAGATAATGGATTCTAAGACCATCGATCATCATATAGTTAGGCTTAAAAGGATAATTTTCAAGATTTTCAAACCTATCATCTGGAGTTCTAAGCACACCTTCTTTTACTTCGTAAGAAAAAGATAAGAAGCTCAAAAGTGAAATAGTTAAAAAAGTTAAGACCTTTATTTTATTCATTGTTCACTTTCTCTATGACGTTATTCCATTTGACTGCTAATATTCAAAAGATCATTAGGGTTCAGTGAACCAACGGATGCTTTTAGTCTTAACATAGAAATAATGTATTCATATCTCGAACCTGAATAATCTCTTTGTGCTTGAAAGAGTCTTTTTTGTGCATCTAATAAATCAACTGTATTTCTTGTTCCTACTTCATATCCAACTTCAGTAGCCTTTAGAGCTGATTCTGCAGAAGCAAGAGCTTGTTTTCTAGCAGTTACATTTGCAACTTGTGTTTGAACGCCGAAATGATTAGATCTCACATCTCTTATAGTTGATCTCTCTGTATAAATAGCTTGTTCTTTAGATCGATCATAGTTTGCGTAAGCTTGCCTTCTGGCTGAACTAATAGCACCGCCGGCAAATAAAGGAAGATTAAACTGTATAGAATATTGCCTTGTGTCTTGTTCAATTCCAAATAAAGGGTTTTGAATGAAACCACCAAATTTTCCTTGTTTAGAAGTACTTTGAGAGATCCTTCCTACAAGATCTATTTGTGGAAGATGATTTGAAGCAGATGCTCTAGCAGACGCTTGAGCGGCATCTCTCTGAAGCTTTGCAGATTTTAATTGATAATTATTTTTTAAACCCAGCGATACCCAGCTTTCGCGATCCAATGGATCAGGTAGGGATATCTCAAAATTATCAGACAGAGGAGAAAGAAGTGAAATGTCTCTTCCTATAATTGAAGTTAGTGTTTCTTGAGCAGAATCAAGTTGAGCTTGACGTGAAATTCGCGAAACAATTGTTAAATCATATGCAGCTTGAGTTTCTTGAACTTCTGTTATTGCTGCAAGCCCTACATCAAATCTTTTTTTAGCTAAA
The DNA here is from genome assembly GCA_016777005.1 of SAR86 cluster bacterium. Taxonomy (GTDB): domain Bacteria; phylum Pseudomonadota; class Gammaproteobacteria; order Magnimaribacterales; family Magnimaribacteraceae; genus Magnimaribacter. The sequence goes on along the minus strand of JADHSF010000003.1, from coordinate 61,205 downwards.
TCTTTTTGTCTTTGTATAGCTTTCTCTTCAGCTTGTGCTGCATTGAGATTATCAAAAGAATTCAAGACATTAAAATAAGCTGATGCAACTCTAATCATTGTCTCTTGTTGTTGGTAGGCAAACTCAGCTTCAGCACTTTCTGATAAGGCTGAACCTCTTTCAAACTGAAACCACTTATCTAGTCTGAATATTGGTTGATTTATATTGCCGTAGTAAGAGTTAGAGTTGTATTGATCTTGTAATTGTTCTTCGATTCTATACTCGTTCCAGTTTGTGCTGCCACCTATGCTAAGAGTAGGTAAAAGACCAGCTATTCCCTGAGCTTTATTTTCTTTTCCAGCTCTATAGGTAGCTTCGGCTGCCCTTAAAAGCGGATCATTTTTGAGTGCCAACTCGTAGACATCGTATAGATTTTCTCCTCTTATTGGACTTGCAAGTATTATTAGAATTAAACTGACAGATAGAGAGAGGCTTCGGATTGAATTCATATTAAATTTCATTAGGTGTATTACTCTACTATAACACCTCATTGATACGCAACAAAATTAATTCTTAGCCTATAATGGTAATTTTATTTTGGAGAAACAAATGACTATACAAGTTGGTGATACCTTACCTGCAACTAATCTAACAACAATGACTGCTGAAGGCCCAAAACCAGTCTCGATGACTGAGTTATCGGCAGGAAAAAAGCTGGTTTTATTCGCTGTCCCTGGAGCGTTCACTCCAACATGCAGCGCTCAACACTTACCGGGTTTTATCGAAAAAAATAAAGAGCTCAAAGCTAAAGGTGTTGATGTCGTAGCTTGCGTTTCGGTAAACGATCCATTCGTTATGAAAGCTTGGGGTGATGATAGGAATGTTGGAGAAGATGTTCTCATGCTATCGGATGGCAATGGTGAATTCACGGCTGCGATTGGGCTGGAGATGGATGGTAGAGGTTTTGGTTTAGGAACCAGGTCACAAAGATATGCAATGATTATTGATGACGGAGTTGTATCTGTGCTTAACGTCGAGTCAGGTCCAGGCCTAGACATCAGTTCTGCTGAAACAGTGCTCGAACAGCTATAAAAATGCCAAAGCCCATTTATGATATTGGTCAGATATGTGAACTGGATAAGTGGGAAAGTTTCATAGATGGTCAGCCCTTTGATTTATTTAAAAGATTACGCCAAGAAGCACCAATATACTGGCATGAAGAAAGTCTAGATTTCGAGCCTGGATTCTGGGCACTGACAAAGCATGAAGATATAGTGAGAGTATCCAAAGATCCTCTTACCTTCTCTTCAGCTGCTGGAGGTCACTTAATGAGTATGGGTGATCCGGCAGTAGTAGATCCCTCAGCTGTTGCTGCGATAATTGGAAATATGATAGGCATGGATCCACCCGATCATCAGATTTATAGAAAAATGGTTGCCCCTAGTTTTACGCCCAAAGCTATACGAAATCTTGAAAGTGACATGCGACTTAAAATCAGAGAACTTCTTGAAAATGTAGAGGGTAAAAGCGATTTTAACTTTGTCACAGAAATATCAGAGCAACTTCCATTGTGGGTACTTTGTGAAATGATGGGTATTCCTGAATCTGATAGACCAAAAATACGTGATTTGGTAAACAACCTCACAGATGCCTCTATCCAGCAAGATCCTGAGAATGCCTTTCAAATTTGGGTCAATTATATGGAACTCTTCAAGATGGGAAGAGATATGATTGAAGAAAGAAGAAAAAATCCAACTGATGACTTAATGAGCGTAGTCGCCAATACAAAAATTGAAGGTGGAGAGTTACCACCTGAGCTGTTGGATGGTTTTTTTCTATTAATGGTTATAGCTGGAAACGAAACTACACGCAACACACTCACGGGTGGGATTATGGCACTTACAGAAAATCCTGAAGAAAGAAATAAACTTTTGAAAGATCCTTCTTTAGTATCAAATGCAACTGATGAAATGCTGAGATGGGTTACCTCAGTAATTTACTTTAGAAGAACTGCTATGAAAGATACTAATATTAGAGGACAAGACATAAAAAAAGGAGATAAGGTAGTCATGTGGTACGGGTCAGCAAACAGAGATGAAGATATCTTTACTGACGGTGATCTTTTTAAGGTTGATAGAGAAAATGCAAAGAAACATCTTGCTTTTGGTGCCGGTGAACATTTATGTTTGGGTAATAGATTAGGTCATATGCAAATAAGAATATTATTTGAAGAACTATTAGCTCGTTTTCCAAATATTCATACAACTTCTCAACCAGTCAGGATTCCTTCAAACTTTCTGGCAGGGATTTCAGATTTAAAGGTAAGCTTATAATTATGATTTCTAAAGCCGACGATTTTCCAATCCACCAACTCCCTTCTCCGATTGCAGAGGTAGGAACAGAAAGAAATTTTTATGATAGATATTTTTTTAATGGTTATAGCGAGGATGGAAGTATTTTCTTTGGAGCGGCATTTTGCGTTTACCCAAATCTAAATGTAAAAGACGCTAGTTTTGTTTTGGTTTTGGATGGGATTCAGCATAACTTTCGATATTCTGATTTACTCAATCAAGAAAGACTTGATATGCAAGTAGGGAATTTTAGAATTGAAATTATTGAACCTCTCAAAGAATTAAAGATTTTACTAGAAGACAAAGAAAAAGAAATTTCTGCTGATATTTCTTTCATGGGAAGGTTCGAGCCTATGGAAGAGCCAAGGATGATAATTAAGAACGGACCTAGAGTGTCAATGGACTCTACTAGAATGACTCAACATGGCTCTTGGAATGGAGCAATAAGGTTTAAAGGAAAAGAGATTATCATTTCGAAGGAAGATTTCTTAGGAACCCGAGACAGATCGTGGGGCATCAGGCCAGTAGGTTCGGCAGATACCCAAATGATGCCATCTATGAAATTACCACAATTCTATTGGTTATGGGCTCCAGCGAATTTTTCTAATCACTCTTCGCATCTTTATTTTGTCGATGATGAGATGGGAAGGGCAACAAATAGCCATTGTGTGCAACAAAATAAAGAATCTAGTAATAAGTTATATAATTTGGACAAGATAATTGAGTATAAATCAGGATCTAGAAGAATTACTAAAGCTAATTTTACTGCTGAAAAAGAAGATGGGATTATGGTTTCATGGTCTTTAACTCCAAAATACCATATTTATATGTGTGGCTTAGGGTATATGCACCCAGAATGGGGACATGGAATGTTTCATGGAGAAAACCAATCTCATTACGATTCTTATGATCTTGGTGATGATCCTCATGATCCTCCTTTTCTTCATATACAGGCTATATGCGATTTCGAGATGGTTGATGGAGATATATCTCATAAAGGTATTGGAGTGCTAGAACAACTCATGTTCGGTCCTCATTCTCCAAGTGGTTTTGAAGGTTTATTAGACGTATAAAGTCATGCCGGAGGAACTTTCTTCTTTATTCTTAAGCTACTACTCAAAACTTATTGAGAAAGAATGCATATTACTTAGCTTTGAAAGGATATTTGGAGGAGCAAGTAGAGAAACTTATAAAATAGAAGTTGGTCATGATGTAAATAAGATTGAGCGATTAATCCTAAGAGTTACGCAAGATAGCTCCTTAATAGAAACTGATCAAAAAACTGAATATTTAGCATATTCTGCTTACCAAGATAGTAGTGTTCCAGTTCCGGTCCTGTTAGATATGTCTGAGGATAGTGATATCTTAGGTGCGCCATTTATGTTGATGAAAGAGTTACAAGGCGCAGCTGCAAGTCCCTTCACACCAAATGTTTATTCACCTCATGAAGTCGAGCTAGGTGAACAGTTTTGGTCTATTCTTGGAGAAATAGCAAAAAAAGAAATTCAAGAAGATATTTTTAAAAGCTTTCTAAGTGAACTAAAAGAACCCTGTTGGAAAAATGAACTTGATAAATGGGCTAAGGTGGTACATGAAGATTCTATAGGTGTAGAGCCCATATTAGAAGCCGGAATTAGAAGTCTATATAAGAATCCTCCGAAGGAACCTGAAAGAATTACGATGGTTCATGGAGATTATAGAAGTGGAAATTTTCTCTATCTAGAAAATCAAATTACAGGGATTCTTGATTGGGAGATGGCTCATTTAGGCAATCCTTTAGAAGATTTAGCTTGGGCACTTTCACCAATATGGAGTTGGCAAGATAAAGAGCGCCCTGCATATCTAATAGAAAAAGAACAGGCTATAGAGATATGGCAAAATTCAAGTAATATCAATCTAGACCGTAAAGATCTTGAATGGTGGGAGCTTTTTGCAGCGATAAAAGGTATGGCTATTTGGATTTCAGCTGGGAATGAGTTCAAATCTGGTAAAAATATAGATCCTATAAACTTATTTTCTGCATGGATACCAGGTGATATTCATCTTGAAGTGATTTTAGATTTTTTGGAGGATAGGTTATGAAACCAGATATCAATATAGCACTTCTAAACGCCGCACAAGAGATCATTAATAGATTTAGCCCTCTCATAGATGATGAATATGAAAAATCAAGATTAAGTTCTTGGGGGGCTATCATTTTGATTTCCGCGATGAAGTTTAATGACTCAAGTTCATCTTTAAACCAAGAAAATGCAGATATCCTAGAATGGCTTTTAAAATTTACTAATCTAGATGAGGATGACATCAGTGAATATGGTTACGAAGTAACTAGTGAAATACAAGATATTAGTCTTATGGATACTGATAACCAGATTCTAAGAGGACTATTGGATAGACAAATGATAGTTCTAGAAGGAAATGGAGATACCGAGGGGCTTAAAGCGTCTTACACGCTTATGAGAGCTATGCACGGAAGAAGGAAGGTGAGCGATTTGGTAGGCCTTTTACAACAGTCCGAGAGTTAACTGGTCCATTGAACTAAAGATATAAAGCCGTATGCTCCTATAACCATAGGTGCTAGATATAAAGTAGGTAGTATTACTTCTGTTACTTTCTTGGCTGTTCTTTCTATTTTTTTCATTATTTTATGTACTGGGTTAAAAACTGCGAGAACTATATCATTGAAATTTATTAATGTATATAAATTTTGTGAATATTTTGTGAAAACCTTGTGAAATAAGTGTTTTTATAATTTTTTTATAGAAAATTCTACTATACCAATACCGTTTTCACCGCGAATTGAGTAAAGCAGGTAATTTTTTCCATTCTCAGAATAGATTGCCGGATCTCTTAATTGATTGACTGGCACGTTAATTGCACTTTGTACGGATTTATAAAGGGGCAATGAAGCTCCTTCCCATTCCTTTTCGGGTTTCAAAACTTCAATTGGTTTAGATACCTTCCATAAAGGAGAGGGCTTAGTGAGATCTAAAGTAGTCAATAATATTCTTTCTGGTGAATCTCCTTTTCTGGTATAGAAAATTAATAATTTATCACCTTTAACTAACACAGCTGAATGTCTGGTATTTTCTTCCATAACTTGATTAACAATCGTGAAATCTTCTATATCGCCAATATTCTTATAGATAACTCCAGGCATTGAAAGTGCGTAATTATTATTCTTATAAGTAAATTTTCTAAAATAAGGCCAACCTACAATTTTTTTTCTAGCAGTAAAATGAATTCCATCTTTAGATGTTGCTACCCTGGTTCTTTGAATCCCAAATTCATCTAAACCATGATAATACATAATTATTCTTTCATTAGAATCATCAACGTGAGCATCTGGAGAAGCAATGTGTGGAATGGTGAGATCATCAATTTTTTTAGGTATATGATTTATAAGGTCTGGATGTACTTCCCTTGATTCAAGAGATTCAATATCAAAATCTACAGGAATATCAGGCGTCTCTTTAAGAAAATATGAATCCTGAAGATTTAGTGTCCCTCCAAAATGTACTGTCCATGGTCCAATTAAACTATCAGAATAAGCTAATTTAATTCTGTCACCTTTATGGTCCGCAAAGTATAAATAATACTTTCCCAGGCTGTTTTTTAACCACGTAGGAGCTTTGATTAAAGATGGACCTTGTACATTATCTCCAATCTCTTCTGTAAGAAGAGGAGGAATGATTGGTTTATCAATAATGCGAATTATTTCTATTTCCACATTTGTCTCTATTTCACTGCAACCAAATATTAAAGTCAAAAGGGTTAATAAGGAATATGTCTTCATGTTTAATTTTATTTTGATTTCTAGTAACTCAGTTTTGTTACCACAGGTTATAATATAGAAAACATGACTAGAGAATATACTGCAAAGTCGATTGAAGTCCTTTCAGGACTTGATCCGGTCAAAAAAAGGCCTGGAATGTACACTGAAACTTCTAGGCCCAATCATTTAGCCCTAGAAGTTATAGACAATAGTATTGATGAAGCTTTAGGTGGCTACGCTTCCAAAATAGATGTTTGCTTAAATAAAGATGGATCCCTAAGCGTAGAGGATGATGGAAGGGGTATGCCTGTCGATATCCACCCCGAAGAAGGAGTTCCAGCAGTAGAATTAATATTTACTCGATTACATGCTGGTGCAAAATTCTCCAATGAAGACTATAAATTCTCAGGTGGTCTTCATGGCGTTGGAGTTTCAGTGGTTAACGCTTTGTCTCTTCATCTCGAGGCAGAAATAAGAAGAGACGGAAATAAATATCATATACGTTTTGAGAACAGTGAAAAAAAGACAGAATTAAAACCAATAGATACAGTAGGTCAGAAAAATACGGGCACTAAGGTTACTTTCTTACCAGATCCTCAATATTTTGATAATCCAAAGATATCAGTTTCTCAGCTAACCGCAGCCTTAAAAGCTAAAGCGGTTCTTTCTCCGGGGCTTAAAATATCTTTTAAAGATGAAAATACCGGAAACTCTGAAACTTGGTGCTTTTTAGAAGGTCTTGCTTCTTACCTATCTTCTTCGAACATAGGCGGAGAGGTAGTTCCTGCAGATCCTTTTGAAGGAGAGTTCTTATCAGAAGAGGGAGGTCTTACTTGGGCATTGCAATGGGTACAGGGTATAGCCGATCCTATATCAGAGAGTTACGTTAATTTAATACCCACTTCTCAAGGTGGGACGCATGTTAATGGCACAAGATCTGGTCTTACAGAAGCTCTTAAAGAATTTTGTGATTTTAGAAATCTCATTCCAAGAGGAGTAAAGCTCACAGCTGATGATATTTGGTTAAATTGTAGCTCTATAATCTCTGCCAAGGTAAAAGATCCTCAATTCACGGGACAAACTAAAGAAAGGCTTTCATCCAAAGAATTTACCAGTGTCTCATCGCAAATTATTAAAGATTCTTTTAGTTTATGGCTTAATCAGCATACAGAAGAAGGCGAAACTATCGCAGAAATTTGTATTGCTAATGCTCAAGTACGGCAGAAAAGTAATAAGAAAGTAGATAGGAAGAGAATCATATCAGGGCCTGCCTTGCCAGGTAAGCTTACTGACTGCACTAGTAATGATCCCGAGCAAGGAGAACTATTCTTAGTAGAAGGAGAATCTGCAGGCGGTTCTGCAAAGAGAGCTAGAGATAGAACTTTTCAAGCCATCCTTCCCCTTAAGGGAAAGATTATGAATACCTGGGAAGTAGATGTCAGTGAGGTCCTGGCTTCTCAAGAAGTGAATAATATTGCTATCGCATTAGGTGTTGAACCAGGTAGCAATAACCTTGAAGGGTTGAGATATGGCAAAGTATGTATACTCGCCGATGCAGACTCGGATGGACTACATATAGCTACGCTTTTGTGTGCTCTTTTTCTAAAACACTTTAGACCTTTAGTCGAAGACGGAAGGGTGTATGTGTCAATGCCGCCTCTCTATAGAGTAGATCAAGGTAAAGATGTTCACTATGCACTGGATGATGTTGAAAAAGACAAACTCGTAGACCAACTTCAGAAGAAAAATAAAAGAACTAAAATAGAAGTTCAACGTTTTAAAGGTTTAGGTGAGATGAATGCATCTCAACTCAGAGAAACCACTATGCTCCCTGGGGCCAGGAGGCTAGTTCAACTTACTATCCAAAATGGAGACAAATCTTCTCAAATGGTTGATATGCTCTTATCTAAAAAACGATCACAAGATCGCAAGGAATGGCTCGAAGATAAAGGAAATTTAGCAAATGTCTGAGAAACTTGAACAACAGCCACTAAGTCAGTTTAGTGAAAAGGCTTATCTTGATTACTCAATGTATGTCATTTTGGATAGAGCACTTCCTAACATCGGAGATGGACTGAAGCCCGTTCAGAGAAGAATAATTTATGCTATGTCTGAACTTGGTTTAAGTTCAGCTGCAAAATACAAAAAAAGTGCTAGAACTGTCGGAGATGTAATAGGTAAATTTCATCCTCATGGAGATACTGCAGCTTATGAGGCCATGGTGCTTCTTTCCCAGTCTTTTTCTACAAGATATCCATTGATAGATGGTCAAGGTAACTGGGGTTCAATTGATGATCCGAAGTCTTTCGCTGCAATGAGGTATACAGAATGTCGTTTATCTCCATATGCTAAGAGTCTTCTTGAGGAACTTGGTCAAGGTACTGTTGATTGGACAAGCAATTTTGATGGAACTCTATTAGAACCTTCTGTTCTTCCAGCTAGATTGCCTAACTTATTATTGAATGGGGCCACTGGTATCGCTGTGGGCATGGCTACAGATATACCTCCGCATAACTTAAATGAAATTGTAAATGCTTGCATAAAAATACTAGATGAACCAAAAGTCACAGTTGAAGAATTATATAACATTATTCCAGGGCCAGATTTTCCTACTAAAGCTGAAATAATTTCTTCAGAAGAAGACTTAAAAGAAATCTACAAAACAGGAAGAGGGTCTATAAGGATGAGAGCCACTTATGATATAGAAAATGGAGAGATCGTTATAAATGCTCTACCTCACCAGACATCTAGTTCAAAGATCCTTGAGCAAATAGCTTCGCAGATGGATGGAAAAAAACTTCCTATGATTGTGGATTTAAGAGATGAAAGCGATGAAGAAAACCCAACTCGATTAGTTCTAGTTCCTAAATCTAATAGAGTCGATAAAGATGCCGTAATGAATCACTTATTTGCAACTACTGATCTTCAAAAAAACTATAGAGTGAACATGAATCTGATAGGCTTGAATGGAAAGCCTCAAACTCGAGATATAAAACTGGTTCTTAAGGAATGGTTAACATTTAGATTGCAGACTGTTACGAGGAGGCTCCAGTATAGGCTTGATTGGGTTCTAGATAGGTTGCATATCCTAGAAGGGCTTTTAGTCATCTATCTTAATATTGATGAGGTAATTAGCATCATTCGTAACGAAGATGAGCCCAAAAAAGTTTTACAAAAAAAATTTAAACTAAGCATTATTCAGGTTGATGCCATTCTAGAAATAAGATTAAGACAGCTTGCGAAACTTGAAGAGATAAAAATTAAAGAAGAACAGGGTAATCTTGATTCAGAAAGAAAAGAATTAGAGAAATTATTAGGCTCTAAGACAAGACTTAAAACTTTAATTAAAAAAGAGCTCATAGCAGATTCAGAAATATATGGAGATGAAAGAAATAGCCCAATAGTTTCAAGAGAAGAGGCTACTGCCTTTGATGAAACAGAGCTCATATCTTCTGACCCAGTTACTGTTGTGCTTTCTAAAAGAGGTTGGGTCAGGGCAGCTAAAGGTCATGATATTGATCCTGAATCCTTAAATTACAGAGAAGGTGATGGTTACTTTGCTTCAGCGCCATCTCGAAATAATCAAAATGCAGTTTTCTTCGATTCGAAAGGAAAGGCCTATACCTTGCCTTGTCATTCTCTTCCTTCGGCAAGAGGACAAGGAGAACCTTTAACTGGAAAACTCAATGCTGAGTCAGGAGAAACTTTTGCAGGTGTAATCTCTGGTCCTAATGAAACAAAGATTATCTTGGCCACTTCCTCTGGCTATGGCTTTATAGCTAATTTGGGTGATCTCCAGACAAAGAATAAATCTGGAAAAGCTGCTATCAGAGTTCAGGCTAATGCCGCTGTACTTCCACCAGGCATCATTACAGGTGAAGAGGACTTAATAACTGCTATTACTAACCAAGGAAGAATGCTCGTCTTTCCACATTCAGAACTTCCTCAATTAGCAAGAGGTAAGGGCAATAAGATTATAGGCATCCCAAAAGCAAATTTTGATTCTGGAGAGGAGTTTCTTCAGGAAATTGGAGTTATGGGAGAGGGAAGAGAGCTGAAATTGATTAGTGGCAAAAGACATTTTACAATCAAATTCAAGGACCTAGAAAATTTCTTAGGTAATAGAGGCAGAAGAGGTAATTTTTTACCTAAAGGTTTTAGAAAAGTTGATGCAATAGAGGTTATTTCAAATCAAATCAACCAAACTTAATTTAGATAAAAATTTAACAAAGATTGAGGCTATTTTAAAGGAGTAGAAGATGAAAGATAAATTCCCCTATCTGGGAAATGAAGTACTTATTACCGAAGAAATGTGCGATCTCAATGAGCATATGAATGTACTTTACTATGCTCAAATTTTTGAAGATGAGTTTCCTTTCTATGCTTCATTAGGTTTTTCATCGAATTACTTTGAGAAAGGTTTTTCTTTCTTTACCTTGGAAATGAATATTAGGTATTTAAAAGAAATGAGAAAGGGTGAGATAGCTTTTCCAGGTTTTAGATACTTTGCCGTCAAACCGAAGTTAATCCATTATGGGGGTGTCATCTTTAATAAGGCTGGAGATGCATGTGCTATCTCAGAGAATGTCCTTATTCATGTAGATATGAATACTAGAAAATCATGCGAAATGAATGAGGAAACTATCGCACACCTAAATGGAATGTTAGCAGATCATGCTTTAACGGGTGACCTAGATTTTGATCTTAGGCTGAAGATCTAAATATTTAGTAACTCTTCTTGAATACTATCCTCTAATAGAGGAAGAATATCTGGACTGGATAAATTTTCTTCTAGTTGTTCAAGTTTAGAGGCCCCTAAGATTACTGTAGAAACATTTTTGTTCAGAAGACACCAAGCAATTGCAAGGTTCGACATACTAACATTGAGTTTTTCGGCTATTGGCACTAACGAAGTGACTCGTTTCATTCTGTCCTGTCCTCTATCGGATTCAACCATACTTTTCTTTAACCACTCGTATCCTTCAAGCGAGGCCCTGGATCCATCAGGTATTCCTTCAAGGTATTTCCCTGTAAGTGCACCTGAGGCTAAAGGAGACCAAATAGTCGTTCCAAGACCATATTTTTCATAAAGAGATCCATACTCATTCTCAAACCTTTCCCTGTCTAATAAGTTGTATTGAGGCTGCTCCATAGACGGAGGCGTAAGATGATTCGAGTAAGCAAATTCATAAGCTTCTGCTATTTGTTCTGCTGTCCATTCAGATGTACCCCAATATAAAACTTTTCCTTGCATGACCAGATTATGCATCGCCCAAACTGTTTCGCTTATAGGTGTTTCAGGATCTGCCCTGTGGCAAAAGTACATATCTAGATAATCAACTTGAAGTCTCTGCATAGCTTGGTGACAAGCTTCGGTAATATGCTTCCTGCTTAAACCAATTTGAGTTGGTAAAGGATTTATTTTTGCTCCAAAAAAAACTTTAGATGAAACACAATAGGAATCTCTTGACCTATCAAGCGCTTTCAATGCCTTGCCCATTACAACTTCAGACTCACCTCTTTCGTAGCCTTCCGCATTATCAAAAAAATTAATTCCTGCATCTAGACATGTGCCAAACATTCTCTCAGCAAGACCAGTATCAACTTGTTTGTTAAAAGTGACCCATGATCCAAATGATAATTCAGATACTTTTAGACCTGACTTTCCTAAATTTCTATATTTCATAATAATTCCCCTAAAAAACTGTTTTCAGTATTTCAATTCCTTCTTTGATCTCATCATCGGTTATGTTCAAGGCTGGAGCAAGCCTAAGACACTTAGGTCCGGCAGATACCATTATTAAACCTCTATCATAAGATCTATTGATGATATCGCCAGAATCTGCGTTTGTTAAATCACAACCTATCCATAAGCCCTCTGACCTAATTCCAGAAAATACCTTTTTTTCTTTGTTAAGATCTTCGAGTAACTCTGTAAAGAGTTTCTCTTTTCTGCGCACTTCTTCTAGGAACCCTAGATCATTGATAATTTTCAATACTTCATTAGCTACAGCACAAGCCATAGGATTTCCTCCAAAAGTAGAACCATGTGTTCCTGGTTGCATACTTTCTCCTATTAATTTTGTCGTCAAAGTTGCCCCTATTGGCATCCCGCCACCTAATCCTTTTGCAGAGGTTACGATGTCAGGTTCAACCTCATAATGCATGTAACCATAAAGACTTCCCATTCTGCCAACTCCGCTTTGAACTTCATCAATAATTAATAAAGCTCCTTGTTCTAAAGTTAAAGCCCTTATTTTTTGCATAAACTCTTTTGTTGCAGCGTAAACACCAGCTTCACCTTGGACGGGTTCAATAATTACTGCAGCAGTTTTGTCTGTGATAAGTTTTTCCAATCCAGCTAAGTGATTAAACACTCCATGCTTAATTCCAGGCATTAAGGGTTCAAATCCTTTTTTATGCATTTCTGTGCCACCAAGAGAAATATTTAATAATGACCTGCCATGAAATGAACCCTCAAAGGAAACAATCTCATTTCTTGGACTGTTTTTCGAGGCATGATATTTTCGGGCTATTTTTATCGCAGCTTCATTGGCTTCAGAACCGGAATTACTAAAGAAAACATTATCTGCAAAAGTTAGCTCAGTGAGCTGTTTTGCCAAGTTAATGGCTGGTTCATTTGTAAGATAATTACTCAAATGCCATACTTTTTGAGCTTGTTTTGTAAGTACCTCAATTAATCTAGGATGAGCATGTCCTAATGAATTAACTGCTATACCACCTCCAAAATCTATGTATTCTTTGTTATCCTTATCCCACAACTTGGAGCCTTTTGCGGATTCAGGTACAAAGAAAGCAGGAGCATAATTTGGCAACATAACATTGTCATACATTTCCCTTAACTGATTATTTTTACTATTTTCTTTCATTTGAGAGGTCTACTAAGTAAGACAGTAGTATTATAGATACCCTTTTTATATGGTCAAAATCGAAACTAACTCTGAAGAGTGTACTCATAGTATATTACTTCGACCTAACCAATCTACTGATTGGAAGTCTAGTCTATTATTTATCTTCATTATAGCTTTTACATGCTTATCTATTGGTATTGGGTTTGCATTTGCAGGAGCAACAATGATTTTACCATTTGCAGGGCTTGAGGTTTTATTTGTAGGCATCTGTGTTTATTTGGTTATGAAAAAAACATATAAACAAGAAGTGATAACACTTACCAAAGAAAAGTTAAAGATAGAAAAAGGAGAGGGGAAGATTAATCAAGTTTGGGAATATTATAGAATGTGGTCTTCCGTTTCCGTTGAACGACCAGAGCATCCATGGTACCCGGCACATATAGTTGTGACTTCAAAGGGTGAGAGAGTACCAATAGGTGACTTTCTTACCGAAGATGAGAAAGATGATTTAGTAAATAATCTTGAAAGGATAATACAAGAATTAAAATAGCTATTTTCTTTGATTAAATCGTTTTCCTACCATAGCTGATGTGATGTTAATTTTTTGGATATCTATGGTTCCTCCTGCAATACCCCAGCCCCATACATCTCTGTATTTTCTTTCCATAGTGTATTCTTTATTAAATCCGTATCCACCCATAAGTTGCATTGCAGATGCGACTACTTCTCTTGCTGTTTCATTAGAAAAGCATTTTCCAACACTTGACTCAAATATACTTGGAAAGCCTTCTTGGGCATTATGAGCAGCTCTCTGTATAAGCAGCCTTGAAGCTTCAACTTTCATAGCCATTTCCGCTAATTTCATTTGAACAGCTTGGAATTCTACAATTTGTTTACCAAATTGTTCTCTTTCTTGTACATATTCAATTGCACTTTCTAGTGCACCAGAGGCTTGACCTAAGCACATGGTAGCATTCCCACATCTTTCTAAATCGAAAGCTTCCATTAATTTTTTGAAGCCTCCGTTTGCTTCAACAATTATATTTTCTATTGGCAACTCAACATTATCAAAGTAAATATCAGCTGAAGGAATACCATTCCATCCCATCAAGCTTTCTTGTTGACCGAAGCTTAATCCTTTTGTATCTTTTTCGACATAAACAGCACCTATACCATTTGCTCCAGGTTCGTCTGACATTCTGCAATAAACAACATAACCTTCAGAGTGACCTCCCCCTGAACACCATCTTTTTGTTCCGTTAAGTATTATCTTATTGCCGTTAATCTCCGCTTTGGTTGTCAGATCAGTAAGTGCGGATCCAGCATTGGGTTCAGACATAGATACAGCCACAACAATATTTCCTTTGCACACTTCAGGAATTATCTTATTTTTTAATTCTTCTGAAGCAAAATGTTCTATGGCCTTTACTGGACCAACACAACTCTCAAATATAGGAAAGGCAACTGCAGATGATATCTTAGCAAATTCTTCCATGACCAAAAGAGCATCAAGATTGGATAAACCCAATCCCCCGTAGTTCTCTGAAACATTTATACCTAAAAACCCCATATCTGCATATTTTTTTAACCACTCTTTGGAGAGCGGTTCACTGGTTTGTTCTATGGAATGAGCAACTTCAGTCATCTCCTTTTGAGCAAAATTTCTTGCAGTTTGTTGCAGTTCTTGTTGTTGTTCTGAAAGTTTAAAGTCCATCTGTTTCTCCTAGATAATTCTATTTAGTTTTAATTCGTCTATTTCTTCTTGGTTGTAGCCAAGACTAGTCAAAATTTCTTGGTTATGCTCTCCTAGCTCTGGTGATCTTAACTTAATTTTACCTGGATTTTCGGATAGTTCTACAGCCGGTCCAACAACCGAAAAAGACTTATCCATAGTTGGATATTCCATTTTTATAAATGATCCATTCTTCGTAATATGCTCCTCATTTAGCGTTTCACTTGCCTTTAATACCTCCCCAACAGGTATCCTGAATTTTTCTAATTCTTTAATTGCTTCTTGAGAAGTTTTTTCTTCACACCATTTTGACATTCTCTCACTTATAAGATGACCATTTTCTCCTCTGCTCAAATCATCCTTAAATTTCTCATCATTCAACCATTCATCTTCTCCCATTAAATGAACCCATCGTTCAAAAAGAGGCTGACCAACAGTCTGAACAAGTATCCAACCATCTTTTGTTTTAAAGGTATCTGAAGGGCCAGAGGTCTGAGCTCTATTCATTGAGGCAGATCGATTTACATTCAATATTTCTTGTTCTATTAAAAGGCTGTTAGTAGTAGTTAACGCGGTCTGTAATAAAGACGTTTGGACTCTTTGACCCTTGCCTGTTTTCTGTCTCTCGATGAAGGCCAGTAGTGTTCCAAAAGCTGCCAAAGATGCACTACAAAAATCTACATATGGTGCGTAGGCCTTAGTTGGTTGTTCAGAGCCCCCTGTCATATCCATTGCACCTGACATTGCTTGAGCTACGCCATCGAATCCCACTCTTTCCGAGTAAGGACCAGTTGTTCCAAAAGCCGTATTAGAAGTAAGGATAATACTTGGATTTATAGATTTAAGATTTTCATAATCTAAACCCATTGATTTCAAAGTTGGTTCTGGAAGATTTGCAATGACAATATCCGAACGCTTAACCAATCTCTTAACTATTTCCTTACCTTCTTCTTTTGTTGGATTTAGCGTTAAGCCCAGTTTATTTCTATTCAGCTGCAGAAACATTGCTCCTTGGCCATCTTGAGTTACAGGAGTTACAAATCTATCCTCGCTGCCACTAACTCTCTCTATCCTAATCACCTCAGCTCCGTAGTCTGCTAATAGAGCTCCACAAAAAGGCCCCGCAATATATCTTCCAAAATCTAAAACCTTTACACCTTCTAAAATTCCACTCATAACAGTTACTTCCTTAATACTTAAATTTCTACATTTATTTCAAGCCTCTAGGGATTATAATCAAGGTATGACAGATCAAGAAATACCTGAAGGCTTTAAAGAGCTTAAAATCCCTCAACCTCATATTGAAAACATGGGTCCTGGATTTTACAAAAAAGACGACAATGAATTATTCATGATTTTCTTTGCTAAAGAAGACCATAGTAATTTTTATGATTCAGCACACGGAGGAGCCCTGATGGCATTAGCTGATTTTTGTATGACTTCATCTATGATGCAAGACAGAAACAGTCTTGTAACTACTGTTAGTTTCCATACTGAATTCTTAGCACCTGCCCCAATAGGAAGCATGTTATTAATACGTTGTAGGCCCAAAAAGATAGGTAAATCCCTAGGTTTCTCAGAAGGTGATATAACTGTGGGTGGTGAGACTATAATTACTTTTGGAGGAGTTGGAAAAATACTAAAAAAATGATGGAAAAAAAATACGAAATAATTGTTTATGGAGCTACTGGTTTCACTGGTCAGATTTGTTGTAAGTATTTAAGAGATAATTATGCTGATCTTGTTTGGGCTATAGGAGGAAGAAGTAAAGAGAAATTAGAGCAAATAAAATCTGACTTTAATCTTAATTGTGATGTTGTTGTTGCGGATGGCGGAGATATAGATTCATTAAGAACTTTGACGGGTCAAACTAAAGTCGTTTTATCGACGGCAGGACCATTTGCAAGATACGGATCTTTACTGGTACAAGCTTGTGTTGAAAATGAAACTCATTACACAGATATAACTGGTGAAAATCACTGGGTCAGAGGTTTGATAGAAAAACATCATGCAGAAGCAGCCTCAAAAGGAATTAGAATTATTCCTTCTTGTGGTTACGATTCTATACCATCAGATCTCGGAACATTTTTTACCATCTCTCAATTTGATAAGCCAGTCTCTAGAGTGGATGTATATCATCAAGCACAAGGCGGGGCTTCTGGTGGAACTACTGAAACTATTTTTACAATGGACGGGCTAAGCAAGGAGATGAGAGACCCTTTTGTTTTAAACCCTGATGAAACAGTAACTGAAGATCAGCGGGAAAAATCTAAGGATGGATTTGTCATCGAGCAGGTTGAAGGAATTGAGGGTTGGAGCGGTATAGGCATGATGGCCGTAGCCAATACTAGAGTTGTGAGGAGGTCTGCTGCTTTAATGGAACAGAATCAAAAATCCTATGGAAGGAATTTTACTTTCGGCGAACATGGCCTATTTTCTACTAAACGAATGGCAAGGCTAGCATCTTATGGGTCAATACTTGCCTTTATAGTAATAGGTACTCCGTTAAAGCGACTGGTTAGACCTTTTCTTTTAAAACCAGGAGAGGGGCCAAGTCAAGAAACCCAAGATAATGGTTGGTTCAGGGCAACTTTCGTGGCTTATTCTGAAGATAATGAAAGAAAGATATGTTCGATGTATGGATCAGGAGATCCTGGATATAAATCCACAGGAAAGATGGTTTGTGAATCTGCTTTAGCTCTTGCTAGGTCTGATGATCTTCCTGGAGGAAGCGAATATGGTGGAGTACTTACATCCGCAGTTGGGTTGGGAGAAGTCCTAATTGACAGGCTTAAAAGAGCTGAAATGGAATTTAAAGTTCTGAATTAAACTTTAAACGTTTTAAGTTTTTTCTTCACCAGTTTGTTCTTCAAAGAAGCTGTTTCTATTACACCATCTTTATAAGGAGGGTAAGCTTCACCCTGAATCAAAGGTCTTAAATAATTTTTGCAAGCTTCAGTAACTCCAAAACCATTTTTAGAAATAAATTTTTGGGGAAGTTTTTTCTCTACATTAGCCACTTGCGATAGTTTCACTTTGTCTATTTTCCAACTATATGGGTTTGAGCTAGTCCTTTTAATTATAGGCATTACTGCATTTTCTCCAGAAAGGGCAAATTGAACAGCCGCTTTTCCTACAGCATAAGCTTGATCAACATCAGTTTTTGAAGAAATATGTCTTGCAGCTCTTTGAAGATAATCAGAAACAGCCCAGTGATATTTAAGCCCTAAACTATCTTTGATCATTCCTGCGATAGTAGGAGCAACTCCTCCAAGTTGTTTATGACCAAATGAGTCTACAGTTCCGGCATCAGCAATAAATTCTCCATTTTTAAAACGAGCTCCTTCAGAAACTACAATTACGCAGAAACCATGTTTTTTTATAGTATCTTTAACTCTCTTCAAAAATTTAGCTTTATAAAAAGGTACTTCTGGAAGCAATATAATATGGGGGGCAGAATTATTTTTGTCCTGAGCTAATCCTGAAGATGCCGCTATCCATCCTGCATGTCTTCCCATGACTTCCATGATGAAAACTTTAGTAGAACTTTCGGACATACTCTCAACATCTAAAGAGGCTTCTCTGACAGATGTGGCAACATATTTAGCAACAGAACCAAAACCTGGACAGTTATCAGTATATGGCAGGTCATTATCTACTGTTTTAGGGATGCCTATACAATTAACTGGGAACCCTGCATCTATAGTGAATTGAGAAATCTTATTTGTAGTATCTTGCGAATCTCCACCACCATTGTAAAAAAAGTAACCTATATCATGCGCCCTAAACACCTCAATCAATCTTTCGTATTCTTTCTTATTGCTTGAGGGATCTTTTAGCTTATGTCTACATGAACCAAAAATTCCTCCAGGTGTGTGCTGAAGCTTTTTAATCTGAATAATATCTTCGATACTTGTATCTATGATGTCTTCCCTGAGAAGACCTCGAATACCATTCTTTCCAGCAAATAATTTGTTGATACGTTTAGACTTTCGGGCCGCTTCAATGACTCCTCCTGCAGTTGCATTGATGACTGAGGTTACTCCTCCAGACTGAGCATATATAGCATTTTTGGCCTTCATAATCGCATAATACTTGAAAACAATTCTATCTTGTAATCATTCTTGATAGTTATAATGAATCATGGCAAAAGATAAAGTCCATATACTTGGTATTTGCGGTACCTTTATGGGAGGACTAGCATTACTAGGTAAAGAAGAAGGTCTTGATATTAGTGGTTGCGATACTAATATATATCCTCCAATGTCAGATCACCTTAGAGAAATGGGCATTGAGATCATGGAAGGCTATGATGCCAACATATTACCTGATGCAGATTGTTATGTTATTGGAAACTCTATATCAAGAGGGAACCCTGCCTTAGAGTATCTTCTTTCTAATCAAGCAAATCTTATTTCTGGACCTGAATGGCTTTATAAGAACATTTTGAAGGATAAAAAAGTAATTGCAGTTTCAGGTACTCATGGCAAGACAACTACAACAGCAATGCTTGCATATATTTTTGAAGATCAAGGAATAGATGTAGGCTATTTAATAGCTGGAAAGCCAAAAGATTTTCCTAAGTCAGCAAGAAAAGGTTCAAGCGAAATATTTGTAATCGAAGCAGATGAATACGATACAGCGTTCTTTGACAAGAGATCTAAATTCATTCATTACAAGCCTGATACTTTAATTATAAATAACCTTGAATATGATCATGCTGATATCTTTCCCGATATTTCGTATATTTTTAAAGAGTTTCACAACCTAATCAGAACCTTAAAAGAAGAGGCAAATATTATTTACCCATCTGACGATTCAAATATTACGACAGTCTTAGATTTAGGTTGCTGGAGTAACTTGATAACTTACGACTTTAATGGAAAACACGAAAATTCATTAAATATTTACGACGATGTACAAAAACCTTTATTGGGGATTAGAAATCAGGAAATGGAGATAGATTGGAAAATGTTAGGTGAGCATAACGCAAGAAATGCCATGGTGGCTGTTCTTGCAGCTGATCATTATGGAGTTTCGTTAAAAGATTCTATAAGCTCTCTACAGAAATTTAAAGGTGTGGCTAAACGTCAGGATATTTTACTTCATACGGATGAACTGATTATTATCGAGGACTTTGCTCATCATCCTACCGCCATACAAACTACTATCGAAGGTATTAAAAAAAAATATCCAGACCATAGGCTGACTGTGGCAATAGAATTACGTTCTAATACTATGAAATCTGGTTTTCATGATGATAGATTATCTGAGGCTGTAAATTCAGCCGATAAAGTCTATTGGAAAAGCGAAGATCGCTCTCATATTGAGAGTTTAGTTGAATCATTGCCAAATAAATCAGCAAAACTAGATAGTAATAATGTTTTTATAAATGATTTTGAGTCAATGATTTTAAAAAAGGATATTCTGATCATTATGTCAAATGGTGATTTTGATGGACTTCCAAGAGACCTCTTAGAGAGGTACAGAAATGACTAGATTAACAACAGCACCTTTATTTCCTTTGACAATAAATGTTTTACCCGGGGCATATCTTCCTTTACAGATATTTGAACCAAGATACATAGACATGATTAAGAGTTGTTTAAGCAATTCAGAAGGTTTTTGTATTGTATTAGCTAAACCTGAAGATGATCAAGAAGTTGGAGGTTTACCGAATCTTCATGACATAGCAACTTATGTAGAAATTGTTGATTTTAATCAATTAGAAAATGGATTACTTGGAATAACAGTCCAAGGTAAAGAAAAGATCAAGATATCCGAAAGATGGAAACAAACAGATGAGCTGCTCCTGGGAAAAATCTCTATTGTTCAAGAAGATGATAATGATGATTTATCTTTAGACCCAAGATTCTCAGATCTATGGGATACGGCTAAAGAAGTGACTAGTCATCCGGAGATTAAGAAACTTAATTTAGATTTAGATTTAAATAGCTCAAAAAGTGTTTGCTATGTTCTTGCGAGTATTCTTCCTCTAACTCCACTAGAAAAGCAAACTATCTTAGAGCTGGAAAACACCCTAGATAAATTAGACTACCTCAAAGATGTAATTAAGAAATTAGGAGGTTAGTTAACCCTGTCTCCAGTTTCCATGAAACCCATAAGGAATTCGATGAGGCAACATAGCTCTGGCAAGTGGACCGTTCGATATATTTTCAGCGTCGAATACCATAAGATCAGATCTATTCTCTTTTCCGAGATAAGCTAATGCGATTAAGAAGCCTTGTCCTTCATCTGAATTTTGATTCTTGGGAACAAAAATAGGTTCACCAACAGCATCAAATTCCGTCAGGGTGAAAGTATCTTTATAGCCTGTTTCAAAATCATAGCTAGAAATAGAATTAAAACTTACCCCTTTGGGAGATTTGCCATCATTAGAAGCATAGTAACCATATTTGTGCTTAGACATGGACTTTCTTTCGTCTAATCTTGGAAATTCGCCAATACTTTCATCAAGATATTGTTTTTTAATAGATCCCGCACTAGAACTTATATCAATTTCCCATCTATTTAATCGGGCTTCGCCTTTTTTTAGGTCAGGTCGAGATCCGTCAAGATGAGGAAACATAGGTGCCTCTTCAAACTGCATCATATCCGCGATTATTTTCCCTTCTTCTTCATAGGCATTCATGGGATGAAAAACGTAACAAGGATCACTCTCTATCCATTTAATATCTTTTACTGTTCCATCTCTAGGCATAATGCCTATTTGGCTTGCTCTGTTAGCATCCCACGCCAAAGGCGATTTACCTTCTGCAATTAGCTTAAAGTCAATAATCAAAGGAAATATTGGGAAGATAATATGTTTAGTAGTCACTATGAAGTCATGTACCATGCTTGAATATGGAGTTTCGAACTCTGAAAAGGTTGTTAAGACTCCTTTGGAGTTAATAACAAAATAACTCATTTTATTAACACCAAATCCATAGCTGAAACCTATCATATCACCCGTTATTGGATCGACCTTAGGGTGAGCTGTCATGGCAGAATCTAATTTGCCTTGATAATTCCAAGCCCCTTTTGATTCCAGTGTGAGAGGGTCTAGTTCAAAAGGTTTATGGCCTTCTTCCAGGGCTAAAAGCTTTCCTGAATGGAATACAATATTTGTATTTGCAGTTCCATCCTCACCTTCAAAACTAAATTCAGGATCTGGCTCCATGGGATTAAGTGAATTAATAAGTGCTCTTCCAGCTTTTCTTTCTTGCTTCCATTTTGAGGTTTGAGCCCATCGATTTAAATAGGATATTTTGCCATTATCGAAATGAAAAGCATGAATCATTCCGTCACCTGCGAACCAATGATAATCACCTCCCATGGGTGGAAATTGCGGATCAGGACCATTTCTATAGTAACTACCAAATAATTCTTTTGGAACTTCTCCTTCAATTATTAAATCTTCGATATCGCATTCCATTCTTAGAGGAGCGTAGTTACCTCTTAAATTGGGGTGGTCAGGGTATAGTTCAGTCATAACATTTTATATTTTTTACTAAAGTATCTTATAAGTACAAATAAGACAACAAGACCAATCCAAAAACCAAATGAATTTAAAGGATTGTTTTCAGATACCATCATTTGTGCGCCATAGTATCCCGGAATGGTATAAACCAAAGCCCAAATGAAACATGAGAATATTTCAATTAAAAAGAATTTCCTTATCTCCATATCCAAAGTACCAGCAGTTATTGGAAGTAGTGGCCTAATAGGACCAATAAATTTTCCAATAAATAGTCCTACTATCCCATATTTCTTAAAAAAGCTTTTTCCTTGATTTGATAAATCAGGATATTTGGTAAATGGCCAGATCTTGTGTATTGATTTTTTTAAACTAAGTCCTATAAAAAAACTAGCAACATCAGAAAGTAAACTTGAAAAATACGCAATCAGAACTACCTCATAAATACTCAAAGAAGCAGAAGCTAGCCCAGATATAATTGCTAACAATACAACTCCTGGAACAATAATCCCCACTAGGGC
Source organism: SAR86 cluster bacterium (assembly GCA_016777005.1). Taxonomy (GTDB): domain Bacteria; phylum Pseudomonadota; class Gammaproteobacteria; order Magnimaribacterales; family Magnimaribacteraceae; genus Magnimaribacter. Next base: position 38,498 of record JADHSF010000003.1, on the reverse strand, counting down.
AAAAGATTCTATAAAAGAAGCTCCAATTATTCCTATGGCAATCCACTGAGGATTTTCCTCAAGCCAAAAAATTATTTCATTAAATTCAATCATCTTTACTCTTTGAATGCTTAGATACTTAGGTAGAATATTCCACAATGTTACAGAGTAAAGAAATAAATCTATATATGGATAAGTTGGGCGCTGAAGCAAAACAAGCCTCAAAGGTCCTTTCGCAAGCTTCAGAAGAGATGAAGAATGAAGCCCTAATGCTCATTTCCTCAGAAATAGAGTCAAGAAGAAGTGAAATCCTCGAAGAAAATAAAAAAGATTTAGAAGCTGCTAAAGAAAAATCTATCGGATCTGCTTTAATTGATAGACTCGAATTGAATGATGCAAGAATCGATTCAATGATTTCTGGATTAAAAGTAGTCTCTGAACTACCTGACCCGATTGGAGAAATGACTGATATGGATCCAACACCTTCTGGTATTAAAGTCAGCAAGATGCGAGTGCCCTTAGGTGTAGTAGGAATTATTTATGAATCAAGACCCAATGTTACTGCAGATGCAGCAGCTCTTTGTTTAAAGTCTGGTAATGCATGTATTTTAAGAGGAGGTTCAGAAGCAATCTCATCAAACAAGATCATTTGGAATTGCTTGCAGAAAGGTCTTGAATTATCAGGGCTTCCAAAAGAATGTATCCAGCTGGTAGAAACAACTGATAGAGAGGCTGTGAAAACATTACTTCATTTAGACTCATACCTTGATGTGATTATTCCAAGGGGCGGAAAGGGCTTAGTCAAGCTAATATCCGAAGAATCGCGAGTGCCAGTAATCAAGCATCTAGACGGAATTTGTCATGTTTACATAGACAAAAGCGCAAATCTTGAAAAAGCAGAAGCTATTACTTTGAATGCAAAAACATATAGATATGGGATATGTGGGGCTATGGAGACCTTGCTAGTTCATAGCGAAATGGCAAAAATAGTATTACCGAAATTAAGTATAGAATTTTTAAATAAAGGCGTAGAGCTAAGAGGCTGTAAAAAAACATTAGAAGTAATAGATGCTAGAGAAGCTACAGAAGAAGATTGGTCTACTGAGTATCTCGGCCCAATTTTATCCATAAAAATTGTTGAAAATTTAATTGAAGCGGTTGATCACATTCAAATGTACGGATCTAATCATACAGATTCTATTATTGCAGAGGATCAAGATGCCGTAGCTGTATTCTTTAAGAATGTAGATTCTAGCTCCGTCATGCATAATCTTCCAACTTGTTGGGCAGATGGTTTTGAATATGGTCTCGGGGCAGAAGTTGGAATATCAACCGACAAAATTCATGCTAGAGGTCCAGTTGGTCTTGAAGGGTTAACGTCTCAGAAATTTATCGTGATTGGGAATTCACAATTAAGAGGAATTTGAAGAAAGTTCATAAAAAGCTGATTGGTGTCTTCGGTGGAACATTCGATCCTATTCATAATGGCCACACTCTTATTATAGAAAACTTTTTGAAATTAATTCAGTTAGACGAGTTGATAGTTATTCCTAATGGTAATCCGCCCCATAAGGCAAAGGGGATTAATTTAGAGAATAAACTTCTTATGACCGAGTTGGCTCTTCAACACATTGAATTAGTACATATCGATAAAAGGGAGATAATAAAAGAAAGTCCTTCTTATGGTCTATCAACTTTTAAAGAGCTAAAAAAAGAAAATCCTGATGATAATTTGATTTGGATAATGGGCTCCGATTCTTTTTCTAATATAGATACTTGGTATAAATATGAAGAATTCTTGGCAGAGGTCAATCTTATTGTTCTTATGAGACCAGATTGCCCAATAGCAGAAGATTCTGTTGCTGGAAAATTACTCAAAGAAAGACAGGTTATTAGCGTAGAGGAATTAGAAGATCAAACTTGCAAGATCCTTCTTCTTTCCATTGACCCTATAATGATTACGTCTACAGAAATAAGAGATATGATTTCAACTAAAAAGGACGTATCCAAGTTCCTCAACCATGATGTTTATAATTTAATAAAGGAAAAAAATCTTTACCAATAATACTAATGACTATAAAACTAAAAAATAAAATTATTTCAACTTTAGAAGATATCAAAGCAGTTGATCCTATTGCCATCAACGTAAAAAAGATCAGCTCTCTCACTGATTTTATGGTCATAGCCTCTGGTACATCTGATAGGCATATTAATTCAATGAGTGAAAAGGTCATAGAAGGCCTAAAGGGAGATAAAGTTTCTGGGCTGAAAATAGAGGGTCAAGGTGGAGGTGATTGGCTGCTTGTAGATGCGGGAGATGTAATCGTTCATTTGATGTCCTCAGATGCTAGAGAATTTTATGATTTAGAAAGTCTCTGGGATCCAGATCTTTAATGAAAATAAATCTTATTTCAATAGAGTCAAGCAGACCTGAATGGACACAAAGAGCTTTTAATTCTTATGAATCAAAATTTAATAAATCAATAAATATAACCTGGACTGGGTGTAAGCCAGTTCTCAGATCAAGAAACTATAATATTCCTAGTGTGGTTGAAGAAGAAAGTGCATTACTTCTGTCAAAAGTTAAAAAAGGAGATCTGATTATTTCTCTAGACAAGGAAGGATCAAACCCAAGCTCTGATAAATTAAGGGTCAATTTTGATAATTGGGTGGCAACTTCCAGAGATATTTCTTTTATCATCGGCGGTCCTGACGGTTTGAGCAGGAAGGTAATAAAACAGAGTGATTTCTGCTGGTCTTTATCTAATCTAACTTTTCCACATTCCATTGTTCCAGTATTAGTTATAGAGCAAATGTTTAGAGTATGGTCTATAACCCAAAATCATCCTTATCATAGATAGAAACGATGAAGATAATCCAAGATTTAAAGAAAGATGAAAAAGAAATTCAATCTTTAAAGTCTAGATCGCGCATAGTACTAGTAATTATTTCTTTTTTGATTTTAGTTGGGTTATCTAAAATAATTCAATTAACTATTCTAGATAATAATGATTATGTAACTGAATCAGATAGAAATAGAATTATCAATATGCCTTTGTTTCCTTCAAGGGGATTAATCCAGTTGCAAGACGGAACAATCATTGCAGAAAATATAGTTTTTCAAGGTATTTATATAAATCGCAAATTTATTGAGTCTTCTGGGGCTCAAATAGAACTGCTACATGAAAAAGTACTTCAAGACAGGCCCAAAGTTTCATACTTATCCTATAAAGGAGAATCTAAAGAGAAAATATGGCTAGTTGATAATTTAAATGAAAAGGAACTAGCAAAATATGAGCTTTATAAAAACTCTCTACCAAATATTAAACTTGAAACTAGCCTGAGAAGATTCTTACCTCATAAAAATCTTTTTTCACATGTAGTAGGGCACATGGGGAGGATAACTAGAGACGACGAGATTGATTTTTCAACTGAAAAATATTTATCTGATTCTTTGATTGGCAAGGTAGGGCTCGAAAGAGTTTATGAGAAATCTCTCAGAGGATTTCCAGGTACAAGTGCCATAGAAGTTGATGTCTTTGGTAAAAAGATAAGAGAACTTGAAAGAATCCTTCCTAAACGACCTTCAAATTTAACTTTAACACTAGATTTACAGTTACAAAGGATTGCTAGAGAAGAGTTGGCTGACCGGAGAGGGGCAATTATTGCAATTGACCCAAATACTGGATACATAAAAGCTCTTGTAAGTTCTCCTGACTATAATCCGAATATTTTAAACGGTTCAGAGAAAGGTATGCCTTTCAGTAAGGTTTTTAAGGATCAAGCTCCTTTTTTTAATAGAGTAATTTCAGGATCATATCCGCCAGCATCAACAATCAAGCCTTTCATAGGACTATTGGGGTTAGAGGAGGGGGTTGTTACCCCCAAAACAATCATTGAAGATAAAGGTTTTTTTCAAATTAAAGAAGATGGAAGAAAGTACAGAGGTTGGAAAGAAGAAGGACATGGAAAAGTAAATCTAAGAAAAGCTATCGTAGAATCTTCAGATGTATATTTTTATGAACTCTCTTCTCAATTGACCGTGGATAGGATTTCAAGCTTTTTAAATAAATTTGGATTTGGAGACATTACCGGAATAGACCTTTTTAACGAAACAAAGAGTACATTGCCTACAAGAAATTGGAAATTAGGTACTATTGGAGAAGCCTGGTTTGTGGGCGATACCATAAACATTGGTATTGGTCAGGGTTATATTACATCTACTCCTCTTCAGCTGGTGTCATCGATTTCAGCAATCGCTACAAAAGGAAAAATATATAAACCTCGATTAATAAGTAATTCGAATATACAAGAATACAAACCAGAATTGTTGATGGATGTTGAATTAGAAAAAGAAATTCACTGGGAGATCATTGAAAGTTCCATGATTGCGGTGATTAACTCTCGGAACGGAACAGCTCATAATCTTTTTAGAGATAAAGGAGTTAAGATTGCCGGTAAAACTGGAACAGCACAAATAAAAAGCTTAACCGATCAAGAACTGACAGTTAGAGAAGAATATCAAGGTGTTCGGGAAAATATTAAAAATCGAGATCATGCCTTATTTGCCAGTTATGGACCAATTCCAAACCCAAATTTAGCTGTCGTAGTTATTGTTGAAAATGGAGAATCTGGTAGTGCAGTAGCTGCCCCAATAGCTCAAAAGCTTATAGAAAACTATCAACTGAAATTTAAACCAAATGAGTAGAAGTCCTCTCGATTACTCCATAAATAAACCTTTATCAAGCAGATTTAATCCTTTGGTCTTCATCGTTAAGGATTTAATTCTTTTCTTTTCATTAGTTGGCGTTTTATCTTTTGGTCTTTTTATGCTCTACAGTGCCAGCGGACAGTCTATGTCTATGGTTTACCGCCAAATGATTTATATTTGTGGTGGTTTAATTCTGATGGTTTTTGTTTCTCATCTCAGGCCAAATTCATATAAAAATTTATTAATGCATTCTTATTGGCTGGGGTTATTCCTCCTTATGTATGTGTTAATAGTTCCTGCAAAAGGCTATGAAACAAGTCGATGGATAGATTTTGGTTTCTTTTCCTTTCAGCCATCTGAAATTATAAGATTAATACTACCTTTATCTTTAGTGGCTTACTTATGCAGAAAAGAAATAAAGCCTCAATTATCGGACTGGTTAGTGACTTCTGGGGCCTCTTTAACTTGTGCAATCTTTGTCTATAAACAACCTGATTTAGGTACGGCAATAATTGTTCTCACTTCAGGTCTCATACCAATATATTTAGCAGGTTTGCCTTTCAAAATCATCGCTTCTTATTTTGGTTTATTGATAGTTTCTGCACCATTTATATGGTCTGGTTTGCGTCCATATCAACAAGAAAGGGTTTTAACCTTGTTAGATCCAGATGCTGATCCCTTGGGTACAGGCTGGAATATAGCTCAGTCACAAACAGCTATTGGTTCTGGAGGCTTATATGGAAAAGGCTATCTCGAGGGCACACAAAGCCAACTGGATTTTATTCCAGAAAGCCATTCAGATTTTATTTTTTCAGTAATCGGTGAAGAATTTGGTTTAATCGGCATAAGCCTGCTTTTTTTGATTTATGGAATAATTATATGGAGAATTTTTAAAATCGGTTATTCCGCAGAGTCAAGATTCGAAAGGTTGGCATGCTGCTCTTTAGGCTTCATTTTTCTTTTATTTATTTTAATCAATGTCCTTATGGTTATAGGTATAATCCCAGTCGTTGGAGTGCCTTTACCCTTAATAAGCCAAGGAGGAACTTCAATAGTTGTTCATTTATTGGCATTTGGAGTTATTCTTTCTACAAAGAAAATATAGTTATGAATTTAAAAAAAGTTGCCATAATATTTTCTCTAACCTTTTCTTCATTCCAAGCAATCTACGCTGACTATTCTTCGCGGGAAGATGTTAGTGACTTTATTAAGTACATGTCAAAAAAACATGATTTTGATACATCTTATCTTGAGTCTATTTTTGCGAATGCTCTGCTCCAAGAAAGAGTTATAAGAATAATGGATAGACAGCCCGAAGGCACAATGACATGGTCTAGATACAAAGAGATTATGGTTACTGAGTCAAGAATTGCTGCAGGTAAAGAATTCATATCCTCACACAAACAGGACCTAAAAAGAGCCGAAAGCATATATGGTGTCCCGGCTGAAATTATTGCATCAATAATTGGAATAGAAACCAGATATGGCAGAATAAAAGGTAACATAAGAGTTATAGATTCTCTATCTACCCTAGCTTTCGATTATCCCAGAAGATCAAAATTTTTTAAAATACAGTTAGAAGAATTTTTATTACTCAGTAAAGAAGAACAATTTAATCCAGAAGAGATCAAAGGTTCAATAGCTGGAGCAATGGGGTATGGTCAATTTATGCCAGACAGCTATAGAGACTATGCTGTAGATTTTGATCAAGATGGAGTCAGAGATATTTTAAACAATCCTGTCGATGCGATTGGAAGTGTAGCGAATTTTTTAAATAAAAAAGGTAAGTGGAAGCCCAATACTCCAATTGCAATTAAAGCAATAGTCGTAAATCAAAACGAGTCTATAAAATCAACTTTTAAGCCATATATGACAACTATAGATTTAGGAAAGCTTGGATTGGAGACCAGTGAAGCAATTCCTGGAAACCTGAAGTTTGTACCCATTTCCTTAGAGCTAAGTGAAGGTTACGAATACTGGCTTGGTTTCGATAACTATAACTCTTTATCAAGTTACAATCGCAGTAAGCTTTATGTCATGGCTGTTTATGAACTTAGCAATGTTTTATCTCAATACTTATAAAATGAAAATATTTTTTAAATTTACTTCAGTTCTGTGGTTATTTCTTACTTGTTTTGTAAGCTTAATTGGTGCAGAAGAAAGTTTTATCCCTAAACCACCATCTCTGAACGCAACAAACTATATTCTAATAGATTCAGTTTCTGGAAGGATTTTGGCAGAAAGTGGTGCTGATGAGAGGATAGAGCCCGCAAGTATTACTAAAGTAATGACAGGCTATGTAGTAGTAGATCAGATATCAAAAGGCTTTGTTAGCCTTGAAGACGAAGTATTTATAAGCGAAGAATGCTGGAGAAAGGGCGGCTCTAAAATGTTTATACTAGAAGGCACTAGAGTATTGCTTTCAGATCTAATCAAAGGCATGGTTATTCAGTCTGGTAATGATGCCAGTTGTGCAATAGCAGAGCATGTAGCAGTTTCTGAAGAAGGTTTTGTTGACCTAATGCAGTTATATGCAAAAGAGTTAGGTATGGAAAATACGCAGTTTAAAAATGTAAGTGGTTGGCCGGACCCAGAGCATTTTTCATCAGCAAGAGATTTGGCACTTTTGACCAAAAACCTAATAGATAAATTTCCTGATCATTACAGCCTCTATAAAGAAAAATATTTTACTTATAATGAGATCAAGCAAAGAAATAGGAATAGTCTTCTATGGCAAGACGAAACTGTTGATGGAGTTAAAACTGGACATACAGAAAGTGCTGGATTTTGCTTAGTATCTTCAGGGGTAAGAAATGACACAAGATTAATAGCCGTTACTTTAAGAAGTTCTACCGAAAAGGCTAGGTTGACAGATAATAGAAGGCTCCTCGACTATGGCTTTAGATACTATAGAACAAAGAGGGTTCTTGAGGCTGAATCTGTCCTTATCAATGAACAAGTTTGGGGAGGGGAAGATGAAGCAGTTAATTTGTCTTCATCTGAAGACTTGTTTCTAACTCTTTCTCCTAGAGATTTTCCTAGAGTAGAGCCGAGGATTGAACTTAATGATTATCTTCAAGCCCCTATAGCGAAAGGTCAAGTAGTCGGAAAAGTTGATTTAATTCTGGATGGTGATTCTCTAGCCTCTGTAGATCTCATAGCGATGCAAGACGTCATTGCCTTGGGGTTCTTTGGCAGAGCCTGGTCTAATATCAAGTTACTTACTTATCAATTCCTGATAGAAGAATAATAAAACCGGATGTGGGTATATCTTAACGGTCAAATACTAAAGGAAGACGAGGCAAGAATTTCCCCCTTAGACAGAGGATTTACTTTCGGTGATGGCGTCTATGAGGTGATTCCTTGTTATAACAATCGATTATTCCTCTTTGAGGAACATTTAAAAAGGTTAAAGGCTTCTTTGGAATTAACTTTTATTCCTCTTACAGATGAGATTAAAAATTTAGATAAGATTTTACTTGAGCTTCAGAAAAAAAATAAATTCTTAAATCAATCTTTTTATATTCAGGTTACTAGGGGTGTCGATGAAGTAAGAGCTCATGCTGTAGAGAAGAAAATGCAACCAACAGTTTTAGTCACCTCTCAAGAGCTTCAAAAAAATCCTTATAGGATAGACCCTAACCAAGAAGGCATAAAAGTAAGACTAGAGGAAGATATTAGATGGCATAGATGTGATATCAAGACTATAGCTCTTCTAGGAAATACTTTGCCGATTAATAACCCAAACAAGCCAAAGGTCGATGAGATTATCTTTCATAAAGATGGAATTATTAATGAAGGTTCAAAATCGAATGTGTTTATTTTTCATAAAGGTAAAGTCTTAACGCCTTCATTAGATCAGAACATTCTCCCAGGAATTACGCGCGGTTACTTAATTAAAGAAATGAGAAATAATGGCATCGATGTTCACGAAATAGAAATATCTATGGAGAAATTCCTGGCTGCAGAAGAGGTATGGATGACAAGTTCTACCAAGGAAGTGCAGCCTGTTTCAAAGATAGATGAATATACTTTACCGAGCAAGAATCTTGAAGATTCAATTTGGTACAAAGTTTTAAAATTGATTTGAAGCTAAAAATATAAAGCCAAATCTCTAATAGATTGCCAGGGACTTTTATCAGAGAGACCTTTTATGGCAGCATCGATCTCGGCAATATCTTTAAGAGACTTTGTTATTTTGGTTCTAGGCATTTTATTTGCCTTATCTGATAACAAATCTAGATAATATCTTGGACCCCATATGTTCTTAGAAGAACCATCTTCAATAACTTTGTATAAATTATTTATTTCTTTTGATAAAGCCCAAAGAATCAGGGGAGGCTGTGTACCTTCTGCTTTAAGCGTCTCTATAATCCTGACCGTTCTTTTTTTATTGCCTGTCAAAAAAGAATTAGAAAGATCAAAAATACCAAATTTTGAAGCATTTGAAATTGATTCTTCCATGTCATCGATAGAGATGTCTTGACCTGGAAAAAGTAATACTAGCTTCATCAGCTCCTGAGAAGTTGCTAATAAATTACCTTCCGTTTTTTCTGCTAAAAGATGAATAGCCTCTTCAGTAATATTTATGTTGAGATCCTGTGATTTTCCTTTTATCCAACCTGGCATAGAGTTTTTATTAATTGGAGGCTCCACGATAAGAACCCCGCTAGATTCTAAGGCTTTTGCCCATGCACTAGTTTGTTGTTTTTTGTCTAACCTTTCAGCATGCACGATAAGTAATTTGCTCTGATCTGGAGATAAACAGTAATCTTTGATTGCTTTCGATCCCTTGTTTCCAGGTCCGGTTCCTAAGAGTTTAATCTCTATAATTTTTTTTGATCCAAATAAATCAAGATTCTCATTTTCTGAACTAAGGAAAGCCCAATCTGAGTCCTTTGTAATAATATGCGTTTGCTTCTCTTCAAATCCTTTGGATTTACTAATTTTAATAACGTGATCCGTTAACTCAGAAATTTGAATAGACTCATCCGCAAAAAACGAATATGTGCTTTGAAAGTTTTTTTCAGTATCCTTATAGAAATGAGCCTTACTTAGTTTCATTTAGTAAGGATGAAATAATGAATTCCATGTTTCTTATGCTCTTCCCGATGAAATCTTTGGTTGATATTTCTTCTTCGGCTTCAAAGGCAAGTAAATCAGATTGATTAAAATCAACGTAACGAGTGTCTTCAAACAAATACTCTTTTTGAGTTTTGCTATTTATTTCAACAGTATAAATAATTTTATAATCTAGTCTGACTTGTGTTGTTCTCGCTCCAGAACCACTGGAACCAACAAAGCGTTTAATGTCATGTTGCAATACTTTGATTGAGATGGCAGATTTAGAGTCTTGAGATGTAGCTAAGTTATGTCCTAGACTGAGTTGATTTTCTAATTCAATATTAAGAGTTGAGTCGGATGCAATTAATTGAATGGCTTGGTTAACAATAGAATTAGAATAAGTTCTTAATTCATACCCACAAGAACTTAAAAGAAAAGTGATTGCAAAAATTGATTTTAAACAAATAAAAGATGAAACCTTCATAAAACGATATTGAGAATTTTCCCAGGAACATAGATTATCTTTCTGACTTCTTTGTCCTCTAAATATTTTTTTACTTTATCATCCAAAAGTGCAGTTGACTTCACTTCTTCTTCAGAAGTATTTTTATTGATCTCAATCGCAGATCTGAGCTTGCCATTAATTTGAATGGCAATATTAAGAGTATCGTCTTCTAAAAGTGTCTTCTCAGCCTCAGGCCATTTCTTATCTACAATTGATTCTGAAGGATGAAGTTGCCACCATAGATGTTGGCATAAATGAGGTGTGATGGGGGCGAGCATTAAAAGAATTGATTCAATTGCCTCATGAGCAGTTGCACGCATTCTTTGATCGGCTTGCGTCTCTAAAAATTCTTTAGGAATCTCATTGGAGAGCTCCATTACTGATGCAATAGCAGTATTAAAGCTATGTCTCCTCATATAGTCGTCTTTCACTTTTGCGAGAGTTTTATGAGTCTTTGATCGTACTTTTTTTACCTTCTCATCAGAAGACATTATTTCTTTGTTTTCAGGAACTCCAGAGTCAATATGTTTATTGACTAATCTCCAAATTCTGTTGATGAATCTATGGGCACCTTGTACTCCTTGATCTGACCACTCCAAAGATTGTTCCGGAGGGGCTGCAAACATTACAAAGAGTCTTACTGTATCTGCACCATATTTTTCTATTAAACCTTGAGGGTCAACGGTATTGCCCTTTGATTTTGACATCTTGGCTCCATCTTTTAAAACCATCCCTTGGCAAAGAAGATTGTCAAAAGGCTCATCTCCATCAACTAAGCCCATATCTCTCATGCATCTAAAAAAGAATCTTGAATAAAGGAGATGAAGAACGGCATGTTCAATACCCCCAATATACTGATCAACAGGAAGCCAGTATTTAGCTCTGTCATCCAGCATAGATTCATTACTATCGAAACTTGCAAATCTAGCGTAGTACCATGAAGATTCAAAAAAAGTATCAAATGTATCAGTTTCTCTGATGAGATCTTTCCCATCTTGCGTTACTTCCAGAAATTCAGGCATATCCTTCAATGGAGAACTAACCCCTTTAAATTCAACTTTACTAGGCAGTTCGACAGGTAGATCATAAGCCACATAATTGCTTTCACCGTCAGTTACAACAGGAATGGGAGTTCCCCAATACCTTTGCCTTGATACACCCCAGTCTCTAAGTCTAAAGTTCGTCTCTCTACTACCACAGTTGAGTTCTTTAGCTTTTTCTTCGATTGCCAGAAATGCTTCATCAAAACTTAATCCATCAAATTCGTATGAATTGATGAGTACATTTTTTTCAGAGATCGCTTCTTCGGGGTCTTCTGCATCACGATCATTCTGAATTACTCTTAAAATAGGTAAGTTATATTTTGTAGCAAATTCAAAATCCCTTTGATCATGCGCTGGTACTGCCATTAAGGCTCCAGACCCATAGTCACTAAGAACAAAATTTGCTATCCAAATAGGGATTTCTTCTTTAGTGAAAGGATGAACTGCATATAAGCCTGTAAATAGACCTTCTTTTTCTTGTTTTGCAAAATCGGCTTCAGATTGCTTAACTTTATTTTGTTTTTCAATAAATGTATTGATATCACTTCTTTCAGATGCAAGACCTGTACATAAGGAATGAGAAGTGGATATTGCGATAAATGAAACACCCATTATAGTATCGGGTCTTGTCGTAAAAACGCTTATTGCTTCTTTACTGTCTTTCACTTGAAAACTAAAATTCATCCCCTCGGACTTACCTATCCAGTTTTTTTGTTGGACCTTTACTTGCTCAGGCCAGCCTTCTAATTTATCTGTTCCTTCAAGAAGTTCTTCTGCATAGTCTGTAATCTTTAGAAACCATTGCTTTAGTCTCTTCTTCTCAACATCTGCCCCTGACCTCCATCCTTTTCCATCTATAACCTGTTCATTTGCTAGAACAGTTTGGTCAACAGGATCCCAATTAACTTCAGCTTCTTCTTGATAGGCAAGACCTTTTTCAAGCATTTGCTGGAAGAACCATTGTTCCCACTTATAATAATTGGCATCTGATGTCGCAAACTCCCTTTTCCAGTCATAGGCAAAGCCCAGCCTGGTGAGTTGTTTTTTCATGCTCTTGATGTTTTCAAGAGTCCATTCAGAAGGTTGTACTTCATTGGTGATGGCTGCATTCTCAGCTGGAAGGCCAAAAGCATCCCAGCCCATAGGCTGAAGCACATTTTTCCCGAGCATTCTATGGAACCTACTAATAGCGTCTCCAATTGAATAGTTCCTTACGTGACCCATGTGAATAGATCCGCTTGGATATGGGAACATACTTAAACAGAAGAATTTTTCTTTACTAGGATCCTCTGTAACAGAAAAGGTCTCATTTTCTAGCCAATATCGCTGAACCTCTTCTTCAATGTCTCCCGGTTCATAAGGAAGATCTTGTTCTGACATTTTTATTTATCCTTATTGAGGTTTTCCAGATAATTTATATTGAAAGTTCCATTTATGAAGTTGGGATCTTTAATCAACTTTCTATGCATGTCTAAATTTGTATCTATTCCTAAAACGTACATTTCATCTAATGCTCTTTCTAGTCTTGCTCTTGCATCTTCTCTATCATTTGCCCTGCATATCACTTTAGCAATAAGTGAATCATAGTAAGGAGGAACCGTGTAATCTTTATATAAATGCGAGTCCATTCTTACTCCAATACCTCCTGGTGCATGATATTCAAGGATTTTACCTGGTGAAGGCAAATAAGTTTCTGAGTTTTCAGCATTTATTCTGCATTCAATAGCATGACCTTTAAGGACAATATCATCTTGTTTAATTTTTAACTCTTCATCTCTGGCAATCCTTAATTGAAGTTTAACTAAATCAAGCCCAGTAACACTTTCCGTTACAGGATGCTCAACTTGGATTCTTGTATTCATCTCTATGAAGTAAAAATTATCATTTTCATATAAAAATTCAAAAGTTCCTGCACTCGTATAATTTAATTGACGACAAGCCTCTATACATTGAGCATATATTTCTTGTCTTTTATTTTCTTTGATTCCCATAGCAGGAGCTTCTTCGATAACCTTCTGATGCCTTCTTTGCATCGAACAGTCCCTATCTCCCAAATGAAGGACATTCCCGTGCCTGTCGGCTAAAACTTGAACTTCTATGTGTCTAGGACTTTCAAGGAATTTCTCAAGATAAACAGTTGAATCACCAAAAGCGACTGCTGATTCTTGCTGTGTTAGCTCAATTGCATTATCTAATTCATCTGCAGAATAAACTATCCTCATACCTCTTCCGCCGCCGCCTGAGGCTGCTTTTATTATTACAGGGTATCCAATTTCTTCAGCTTTTTTATGTGTATCTTGACCTATTGGTCCACTTGAACCTGGAACTATAGGTAAACCAGAATTCAAAGCAAATTCCTTTGCTGAAATCTTATTACCCATCATTCTTATTACAGATGCAGGGGGACCAACAAAATCGAAGCCACTCTTCTCAACTTTTTCTGCAAAGTCAGGGTTTTCAGATAGAAAACCGTATCCTGGATGAACGCCATCGGCACCCGAAAGTTCCATAGCACTAATTATTGCTGGAATATTTAAATAACTCTGAGTAGAGTCGGCTGGACCAATACAAATAGATTCATCTGCCATCTTGACATGCATCAGATCTTTGTCTGCTTCGGAGTAAGCTGCAACTGTAGGTATCTTTAACTCTTTTGCTGCCCTCAAAATACGTAAAGCTATTTCACCTCTATTGGCGATTAAAAGTTTATTAATCATTATTTAGAAATTTCAAAAAGAGATTGACCATATTCTACTGGCTCTGAATTTTCTACATTTACAGAAAGTACAGTTCCTGAAAATTCAGATTTGATCTCATTCATCATTTTCATGGCTTCTACTATGCAAACTACATCACCCTCGGCCACTAGATCTCCAACTGAAATAAATGGTTTCGCTCCCGGAGACGCCGACGCATAAAAAGTTCCAACCATAGGGGAGTTAATTAAATTTCCTTCTTTAAGAATTTCATCATCTCCTTGGTTGCTATCTTCGCTAGCTTGAACTGAAGCTTCTTGCGGTAAGATAATTGATTGGGCTGTTGCCTGAGTCGCCCCATGGCTTTTAACAAGTCTTACAGATTCTTCTCCTTCTTGAATTTCGATTTCCTCTAAATTTGAATTCTCTAACATTTCTATTAGTTTTTTTACTTTTCTTATATCCATTTTTCTCCCCTTATTTAAACTTTTTAAAAGCTGTTTTTAAAGCTAGCTCATATCCTTCAATCCCTAAACCAGAAATAACGCCCTGAGCAATATCTGATAAATATGACACTTGTCTGAAATCTTCTCTAGCGTAGATATTAGAGATGTGTATTTCTATAAATGGTATGCCTACACCAGATAATGCATCCCTAAGAGCGATGCTGCTATGAGTAAGCGCTCCTGGATTGATAATTATACATTTAACTTCCTCTTCTCTTGCTGAATGAACTAAATCTACAAGCTCATGTTCAGCATTACTTTGATGACAAATGAGATCACAATTCTCTTCTTTAGCTATAGCAAGTAGGTTTGTTTCTATGTCTTGTAATGTTTCTGAACCATAAATCTCAGGTTCTCTAGTACCTAAGAGATTTAAGTTTGGTCCATTAAGTAGCATGTATTTAGTCATATCAATGAAATTTGTAGATTTTGGACGATTTTAAATGAAATTAAAAAAAAAGGTAAAATTATAAATAATCTATTTCTTTCATATCAATTCTTTTAGTAATGACTGGATAGCAAAACCCTTGAGCATTACATCCCTGATAGGAAATATTTATAAATTCACTACCAAGTTCAAAGTTTAATTCTTTCCTAACTGAATTGAAGTAAACGTCTACCTCTCCAAAATAAATATCGTCTATTCTTTTAGCTTCCCCCAAGGTCTTAATTGATAAATTAGATGAAGGCGTTACGGAAATTTCAAATTTATCTTTGTAAAGAAAGCAGTTTTCTTTCATGACCCATGACAGTATGATGCCTGAATGTTGTTCCCTGTAGGCCTCAAAAATAAATGCCTCATCAGCTGAAGGAATTTTTTCTTTTGATAATTCACTTAAAAAGCTTTGTTCAGCAGAAATATTTACAATATGGAATACACAATAAGTAATGAATAATAAATTTTTTAAAGTTTTTTTTGTAATTACCTTTTCTTTCATTGTTATAAGCTGCGCCGAAATATCCCCTGTTAAACTTATTATAAAGGATGCTCATTTATATGTACCCTTAAAAGGATCCATGATGACAAGCGGATATTTAAGTATCGTCAATAAGTCAGATGAAAATATTGAGATACTCTCAATTGATTGCTCTCCAATAAGGGCAGAGATTCATGAAACTACAATCAATGCTGAGGGTTTAATGAAGATGACAAAGCCTGATTCTGTTATTTTAGAATCTCAATCTAGTACCATTTTTGTACCGGGGGGAAAACATATAATGTTTTGGGGGTTAAATGGATTTGACTCCAAATATCTCCCTTGTTCATTCTCATTAATTGATGGAGACTCAATTAATTTTAATTTTTTAGTACAGACTCGTGGGTAACATAATAGAAGTAAATAATCTCATCGTAGACTTTGAATCTAAAGATAAAATCTTTAGGGCAGTCGATAATATTTCTTTTGCTATTGAAAAAGGAAAGACCCTCTCCATTGTTGGCGAATCAGGTTCTGGAAAATCAGTTACTGCTTTATCAATACTTCAACTCCTGCCCGAAGGAACTGTAAGGTATTCTGCAGATGCTTCGATAAAATTTGAAGATAAAGAAATCCTCGACTCTCCTAAAAAGTTTTTGACTTCTTTAAGGGGAAATAAAGTATCAATGATCTTTCAAGAGCCTATGACATCTTTGAATCCTTATCAGAAAGTTGGTTTTCAAATAGATGAGACGCTGATAATTCACAGAAAATTGAGTACAGATAAAGCTAGAGAAAGGACCTTAGATCTTCTCAAAAAGGTTAAGATTCCTGACCCAGAAAAAAAAGTTGACTCATATCCGCATCAATTATCTGGAGGTCAGAGGCAAAGAATTATGATCGCGATGGCTCTGGCGAATGAACCAGAACTCTTAATTGCCGATGAACCCACTACGGCTCTTGATGTCACTGTTGAGAAAGCATTACTTGAATTGTTATCTGAGCTTCAATCAGAATTTGGTATGTCGATACTCTTCATCACCCATGATCTCAATATAGTTAAAAGATTTTCTGACGAAGTTTGCGTTATGAAAGATGGAAAAATAGTTGAATCCGGAGAAGTAAAAGCTTTATTTGATAATCCTAAGCACCCTTATACTATAAAGCTTTTGAATTCTATTCCTGGAAAAAAAGAATCTGAAAATAAACAAGAAGCTATCCTTCTAGAGGCTAAAAACGTTGATATTAATTATCCGATTAAGAAAAATTTTCTTGGTCAGGTTACCGAATATTTGAATGCAGTCAAAAAAGTAGACATTAATATATTTTCTGGGACAACGACTGGACTAGTGGGAGAATCTGGCTCTGGTAAATCTTCTTTAGCAAGAGCTCTGCTTGGAATTGAAGAGTCCGATGGGCTAATAGTTTTTGATAACAAAGATATCAATAAGTTAAGTACTAGTGAAACAAGAAAGTATAAAAAGGATTTTCAAATAGTCTTTCAAGATCCTTTTGGATCTCTTTCTCCTAGGATGACAATTGGAGAGATTATTGGTGAAGGCCTTAAAGTGCATGAACCATCTCTGAGTAAATCAAGTAGAAATGAAAAGATATTAAAAGCTCTAAAAGATGTTGAATTAGATCCATCATCATTTTCGCGATTTCCTCATGAGCTTTCTGGAGGACAAAGGCAAAGAGTGGCTATTGCAAGAGCAATAATATTGGAACCTAAATTGATCTTACTAGACGAACCAACATCTGCTTTAGATGTTTCTATTCAAATGCAGATACTAGATCTCTTGAAGGGTCTACAGTCTAGACTCGGACTTGCCTACCTTTGCATTAGTC
This sequence comes from SAR86 cluster bacterium, assembly GCA_016777005.1. Classification (GTDB taxonomy): domain Bacteria; phylum Pseudomonadota; class Gammaproteobacteria; order Magnimaribacterales; family Magnimaribacteraceae; genus Magnimaribacter. Next base: position 21,229 of record JADHSF010000003.1, on the reverse strand, counting down.
ATGATTTGAAAGTGATCAGATTCTTATCTGACCGTGTTTATGTAATGAAAGACGGAAATATTGTTGAAGAAGGTTTAACAGAAGAATTATTTGAGTCTCCAATGCACGAATATACAAAAGAACTATTAGCCGCTTCGATAGCCTAAGCTATAAGTTGATAGATTTGTAATTTATAATTAATTTATGTCAAAAGATAAAAGAAAATATTCTTCTGAGATAGTTGACGGTCCAGAACAGGCACCCTCTAGGGCCATGTTGCGGGCAGTAGGCTTTGAATCGGAAGACTTTAAGAAGCCACAAGTTGGTATAGCTTCTACATGGAGTATGGTGACGCCATGTAATATGCATATAGATAAGCTTGCCGAATCTGCTGCTCTAGGAGCAAATTCAGTAGGATCTAAGGCAGTTATATTTAATACTATTACTGTTTCAGATGGAATATCAATGGGCACGAAAGGGATGAGATATTCTCTTGTATCAAGGGAAGTTATTGCAGACTCAATTGAAACAGTTGTTGGTGGTCAGGGATTTGATGGTCTCATCACAATAGGCGGTTGTGATAAGAATATGCCAGCTTGTTTGATGGCAATGGCGAGGCTAAATAGACCTTCAATCTTTGTTTATGGTGGAAGTATCAAACCAGGATTGAATAGAACTGACGTAGTATCTGTATTCGAGGCTGTTGGGAAACATTCAGAAGGTTCATTGTCAGATATTGAACTTTTGGATATTGAATCTTCAGCTATTCCTGGACCGGGATCTTGTGGAGGAATGTACACCGCAAATACTATGGCTTCAGCCATTGAAGCATTGGGAATGAGCTTACCTAATAGTTCAGCACAGGAAGCTATTTCATCTAGTAAATTAGATGACTCATTGAGCGCAGGTGAGGCGATGATGCATTTGATAACAGAGGATATAAAACCCAGAGATATTATGACTAAAGCTGCTTTCGAAAATGCAATTGCGGTAGTCATAGCATTGGGTGGATCTACCAATGCCGTCTTACATTTACTTGCAATAGCCCATGAGGCAAAAGTTAATTTGAATTTAAATGATTTTGAAAGAATAGGAAAAAGAACTCCTGTTTTGGCTGATTTGAGACCTAGTGGAAATTTTCTTATGTCTGAATTGATTGAAATTGGAGGCATTGTACCTTTGATGAAAGGCATGCTGGAAGAGGGTTTAATTGATGGCAGTCAAATGACTGTTACAGGAAAGTCTTTAGAAGAAAATCTATCGAACTGTGACACTTATCCTGCCAATCAAGAAATTGTTAGAGAAGTAGGAAATCCCATAAAAGCTGATAGCCATTTGAGAATACTTTACGGAAATTTAGCACCACAAGGTGCAGTCGCTAAGATATCAGGTAAAGAAGGTTTAAGGTTCGAAGGGAAAGCAAAAGTCTATGACTCTGAGGAATCTGCTATGCAAGGTATTTTATCTAATCAAGTCACCGAAGGTGATGTTCTAGTGATCAGATATGAAGGACCTAGAGGGGCCCCTGGAATGAGAGAGATGCTCAGTCCTACTTCTGCAATTATGGGCAAAGGGTTGGGAGACAAAGTTGCATTTCTGACTGATGGTAGATTCTCAGGAGGTACACATGGTTTTGTGGTGGGTCACATCACACCGGAAGCATTCGATGGGGGGCCAATCGCTTTTATAAAAGATGGTGATTTTATCTCTATTGATGCTGAAACAAATTTAATAAATCTTGATTTATCTGAGCAGGAAATCAAAAAAAGAAAAGATATTTGGGTTTGTCCGGTTGCTGATGAAGAAGGCGGGGTTTTAGATAAGTATAGATCTTTGGTTACCTCTGCATCTGAAGGCGCTGTTACAACTAAAAAATAATCTTTTGGGTGTTGAAAATTTTTAGTTTAGACCTAATAATGTATACGGATAATGATTCTAACTAAAAACCCATTTACAAATTCCAAGGAGTACCTATGAATGTTGTCACATTGACAGATGATAATTTCGAGACAGAAGTTAATGCATCCGATAAACCTGTATTAGTAGACTATTGGGCTACATGGTGCGGGCCTTGCAAGATGGTTGGACCAATTGTCGAAGAATTGGCTATAGAATTTTCAGATAAATTAAAGGTTGGCAAATTGGATGTGGATGCAAATCAGAATTCAGCAGCTCAACAGAATGTCATGAGTATTCCCACTTTGGCAATTTTTAAAGGTGGTGAACTGATAGCACAACAGGTGGGAGCTCTAAGTAAAACTCAATTAACGGATTTTATTGAATCTAACATATAGAAAACACTAGACTCTAATTTCTAACAAGGTTAGTATTGGCTTATCGAAGTTTCTTCGGTCAACCCCTTCATTCACGCACTAATCCTTATTCATGCAACTAATAGAACTAAAAAGAATGCCCGTTGAAGAGCTCATTACTCTGGGCGAAGACTGTGGAGTAGAAAATGCTTCTCGAGCAAAAAGACAAGATATAATATTTGGAATACTTAAAAGCAAAGCCAAGAGTGGTGAAGATATCGAAGGCGAAGGAGTCCTCGAAATTCTTCAAGATGGTTTTGGTTTTCTAAGATCACCGGATGCCTCTTATTTGGCAGGCCCTGATGATATATATGTTTCTCCGAGTCAAATTAGACGTTTTGGTCTGAGAACGGGAGATACGATCAAAGGAAAAATTAGATCACCCAAAGATGGTGAGAGATACTTTGCAATTTTGAAAATTGAAGAAATTAACTACGAAGAACCGGACAAAACTAAAAATAAACCATCCTTTGAAAATCTAACGCCTCTTTTTCCTGATGAGAGAATGCTTTTCGAATTAGGCACTGGCAGCACCGAAGATCTATCTTCTAGAGTCATTGATCTTACTGCGCCAACGGGTAAAGGGCAGAGGTCTTTAATAGTATCGCCACCCAAGGCGGGAAAAACATTACTACTTCAAAGTATAGCTCACTCAATAGAACGCAATAATCCAGAATGTAAAATTATGGTCCTGCTTGTAGATGAAAGGCCTGAAGAAGTTACAGAAATGAAACGCTCAGTCAAGGGAGAGGTCATTGCAAGTACTTTTGATGAAGCTCCTACTCGTCATGTTCAGGTTGCTGAGATGGCAATTAACAAAGCCAGAAGATTAGTTGAACACAAGCATGATGTAGTTATCCTTCTTGATTCTATTACTCGTCTTGCAAGAGCTTACAACTCAACTCAAGCTGCTTCAGGAAAGATCTTGACCGGTGGTGTAGATGCAAATGCATTGCAAAAACCGAAAAGGTTCTTTGGTGCTGCTAGAAATATTGAAGGTGGTGGAAGTTTGTCCATTATCGCAACTGCTTTAATTGATACAGGTTCAAGAATGGACGAAGTGATATTCGAAGAGTTTAAAGGCACTGGTAACTCAGAGATAAATCTTGATAGAAAGATTGCAGAAAAGAGAGTATTTCCGGCTATCAATGTCAGAAAGACTGGTACCAGAAGGGAAGACCTCCTTACCTCTGATACTGAACTAAGGAATATCACTGTATTGAGAAAGCTTCTCAATGAAATGGACGACACCGCTGCTATGGAGTGGGTATTAGATAAGCTTAAAGATTATAAAACTAATGCCGAATTCTTTGAGTCAATGAAAAGGAAATAGTTTTACTCGCTTTTCTCGATATTCTTTTTTTCCTTCCGTGAAAAAAATACTTTATCTATTATCCCTAGTATTAACACACCAATTAATGTTGTTAAAACAATTAAGCTTATTATCATTTCAGAATTTAAGATGATTGTTTTGTTTAATATGATAAGACTCTGAGATGCAAAGAGAGTTGATTTCCCATTAGTTAATACTATTGTGAGTGTTGAAAAGAATATTAGAAATAGTAATAACCTAGCCTTCATATAAATAGTATTTCGTTTCCCCACCTTTGGATTCCTTCAATGCAGTTAGATTGAATTTAGAAAGATCTAATTTTAAATCCTTTTCACATTCAACATAGATTAACCCTCCTACATTTAAAAGATTTTGGTTGCAAATTACTTCTAAAGACTTTGGAATAAGATTTTCATGAAATGGGGGATCTAGAAAAATGACATCAAACTTCTGTTTCAAAGTTTTATAATCAAATGAAATTGAGTTTGTATTTATTACTCTAGACACTTTTTCTATTTTAAGTCTTTTAGTGATATCAATAATTAATTGTGAAAGTTTTAATTGTTTCTCGATGAAAACAACATTACTAGCTCCTCTTGAAATAGCCTCTAGTCCAAGTGAACCTGTCCCAGCAAACATATCTAAGCATTTTTTTTTATCTAAATCATTTAGAAGCCAATTAAAAAGAGTTTCTTTAGTCTTGCTTTCTGTTGGTCGCAGCGTCTTGTTTGGCTTAAATACTAGTTTAGTTCCTTTATATTTCCCACCAATAATTCTTGTTGCTGCTTGTCTTTTTACCATATGAACAATATTATGCTTTTTGAAGCCATTAGTAACAATGTTTGACTAGAGGCTTTATTCTAAATGAAAGAATCAGATCTCAAGAAAAACTTCTTAACTTCCATGCGTGGTTCAACATCAACTGTGTGTGTTATCTCTGCTAAATCGGATATCGCAAGACATGCTATGACCGCAATATCTGTTACATCATTGTCTGTAGACCCTCCTTCCATGCTTGTATGCATCAATAAAGAAGCTTCGATTCATGGCATTATTTCAGTTGATTCTTCTTTTTGTATTAACACATTATCCAGTGAGCAGAAAGATATAGCAGAAATATGCAGTAATATTGAAGAGGGCGAAAAAAGGTTTCAGAATAATGCCTGGAATGAAGACGGCAGTTATATTTATAATCAAGAATCCTTATCTGCTTTATTTTGTGAATGTACAGATTTAATAGATCATTCTAGTCATACGATTGTGATTGGCAGAGTTTCAAAGGTATTGAATAACAGTGATCTTCAACCGCTTCTCTACGGATCAGGTAAGTACTTAAATTAATATGAAACATTTTATCTTCTCCTTATTTCTTTTTTTATCTTCTTTTATTTCTTCTGAAGCAAAGGTCTACTTTATTAACCTCAATGATGGAGACCAAGTGCAGTCACCGTTTCTTGTCCAGTTTGGACTTTCTGGAAAAGGTATAGCTCCAGCCGGAACCGATAGAGAGAACACAGGACATCATCATCTATTGATTGATGTAGACAAAATAGATTTTAAGAAATCTATTCCTTCTTCACCAAACCATATCCATTTTGGTGGAGGGCAGACTGAATCACTTATTGAGTTATTGCCAGGTAACTATTCTATGCAACTTGTTCTTGGAGATATGACGCATACTCCCCATGATTCCCCGATAATCTCAAAAAAAATAAATATCACTGTTATAGATTAAATGCGCTATTTTAAACTTACAGGTCTTATCCTGAGTTTGGTATTGTCATTTTCTCTTAAATCAGAGATAAAAATTGATGGTTTGCTCGATGAGGCAGAATGGCAAAAAGCTCAAGTGATTGATAAGTTTTATGAGGTTTACCCATATTCTCTAAGAGAAGTAAACGAATACAAAACGCAAATATTGATTATTGAGTCTGAGAATGGCCTGTATTTTGGTTTTAAAAACTACCAGACCAACGAAACGATGAGAATAAATAATCACTTGCGCGACCAAGAGCGATCATTATCCGATAAAAATGGAATAGTAATCGATTTTGATGGTGATGGCATTGAAGGTTATAACTTTTTTATCTCTTCTAGCGGTTCAGTCGGTGATGCAACAGTAACAGACGAAAAGGAAAGAAATTGGGATTGGGATGCAGATTGGCAATCTGCCGCTTCGGTTAAGGACGGAGTTTGGTATTCAGAGACTTTTATACCTTGGTCAATTGCCTCAATGAAAACTCAAGCAGGTGAAAAAAGAAAAGTAAAAATGGCTTTTTACAGGATGCTTATGGGTATTGGAAGAGGCTTTTCAACTATCAAAGGAAGCGTCTATGAGAATGTCTATTTATCTGTTTTTGACGAATATCAGTTTAATAACTACTCAGTAGCTAAACTAGATTTTTTCCCCTATACAACCCTAACTGAAGATATTGCTAATTCAGATCAAATCTCAAAAGCAGGAGCTGAAATTTTTTGGAAAATTAATACAAGTAAACAGCTCAACCTCACATTGAATCCAGATTTTGGACAAGTTGAGAGCGATGAAGTTGTTGTGAATTTCTCTGCTTTTGAAACCTTCTATTCGGATAAGAGACCATTCTTTGCTGAAAATAATAGTATGTTCGATGTAAGTGATCGGATGCATAGAATCATTAATACGAGAAGGATAGGTGGAAGACCTGATTATGATTGTGAAGTACAAGGTGATCTAGAGGATTATTGCGAAGAAACTCAGGCAGAAACAAGTGAGATAGATTTTGCTTTGAAATATACACAAAAAGGTGAAGTAGATTTTGGTTTTATGAGTGCATCTGAAAGGGATGAAAAATTTTCGCAAGGTAGAGATTTTTATGCACTAAGGCTCAATACAAAGGTTAATGACTTTAAATATGGTTATTTAGGTACATATGTTGATAAGCCTGTTTTAGGTACGAACGCCCAAGTTAATTCAGTGGACTTTACGTATCTTCCATCTGAAGTCCACAGAATGAATGGTAATTTGATGCATTCAAACGCAAATAATAAAGACGGCTTCGGTTTAACGCTGGGTTATTCGTTCAATCCTGATCAAGACTTTTCCTCTGGTATAGGCATAAATTTCTATGATGATCAGCTTGATCTTAATGATATGGGATACCTCATATTAAATGACCGTTTAATGTTTAATGGTAGGACCCAATTTAAAAAGACAAGATTTTCAGAGGGGTCTATTCTTAGATCTCGATTATTTGAGATTGGTTATGGATCTAAATTTAATGCCGATACAGTTCGGGAATCTTCAAACTTTGCTTTAAAAGTTGAGACAAATTTCATCGATCTGTCCGAAGTAAAAACTGAAATTTTTTATAGAAGTACGGGTAGAAATACAAGAATCACTAGAGGGTCCTCTTTGGCCCCATATATCGATATGCCCAAAGGGATGGGGGGTTATATAGAATTTACAGGTCCACGAAAGCCAAAATATATTTACAGTCTGAGGTTTGAAAGAGGTAAGGGTAGTGAGCACTCTCCAGGGATAAGTTGGAAAAACTCTTCTAGAGCCTTTATCAAGTTTATGCCTCGCGATAACTTGTCATTCAACATGTCCTATAATCATTCCGATGAAAAAAATTGGCTAAATTGGCTAGATGATAATCTCTTGGCTACTTATGAAAGAAAACAGAGAACAAGCGTTTTTGAACTTGAGTGGTTTAAAAACAATAAACACGAGTTAAGAATAAAAGCTCAACTTGTAGCATTCACTGGAAGAAATCCTACTCCCTTTCTGGGAGATCAAAAAGGAAAGTTAACTCCAACAAATATCTCTATCTCACCTATCACAATAAGCGAATTAGCATTTCAGATTAGGTATAGATATGAAATCATGCCCCTTTCTTATCTTTACTTAGTCTATTCTAAGGGCGGTCGAGTTTCTCTTAATGATGAAGAGGATGATCTTTCAAACCTCTACAGAAGACCTTGGAACGATCCTTCCGATGAAAATTTTACTGTGAAGCTTAGATATAGATTTTAGCCCCCTCTATCTATAAACTACAACCCCATTAGGGGATATATATTGCATAGGAAGCTTACTTTTTCATTACTACTTTTCGTATTTTTATCTTCACACATTTTTTCTTTCGATCTCATTATTGATGGAAAGCTAAATGAAAAGGAATGGTCTCAAGCAGATGAGATAACCAAATATTATGAAAGCCTTCCCTTTACTTTAAATGATGCTTCTGGAGCTCAAAAGGTCTTGGTTCTTGAAGATGAAAAGGGCATTTATTTTGGCTTTATAACCTATCAATCTAACGAGAGTATAAGAACTCAAAAGCATCAAAGAGATGACGAAATGGCTAATGCCGATATGGTCGGTGTATCCATTGATTTTGATGGAGATGGTCTCTTATCTTATGGTTTTTCTGTTTCTGCGGGCGGTTCAATTCTTGATAATGTCGTTAGAAATGAAAATGAAGTGAACTACGACTGGGATTCTGACTGGGGTTATGGCACAAGTATAGGTGAAGGTGTTTGGTATGCAGAAATATTCATACCTTGGAGTATAGCTCCCATGAAATCTCAACAAGGCGATAAAAGGAAGGTTAAGCTTTCTTTCTATAGGTGGTTAAGAGGTGAATTTAAAGTTAATACAACCATCAAAGGTAATCCAAGAACTGAAAAGTTCTTATCCTTGTTTAATGAATACGAATTCAATAATTACAGTGTTTCAAAACTAGATTTCTTTCCTTACATTAATCTAACCGAAGACAGGGTTTTGGCTGAAACAAATAAAAAAGCTGGTGCAGAAATATTCTGGAAAATAGATGCTGGAAAACAACTTAATGTAGCTCTCAACCCTGATTTTGGACAGGTTGAAAGTGATGAGCTGGTAGTAAATTTTACTTCTAGCGAAACATTTTATTCTGATAAAAGACCTTTCTTTTCAGAAAATCATTCTCTATTTGATGTCAAAGGCTACACATTTTTTTATCTTATCAACACTAGAAGAATAGGCGCTTCGCCGGATTATAACTGCTCAAGTTATGCTGATTCTCTTAAAGATTTGTGTGAATCCAGTCAAGTAGGAATTTCTGATATAGATTATGCCGTAAGATATACTCAGCAAAATGAGTCCATCGACTTTGGTTTTTTAGGAGCTTCGGAGGCGGATGAGCAATTCAGTCAAGGCAGAGATTTTTATTCTGTTAGGGCTCGAAAAAATACTGATAATTTATCAGTAGGATATATTGGGACTTATACCGAAAGACCTGTTCTGGATCGAGAGGCAGAAGTCCATGCCGTAGATGTGATTTACAATCCAACCGATAAAATTAGAACGAATGCTGTTTTCATGACTTCAAGCATAGATCAAGGTTTGGTAAATCCCCATAGCTCCTCTGGAGAGGCATTTAGATTGAGGTTTTCCTCTTCTCCAAAAAAGGGAAGATGGCATGATATTGGTCTTTTTTATTTTGATGAAAATATTGATATCAACGATATGGGTTATCAGATGTTGAATAACTGGATGTTCTTAGGAGCGCAGAATGGATTTAAGTTTACAGACTTTGGTGCAACTTCAATACTACAGTCAAACGAGCTTGAGTTTGGTGTAGGTGTTGAAGGTAATGCTGATTTAGATAAATCTTGGAATTTTACTTACCTTACTTATAAATCTACTTTCAAAAATACTTCTTTTTTTGAATTTACTAACTTCTACAGAACTTCAGGAAAAGATTTTTGGATTACAAGAAATAATATAGAAGCTCCTTTTATTAAAAGGCCCGAAAATTACGGATCTCTTTTAAATTTTAAAGGACCTTCTCAAGACTTTTTTAATTACTTTCTAGAGGCCAAGAGAGAAAAGGGCTCGCAATGGGCTTCAGCTTCCGGTTTTGCTACTTCTTATGCAACACAGCTTGAGTTTGCACCGAGTGATAACATTGACTTTTCACTCTATTATCAGCATCTAGATGAAGATGGTTGGGTAAATTGGCTTCAAGATAATCTCTTGGGGGTTTATACCAAAAAACAAAGAACAACCGTTGCAGGTTTTAATTGGTTTGTTGGTGATAAGCATGAGTTAAGAATAAAGGCTCAAATGGTCTCATTCTTAGCAACAAATCCGAAGGCTGTTTTAGGAGACTCTTATGGAGATCTTAATGCAAGTGATATTGCACTGACTGCAATAAACTTAAGCGATTTAGCCTTTCAAATAAGATATCGATATGAAATTATGCCCTTAGCTTATTTGTATGTAGTGTATTCCAAAGGAGGGAGAATCGTAGAGACTGATGAGGAAGATGACTTAGGTAAGCTATATCAGCGACCTTGGAACGATCCTCAAGCAGACAATTTCACCGTTAAGGTTAGGTATAGATTCTGATTACTTCTGTAAGCCCTTTAAGTGCTAATTCAGATAGCTATTCTTTTCCTATATCTTTAGAATGCTGATCTACTAAATCGAGGAAAACGCTTGCCTATAAAGTCAACTCTCCAATTATCAACTTTCTTTTGCCTTCTTCTCTTAAGTCCATTTTTCTTTTCTGAAATACTGATAGATGGAATTATCAATGAGGCTGAATGGGATGAGGCTAGAGAAGTAACTAAATTTTATGAGGTGTATCCATTCACTTTGGAAGAGCCTAAATACGACCAAAAAGTTTTAGTTCTGGAAGATGAGAAAGGTATTTATTTTGGTTTTATAAATTATCAATCCACTGAAAGCATTAGATCCAATAAGCATGAAAGGGATCTAGAGAGACCAAATGCAGATAGAGTTGGTGTGAATATAGATTTCGATGGAGATAATATTTCAGCTTATTCTTTTTCTCTTTCAGTTAGTGGATCTAAAGGTGATGGTACATACAAAAATGAGAACGAAAGTAATCCAGACTGGGACGCTGATTGGGACTCTGCAACATCAATAGGCGAAGATGTTTGGTATGCAGAAATGTTTATTCCTTGGTCGATAGCACCCATGAAAGTGCAAAGTGGAGATTACAGGACTGTTAGGCTCGGGTTTTACAGAATGGTTGTCGGAGCATACAAGGTGAATGCCACGATAAAAGGTAATCCCTACACTGATGAGTTCATGTCTACATTTAATGAGATGAAATTCAAGAATTCTAGCATCTCAAAAATAGATTTCTTTCCTTATATAAATGTGACCGAAGATAGGATTTCAGAAGAAGTCGATACAAAAACAGGAGCAGAGATCTTCTGGAAAATAGATTCAGGTAAGCAATTGAATATAGCCATTAACCCTGACTTTGGACAAGTTGAAAGTGATGAACTCGTCGTTAATTTCACAGCAAATGAAACTTTCTACTCAGATAAAAGACCTTTCTTTTCAGAAAACCATTCTTTATTTAACGTCAAGGGATACGAATTTTTTTACGTCATTAATACAAGAAGAATTGGAGCTGCTCCGGATTATGATTGCTCTAAATTTGCAGAAAACTTACAAGCTATCTGCTCTTCCTCAAAACTTGGGACATCAGATATTGATTTAGCAGCGAGATATACACAACAAGGAGAGTCTTTTGATTTCGGTGTCCTTGCAGCTTCGGAAGCAGATCAAGATTTTAGTCAAGGGAGAGATTTCTTTGCTATAAGGGGACGAAAGACTAGCACTGATTATTCGCTTGGTTATTTAGGGACTTATGTTGAGCGACCTGTGCTGGGAAGGGACGCAAGCGTTCATTCCTTTGATTTGGCATATAGACCAAATGACAAGACAAGAATAGCCACCATTTTACTTAATTCTAATATAGACGGAGATACGGGAAATGGTTTCAGGTTTAGGCTGGTGGCTGCCCCAACAAAAAAATTGTCTCATGATATTGGGTTCTTTTATTTCGATGAGGATTTAGACTTGGGAGACATGGGTTATTTGGTAACCAATAACTGGGCTATTCTTGCCGGTCAAAGTAAATATAAAGTTAATGATTTTCAAACTGATTCAATAAACATGTCCAGAGAATATGAGTTTGGTTATTCCACTCAAACAAACGCATCTGGAGATCGGGCAAATGATGGGCTATCTTTAAAGGTAACTAATACCTTCCAAAACACTTCAAGAATAGAAATTGAATCAAGTTTTAGAACCTCCGGAAAAGACTTTTGGATAACCAGAAGAGATGAAGCTGCACCCTTTATAAATATGCCAGCTGGCTACGGTGCGAGACTGCAATATTTAGGACCCTCTGCAGATTTTTTCAATTATTTCTTTGAGGTGAAACGTGATCAAGGTAATCAATTTGCCCCAACATTAGGATGGGCAACAACCTATTCTGGGAAAATAGATTTCTCTCCCAATGGAAACCTAAATTTCTCTATTTATCATCAGCATAATAAAGAAGATAAGTGGTTAAATTGGTTACAAGGAAACTTATTAGGCACCTATGATAAGAAACAAAGAACTACCGTGGCAGGATTGCAATGGTTCAAAAATGACAAGCATGAATTAAGGATAAAAGCTCAGATGGTAGCTTTCACTGCTAGAAATCCTATTGCGTACCTGGGAAGTTTTGATGGAAATCTAAATGCTACATCGGAAATATCTCTGGACCCAATTACTCTGAGTGACTTAGCTTTTCAGATAAGATACAGATATGAGATTCTTCCATTGGCATATTTGTACGTTGTGTATTCTAAAGGCGGAAGAATAGTTGCCACTGATGAAGAGGATAGCTTAAGCGAACTCTATCAAAGACCTTGGGACAATCCCCAGGCTGATAATTTTACAATTAAACTAAGATATCGGTTTTAATGAATATGTTTTTTTGCGCAACACCATGCTCCATCGACTCTAATTGCTTCTGTTTGAGGTATATTTAAATTACATACCTTACATTTCACTATTTCAGTTTCTATTTGATTGCCTTTTATAGCCTTACGAGATTGGTTGCTTATTCTAGTGAGTATATATATTGATATTATTACTGAAACTAGAATCAGAAATTGCCACATTTTTATTTAGATGCTTCTGGTTTTTTGATGTCTTCTTTTCCCAGTAAGCCTAGAGAAAGTACATTAGTCCATGAACGTTCTTTGACTGATTCGTTCTTTTCTAAATCGAAGTTAGGATAATTTGCGTTAAGTATTTCTAAGCTGGTAGTTCTTAATTCGTCGTAGCCAAGAATTTCATAAGCCTCTATTAAAATAGAAAGAGCAAAAGGAGTTTGTGGCGTATTAGGCAGGTGCTCTATTACATACTTAGCTCTACCGATAGCTGCTAAGTACGCTCCTCTTTTCATATAAAAGTCAGCTACATAAATTTCATGATTCGCTAACAGGTTTTTTAGATAAATCATCCTTTGTTGAGCATGAGAAACATATGTGCTTCCTGGGTATCTAGAAATGAAGTCCGATAATTCATCAAAGGAAGTTTGGGCCATTACAATTTCTCTTTTGGCCAGATCAGATTGGAAATATCTTGAGAACAAACCCGAATCATCTGTAAACGCAGCTAAGCCCTTCATGTAAAAGGCGTATCCCGTATGCGCATGTCTAGGATGAAGATTAATAAAACGTTCTGATGCAGATTGACTGGCTTCAAATTGGGCATTCATATAATAGGCATAGATCAGTTCTGCTTGGGCTTGTTCTGCATATCTACCAAATGGAAATCTCGATTCAAGAGCCTCCAAACTATATATTGCTGTTGAGTAACTTCCATTCTTCAGTCTTGTCTGGGCTTGATCATAAAGCTCTTTCTCTATGAGCCTCTCATCGGGCATTTCTTCATTAGAAGAACACGAAGCAAGGGTAATCAGTAAAATAAAAATACTCAAAATACTGAGATTTCTCTTGCTAGATTTAGAAAAATTGTGAACGATTGTCATTTAAGCTACGAATTCTACAGATCAGACTAGTACTTGGACAGAAAAAGGTTTGTTAGGTTCAATTTTTCTAAAATGGAAAAGAAAAAAAAGATATCACTCAATTACACGGTACTCGAATCTGATGAGGGATATAGAGTAGATCAAGTTGTCGCTAGGCAATTCTCTGAATACTCAAGAGGACATATCCAAAAATGGATAAAAGAAGGCGATTTGCTTGTAAATGGTAAGGAAGTTAAGCCCAAGCAGGCACTGATGCTTGAAGACACAGTTTCAGTTAATTTTTGGGAAGAACCCCAACTCGCCGACCAGGCAGAAGATATACCTCTTGAAATTATTTTTGAAGATGAAGAGATTATTGTGATTAATAAATCAATAGGACTTGTAGTGCATCCAGGTTCTGGAAATCCAGATGGCACTCTAGTCAATGCTCTTTTAGCACATGATAGCAGCCTTGGTTTTCTTCCAAGGGCAGGTATTGTTCATCGTTTAGATAAGGATACCTCTGGTCTTATGGTTATAGCTAAAAAGGAATCTTCATATTTAAATCTTATAGATCAGCTGAAGGCAAGATCTGTAAGGAGGACTTATTTAGCAATCGTGGTTGGGGTTCCAATTTCTAATAAAACTATTAATGCTCCTATAGGCAGGCATCCAAAAATAAGAACCAAACAAGCTATAAATCAAAACGGTAAAGAGGCCATCACCAGAATAAGTGTCAGTGAATCTTTTAAAGGATATGCTCTATTGAAGGTAAATTTAGAAACTGGTAGAACACATCAAATACGTGTTCATCTCTCTCATATTGGCTATCCAATAATAGGAGATTCAGTCTACGGTGCTAGAAAACAATTTGCTCCTGGTTCAACCGAAGAGATAAAAACCACTATTTCTGAGTTCAAGCGCCAAGCACTCCATGCAGAAGAGCTTGAGCTCATACATCCTGCGACTCAAAAATCAATTTCTTTTGAAGCAAAAATCCCTTCTGATATGGCTAGGCTTTTAGAAATACTAAAGGCTTAATTTATGCTTTTCATCAAACCAATAGAGCCCCTTGGAAGAAATATAGAGTGCTTAACACTTACTAAAAAATTCTTTGATCACAATGCTATAGATCCAAAAAAAGAGAAGCTATTTTCGAGTTTTTTAAATTATCAAAACAAACCTATCCAATATATGGATCAAGTTCACAAGCACTCAGTTGAAGCTGTCTCCTCTGTATCTCCTCCAATAAAAACTACTGATGCTCTTATCTCTACTTCAAATGACATTGTTTTGAGTGCAGTTTCAGCAGACTGTCTTCCTATTACAATATCTAAACAAGACGGAAGTGCATTTGCGATAATCCATGCGGGATGGAAAGGTTTGATTTCTGGAGTAATTCAGTCATGTATTTCTTCATTTACAAAAGATAAAGTCCATCTTTCAGCATGGATAGGGCCATCCATTTCTAAGAAGTATTATGAAGTGGATAAAGTATTTTACGATGCATTCTTATCTTCGGACAAAGCATCTCTATCAAATTTTAACAAAATTAGATCAGATAAATGGTTATTTAGTCTTCAAGGAGAGGCGCAAAGGATATTAAAAAAGTATGATGTAGAAGTCCAGGATTCGAATCTATGTACATTCGAAAATCAGGATTTATTTTATTCTTATAGAAGAAATCAAACAAATAACAGGTTACTTACAATTATCTGGAGAGATGAATGAGTTTAAAAGGTTTTATTGGATTGGGTGTGATGGGTTTCCCTATGGCCGGGCATTTATCAAAGAGCCATTCTATCGCTGTATATAATAGGACACAGTCAAAAGCAGAAGAATGGCTTGAGGTGTATGAGGGAAAAACTGTCAGCAGTCCTGAAGATCTTGGTCGTTTGTGTAGTGAAGTCTATATTTGTGTTGGAGCTGATAAAGATGTCAGAGAAGTTATTTCTGGAGAAAAGGGTATTTTAAATACAATGGTTTCTGGCAGTATTATTGTTGACCATACAACGACTTCTTCTATTCTTTCAAAAGAAATGAGCGAGCTTTGTCTACAAAAGGAAATTGCCTATATAGATGCACCTGTTTCAGGTGGACAAGCCGGGGCCGAAAATGGAACACTTACCATTATGGTCGGAGGTAATGAAAAGGCCTACGAAACAGCTGTTTTGACTATGTCTTGTTACTCAAAATTTTCAAACTTAATGGGACCTTCAGGTTCTGGACAGTTAACTAAAATGGTTAATCAAATCTGCATTGCAGGATTATTGCAAGGTCTTGCTGAGGGAATAAATTTTTCTAAAGAAGTTGGATTAGAGACAAAAGAAGTGATTGATGTCATTTCACAGGGCGCTGCACAATCTTGGCAAATGGTTAATCGCTGGGAGACCATGTCTTCAGATCAATATGATCATGGATTTGCCGTTGACCATATGAGAAAAGATCTAGGCATTGCCATCGAAGAAGCAAAAAAAAATAGTCTTTCTCTAGAGGTGACAGAGCTGGTAGATAAGTTCTATCAAGATATACAAGAGATGGGCGGTAATAGATGGGATACCTCAAGTCTGTTAAGGAGATTGAAAAAAAATGATTAAATTCCCCGAATCATCTGATGTTAATTGCCAAGAATTATTAAATGCTTCAAAAGAAGGTCTACTTGAGCTCGCTGAGCAGATGAAAATAGATAATTTAAGTGAGGATTTTTTAGAAAAAATCGTTATCCCCATTGCTTATCATTTACATAGTAAATTTTCAAAACAAAATAAACCTTATCTAATTTGTTTTACGGGAGGACAAGGGTCAGGCAAGACTTCTTTATCTTTCTTTATACAAAAGGTACTAAATGATTACTGTGACCGGTCTTCTATGGGTTTTTCAATTGATGACATTTATAAATCTCAAGAAGAGAGACGTCTTTTATCGGAAGAAGTTCATCCTCTTTGTTATGTAAGAGGTGTTCCAGGTACCCATGATATAACTATGGGGTTAGATTTAATTGAGCAGCTATCGAATGCTGATCATGATACAGAAACTAAAATACCTTCCTTTTGTAAACCTGAAGATAAACACTATCCCGAAGAAGACTGGCCCCTATATTTAGGAAAACCAGATTTCATATTTTTTGATGCTTGGTGTGGAGGAGCAAAACCTGTACCTGAAGAGAATTGGCTTCCTCCTTTAAATAAGCTTGAGAGGGAAGAAGACCCTGATGGTATTTGGTCCAAGTGGAGTAATAATGAACTGGCAAAAGATTATCAAACTTTATTCTCTAGATTTGATCTTCTTTTAATGATTCAAGTACCAAATATGGAATTTGTTTATGAAAGCAGGTGGATTCAAGAACAGACTCTGTCTAAAACTATTACTGATCCTGCTTTAAAAGAAAAGATCATGAGCAAGGAAGAGGTGTATCGCTTTGTCATGCATTATGAAAGATTAACTCACTATATTTTAGATGAAGTCCCAGGCTTTTCAGATATAGTTTTATCTAGAGATGGAGATTTTAAGTTCTCATTTTCTAAAGCTAACTAAATCTTGAAAACATAAGGTTTTCTTGACTTAGAGCCCTGTAGTGTCAAAATGCTCACCCTCTTAAAGCAAGGTTAAATTTTAAATAAAATTAATGGACAATAGTTATAAATCTGGTGCTGAAGCATTACTGCACTCACTTCATCTAGAGGGGGTCGAGCTTATGTTCGGTTATCCGGGTGGAGCAGCTTTGCATATATACGATGCCATTTTTAATCAAGATCATGTCGAGCATATATTGGTTAGACATGAGCAAGGCGCAGTCCATGCTGCAGATGGTTATGCAAGGGCAACGGGTAAGCCCGGGGTTGCGTTGGTTACTTCAGGACCGGGTGCCACTAATGCTATTACTGGACTGGCCACTGCTTATATGGACTCCACACCTATCGTAGTCATTTCAGGTCAAGTAAAGTCAATGTTAATAGGTACAGATTCTTTCCAAGAAACAGACATGATTGGAGTCTCTCGTCCCATAGTAAAACATAGTTTCTTGGTGCAAAAAGCAGAAGATATTCCAGAAATAGTAAAAAAAGCTTTTCATATTGCAACTACAGGAAGGCCAGGGCCGGTTGTTATAGATGTACCTAAGGATTTCACTGATCCTGAATTTAAATTTGAATTCAACTATCCTTTAGAGATAAATATGCGTTCTTACAAGCCAGCACAAGCTGGTGATTCGTCAAGAATAAAAGAAGCAGTAGATTTAATTGAGCACTCCAAAAGACCGGTTATATATTCTGGAGGCGGGGTCATACAAGATGATGCCTCAGATGAACTCATCGAGCTTGCTAAGCTTTTAGACTTTCCTATTACCAATACTTTGATGGGCTTGGGTGCCTTCCCAGGGTCAGATCCTCAATTCATGGGAATGCTAGGGATGCATGGAACTTATCAAGCCAATATGGCGATGCATAATGCAGATCTGATCATAGCTGTAGGAGCAAGGTTTGATGATAGGATCACCAATGATCCCAAGAAATTTTCTCTGCAAGCTAAGAAAATACATATTGATGTAGATCCAGCTTCAGTTTCTAAAATAATACATGCTGATGTCCCGATTGTGGGTTCAGCAAAAGAATGTCTGTCGATGCTCATTCAAGCAATTAAAGGAAGAGATCTCAAAATAAACCATGAAGAAATATCAGCTTGGAATAAGCAAGTTTCTGACTGGAGAGATGCTCATGGATTAAATCATTCTTTGCTTGAGCTTGGACCTCAGAACGGAAAAATCTTACCTCAGCAAGTTGTCCAATCTCTCTATAAAGAAACTGAAGGAGAGGCATTTATCACTTCAGATGTAGGACAACATCAAATGTTTGCCGCTCAGTATTATCATTTTGATAAACCAAGACAGTGGATCAATTCTGGAGGTTTAGGAACTATGGGATTTGGTCTTCCTTCTGCCATGGGAGTACAACTTGCATATCCCGACGCAACTGTAGCTTGTGTTACTGGCGAGGGAAGTATTCAGATGTGTATCCAAGAACTATCTACATGTCTTCAATATGGACTGCCAATAAAGATAATAAATTTAAATAATGCCGCACTTGGAATGGTCAGACAATGGCAAGATATGCAATATGGAGGGAGATATTCTTCAAGTACCTATGAGAATTCTTTGCCAGATTTTAAGGCTTTAGCTGAATCTTATGGTCATATTGGTATCAAGGTAGCAAAGTTTGAGGATTTAGAATCGGCGATGAAAGAATGTATTTCTCTCAAAGATAGATTGGTATTCTTGGATGTAGATGTAGACCCGAATGAACATGTTTATCCTATGCTTGAGGCGGGTAACTCCATGGATTACATGTGGCTAGGTAAAGATAAGAAAACTTGGTGATGAAAAGGGTTATAGCTTTATTAATGGAAAATCAGCCCGGAGCCCTATCTAGGGTTGTTGGTCTCTTCTCTCAGAGGGGTTATAACATTGAAACCTTAGTGGTGGCTCCAACTAGTGATCCTACTTTATCGAGATTAACTATGTCCACTGAAGGAGATGAACAAGTCGTAGAGCAGATTACCAAACAATTAGATAAACTAATTGATGTTGTAATGGTTTCTGATCTTGGTAGTTCTGACTTTGTAGAAAGAGAACTGATGTTAATCAAATTTAAAAAAGATTCCTTTCCCGAAGATTCTTTTGATGAAACTAATATAGTTTCTAATAACGAAGAGATTGTTAATGTTCAAATTATTGGAACATCTTCAGAGCTCGATCAATTAATCCTAGATACTGCATACAGTAATCCTATTGAGATTGTAAGATCAGGTCCTTTGGGAATCTCTTCTGATAAAAACACTTTAAGTATAGATAATTAAATAGGAGAAACTTATGCAAGTTTATTATGACAAAGATGCTAATTTAGACATCATAAAAGATAAAAAGGTTGTAATAGTCGGATATGGATCGCAAGGTCATGCACATGCTAACAACCTTAAAGACTCGGGTGGCAATGTAACAGTAGCTTTAAGAAAAGAGTCTAGTTCATGGTCTAAAGCTGAAGCTGCTGGGCTAAAAGTGCAAGAAGTATCTGATGCGGTTAAAGATGCTGATATGGTCATGATACTTATGCCAGATGAATTGCAATCGGCAACTTATAAAAGTGAAATAGAAGGCAATATTAAAGAAGGTGCTGTATTGGCTTTTGCTCATGGATTTAATATTCACTTTGATATGATCGAACCAAGAGCAGATCTTGATGTGATAATGATAGCTCCGAAAGGTCCTGGACACACTGTTCGATCACAGTACGAAATTGGAGCAGGTGTTCCTTGTCTTATAGCAATCCACAAAGATGTATCTGGTAATGCCAAAGAAATTGGTCTTTCTTATGCATCAGCCATTGGTTCAGGCCGAGCAGGAATAATAGAAACAAACTTTAAGGATGAAACTGAAACAGATTTGTTTGGTGAGCAAGCAGTTCTTTGTGGAGGATTAACTCAATTAATCCAAAATGGATATGAAGTTTTGGTTGAAGATGGATATCCGCCAGAGATGGCTTACTTTGAATGCTTGCATGAGGTTAAGCTCATAGTAGATCTTATTTATGAAGGTGGATTAGAAAATATGAGATACAGTATTTCTAATACCGCTGAATTTGGTGATTATGTCAGTGGTCCAAAAGTCGTTAACTCTGATGCTAAAGATGAAATGAGAGCTGTGCTTAAAAGAATCCAATCTGGAGAATTTGCTCAAGAATTTATAGCCGATTGTAGAGAAAGTAACGACGGAAAAGGGGGTCCAAGAATGAAAGAATATCGTAAGCAAACTTCTGAACATTCAATTGAAAAGGTAGGGTCTGAGCTTAGGGCAATGATGCCTTGGATTGCTCAAAACAAAATTGTTGATAAAGCTAAAAATTAATTTATGTCTGAAGATCCTCAAGAAAGTCTAGATCTCTTTGATGACCACGAAGAGGTGGTTTCTGAGGATGGTAAGAAGGTAACAAGAAGAGGGATTTATTTACTCCCAAATCTTTTAACAACGGCCTCATTGTTTTCTGGGTTCTTTTCTATAATTTCGGCAATTAATGGAAACTTTATAGCTTCAGGGATGGCTCTCTTTGCTGCCCAAATGCTTGATGGTTTAGATGGAAGAGTAGCAAGACTAACAAATTCTCAGAGTCTATTTGGTGCCCAATATGACAGCTTGTGCGACGTGATTTCCTTTGGTTTGGCTCCTGCAATTATAGTATTTCTCTGGGGTTTAGACTCTATGGGGCAAGCGGGTTGGGTGTTTTCATTCCTCTATGTTGCAGCTGCTGCATTAAGACTGGCACGATTCAATACCTATATAGGATCAGAAGATACATATTTTAAGGGGCTGCCAAGCCCAGTTGCTAGTGGGATGGTCGTTTATTTTGTGTGGGCCATGAGTTCTTATGGTATTCAGGGAGAACAGGTTGGGGCGATTCTTGCAACTTTTACTGCTATCTTGACTGGTTTAGTCTCTTTATTAATGGTTGTAAATGTTCCTTACTATAGCTTCAAAGAAATAGAGCTAAAAAAGAGAGTACCTTTTTTCAGTATGCTTTTTGTTGTTTTTATATTTGCACTTATTTCTATAGATCCTCCCTTTGTATTGGCTATCTGTGCATTTTGCTATGTCCTGTCTGGACCGGTACTTTGGGTAGTTAAAGCCTTACGTAAATAGTTATTTTCTAGTAAGATGCGCGATCCACATACGTGGGTCTGTAGCTCAGCTTGGTTAGAGCGCACCCCTGATAAGGGTGAGGTCGGTGGTTCGAGTCCACCCAGACCCACCA
>JADHSF010000001.1 GCA_016777005.1 SAR86 cluster bacterium | reverse complement strand
GAAAGACCAAGAAGTATAAGAGTTGACTATTTAGATGAAAATGCGGAGTCTGTATATATAGAGGTTGAAGATTTTTTAGCTACTGTATTTCAGCATGAACTAGACCATTTAATAGGTAAACTCTATGTGGATAGGATGAAAGATATTACTACTTTAATGTTTGAAGACGAGATGATTGTTGAGGAATTAGAAGAAGAAGTTTTAGATTGACGAGGAAAAATTATGACGAATGAAGAGAGAATTAGAGCGGCTTGGCAGGGAAGAATATCTGGTTGTCTGCTGGGTAAACCTGTAGAGATGATTTCAATGCGTGAAGGTCCAGAAGGCCTGCATAGTTTTTTAAAAGATTCAGGCTCTTTGCCATTGAGAGATTATGTCAAATATATGGACCATGAAATGTTAAGGGGTGCTAATAAAAAGTGCTGCTTAGGAATGATGGATAAAGCTGAGGCAGATGATGATATAACCTATTTAGTTTTAGCACTAATGATGATGGAACAATATGGATTAGATCTGACTACAGATGATGTCGCCAGATCATGGATAAGCTTATTGCCAGTTGGTGCAACCTTCACAGCTGAACGAGATTCTTATCTTAAGCTCATCGAAAAATCTAATATGGCTTATCAGTTTGGCGGACCACGCAGTTTTGATTGGGATGAAATAAATGATGGAGAGTATAACGATTGGATAGGCGCTCAAATACGAATAGATATGTATGGTTGGGTTTTACCTGGGAAGCCAAAGCTTGCTGCAGATCTCGCAAGAAGAGATGCTATCTTATCTCATAGAGCTTGTGCAGTTGAGGCTTCAGCTTACATAGCAGCTTTGTGTGCTCTTATTCCTTGCTCTTCTAGTCGAGAAGAGGCTGTAATGTCCGCTCTAGAGTTAATAGATAAAGACTCTGAAGCTTACGAGGCTGTTCAGATTGGTATTAAAAATAAACATAAACCCGCTAGTGAATTGCATGATCATTATGGGGATATGTCTCCTGTTCACAGTTTAAATAATTTAGCAGTTGTAGTCTGGGCATTTCTTTCCTTTCAAGATTCTTTTGATGAAGCCATAGGAGAAACTATTTGTTGTGGTTGGGATACAGATTGCACTGGAGCTACAGTCGGAGGCTTAATTGGCTTAGATAAAGGTTTCATACCTGAGAGCTGGACGGATCCTTGGAATGGGAGAGTCTTAACAACTATTGCTGGTGTTGGAGAACAAGATCTTGAGTATCTCGTCAGTAGGACTTGCCAGTTAGTAGAAAAATTCTCATCTTCTTCTGATTTGTCTTAATTTTTATGTCTTCTCCACTTGCTGTATTTGGCAGTATCAATATGGACCTTGTGATTTATAGCAATCATAAGCCTAATGAGGGAGAAACCATTTTTGGAAATAGTTTTGAAACTTTTCAAGGAGGTAAGGGAGCAAATCAGGCCGTTGCAGCCTCAAGACTAGGATCCGATGTTTCTTTTATTGGCAAAGTAGGCAATGATGTTTTTGGTAAACAACTCCAAGAAAATTTAATTTCTGAGAGTGTTAATGTTGAAATGCTCTATTCGCATGAAGGTGAATCTGGAGTGGCTTTCATTAATGTTTTTGAAGACATAGTCGAGAATCAGATTATCGTTGTTTCTGGTGCAAATGCTTTTGTTGAATCACGACAAGTTTCTAAAGAGTCATTAAACCATATCGATATATTGCTCTCTCAACTCGAAGTTCCACCAGAGCAGATTGAAGATTTATTCATAAGAGCAAAAGGGAGTTGTTTTAGGATTTTAAACACTGCTCCTGCAGTAACAATTAGTGAAGAATTAATAAAGAATACAGATTTATTAGTTATGAATGAAACGGAACTTGAGACTTTAAGCGGTGAGACTTTAGAGAGCCGAAATATAGACTCAATTATTTCCTCTATTAAAGGTTTATCTCTGAAAAATCATCAATCAGCCATCATCACTTTAGGATCTCAAGGTGTTTATGTCTGTCAAGACCAGAAGGGTGAATTGATTAACGGTCATGAAGTTCATGCAATAGATACGACGGGTTCTGGAGATTGTTTTATAGGTGCTCTTGCTAGTAATTATCTAGAAACAGAAAATTTATATGAGGCAGCTCTTTTTGGCAATAAAGCAGCTGCGCTTTCAACAACAAAAAAGGGTGCATCTTTATCAATGCCAACCCAAGATGAAGTTGAAAATTGGTTCCAAACATTCTAATCTTTAATAGAGGGGATAATTATGAGTAGTGAATTTAATATAGAAATAGAGTACAAACATGTTCCGAGACTAGAGTCTGGTTCCGATGAAAGTATCGAATATCTTGAAGAGCATGGATATGTTGTTATTAAGAATGCTTTAAGTGAGAGCGAAGCAGCAAAAACATTGGATCTCCTTTGGGACTATCTAGAGGAGCTCAATACAGGTATAGATAGGAATAATCCATCTACTTGGGAAGATGATAGATGGCCAACCTGCGCTCATGGAGGAATAATGCCTAGTTACGGTATCGGACATTCAGAATCTCAATGGTATTTGAGGGGCATACCCAACGTCAAAAAAGCTTTTGCAAAAATATGGGAATCTGATGATCTATTGACAAGTTTTGACGGAGTATCTTTATGGAGACCATGGAATATAAACCCTGATTGGAAAACTGAATCTGGACAATCCTGGTTCCATATCGATCAACATCCTATCTCCAAGCCTGGTAAGCAATGCATTCAAGGTCTAGTCAATTTATTACCTACTTCTAAAGAAATTGGAGGGAATGTAATCATACCGGGATCTCATAAATTCTTTAAGGATTTACCAGATGAATACCATGAAAGATTATCCAAACTACCCTTAGAGATTGACCACTTCCGTTTTCCCAATGACGATCCTAAGCTCTCTTCAGATAAGGCAGTGATGTGTCATATGGAGCCTGGTGATATGTTGCTTTGGGATTCTAGAACAATTCATTGCAGTAATTCTGGTACAAGCCTTGATCAGGAAACAAACACTTTAATCAGAGCGGCTTCTTTAATCTGTATGATGCCAAAACACTTAACCAGTGAGGATGTCCTTGAGCAAAGGAGAGAGGCCGTAGATAAATTAATTTCCACAACAAACTGGACCAATAGTTTTAGGAATGCAGATGAATTTCCACTGATCTTAGAGGCCGAAGATAGGGAGAAATATACTTGGCCCAAAAAACCTATCTTGAGTGAATACCAAAAGTCTCTAATCGATTAGATGGAAACCTTACAAGAACATTTAGCCTTAGGCATGGGAATCGCTTTCCATGCAAAAAATATTCCTGATAAAAAAGCCATTGTTAGTGAGTATGGTGAAAGAACTTTTATGGAATTAAATGCTAACTCAAATCGTTATGCAAAATTCCTAAAAGAAAAGGGTTTGCAGAACGGTGATGCAGTTGCGATCGTATGCAAAAATAGACCTGAATTTTTAGAAGGTTTGTTCGGTCCTATAAGAGTAGGGCTTCGAATTACTCCAATCAATTGGCATCTCACAGCAGAAGAGGTGTGTTACATCGTAGAGAATTGTGAAGCTAAAGTAGTTCTTTGTGATGCAATCTTTTCAGAATTCTTCGAGGAGATAAGTAAAAATTTACCTGATGTTATTTTAATGTCAGTCGATGGAGAGAATCCTTTGGCAATACCATTCCTAGAAACCATTCAAAACTATGATGGATCCGATGTTGAAACTCCTGAACCAGGACGTTCTATGCTTTATACATCTGGCACAACGGGTAGACCGAAAGGTGTTTTTAGAAAAGAGAATCCTCCACCTTCAAAGACTGAACAATTCACCCTAGATACTGCTTCATTTGATCCCGTAAATGACTTCAGTATCTGTCCAGGTCCTGCTTATCATGCAGCGCCTTTAGGATTAAATATAAACATCTCATTGATGGCAGGAGTGGGAGTTTATTTGATGGATAAATGGGATGCTGAGAAAATGCTATCGCTCATTAGTGAGTATAAATGTACTCATACTCATATGGTTGCCACCATGTTCCACAGAGTGCTTAGACTTCCTGAAGAAATAAAATCTAAATATGATATTTCATCGATGCGATGGATCTTACATGGAGCAGCACCTTGCCCGGTGGAAGTTAAAAAAGCCATGATCGATTGGATGGGACCAATCGTATATGAGTATTACGCCGCCACTGAAGGGGGAGGCTGTTTTATTCAGCCTGAAGAATGGCTCAATAAACCTGGAAGTGTAGGTCAGGCTAATGAAGGAACTGAAGTCAAAATTCTTGATGAACAATTTAATGAAGTCGAACTAGGGCAAGAAGGAACTATTTATTTTAGCGCTCCCTCAACAGGAAGATTTGAATATTACAAAGCTGAAGAAAAGACATCTGGAGCCTATTGGGGAGATTATTTTACGATGGGAGACATAGGTTATTGTGATTCAGATGGTTATCATTTTCTAACTGGTAGAAGCGCAGATACGATAATTTCTGGAGGTACTAACATTTACCCTCAAGAAATTGATAATGTTCTCCTTATGCATAATGCGGTTGCAGAGGTTTGTTGTGTAGGTGTACCAAATGAAGAATGGGGAGAAGAAATAAAAGCCATTATCAATCTTGAATCAGGAGCAGATCAAGATACAGTGCTTAAAGAATTGGTGAAGTTGTCAGATGAGAAGTTGTCAGGTTTTAAAAAGCCCAAAACATTTGAATTCTGGAGTGAAGAGCTTCCAAGGCTACCTACTGGAAAAATTCAAAGGAACCTTGTAAAGAAGCGATTCTGGTAGCTTATAAATTTAGTAAAAAGTTTAAAACTCTTTCTTCAAATATTTTATTAAAGCCATTAACGTCTATATCCAAGGCTATCTCTGCATTGGGTTGAGGTTTAAAAATCTGCCCCATAATTGATTCATTAAATTCGCAGACAGTTTCTCCGTCTGTAAATTCTCCTTTAGTTTCAACCGTTACATAAGCATCTTTATATTCTGCAAGATCTGGAAATAAACTGAGTGCCATTGCTAGTGAGTCATATAAATGCAGCCCTTGATCCTCTATATTTTTATTTGGGTTTATTTTCAGCCATGGATCAACTGACTCTTGAACAAATTGACAAAATGGATGCTCATTTTCTTTAATAGTATTTAACTGCTCTCGACCAAACCTAGTTTTATGACAAACATCTAAAGGAACCATTCTTATCGGAATACCAGATTTAAAAACATTTGCTGCTGATTCAGGATCTGCCCAGATATTAAATTCAGCTGCTGGAGTCACATTACCTTGAACGGTAGCAGCGCCTCCCATCATAGTAATTTTATTCACATGTTTCGATAGCTCTGGATCTATCTCTAAGGCTTGAGCAATATTCGTTAGAGGTCCTATAGTTACCAGTTCTATTTCTTTACTATTTTCCTTACAAGTCTCGACAATAAATAATGGCGCACCTTTATCATCATCTTCAAGCGGTCTTATCGGTGTGAGTTGTTCCATCTGTTCTCTTTGACCTAGCCACTCTCTTTTTTTGTTTCTCTCTTTATCAAAAGTCCCGGGTCTTCCCGTATGAACAGGAATTGACTGATTTAATTCTTTAACTAGATAACTTGCATTACTAAAGCCTCGTTCAACAGGAACATTGCCCTGAACAGTTGTAATTCCCAAGATTTCTAATTCAGGTGAATTCATGGCCAGCATAATTGCAAAACAATCTTCAGGATCGCCGCCCTTAGTCCCCATGGCAGGATCAGTATCGATAATTATTTTTCTTCTGCTCTCTTCATTCATTTTCATGCCTAAAATATATTTTGTTTTATTTAAGCTCGTCTAATAGACAAACCTCCATCTACAGGAAGATAAACTCCATTAATATACGAAGAAGAAGGAAGGCATAAATTTAAAGTTGCATGTGCAACTTCTTCTGGCTCACCATATCGTTTTAAACCTACTCTCCTTCGAGCATAAGTTTCTTTATCTTTTTCATCAATAGCTGCAGTCATGTTTGTATTGATTGGACCGGGACAAATACAATTTACTGTGATGCCTTTAGGTCCTAGCTCTAAAGCTAAAGATCGTGTTAATCCAATCACGCCGTGTTTAGCGGCTGTATAGGGACTATGATAGGGAGAAGCACCAAAACCTTCCGTTGATGAAATATTCACTATTCTTGCATTTTTGGATTTTAGAAGATGAGGCAGAGCAGCTCTTATTAGTTTAATTTGACCAGTGAGTACAACGCTTAAAGTATCGTCCCAGTAATTCTCATAGTTTTCATCTTCAAGAGCAGTTGCTGAGGAGATGCCTGCATTATTTATAACAAAATCTAAAGACCCAAATTTTTTTATACTTTCCTCAAGACAATCTTCAATTTCTCTCTTGTCAGTTACATCCAAATGCAAAGCATGACAAACTCCCCCGTTAGTATTAATTTCATCAGAAACTCTTTTGACTGCTTCAAGATTGACATCTGTTGCGACTACTTTAACCCCTTCTTCGGCAAAAACTTTTGCAGTAGCTTCTCCCATGCCACTTCCAGCACCCGTAATAATGGCCACTTTTCCTTTTACGGATCTAGAGAGATTTTTGAATAATTTCATATATAAAGTATTTGAGTTATTGAACTACTTATAAGATTATATGACCAAATATAAATTAAAAGGAAAATCTATGACGGATCAATTAGCAACATTAACTAAGGAAGGTGAAGTATCAATTATTACTTTGAATGATGGCAAGGCCAATGTTTTCTCTGCAAACATGAGCAATACAATTCATTCTCTTCTTGATGAGGTGCCTGAAGACTCAGGATCCCTTTTAATCACTGGAAAACCTGGCCTTTTTTCTGCTGGATTTGATTTAAAAACTATTCAAGGAGGAGACCCTAAGGCTGCTGTGGAAATGACTACCGCAGGATTTAAGCTTCTTTCAAGAATCTATAGTTTTCCCAGACCTGTCATAGCTGCCTCTAGTGGTCATGCTATCGCTCTCGGTGCTTTTCTTTTGTGTTGTGCTGACTACAGAATAGGTGCAACTGGTAACTTCATTGTTCAGGCTAATGAAACACGAAATGGCATGTCTATTCCTACTCCAATACTAGAAATATCTAAATCTAGAATTTTAAAAAATCATTGGTACAGAGCAATACTTAATGCTGAGGCTTATTCAATATCAGATTCAGTTGCAGCTGGTTATTTAGATGAGGTTGTTGACCCTGAGGAATTAATGGCTAAAGCCCTAGAAGTAGCTAAAGACCTGGCCACTTTAAGCCATCCGCACTACAAAATTACAAAGGACCTCGATCAAAAAGATATCATTAAAAGAATTGATGATTCCATTGCTGAAATGGCTAATCCTTTCTAAATAAAAAAAAATACTTTCTTAGTTCAAAGTTTTTGGTAATCTACCCATCCTTTAGTGGGGCCTTAGCTCAGATGGGAGAGCGCATCCCTTGCACGGATGAGGTCGTCGGTTCGATCCCGACAGGCTCCACCATTTTATTTATAGCAAAAAGTCTTTACAGAAAAGAACTACTCTCCCTCTAGATAAGTCAGAGAATTAATTCTGAGTAACAGTAGTTAGTGCTGCTTTAGTTGCTTTCACGATTAGATCAACCTCATCGTCTCCGATAGTGAATGCAGGACCAATACATATAATATCTCTGTACTCTCCCGTTCCTCCAGGATAGAGAAATACACCTTCTTCAAGACCTTGTTGCATAATACGGCTGGTAATTTTTTCGCTCTCATCAAAGGGTGTTAGGCTAGACTTATCCTCAACAATTTCTATTCCTATCAATAATCCCTTTCCTCTTATTTCAGCAATGTTTGGATGTTGGCCAATTTCTGAGTTTAGTTTCTGTAAGATCTGATCTCCTAATGGATTCACTCTTTCACATAGATTTTCTTCTCTAAGAATTCTTAGGACTTCTGCAGATGCAGCACAGGATTGTGGAAGTGCAGCAAAAGTATGGAACATGACTTCATAGCCCGCAGCCTGAATTGAATCTGCAATTTTATCAGTACTATAAGTTCCACCTATAGCGGCATAGCCACCACCCATTCCCTTACCAGCAATAAGAATATCAGGCTCTAGTCCGTAAAGGTTGCTTGCGAAGTCACTACCCACTCTGCCAAATCCAGTCATCACTTCGTCAGCAATCAATAAGATATCATTTTCCCTAAGTATTTCTTGTGCTTCTATCCAATAACCATCTGGTGGAGTGATGGCTCCACCACTAGATCCATTGATAGGCTCCATCAACAGAGCAGCGATATTCTCAGGTCCAATTTTTTTTAGGGTTTTTCTCAGATTATCTAAATAATATTCTTTTGCTTCAGGATGAAAGCTTCCTATAGGACATCTTAAGGGGTAAGGAGTTTCTATGGTTGTTGGTTTAGGGACATAACTCTCCAATCCTCTTTTTCTTGCTACGTGACCAGAAATTCCTGACATATTTAAAGTGGTGCCATGATAGGACAGGTTTCTAGTTAAAATAATATTTTTCTCTGCTTTCCCTCTACTCGACTGATATTGAATGGCAAGTTTAACTGCAGATTCATTAGCCTCAGAACCTCCAGAAGATAAATGAATTCTTGTTAGATGAGGTGGAAGCCAGTGTTCTCTCAATTCATCTAATAATGCTTCTCTTTCAGGTGTCAAAAAGGGAGGCAAGATGTAAGAATTGTTTTTAACTGCTTTAGCAATAGTATCTGCTACTTCTTCTCTTCCATACCCAATATTGCTAACAATGGCTCCACCCGCTGCATCAAGTATTTTTCTTCCATCTTTTGTATACAAGTAGGAGCCTTCAGATCTTTCAAACTCAATCCCCCAGGTTTGTTTTAAAAAAGGCCATTTTACTAATTCCATTTCTTTCATCTTAAAACCCTATTGTCATGTCATAAATAATAAGCAAAGCCATTGTTAATTGTAAAATTAAACTAACCCAGAGAAAGATCTTTGTTATAGGTTTAGGTTGAAGCTCAACATCTAGTTTATTGATTAAATAAATTGCACCAATATTAACTATTGGTAAGCCCATGGCGGCCCAAATTCCTGCTATTAGTAATAGCGTAAAAGGATTGGGTAATATGAAATAAAATAGACCAGATAAAAAAGGTATGACAAGTGCAACTATCTGAATCAGTTTCTTTCTGGTGTCTTCTTTTTCTTTTACCAACCCCATTGATATCAGATAGTCCGATATTGTCCTAGTAAAGGCAGCTGTCCCTGATAATAGAGTTGAGAATAAGACAAAGAAAGCCAAAACAATGAATAGCCATTTTGCCCAGCCACCCAATACGAGAGAAAACATATTTTGCAAGGCACTAATAACATCTATGTCCCAGAATGAGCCTGTCGCTAAAGAAGTTTGTAATTCCGTAACTGTATTTAATACACTTGCCCCTAGAAAAAAGAAGGGCAGTGTGCCCAAGGTAATAAAACCAACAGTGACCCACACATCTGTTTGCATAGTTTTTATCCAATGCTTGGTCTCTTCAATATCATTACCTGTATTATCTGCATATCCCTTTTCTAGACACCAATAGGTATAAGCCATTATTTCTCCATAACTAATACCGGTGAACCCAAAAACAGCTAATGCCAAAGGAAGGTATTCGGTTGGAAATTTGAACGTTAGCCCTCGTGATATTTGTTCAACATTCACCTGGTATTCAGTGAATTGCATTGCAATGGCAATAATCATGGTCATAAAGGAAAAAAACAACACCATAACTAATAAAGTTTTTTCTAAACTTTTATAAGATCCATAGTAAAGCAACAGCCATGTACCAAAACAACAGATAGCTACCCATATTTCTACACTAAAAACAGGAAACATAGAGTTTCCAGCCTCTGCAACCGCTCCTGCAAGTCCACCCATTCCAGCAATGGAAGGTATGACTCCTATGAACATAAACCACACTAACCAGGAAGTTGTTTTCCCTTGAATGGTTGTCTTAAAGCCTGGCATATCAGCAAATGCTTCTAAAAAAGTTTTCTTGGTTACAACCACATAACGGCTTATTTCAGCTTGAATGATTGGTTTACTCCACATGCTTAATAGCAACCACCAGAGTAATACGAAGCCAGCTGCAGCACCTAATAATGGAGTCATCACTATAGAGCCACTGCCCACAACACTTCCAGTTACTATGACACTTGGTCCTATATATTTAATTCTTTCAAGAAAGGTTTTTGGTGCTTTTTGCATAAATTGAAAACTTTTCTAGATTTTCTCACTAAACATGGAACAATTCCTCCTTTCTTTTTACAAATACATAAATAAATGAAATTTAAGGTCAGTTCTGGATTGAATATTGAGGCTACTGCTTGTGGCAATTCATCAGATCCTCTGGTGATATTGCTTCATGGGGGAGGTCAGACTCGTTATGCCTGGGGAGGAACCGCTGAAAAACTCTCACAATCCGGATTTTATGCTCTGGCTATAGACTTACGTGGCCATGGAGACAGTGACTGGAGTGAAGAGGGTGATTACGCAATAGAGAGCTATAGAGAGGATTTATTGAGTATTATTAAGCAAATAGGTAAACCAGCTTCTCTGATTGGAGCTTCTCTAGGAGGCATGATCTCATTGAGCACTGCGGGAGACAAACTCTATCAAGATTATTGCAATGCTTTGGTGATGGTTGATATTGGAATTTATCCTAATGAAGATGGTTCCAATGAAATTCTTAAGTTTATGAGTTCAGGCTCTAAAGGTTTTGAGTCTTTAGAGGAGGCATCTAATGCTATATCTTCTTATCTTCCTCATAGAGAAAAGCCAAAAGATATTTCGGGGTTAAAAAAGAATTTAAGGCTTAAAAGTGATGGAAAATATTATTGGCATTGGGACCCAAAATTTATTGAATCCAGAACCGGCAACAGGTCTGTTTATAGAGAAAAACAAAGAGTCTATGCTAATGACATCTCTGTCCCAACGCTTCTAATTCGTGGTGCATTGAGTAATGTCGTCACTCAAGACGAAGTAGATGATTTTCTTACAACTATCAACCATGCTGAGTTTATTGAGATAGATAAAGCAGCCCATATGATTGCAGGCGATAGGAACGATATCTTTGCAAATGCTGCGATCAGATTTTTGGAGAAGACTCTAAATTAAGGGGTAATCTTTTGCTGCTTTTGGTAATATCAAATTCATGATTATAGGGTTAACAGGTGGAATAGGCAGCGGCAAAACTGCAGTCTCAGATAGTTTTGAAGCTCTAGGTATAGATATTGTAGATGCTGATCTTGCTTCAAGAGTGGTTGTGCAAAAAGGAAAGCCTTGCCTCGCTCAAATACAAGAGCACTTTGGAGACGATATTCTTAATGAAGACGAAGAGCTGGACCGAGCCAAGCTAAGGGAAATTATCTTTCAATCAGATCAAGAAAAAGAATGGTTGGAATCTTTACTTCATCCGGCCATTGCCAATCAAATCAAAGACGAACTTGAAGCATCTAATAGCCCCTATACAATTTTAGTTTCTCCTTTGCTACTGGAAACCAATCAGAAGGACTATTGTTCTCAAGTATTGGTTATAGATGTTCCAATCGAGATTCAAATTGAGAGAACACTCAAAAGAGATGGTGTCTCCAAAGAGCAAGTTCAATCAATTATTAGTGCTCAAATTTCTCGCTCAGAGAGGTTAAATCTTGCCGATGAAGTGATTGTGAATGATGGCTCACTGGAAGATTTGCAAAGGGCCGTGAAAAATATACATCAGAAATTCCTTTCTCAAAAATAATGTACGTAAAGTGTCCAGAGTGCGGAGAGCAAGCTGAATATTCTGAAAAAAATGAATATAGACCATTCTGTTCTAGTAGATGTCAGCTTTTAGATTTAGGTGCTTGGGCTAGTGAGAGCAGAAAGATAGCCGGGGAAGATGTGGTCGAAATTGATGAGGATTACGACACCGAACATTAACTCCTGTAGTCGCTATTTATCAAAACATAATCTTCAGAAAGATCTGAAGTCATCGCTCTAAAGGCTGCCTTGCCTAAACCTAAGCTTACCTCGATATTTATTTCTTTCTTTTTCATTGCCTTAGAGGCCAACCTTTCAGAATATTTTGGATCAATAAATCCATTTTTTACCAAAGGCTCTTTGTTAAGTTGAATTTTAACTTTATCAATATTGATAACGGTCTTATCTCTTCCAATTGCTGAGAGAATCCTGCCCCAGTTGGCATCACTTCCAAACATAGCTGTTTTAACTAAAGGAGACTCGGCTATTGTGAAGGCAACTGATTTAGCTTGCTCAAGATCTTTTGCTTGGGTCACATGGATGATAACTTTTTTAGTTATACCTTCTGCATCTTCTATGAGGAGTTCCGAAAGCTCCTTGAATATTTCAATAATAATTTTAGAAACTTTTTTTTCAGCAGCTGACCCTTTTTTGATATTTTTTGTTGAATTACCATTAGTGGCTAAAAGAGAAGAATCATTAGGAGAAGTATCTCCATCAACAGTAATTGTCTCAAAGCTCTCACTTAGAGCAGTGGAGTGAATCTTATTTAAAGAACTCTGGCTGAGGTTGGCATCAATAAAAACAAAACTTAGTAAGGTAGCAAAATCTGGTCTTATCATCCCTGAACCTTTAGCAAAACCTGTAACGTAATAAGAAGTATTACCTACCTTAACTTCCTTGGAAACAATTTTAGGCTTCGTATCAGTTGTTAAGATTGCACTTGCTGCTTGTTTCCAATTTCTAGAATCAATTTTGCTTAACGCAGATTTAAAGGCTTCTAAATAATTTTTTACAGGTAATGATTGCCCAATCACCCCAGTTGAAAAGGGGATTACATTTTCTTTGTTAACACCTACATTCTTAGCTATTGCACTGCAATAAGATTGAGCATCCTTAAGCCCATTTGGGCCGGTAGCTGCATTTGCATTCCCTGCGTTGATTAAAAGAATTTTATTTTTTTTTGAAGTCAGTGAGAGATTATTTATTGCAAGGCTCACAGGTGCAGCTCTTAGCTTATTGGAAGTAAATTTACCGCTAAGCTTAGATTCTGCAGGCAGTTTTACCACGAGACTATCGTCTCTAGGTCCATATCTTGTATTACTCGAAGCAGTGCCAAATTCTATGCCTTCAATATTATGAATTTTTTTAGGCATTATTTTTTTCTAGCATTCTTTTTGGCCATTTTAGCTTCAGCTCTTCTTAATCTTCTATTGCCTTGTCCTTGAGATGAAGATTCTTCTGATTTAGGAGTTTCTAAAGCAGATTGTGGACTTTGGTGATCTAGTGACTGTTGCTGCTCTTGTTTAGGTAAATTTAGCCCACCTGAGTCTTCTAGTTCTATTTCCACCCTGGATAGAAATCTAACACCTTCAACCCTTATTTTGTTTAAAAGGCTTTCAAATAATTCGAAAGATTCTCTTCTAAATTCTAACTTAGGATTTTTGCTTGCATAGCTCCTGAGGCCTATGCCTTGCCTAAGGGCATCTACTTCTGCTAAATGATCTTTCCAGGCACTATCAATAATTTGCAAAAGAATCTGCTTTTCAAAATCTCTCATGACGGAGCCAACAGTATTGCTTTTCTCTTTATAAGACTCTTTGGCTGAAATTAATATTCTTTCTTCTATGTCATCGACAGTGATGTTGCTGTTAGTTTTTATCCATTCTTTGATGGGTAACTGAAGTCCAAATATATTTGAAAGTGAACTTTCTAGTATTTCTGTATTCCATTCGTGAGGTTCTAAATCATTTTCAATCACCGCGTTAATTTCATCCGCAATAACTGTTTCTCTCATGGAATCTAGGAGTTCGGTAATGACATCAGATTCTAATATATTGTTTCTTTGCGAATATATGATCTGCCTCTGCTCGTTTGCCATATCGTCATATTCAAGCAACATTTTTCTTATATCAAAGTTTCTTCCCTCAACTCTTTTTTGAGCTCTTTCTATAGCACCACTTAACATTCTGTGTTCGATGGATTCACCATCCTCGAGACCCACTCGCTGCATAATATTTTTGAATTGATCAGAGGCAAATATTCTCATCAAGTTATCTTCTAATGATATATAAAATCTAGAAGATCCTGGATCGCCTTGCCTACCCGATCTTCCCCTTAATTGATTATCCATTCTCCTTGATTCATTTCTTTCCGTACCAATTACATGCAGTCCTCCTGAATTTAGGACGCTAGTATTAAGTTCTTGCCATTGAGCTTTTAAAGCTTCTTTTTTATCAGGATCAGTGATATTAAGTTTTTCGTTTTCAGCTTCCCAATTTCCACCAAGGACAATATCTGTTCCTCGACCAGCCATATTTGTGGCTATGGTAATCACTCCTGGTTTCCCTGCTTGAGAAATAATTTCTGCTTCTTTCGCATGATTTTTGGCATTCAGGACCTGATGCCCTATGTTTTCTTTTTTGAGCAAATTGGATAGTAATTCCGAACTTTCCAAGGAGGCTGTTCCTACAAGAATAGGATTGCCTTTATTTTGGTAGTCCTTTATTTCTTCAATTACTGCTTTATATTTCTCAGCTTGAGTTAAGTAAACAAGATCATTCTTATCATCTCTTAACATTGGCTCATTGGTAGGGACCTCTAGTACATTCAGACCGTAAATTTCTGAAAATTCTTCTGCTTCAGTGGAGGCGGTTCCCGTCATACCTGAGAGTTTCTCGTACTGTCTAAAGTAATTTTGAAAAGTACATGAAGCTAAAGTTTGGCTCTCCATTTGTATAGGAACCCCTTCCTTTTGTTCAATTGCTTGATGCAGACCATCTGCAAGTCTTCTTCCTGGCATTGCTCTTCCAGTATTCTCATCAATAAGAACCACCTGTCTTTCTTGAACCATATAATCAATGTCTTTTTTGAAAAGAAAGTGAGCTCTCAAAGATGATTGAATATAGTGAAGCAATCTTAGATTACCTGATGAATATAAACTTTGATCTTGCTCCAATAGAGCATCTTTTTTTAGAAGGGTCTCGATAAAGTCATGACCAAGATCTGTAAGCTCGACTTGTTTTGATTTTTCATCCACGATGAAATGACCCGATTTCACTTTTTCTATTTCTTCTTCCGATTCTTCTTCAATTGTTTGTTCTTCCAGTTGTGGAATAAATTTACTTATTTTTTGATAAATTTCTGCTGTATTTTCGGCTGGCCCAGATATGACTAATGGAGTTCTTGCTTCATCAATAAGAATAGAGTCAACTTCATCGATGATCGCAAAATAGTAATCATTCATTAATCTATCTTGAGTATTTACAACCATATTATTTCTTAGGAAGTCGAAACCTAATTCATTATTTGTTGCATAGATCACATCAGCTTCATAGGCCTTCTTTCTCTCTTCCATGCTCTGACCGGGAATAATGAAAGAAACCTCCATATCTAAATTTTGATAGATTGGTCCCATCCAGCCAGCATCTCTTTTAGCCAGGTAGTCATTAACCGTGACAAGAACCACTTTTCTTTCAGTAATTGAGTTGAGGAACGAAGGTAAGGTCGCAACTAATGTTTTTCCTTCGCCGGTTGCCATTTCAGCTATCTGGCAGTTATGAAGAGCGATACCGCCTAAAAGCTGACAATCATAATGTCTTAAACCCAACTGTCTTTTGCTAACCTCTCTGACGGTTGCAAAAGCCTCAGGAAGAAGTGAGTCTAGAGATTCTCCATCCTTAAATCTTTTTATAAATTCATTTCTTTTACTCTTTAAATCATTGTCGCTTAGCAACGAAAATTCGTCTTCGAGTGAATTTATTTTATTCACTAAAGGTTGAACTTTTTTTAATATTTTTTGGTTTTTTGAACCAAAGATTTTATCTAATAGACCCATAAACTTTTGATATTTGCAATTCTATCAGGTGCAAACAGTTTATCTAAAAAAATTTATCCAGAACTAGGATCAATAATAGGATCTAGATAGGTGATTGGTGAGTTATTGGCATCGTCATAAGTGACAACTTCCCATGTTTCTGGTCTAGCTATCAGTTCTCTTAGCAAAGCATTATTAACAGTATGACCAGATTTAAATCCTTCAAAGGAGCCAACTAGATTATGGCCAAGCAGATAAAGATCTCCTATAGCATCTAAAATTTTATGCTTAATCATTTCATTTTCTAATCTCAAACCATCTTCGTTAAGAATCTCGTCATCTCCAATAGCTATGGCATTTTTTTCACTTCCACCCAGTACTAAATTATTTTCTTTTAGTTCCTCTAGATCACTTAAAAATCCAAATGTTCTAGCACGACTTACTTCTTTCACAAATGAAGTACTATTGAAGTTGATAGATGCTTTTGTACCGTGTTTTTTTAAGACTGGATGATTCCATACTCCTGTGAAGGCCACTTTGAATCCTTCAAAAGGGGAGACTTGTGCCCATGCATCGTTATAAGGCACTCTCACTTTTTCTTTAATTCGAATAAATTTCTTGGGTTCATCTTGTTCGTGCAACCCTGCAGATTGTATTAAAAAAACAAAAGGTCCAGCACTACCATCCATGATGGGTATTTCAGCTGCATTTACCTCAACATAAGCATTATCTATCCCCAATCCAGCCATTGCAGACAGAAGATGTTCTACCGTGGATATTTTTACATCTTTCCAGGTCAGTGATGTCGACATAGTTGTATCACCAACATTTTCTGCCCTGGCTTTTATTTCCACCACTGGATCAAGGTCAACTCTTCTGAAGATTATTCCTGTATCAGGAGGAGCTGGCATTAACTTCAACATGATAGGCTCACCGCTGTGAAGACCTATTCCAAAAGCTTTTATAGAGTTAGATAGAGTGCGTTGAGCTAGCATAAAATTTATTTTACTATATTTGTTTCAGTTAATTTTATTTGTCTCGAAATTTCGAATAACAAGATACCGGTGCTTACAGAAGCATTAAGACTATCCATTTTTTCAGACATATCTATTTTAATAAGTTCGTCACAGTTTTCTCTTGTTAATCTTCTAATTCCTTTATCTTCAGATCCAATTACTAATGCATATTTGCTTGAATAATTTACATTTTCATAAGACTGATTGGCTTGTAGATCGCTTCCGTAAACACTTACTCCTTTTTCTTGAAGTTTATTAATCGTTCTGACAATATTTGTGACAACTACAAATGGAATTAGTTCCGATGCTCCGCAGGATATCTTCCTTACAGTTGGAGTGAGGTGACAAGATCGGTTCTTTGGAACAATGACTGCATCTATATCTACACCTGCTGCACTTCGCAAACATGCTCCTACGTTGTGCGGATCAGTAAGGCCTTCAAGAATTAATATTTTAACTTCATCTTTATTGAGGATAGGATCTAGAAATTGTTCAGATTCCTCAGATCGTTTATTGCAAATGATCGCAGCATTTTGATGATTAACTCCCTCAAAATTATCTTCAAAGAATGAGGATCTTTCTTTAATGATCTCTATTTTATTTTCCGTTGCATCTCTTACTAAGACATTCAATCTTTCATTGTTAGACCTATTAATGTAAAGACTATGGACCGAACTCGGTCTTGTTTTGATGATTTGAGATACAGCATTAATGCCACATACCAATTCTTCTTCTGGTTTTAGTTTCACTTTAAAAGCCTTAGGTCTATTTTTTTTGAAAAGACTTCGACTTTGTCAATCGTAGCCTTGACCTCGTCACCTAGAGAATATGAATGTCGAGAACTATTACTCTGAAGCATCTTGCTATGTTCATCAAAAACATAGAATTCTTTTCTTGGAAGATATTTGATATGGCAAAGCCCTTCAATATTTATCCCCTTGAGCAGGACAAATAATCCAAAATTTGTTACTCCAATTATTTGTCCATCAAATGTTTCGCCAACATGCTCCGCTGCAAAAGCACACTTAAGATGACTAAGAGCCTCTCGTTCTGCTTTTTCAGCTACTCTTTCTTTGGTAGAGCAATCTTTTGCTAATTCCTCTAATTCATCAAAGGTGTAAATGGGATTATTGATTTGTTTTTTATTTGCAATAGTTACAGCACCATTATTTGCATGAATCAAAGATTTGATTACTCTATGAACTAGCAGGTCAGGATACCTTCTTATCGGGGAAGTGAAGTGGGAATATGAATCATAGTTTAAAGCATAGTGACCACCTATTTCTGACTCATAAGTTGCAAGACTCATTGAGTAGAGGATCTGAGAATGAATGATATTTTTATCTTTCCTATCCTTGGCAATATGAGCTAAAGCGGTTAATTTTTTAATATCACTACCATCTCCTAAAGATGCATTAATTTTTCGGCTTCTTAGGAATTCTTCCAATATTTTTACCTTAAGAATATCTGGTTTGGGATGCACTCTAAAAACCGAAGGAATATTAAATTTTAAACACAGATCAGCTGCAGAGATATTTGCTGCGAGCATAAATTCTTCAATCATCATATGAGAGATCTCCCTAGGAGAATCTACAAATTTAGATATCTTTTGATTTTCTACTTTAGGTATAAAGGTAGGGACATCGAGTTCCAATGAACCTCTTTGGCTTCTGTTACTTTTAAGTCTATTGTAAATCTCTATGAGTATCCTTAATGAGTGATCGTAAGGTTTTTTAAACTGCTTTCTCTCCACTTCTCTTGTGACAGTGCCATAAGTGAGTCGTGACTTAGAGTTGATAATTGCTTCAAAAAACGAGGTTCCAGAAAGATTACCCTCTCTATCTACTGTAGTTTTGCAAACTAAACAAAATCTATCTTCATTGGGTTTTAATGAACATAAATCATTACTTAATACTTCAGGCAGCATAGGAATGACTCTTTGAGAAAAGTAAACAGATGTGCCTCTCTCAAGAGCCTCTTGATCAAGACAACTTCCCTTGTCTATATAACGACCTACATCTGCAATGGCCACATAAAGAATCAGATTTCCTTGCTCATCTTTTTCTCCCAGAACGGCATCATCAAAATCTTTAGAGCTTTTTCCATCTATTGTGACAAAGGTCTTATTTCTTAGATCAACTACTGAGTCAATATCAAATTTCTTTTCTTTGAGCTGCTTGGATTCATTAATTACAGCTTTTGGCCAATCTCTTCTTAGCTGGTGATTCGTAACAGACATTTCATACGCTAGATTAAATTCATTATCTTGGTCAAATAGGTAGGTCATATTTGCTTCGGGTAAAGCATCTACGGAAGGTTGTTTGTGCATAGTGAATTTTCCAATACCGCCATCTTTGGCTGTTTTCTGTAGCGGCTCTCTGATCAAGATCTTCAAATCATATTCATAACCTAAGGGGCTGGTATAGAGCCTTTGACCTCTTTTGAATATTTTACCAATGAACTCTTTCGTATTTTCTTCTTTAACTTTTAGGATTTTTGCCCATCCTTTTTCGGTTAAAGAGAATTCAACTAGATCTCCGGGCATCGCCTTAAAAAGCTCTTTTTTCCCTAGCTTATATTGAGAATCATACTTAAGGTCATCAACATAAAACCCCTTTGATTTATTGGACTTTTTGACAATCCCTCTTAGGATTTGTGGTGTTTGTTTGGATGATTTTTTCAAACTATTTTAATATGGACTATTCTCGGATGACTCTTAGCAATCATTCTAAATGATTAAGTTCATTTAAAGTTATTTTTGTATTTAGTAGAGGTTGCTTGCTAATTACTTAGTCAGTAAAGTTATAGCTATGCATATAGGAATAATTATCTCTTTACTGTTTATTAGCGCACTCTTTTTTCTTTGGCAATATTCAAAAGGGGAACAAGTTGGAAGAAGGATTGGATTTTTATTGAATATCTGGGGAGCAGTAATAGTGTTTTACTTACTCATGATTGTATTTTTATAACCGGAGAAGATTATGGCTGTTAAACATTACGATTGGTCTGCATATCATGCTTATGTAAGGCCAAATAAAGTAGCTATTAGAGACTTGAGCTCAAATCAGTTACTTACTTATAAAGAACTTGATGATAGGGCTTGTCTTTTAGCAAATTGGTTACAAAAAGCAGGAGTGGAGAAAGGTGATAGAGTAGCTATCTTATCTCAAAACTGTGCAGAATTTTTTGAGCTTGAATTTGCTTGTGCCAAGATAGGTGCAATAGAACTGCCTTTGAATTGGAGATTAACAAAGCCAGAACTTGAATACATTATTAATGATAGTACCCCCAAAGTAATTATCTATGATCACTCCTTTTCTGAAATATCTAATGACCTTGTCTCTGATTGCAGCATTTCTGATTCTTTAGAAATAAATAAGGAAGATCCAAATAGCCAATACGAGTTGACACTTTCTGAATCTAATCATACTTACGACCAGC
Organism: SAR86 cluster bacterium; assembly: GCA_016777005.1. Lineage (GTDB taxonomy): Bacteria > Pseudomonadota > Gammaproteobacteria > Magnimaribacterales > Magnimaribacteraceae > Magnimaribacter. The sequence goes on along the minus strand of JADHSF010000001.1, from coordinate 197,094 downwards.
CTGAGATTGATCAAGAAGACCTCATTATGATCATGTATACCTCCGGAACGACGGGCCACCCTAAAGGAGCAATGATTAATCATCAAATGCAACTTTATAATGTAATCAATCTAGCCTCTCCAGCCTTCGTTTCATCAGATTCCGTTCAATTGGTTGTGCTGCCTCTTTTTCATACTGGAGGAATGAATTGTTACGCTAACCCCGTTTTACATAACGGTGGTGAATTAATTCTTATCAGGGAGTTTGATCCAGGACAGGCTTTATCCATTTTAGGTAATTCAGAGTATAAAGTTTCTCATTTTTTTGCTGTTCCGGCTCCTTATCAATTCATGATGAATCATCCTGATTTTGACAAGACGGATTTGTCTAGTCTCAGGATAGCTGGAATTGGTGGAGCACCTTGCGCGGAGGCCATCTTAAAAACCTGGTCAGACAGAGGGGTATCAATGATTCAAGGGTGGGGCATGACAGAAACTAGCCCTGGAGGCATAGGGCTTCCCGCAGAAGATGCAGAGAGGAAACTTGGGTCTGCAGGCAAGCCACTTCTGCACACTGAGGTCAAAGTTGTTGATGAAGAAGGCAAAGAGCTTCCCTGGGGGGAGGTTGGAGAACTTTATATAAGAGGGCCAAATATTACTCCAGGCTATTGGAATAATCCTGAAGCTACCAAAAGTTCTTTCGAAGAAGATTGGCTGAAGACAGGAGATGCCGCAAGATTTGATGATGAAGGTTTTATTTATATAGTAGATCGATGGAAGGATATGTATATTTCAGGAGGAGAAAATGTTTATCCAGCTGAAATTGAAAATGTTCTCTATCAACTTCCTCAGATTGCAGAGGCAGCAATTATAGGAGTTCCAGATGACAGATGGGGGGAGACGGGGGTAGCATTCATTAGCTTAAAGGCAGGCGAAAGTATTGATGAAAAAGATGTTATTCAGCACTGCATAGATAACCTGGCTAAATTTAAAGTTCCTTATTCTGTAAAGTTTATTGAAGCATTGCCAAGAAATGCTACCGGAAAGGTTTTAAAGCGAACTCTAAGAGAAGAGCTCATTGGCTCTGATGCACCGGCGATAAGTTAAAAATATGAAACTATATGATTTTCCTGGAGCGCCTAATCCTAGAAGAGTAAAAATTTTTGCTGAAGAAAAAAATATCACCTTAGATCTGATTAACTGCGATATGGCAAAAAGAGAGCATAAGTCGCCAGAGTTTTTAAGCAAAAATCCTAGTGGAAAGATTCCAGTTTTAGAGCTTGATGATGGTAGATGTATTGCAGAATCAATTCCAATTTGTAGATATCTTGAAAGCTTAGTCCCTGAGCCTAATTTATTTGGAAAAGATCCTTTTGAAATTTCTTTTATTGAGAGTAGAAATCGATTCATAGAACTCGAGCTCTGGAGCCAAATCGGAACTTCTTGGGTGAATGGACCTATAGTAGGTGCAATGGGAATTTTTAATCAAATTCCTGACGCCAAGAAGGCTAGTGATAAGAATGTTGAGGTCTATTACGAAAGATTAAATAAAGAATTTTCATCATCTGAATTTACAGCTGGCGATAGATATACAGTTGCGGATATTACTCTGCTTTCAGCTATTGATTTTGCATCCAGCATGGTTAATCTCAAACCTTCTGAGAGCCTAACGGAACTATATAGGTGGCATAACCAAATACTATCCAGAGCCAGTTCAAAGGTATAACGACCTATGCAAAGTAAACATCCTGAATTAAATGAAAGAGCTCAAGGATGGTTAAACTTTTTATATCTCAAAGCCACTACGCCGGATGATTGGACTGAAGATGGAACCCCCAATGAATGGTGGGACCAAACATCTACTGCCCCTATGTGTTCATTTCCTCGATTTGATCTTCAGGAATCTACTTATGCAATAGGCCTAATGGCAGATAAAACTCCTGCATGGAGAGAGATTTATTCTGAAATACTTGATGAAATAGCCGAACGCTCAATTACTTACTGGGCTGCTGTTGATTGGCTCTCTCAATTTGGTCACGATCCTGACAGAAAAGATTATCCTGAATCTTGGAAGGGCACATTAATACCTGAAGAATTTTGGGGAAATTACGATGCACCAGGATGGACTGCAAACGGAATAGCTCCATGGGGTTTTCAAATGGATCCAATCGGTGCTGACGGAAATCTTTTTTTTAAAGGTTGGCTAAACCTAACTCAAGCCCTTCATACTTATGTAAGTGGGTATGATAAATGGTCTTCACCATTTAGCCTTTCAGGAGCCTACCGTTCTAAATTTGAGTGGACCCAACATCAGCTAGCTGATCACCTTCATCAACAGTGGACTAAGACTCCAATGGGACCTCATTGCGAAAATACTAAAGCTTGGCCTTTTTGTCTATCGGCTGCTGGCTTGGGTTTGATGATGTATGACAAGGTTTTTGGTAATAATTATCACAGCGCCTACTCAGATTGGCTCTCTTTTACTAAAGATAAATATTACGGATTTGATAAAGATGGATCTTTGCAGTGGGTCACCATGTATTTTGATCAAATAAAGAATCACCATCACAGAACTTTACCTCCGCATGGCCTTGCAGTTGCTTTCTATGCCAAACCTCAAGATCCGCAATTTGCAGAACTACTCTATAGAGGAGCGGTGAAATTTCTGGGTTGGGATAATCCTGCAGTCCCTATATCAAATGAATTTATGCCTGACCCACGTATGTTTGCTTTAGGCCTAACCGTATCAAAAGAATTTGATGATCAGATTACTTATGAGCGACTAAAAAAACATGCTGAAGAAAACTTTGAACCACGTTTTTTTGGTCCAAACGATAGCCAGTTTGGTTTTTGGTTCAATCTTGGAGAGAGCTGGCCTAGAGGACAGTTATCTGCTCTGGCGATGTGTGCAGAAGTTTGCGAAGTAGATTCTTGGGAAAATCTTTTTAATAAACCAAATTTTACTAAGTATTATTCTCCAAGTATTCAGGGCATTGATTTTCCTTCTTTATATATAAGTAAAGCTAACCATGATGATCAAAAAGGAAAGCTCTACTTTAATATTCTTGATGGAGATAAAACAAAATCAAATCAATTAACTTCTATAGAAGTAATTAATATCCCTGATACCAGTAAGATAAAAATTATATGCGACGGTATCGACTTCAGAAATTTTGAAATATTAAGCTCTTCCGAAATACTCATTCATACTGATATTAGGCATCATCAGTTTGAAATAGAAACAGGTTACTTTTTGTCAAAAGAATCAGAACAGAGACTTAGTAAGCAACTCGTTATAAATGAACAAATCAATCAACAATCTCAATCACAATCATCAGGAGTAACTACACGGTTGATTCTTCCTTCTGGTTTAAATTCTTGTGCATGTTGTTGAATATCTCAATCTTAAAATTTAATTTTAATTATGGAATTTAGTTTTTACTTAGCATCAATAATAATTTTCCTTATCTGTCTTTTAATGGTCTTCAAACCAAGCAAAAATATATCACTCTTCGGAGGCGCTTCTATATGCTTATTATTAATTTATATGGCAGCACCTTTTATATTTATTTTGATTGCTGCAACTATAAGTTTATTGCGCGGCATCTATATAGAAATTTATGATCCGCAAAAAAGGATAGAAATTAATGGAAGATAATCATCTTGAAGAGGCCTTGGTTGCTATAAGGCGAGTGATGCGCGCTACTGAGATTAATTCACTCTCTTTAGCTAAAAAATCACAATTGACCCCTACGCAGCATATTGTTTTACAGATAATTGCCAATAAAAAGCATACCACTCCAAGTCATATTTCTTATATAACAACTCTCAGGCATACAACCATTGCTACCGTGATTAATAAGTTACTTTCTAATGATTTAATCACAAGAGAAAAAGGTATCAATGATAAGAGAATTCAGTATTTGAATATTACTGAGCAGGGCTTCAAAATTCTTGAATCCTCACCTGATGTTTTACAAGATAAATTTAAAGAACAATTTTCAAGCTTGAATGATTGGGAGCAGAGTATGATTGTTTCTTGCTTACAGCGTGTTGCCCAATTCATAGGTGCAGAAGAAATTGATGCTGCTCCAATCCTAGACTATGGCGGATTAAATGAAGCACCAGACGAAATCTTGAATGAGGATTAAAGCTCTTTTATTAATTAACCTATTAATTTCATCTATTCTTTTGGCTTATGAGACAGAGGACCCAGGAACTAATGAGGAATTTTCAATGACGAATAAAGTTTACAAGGTGCTAAGAGCAAAGGAGTGGGAAGCTGCCTCGGATACGGGAAAAATAATCACTGACTTAGATAATGAAGACGGTTTCATTCATCTTTCAACTGCTGTGCAGCTTGCGACAACTTTATCCTTTTATTTTCAAGACTCTGATGAAGTTTTTCTTCTTCAGTTAGATTTAGGGAAGATTGATAACGATAAGATTTTGTTCGAAGAGCCTTACCCGAACGAAGGAAAAAGAAAAAGCGCTTTTCCTCACTTATATTCTGAGCTTAGAACAGATCAAATAGCAAATATATGGACTCTAGAAAGAGGTGCCTTTAATTTACCGGAAGAAGTTTTGCTGCAAGCAGAGAATCCACCTACTGATTAGTCTTATATCTCCATGGAAAAATGGAGCTGGCGATAGGATTTGAACCTACGACCTGCTGATTACAAATCAGCTGCTCTACCAACTGAGCTACGCCAGCGCGATGAGCATTATAGTTCTCTTATTGAAACTTCGCCATATCGAAGAGTAAGATTTTCTGAATTATCTTTAACTAATAATTCCCCATTGTCATTCACGCCCATAACTTCAACTACTCTGTTATGACCATCCATGCTTACGTTGCACATTTTTCCCTTTAAGAGATCTAAGGTTTCAAAATCTCCCTTAAAGGGCTTAAAGCCTTCTTGAGAAAAAGAGATGGTGAGATTGAATAATTCATTTAATAAGTTCGCTACAACTTCATTTCTGTCGTTTATAGAGTCTGTGGCTTCATCAAGAGAAATCCAGGACTGATCGATATCTCTGCCTTCCTCTTTAGTCATATGAACGTTAATACCTATTCCTATAACAACTCCTACCTTATCTCCAAGATCAACAGTCTCTATTAAAATTCCAGATATCTTCTTTTTTTTAAATAATAAATCATTAGGCCATTTGATTTTAATAAGATTTCCAGCATATTTATTCAAAGTAGATGCTAGGACTGTGCCTACAGCCAAACTCAGTCCATTTAGTTCAGAATATTGAAGGGGAGATATCCATCCTATCGATAGGTAAATATTTTTTCCCTTAGGGCTAACCCATTTTTTACCATTTCTTCCTTTTCCTGCTACTTGTTGTTCGGATAAATGAATAGATAAAGGCGAAGATTGTTTTTCTAGGTAAGATTTAGCGTCTTCATTTGTTGATGCTGTTGTTTTGGTTATCAAAATTTCAGGAGAGTAATCTAGCAAACTTTTTTTAAGATTATTTATAATTTGAGATGAATCTAGAGGAGAAAGAGTTTGTTTCATATCGTTAAATTTGTCGAATTTTATAATTTAAGTTGACATAATAAGCTTGCAGTTACAGAATTGCGCGCTGTTTTTTAGGCATTATATCTAGGAGGGGTTGGGGAGCGGTCAAACCCAGCAGACTGTAAATCTGCCGCCTCGTGCTTCGAAGGTTCGAATCCTTCCCCCTCCACCACTAAAAAAACTACCCTAAAGATTCAAAAACGCTTGCATTAAGAGGCTAAAAATACTATAAAAGCGCTCCGAGCTTTGGGTTGTAGGTTTATTTCGTTACATAAATATCGATAATTTTTTTCTGGTAAGACAGAAAAAAACTTCTTACACCCTAAATAAAGCAGCAAAAATATAGATTTTTGCTCATATAGCTCAGGAGGTAGAGCACTTCCTTGGTAAGGAAGAGGTCACCGGTTCAACTCCGGTTATGAGCTCCAGGTAACAGTAATTTAAATTTAGGAACAAAAAATGGCTAAAGCAAAATTTGAAAGAACCAAACCCCACGTCAACGTAGGAACCATAGGACACGTTGATCATGGCAAAACAACTTTAACAGCTGCTATAACAAAAGTTCAAGCAGAAGCTCTCGGTGGAGAAGCAATTGCCTTCGATGGTATTGATAATGCACCTGAAGAAAAAGAACGTGGTATTACAATTTCAACTTCTCACGTTGAGTATGATTCTGAAGCTAGACATTACGCCCACGTAGATTGTCCTGGTCACGCTGACTACATCAAAAATATGATTACCGGTGCTGCTCAAATGGATGGAGCTATATTGGTAGTAAATGCTGCTGATGGTCCAATGCCTCAAACTAGAGAGCACATTATTTTAGCCAGACAGGTTGGAGTGCCTCATATCGTAGTTTTCTTAAACAAAGCTGACATGGTTGATGATCTTGAATTAATTGAGCTTGTTGAAATGGAAGTAAGAGAACTTTTATCTGAATATGATTTCCCGGGTGATGACACACCTGTGATAGTAGGTTCAGCTTTAAAGGCACTAGAAGGTGACGCTGAATATTCAGCAAAAATTCAAGAGCTTGTGCAAGCTCTAGATGATTTCATTCCGGAGCCAGTTAGAGATATTGATAAACCTTTTTTAATGCCAATTGAAGATATATTCACTATTCAAGGTCGCGGAACTGTTGTAACTGGAAGAATTGAGCGTGGTGAGATAAAAGTCAACGAAGAAATTGAAATCGTGGGCATAAGAGAAACAACAAAAACTGTTTGTACTGGTGTAGAAATGTTCAGAAAACTTCTAGACGAAGGTAAGGCGGGTGAAAACGTAGGTATACTTTTAAGAGGCACGGAAAGAGATGCTGTTGAAAGAGGTCAAGTATTAACTAAGCCTGGAGCTATAAATCCACACACTAAGTTTGAAGCTACAGTGTATGTTTTATCTAAAGAAGAAGGTGGGCGTCATACTCCATTCTTTAAAGGATACAGACCTCAGTTTTACGTTAGAACTACTGACGTGACAGGTGCCGTTGAACTTCCTGAGGGAGTCGAGATGGTTATGCCTGGAGATAATATAGATATGACTGTTGAATTGATCTCTCCAATTGCGATGGAAGATGGAATGAACTTCGCTATTAGAGAAGGTGGTAGAACAGTAGGATCTGGAGTAGTAACAAAAATTATTGAATAGTAGGCCAGTAGCTCAATTGGCAGAGCGACGGTCTCCAAAACCGTAGGTTGGGGGTTCGATTCCCTCCTGGCCTGCCACTCCGCCAAAAAAAGCTTAGCCTAAAATATGGGAAATAAGACTATAAGTATGCAAAATTACATCCGTTGGATTGTAGGGTTAGCCTTCGTGGCTGCTGCTGTATATGGAAATTCTTATTATTTTCAAGAACCTCTTTTATATAGAGTTATCGGCGTAATTATAATAGCTAGCGTAGGACTTTTTGTCCTAACCACAACCCAAGAAGGTAGCGAAGCACTCAAAACAGTTATTGACTCTAGGACTGAAATAAGAAGAGTTGTGTGGCCTACAAGAACTGAGACAACCCAAACAACCTTAATAGTTTTGGTAGCCATAACGATTGCTGCATTAATTCTATGGGGACTTGATTCCTTATTCGGTTGGGCAACTGCGGCATTACTGGGGTAGATATGGATAAACAATGGTACGTAATACATGCTTACTCTGGATATGAAATGAAGGTCAGAGAAGCCCTTCTAGAAAGAATAGAAAGACTGGGGATGGATGATCTTTTCGGAGAAATCATGGTTCCTTCAGAAGAAGTGGTCGAAATGAAAGGCGGACAGGAAAGAAAAACTCAAAGAAAATTTTTTCCTGGCTATGTCTTAGTAAATATGGAATTAAACGATGATAGCTGGCATCTTGTTAAGGATACTCCAAGAGTTATGGGTTTCATAGGAGGCACTAAGGATAAGCCGTCTCCTCTATCAAATGTTGAAGCGCAGGGCATTATGCAGCAATTAGAGCAGGGCTCAGATATTACTAAACCAAAAATCTCATTTGAACCTGGTGAGATGGTCAGAGTTGTAGACGGTCCGTTTAATGATTTCAGTGGGGTTGTTGAAGAAGTGAATTACGAAAAAAGCAAAGTTCGGGTTGCGGTATTAATTTTTGGTAGGTCAACACCTGTCGAATTACAGTTTAACCAAATAGAGAAAGGCTAATGGCAAAAGCAATAGATACGTATATAAAACTCCAAGTTCCTGCAGCGCAGGCTTCTCCTAGTCCACCTGTTGGTCCGGCATTAGGACAGCACGGTTTACCTTTGATGGATTTCTGTAACGCTTTTAATGCACGAACAAAAGACATGGAGCAGGGTATGCCTTGTCCAGTTGTCATTACAGTATATGAAGATAAAAGTTTTGATTTCGTAATCAAAACAACTCCGGCTGCTGTCTTAATAAAAAAAGCCGCGGGAGTTAAGTCAGGTAGCGGAACACCAAATAGTGTCAAAGTTGGAAAAGTTACCAGAGCTCAATTAGAAGAAATAGCAACAATCAAAGATCCAGATCTAACTGCAGCAGATATGGATGCAGCTGTAAGAACATTATCTGGTAGTGCAAGAAGCGCAGGAATAGAGGTAGAAGGTTAGTAATGAGTCAAAGCAAAAGAAAGCAATATATTAGTACTTTAGAGGAAAAAAAGTATAACGTTACTGAGGCCATGAATTTCATTCAAGCTTCTCCAAAAGTGAAGTTTAATGAATCAATAGATGTAGCCATAAACCTAGGAGTTGACCCTACAAAATCTGACCAAAATGTTAGAGGAGCAACTACACTTCCTGCAGGATCTGGAAAACCATGCAACGTTGCTGTTTTTGTTGAGGGAGATCAAGCCACAGCAGCAAAAGAAGCCGGAGCAGATGCTGTCGGCATGGAAGATTTAGCAGAAGAAATAAAAAAAGGTGAAGTTGATTACGACGTCATAATCGCAACTCCAGATACTATGAAGATAGTTAGCCCACTAGGAAAAGTACTAGGTCCAAAAGGAACTATGCCAAATCCTAAGACAGGAACTGTCACTAAAGACGTCGCCACTGCGGTAAAGAATGCTAAGGCAGGACAAATAAGATACAGAACTGAAAAAGGTGCGATTATCCATGGAAGAATCGGAGACATAAGCTACACACCTGAACAAATACAACAGAATTTAGAGACTCTATTAGATGATTTGAAGAGGAATAAACCCCCTTCAGCAAAGGGCGTTTTCATTAAGAAAGCGACTTTATCTTCCACAATGGGAGCTGGAGTAGAGATAGATTTGTCTTCATTAACGTTTTAAACGTTTAGAGACACAAAAGTTTCTTGAGTATGGTGCGATTTATCGCCCATCGGAGACCGTAGGTGTAAGGAAGGGTTCCTTACTTAATTATTTCGGCCTACGCAGATGGTAATTAACTATTATTAGTTAACACCAAAAGATAATACCAATTATTGGTATTTGGAGGATAGGAAAATGCCAATGCGCATTGACGACAAGAAAGTTGCTGTACAAGAGCTTAAAGATGTAGCTAATAAAGCAACTTCAGCTGTAGCTGCTGACTATCATGGCGCATCTGTAACTGAGTTAACCAAACTTAGAAAAGATGCACGAGATACATCAGTTCATCTGAAGATTATTAGAAATACGCTTGCTAAAAAAGCTTTGACTGATACTAAATTTTCTTGTTTTGAAGATTTACTAGTTGGACCTACTATGTTGGCTTTCTCACTTGAGGATCCTACTAGTGCGGCAAAGTTAGTGAATGACTTCACAAAAGTGAATAGTAAATTTGCAGTAAAAGGATTATCACTTGGAGATTCATTACTTGAACTTTCAAAACTTTCCGCGATTGCAAATATGCCTTCCAGAGATCAGGCTTTAGCCCAACTGGCAGGTTTACTCAATGCACCTATGAGTCAATTCGTAACTATTCTTAATCAAGTCCCTTCGAAGCTTGTCAGAACACTACAAGCTGTGAAGGAACAAAAAGAATCGGCTTAACCTTAATTTAAAAAAAACATTTGGAGAATAAAAAATGGCACTAAGTAAAGAAGAAATATTAGACGCGATATCGGAAATGAGCGTTATAGAAATTGTTGATTTAATATCAGCAATGGAAGAAAAATTTGGAGTATCTGCTGCAGCTCCCGTAGCCGCTGCTGCTCCTGCTGCTGCTGGTGATGCCGGTGGTGAAGCAGAAGCTGATGACGCACCTGTTGATATCCATCTTTCAGAAGTTGGAGACAAAAAAGTTGATGTTATAAAAGCGGTAAGAGCTATAACAGGATTAGGTCTAAAAGATGCGAAAGCATTAGTAGATGAAGCGCCTTCAGTTATCAAAGAAGGTGTTAATAAAGCAGAGGCTGAAGAGCACGCTAAAGCTTTAGAAGATGCAGGCGCAAAAGCTGAGCTTAAATAATCTAACAAAAAAATATAAATTTAAATCAAATAAAGAGGTCTTTATGAGTTTTTCATATACTGAGAAAAAAAGAGTAAGAAGGAGTTTTGAGAAAATCTCCAGCGTTATGGAGCTTCCAAATTTACTTGCAACTCAAGTTCAGTCTTATGATGCTTTTCTGCAAAGATATGTGGATTCGGATAAAAGATTGAATGCAGGCTTAGAACAAGTCCTAAATTCAATCTTCCCTATCGAAAGTCACAATGGTTTTGCCAGAATGGAATACTCTGGTTTTACTTTAGGAGAACCTATATTTGATGAAAGAGAATGTAAGCTTAAAGGTATAACTTACGAGATATCACTTCATATAAATTGTGATCTTTTCTTTATCGATAAAGATTCAGGAAAATTGAAAGAAGGTAAATCTCAAAGTGTTTATATGGGAACTGTTCCTTTAATGACCGCTCATGGGACTTTCATAATAAATGGGACCGAAAGAGTAGTTGTATCTCAACTTCATAGATCACCAGGATTATTCTTTGATCATGACAAAGGTAAAGGTCACTCTTCTGGAAAGGTTTTGTACGGAGCACGTGTTATTCCTTACAGAGGATCTTGGTTAGACTTTGAATTTGATGCCAAAGACTTAGTATATGTTCGTATAGACCGAAGAAGAAAACTTTACGCAACAATCCTCTTAAAGGCTCTTAAACTTACCAATCAAGATATTCTTGATAGATTTTACGAGACGGAAATTTATAAAAACAAAAAGAACGAAACATACCAATTACAAGTTATAGCAAGAAGATTAATGGGAAGAATCGCACCTGTTGATATTCAAGCTCAAGGCGAAGTAATCGTTAAGCAGGGAGAAAGAATCACCGCAAGGCATATTAGAAAAATTGAAGGCGGAAAGATCAAGTCACTTGATGTACCCAAGGAAGCACTATACGGTCAAGTTATAGCTAAAGATATTCTAGATAAATCTACTGGTGAAATTGTAATAGAGGCTAACACTATTATTGACGAAGAGACTCTACCTATTCTTGAAGAACTCAATCTGACTGAAATAGAAACTTTATATATAAATGATATTGAATCTGGTCCTTACATTGCGGATACCTTAAGAGCAGACTCTACAACTAATGAAATAGAAGCTCTTGTAGAGATCTATAGGATGATGAGACCTGGTGAACCTCCTACAAAGGAAGCAGCAACTACACTGTTTAATAATCTTTTCTTTAATGCAGAACGTTATGACCTTTCTGCGGTCGGTAGAATGAAATTCAACAAAAGACTTGGTATTGAAGGATCAGAAGGTAACAGCATCTTAAGTGATGATGACATCCTAAGCACTCTTAAAACATTAGTCTCTATAAGAAATGGTCAAGGTACAGTTGATGACATTGATCATCTTGGTAACAGAAGAATTAGGTCAGTTGGAGAAATGGTTTCCAACCAATACAGAATAGGTCTTGTAAGAGTTGAAAGAGCCGTAAGAGAGAGGCTTGCAACAGCTGAGGCAGACGATCTAGGCCCTCAAGATCTTATTAATGCTAAGCCTGTTTCTGCTGCGGTTAAAGAATTTTTTGGCTCCAGTCAGCTATCACAGTTTATGGACCAGAATAATCCTCTTTCTGAAGTCACTCACAAAAGAAGAGTTTCGGCACTTGGGCCGGGCGGTTTAACAAGAGAGAGAGCAGGTTTTGAGGTTAGGGACGTTCATCCAACTCATTACGGACGGGTTTGTCCAATTGAAACGCCTGAAGGACCAAATATCGGTTTAATAAATTCCCTTGCAGCTTACGCTAGAACTAATGAATACGGATTTCTAGAAAGTCCTTTTAGGAAAGCAGAAAATGGTAAAGTTTCAATGGATTTTCATTATCTCTCTGCCATTGAGGAAGGAGATTTTGTAATTGCACAAGCGAGTGCACTTTTAGATTCTAATGATAAATTTACCGAAGAACTTGTTCCTGTCAGGTATAAAAATGAATTCTCATTTATGCCTCCAGAAAGAGTTGATTTCATGGATGTATCTCCTCAACAAGCTTTCTCAGTTGCAGCATCACTAATTCCTTTTTTAGAACATGATGATGCTAATAGAGCATTAATGGGCTCAAACATGATGAGACAAGCAGTTCCAACACTTCAAGCTGAGAAACCACTTGTAGGAACTGGTATGGAAAGACTCGTTGCCAGAGATTCTGGATCCTGTGTAACTGCTTCAAGAGGTGGTTCAATTGAAAGTATAGATGCAAGCAGGATTGTCGTTAGAGTCAATGAGAAAGAAATCCAAGCTGGAGATTCAGGCGTAGACATATATAACCTGATTAAGTACACACGTTCCAATCAAAATACATGCATTAATCAAAGGCCTATAGTCTCACAAGGAGATAAGATAAATAAAAACGATATTTTGGCTGATGGACCTTCAATAGATCTAGGAGAGTTATCTCTCGGACAGAATGTGAGGATAGCTTTTATGCCTTGGCATGGTTACAATTTTGAAGATTCAATTTTAATTTCTGACAGACTCGTTAGGGATGATAAATTTACAAGCATTCACATTCAAGAATTAACCTGTGTTGCTAGAGACACTAAATTGGGGCCCGAAGAAATATCTGGTGATATTCCTAATGTTGGTGACAATGCTCTTTCTAAGCTTGATGAATTCGGAATAGTTTATATCGGTGCAGAAGTGAAAGCTGGTGATATCTTGGTCGGTAAAGTTACTCCTAAAGGTGAGACTCAATTAAGCCCTGAAGAAAAACTCTTAAGAGCTATTTTTGGAGAAAAGGCTTCTGATGTAAAAGACAGTTCACTACGTGTCTCTTCCGGAGCTGATGGAACGGTCATTGATGTCCATGTTTTTACTAGAGATGGAATTGAAAAAGATGGTAGAGCAGAGTCAATTGAAGAATCTCAACTGTCAGAAATTCAAAAAGACATCAAAGACGAACTAAAAATACTAGAACAAGCTGCTTTATCAAGACTAGAAAACCTTTTAGTAGGCAAGAAAGTTGCATCTGGTAAGGGTCTAAAAAAAGGATCTACAATTAAGTTGTCTGATTTAGAAGAAATAGATCAAGATGATTGGTTCAAGGTCAGAGTTGATAATGAGGCTTCAAATAAGCAAATAGAGAATATTTCTAAAAGCTTGAAAGAGTATAAGGAAGACCTCGAGGTGCTATTTGGAAAGAAAAGATCAAAAGTAACTGATGGAGATGATTTAGCCCCGGGTGTCTTAAAAATAGTTAAAGTTTACTTGGCTATAAAAAGAAGAATCCAGCCTGGAGACAAATTAGCTGGAAGACATGGTAATAAAGGTGTTATCTCAGTGATTATGCCCGAAGAAGATATGCCATATGATGAGAACGGAGAACCGGTTGATGTTGTATTAAATCCTTTAGGAGTTCCGTCTCGTATGAACGTAGGACAGGTTCTTGAAACTCATTTAGGGTGGGCCGCTAAAGAGTTAGGTACCAAGATAGGTAACATGATCGATTCCGAAGCGAGAGCATCAGAGATAAGAGGTTTCTTATCTGATATTTATGAAAAAGATGGATCTCAGGATTTGAGTTCTTTGAAGGACAATGAAATTCTAGATTTGGCAGAAAACTTAAGAGAAGGAGTTCCAATGGCTACTCCTGTCTTTGATGGAGCCAAAGAATCTGAAGTAAAAGCTATGCTTGAATTGGCAGACTTACCTTCTAGTGGGCAAACACAATTATTTGACGGAAGAACTGGAGAGAAATTTGATCGTAAAACAACTCTGGGTTACATGTATATCCTCAAATTGAACCATTTGATCGAAGATAAGATGCATGCTAGATCTACTGGAAGCTATAGTCTGGTTACTCAACAACCTCTAGGAGGCAAGGCGCAGTTTGGAGGTCAAAGATTTGGTGAAATGGAGGTTTGGGCATTAGAAGCTTATGGCGCTGCCCATACTTTACAGGAAATGCTGACAGTGAAGTCCGATGATGTTGCCGGTAGAACTAAGGTTTATAAGAATATAGTTGAAGGTAATTTTGAAATGGAAACAGGTGTTCCTGAATCATTTAATGTTCTTACGAAAGAAATTAGATCATTAGGAATAGATTTAGAATTAGAACAGATTGACTAGGAGAAAAACTTGAAAGATTTAGTAGATTTATTAAAACAACAAGGCCATGGAGTTGAATATAACTCAATTCGGGCCGGCTTGGCGTCTCCTCAGAAGATCAGATCTTGGTCATATGGAGAGGTCAAAAAAGCAGAGACTATAAATTACAGAACCTTTAAACCAGAGAGGGATGGTCTTTTCTGCTCAAAGATATTTGGTCCAATTAAAGATTACGAATGTATTTGTGGAAAATACAAAAGAATGAAACACAGAGGTGTAGTTTGCGAAAAATGTGGAGTAGAAGTAACTTTATCGAAGGTTAGAAGAGAAAGGATGGGGCATATAGAGCTGGCAGCTCCTGTAGCTCATATTTGGTTCTTAAAATCTTTACCTTCCAGATTGGCACTCGCATTAGACCTTACACTAAAAGATCTTGAAAGAGTCCTTTATTTTGAATCTTTTATAGTAATGGAACCTGGTATGACTGACCTTGAAGTGGGACAGCTATTAACAGACGAAGAATATTATGAAGCATTAGAGACTTGGGGTGATGAATTTGAAGCAGGAATGGGAGCTGAGTCAATACAAACCCTTTTGAAAGATTTAGATCTAGAAGCTGCAATTAAAGACATACAAGAGGAAATGCCTCTAACTAAATCAGAGGCTAAGCTCAAAAAATATGCTAAAAGACTCAAGTTACTTAAGTCTTTCAATGAATCAGGAAATAGACCTGAATGGATGGTGCTAGAAGTTTTACCTATCTTACCGCCAGATCTTAGACCATTGGTTCCACTAGAGGGAGGTCGTTTTGCTACTTCTGATCTTAATGATCTCTACAGAAGAGTTATCAATAGAAATAACAGGCTTAAGAGGCTTCTTGACTTGAACGCGCCTGATATTATTACTCGTAATGAAAAAAGAATGTTGCAAGAATCTGTAGATGCTCTTTTAGACAACGGAAGAAGAGGCAGAGCTGTTACAGGCTCAAATAAAAGACCTCTAAAATCTTTAGCAGATATGATTAAAGGTAAGCAGGGAAGATTTAGGCAAAATCTTCTTGGAAAAAGAGTAGATTACTCGGGTCGTTCTGTAATAGTTGTAGGTCCAACTTTAAAGCTTCATCAATGTGGTCTTCCTAAAAAAATGGCTCTTGAATTGTTCAAACCTTTTGTGTTTGGAAAGTTACAACAATTAGAACTGGCAAATACTATCAAATTAGCTAAAAGAATGGTTGATAGAGAAGAGCCAGAGGTTTGGGATATTTTGGATGAAGTGATTAGAGAACATCCTGTCATGCTAAATCGTGCACCTACTCTTCACAGGTTAGGTATACAAGCTTTTGAACCAGTTCTTGTAGAAGGCAAGGCAATTCAATTGCACCCCTTAGTGTGTAAGGCTTATAACGCTGACTTTGATGGTGATCAAATGGCAGTTCATGTTCCTCTTACTTTAGAAGCTCAACTAGAGTGTAGAGCTTTAATGATGGCAACGAATAATATTCTTTCGCCGTCAAACGGAAAGCCAATTATTGATCCTTCCCAAGATGTAGTCTTAGGACTTTACTATGCATCAAGAGAAAAAATAAATGACTTAGGCGAAGGGCGAATAATGTCTTCTCCAGATGAAGTAAACAGAGCTTATTATTCTGGAACTGTTGGATTACAAGCTAAAATTAAAGTAAGACTTAAGCCTAATAAACTAGATGATGAGCCTTTACAGATAGTTGAGACAACAACTGGAAGAACTCTCTTGTATGAACTTCTTCCTGAAGGAATGTCCTTTGATTTAGTTAATAGAACACTTGATAGCAAGCAAATATCTGCATTAATAGATATTTGTTACAGAAAAGCTGGACTTAAAGCTACAGTTATTTTTGCTGACCGTTTGATGTACAAGGGTTATGAGTTTTCTACTAAGTCTGGATCTTCCATAGGAATAGACGACTTTGTTATTCCTGATGATAAGCAAAGAATAGTTAGTGAAGCAGAACAAGAAGTGAAAGATATAGAATCTCAATTTGCTTCAGGTCTAGTGACCAAAGGCGAAAAATATAATAAAGCAATCGACATATGGACACGAGCAAACGAAATGATTGCCAAATCCATGATGGATAATATTTCGCAAGAAGAAATTGAAACAGCTGACGGTACTAAAATAATGTCTGACTCTTTTAATTCAGTATTTATGTATGCAGATTCTGGTTCTAGAGGATCACCCGCTCAAATAAGACAGTTGGCCGGAATGAGAGGTTTATTAGCTAAACCTGATGGATCTATCATTGAAACACCAGTTACTTCAAATTTTAGAGAAGGATTAACTGCACAGGAATATTTCATCTCTACTCATGGAGCCAGGAAGGGACTTGCAGACACCGCACTAAAAACCGCTAACTCTGGTTACTTGACCAGAAGGTTGGTTGATGTGGCTCAGGATATGGTGGTTAGCGAAGAAGATTGTGGAACAAGCAATGGTATATTAATGAGACCCATCATTGATGGAGGTCAAGTACTTGTGGCTCTAGGGGATAGAGTATTAGGTAGAACAGTTGCAACCGATGTAATGTCGCAGGATGGAACTGAGGTTCTTTTGAAAAATGGAACGCTCATAGATGAAGATATAGTTGATACTTTAGATGATAAAAATATCTACGAGATTAACGTAAGATCAGCAATTCATTGCGACACAATTCATGGCATTTGTGCTAAATGTTACGGTAGAGATCTTGGAAGAGGTCATAAGGTTGATATTGGAGAATCTGTAGGTATTGTAGCAGCACAATCGATTGGTGAACCAGGAACTCAGCTTACTATGAGAACGTTTCATATAGGTGGCGCTGCCTCCGGTACATCTGCAGAAGACAACATAGAAACAAATCTTCCAGGCAAGGTTGTATACAACACTCGAACTGTTAAGAAAAAAGATGGAACTTTCATCTCTCTAGCCCAATCATCAGAAGTTAATGTTATTGATGACAGGGGTATGGTTGTTGAAAGTCATAAAGTACCTTACGGAACAGTCCTTAATTTTCCTACTGATAGTAAAGTCGCTCCTGGAGATGTTTTAGCCAAATGGGATCCTTTAACTAGGCCAGTTATAGCTGAAGTTGCGGGTAAGGCAAGATTCGTAGATATCGAAGATGGAATTACTGCTAGAGTAAAGCAAGATGAACTTACAGGATTGAGTAATATCGAGATTATAGATGTTACAGAAAGACCAAAGGGAGAGGCGCAAGAAAAACGCCCTTCAATTCAGATAGTTGATGGCAGGGGTAAGGAAAAAACCCTTCCTGATTCTGAAGCTCCTGCAACATATACTCTTCCAGGTAATGCATTTTTGCAGTTAACCGACGGCCAAGACATTGAAGTGGGTGGAGTAATAGCAAGAATATCTCAAGCCTCAACTAAGACAAAAGATATTACTGGTGGCCTTCCTAGGGTTGCTGATTTATTTGAAGCAAGAAAACCAAAGGAGCCTGCACTATTAGCTCAAGCTTCCGGAATTGTTTCTTGGGGAAAACCAACTAAAGGAAAAGAAAGATTAATTATCACAGATGAAGATGGCAAAGATCTGGCTACTCTTATTCCAAAGACAAGACATATAAATGTCTTTGAGGGAGAGAGAGTTGAGAGGGGTGATATTGTCTCAGATGGAGCTATGAGTCCCCATGATATTCTTGCCTTAAGAGGATTAGAAGAGCTTACAGACTATATAGTTGATGGAATCCAGGAAGTTTATAGGTTGCAAGGTGTCAGTATTAATGACAAGCATATAGAGGTAATTCTTAATCAGATGCTTCGAAAGGTTGTTATCACTGAACCGGGCGATTCAGAATTCATCATTGGAGAGCAGGCAGAGTATTCAAAGGTTAAAGAAACTAACTTAGCTTTACGAGAAGACAAGAAAGCTGAGATAGTATTTGAAAGAATTTTGTTAGGAATAACAAAAGCATCTTTAGCTACTGAATCTTTCATATCCGCTGCTTCTTTCCAAGAAACAACAAGAGTTTTGACAGAAGCTGCTACAACGGGAAGAATCGATCATTTAAGAGGGCTTAAAGAAAATGTAGTCGTTGGCAGATTAATTCCTGCAGGATCAGGTTTGGCTATGCTCACTTCGGAAGTTGAAAATGTTGAAGAAGAGTTTGAGATAGATTTAGAGAAAGCTTTAAGTGAGGCATTAAATGAAGCTGAGTAATACGTTGACGTGGATACTTTGCCTCTTTACAATCCGCGACCTTTATAAGAAATAAATATGGCAACAGTTAATCAATTAGTAAGAAAACCACGTAAAAGAAAGGTCACGAAAACAGACGTGCCTGCCTTAAAAGGATCACCCCAAAGAAGAGGTGTGTGTACAAGAGTCTATACAACCACTCCTAAAAAACCCAATTCAGCTTTGAGAAAAGTTTGTAAGGTGAGACTGACTACAGGATTTGAAGTCATATCATACATTGGGGGTGAAGGTCATAACCTTCAAGAGCACTCAGTTGTACTGATTAGGGGCGGAAGAGTAAAAGATCTGCCCGGTGTGCGTTATCACACAGTAAGAGGAACTCTAGATACGTCTGGAGTAGATGATAGAAAACAACGTCGTTCTAAATATGGCACAAAAAAACCTAAGTAAATATGTCTAGAAGAAAAGCAGCACCAAAAAGAAAAATATTACCAGATCCAAAATTTGGTAATCTTAAAGTCGCAAAGTTCATGAATCAAATAATGTCACATGGAAAGAAATCTGTAGCCGAAAAAATTATCTACGGCGCCTTTGATGAGATTTCTAAGAAATCTGATAAAGAACCTATAGAAGTATTTGAGAAAGCACTAGACGAAGTAGGTCCAATGGTAGAGGTCAAAGCTAGAAGAGTTGGTGGAGCTACTTATCAAATCCCAATGGAAGTTAGACCTGCTAGAAGAAGTGCTCTTGCAATGCGCTGGATTGCTACCTATTCAAGATCTAGATCTGAAAAGAATATGACACTTAGATTAGCCAATGAACTTTTGGATGCTTGCGAGGGAAGAGGTGAGGCAGTCAAGAAAAAAGAAGATACTCACAGAATGGCTGAAGCAAACAGAGCTTTCTCCCATTTCAGATTTTAATTACAAATTTTTAAAAAATTATGGCCAGAACTACACCGTTAGACCTGTATAGAAATATTGGTATATGTGCACACGTAGATGCAGGTAAAACCACAACAACAGAAAGAATTTTATTTTATACGGGAATATCTCACAAAATTGGAGAAGTGCACGATGGTGCTGCTGTTATGGACTGGATGGAGCAAGAGCAAGAAAGAGGTATAACTATCACTTCGGCTGCAACTACATGCTTCTGGGAAGGTACTGAAAAACAGTATAAGCAACATAGATTCAACATAATTGATACTCCTGGTCACGTTGACTTTACTATTGAAGTTGAACGTTCTTTGAGGGTTTTAGATGGTGCAGTAGTAGTCTTCTGCGGAAGTTCTGGAGTCGAGCCTCAATCTGAAACTGTCTGGAGACAAGCCAATAGGTACGAAGTACCAAGAATAGCTTTCATCAACAAGATGGATAGAGCTGGTGCAGACTTCCTTAAGGTTGTTGACCAGATGAAAACGAGGTTGGGTGCAAATCCAGTGCCTATACAGCTAGCAATTGGTGCAGAAGATGAATTTAAAGGTCTTATTGACCTTGTAAAAATGAAGGCAATCTATTGGAATGGTGATGACATGGGTACAACCTTCACAGAAGAAGATATACCAGAAGATTTACAAGATCTAGCTGAAGAATGGCGAGAAAAAATGGTTGAGTCAGCTGCCGAAGCTAATGAAGAACTCATGGATAAATATCTCGAAGAAGGAGATCTGTCACAAGAAGATATAAAAATAGGGCTTAGAGAAAGAACATTAGGAAGCGAAATAGTCCCTTGTCTTTGCGGTTCTGCTTTCAAGAATAAAGGCGTTCAAACAATGCTTGATGCGGTCGTTGATTTCATGCCAGCCCCTAATGAAGTTAAAGCAGTGACAGGTATACTTGATAATGAAGAAGAAGGAAGCAGAGAATCAGATGATGCTGAACCCTTTTCAGGAATTGCCTTTAAAATCGCAACAGATCCATTTGTAGGATCCCTTACATATGTCAGAGTTTACTCTGGAGTTCTAAGTACAGGAGATTCAGTATATCTACCTATCAAAGGAAAGAAAGAGAGGATAGGGCGAATGTTACAAATGCATTCAAACAAGAGAGATGAAATAACAGAAGCAAGGGCCGGAGATATTTGCGCAGTTATAGGACTAAAAGAAGCAATAACTGGTGAAACCCTTTGTGATGAAAAGAATAAAATTACGTTGGAATCCATGAACTTCCCTGAACCAGTGATTTCAGTAGCGGTAGAGCCAAAGACAAAAGAAGATCAGGAAAAGATGGGCATTGCACTTGGGAGGTTAGCTCAAGAAGATCCCTCATTTAGATTAAGAACAGACGAAGAATCAGGTCAAACAATTATGTCAGGTATGGGTGAACTTCATTTGGACGTCTTAGTTGACAGAATGAGAAGAGAATTTGGTGTAGAGGCAAATGTTGGCAAACCTCAAGTTGCGTATAGAGAATCTATAAAAAAATATATTGAAGAAGAAGCTAAATTCGTTCGTCAATCAGGTGGCAGAGGTCAGTATGGTCATGTCTACATAAAAATGGAGCCTCTAATTGAACCTGATGAGGAAAAAGATCAGAATTATCAATTTGTTAATGAAATTGTTGGAGGAGCAATACCTCGAGAATTTATTGGTGCAGTAGACAAAGGCTGTAAAGAACAGATGGAAGCAGGCGTAATAGCTGGCTATCCTCTGGTTAAAGTCAAAGTGACACTTTATGATGGTTCTTACCATGATGTTGATTCTAGTGAAGTTGCTTTTAAGGTTGCTGGATCAATGGCATTTAAAGGGGGCGCTCAGAAAGCAGACCCTGTGCTGTTAGAGCCTATTATGAGTATTGAAATAGTCACACCAGAAGAGTACATGGGTGATGTAGTAGGAGATTTGAGCAGAAGAAGAGGTGTTGTTCAAGGTATGGAAGATGGACCTTCAGGAAAAATAGTTTCCGGTGAAGTGCCATTAGCTGAAATGTTTGGTTATGCAACTGATATCAGGTCTGCGTCTCAAGGGAGAGCTACTTTTACAATGGAACCTCTGAAGTATTCAGAAGTACCATCAAATGTTGCTGAAGCTATAATAAGTAAAAACGACTAGTAATTTAGTTAGGTAGATAGAAAAACCCCTTTTTATATAGGTTTTTTCTACTTTTTTAGTTGACACATAGTGGTCACAAAACTAGAATCACCGCTCGTTTTGTTGGAGGGGCCTTTATCCTGGTGAATACAGGTAAAAGGCAAATTAATTAATTTATCAACCTACACTGTAGGGGGGTGGTTTTACGCTCTATTTATTGAGCTTAAAAGGAAGAATATGCAAAATCAAAGCATTAGAATTAGATTAAAAGCTTTTGATCATAAGCTTATTGATCGCTCTGCTAAAGAGATAGTTGAGACGGTCAAGCGAACAGGAGCCAAAGTGAAGGGTCCTATCCCTATGCCTGTCAAGAAACACAAAACAACTATCCTCATTTCTCCTCACAAAGATAAAGACGCTCGAGACCAGTACGAAATAAGAACCCACAAAAGAACTCTAGATATCCTTGAACCTTCAGAGAAAACATTAGATGCTTTAACCAAACTTGAACTTTCAGCCGGTGTGGTCGTTCAAATAAGCCTAGACGAGAATAAATAAGATGAGCTTAGGACTAATTGGAAAAAAACAAGGAATGACGAGGTTATTCACTCCAGAAGGGGATTCCTTTGCTGTGAGTGTAGTAAGTGTGGATCCAAATACAATCACTCAAATTAAATCAGAAGAAGTAGATGGTTACTCTTCTATTCAGGTAACTACCGGAATCAAGAAAGAAAAGCATCTTTCTAAGCCTTTAGCAGGCCATTATAAAAAAGGATCTGTCAATCCTGGAGACGGATTATGGGAATTTAAAGTAGATGCTGAAGATCTGGCTGACCTAGAGGTGGGCAGTCAAATAAATATCGATATATTTCAAGAAGGGCAAAAAATTGATGTTCAAGGTAAATCAAAAGGTAAAGGTTTTGCTGGAACTGTAAAAAGATGGAACTTTAAGATGCAAGATGCAACGCATGGTAATTCCATTTCACATAGGGCACCCGGATCTATAGGCCAATGCCAAACTCCAGGTAAAGTTTGGAAAGGTAAGAAAATGTCAGGACATATGGGGGATGAGAAGAAAACAATTCAAAATCTTAAAATTGCTTCTATAGACTCAGAGAATAATCTACTACTTATTAAAGGACCTATACCAGGATCAACGGGTTCCAATGTTGTTCTCAAACCAGCACTAAAATAAAATGGAATTAGAAGTATTAAATCAAAATGGCTCCGGAGAATCGAAAATTTCTCTGGCTGATGAGGTTTTTAAGCAAGAGTTCAACCAAGACTTAGTGCATCAACTTGTTACTACTTATATTCATAATAGTCATCAGGGAACTAAAGCTCAAAAAAATAGGTCTGCAGTAAGGGGTGGCGGAAGAAAACCTTGGAAGCAGAAAGGAACAGGTAGGGCTAGAGCGGGAACCATAAGATCTCCAATATGGAGAGGTGGAGGTGTCACTTTTGCAGCCACATATCAAAATATTAACCCCAAGAAAATAAATAAGAAAATGTATAGATCAGCCATGAGATCAATATGGTCAAAGATAGCTGAAGAAAATAAAATAGTTGCTGTTAATGAATTAAAAATCGATGAACCAGTAAAATCATCTCAAGTTAAAACTATTCTGTCTAATCTTGGATTAAACAGTGCTCTCATAGTCCTCAGCAGTAATAATGATAATTTAATCAAGGCATCAAAAAACTTAACTCAATGTAATGTGCTTTCTATAAATTCGATTGACCCTTCGGCGTTAATCAAAGCTGAGAATGTCATTCTTACTTCTGAAACTATTGAAAAACTAACTGAGGCTCTATCCTAATGAAAACAGAGCTATATAAAGTTATCAAAGCGCCTTATTTAACAGAAAAAGTTTCTGCTCTAATGGGTGATTCAAATCAATATGCCTTTAAGGTTGATATCAATGCAACAAAACTCCAAGTTAAGAAAGCAGTTGAAGGTTATTTCTCTGTCAATGTAGAGAATGTAAATATCATAAAAGTTAAAGGAAAGACTAAACGATCTAAGTTTAGAATCAGAAAAAAATCAGATTGGAAGAAAGCCTATGTAAGGCTTGCAGAAGGTCAATCAATTGAGGTGACTTCAGAATAATGGCTACTCAAATAAAGAAATCAAAACCTACTTCGCCGGGAAGAAGATTCAGATCTTGGGTTTCAAGAGATGATCTTCACAAGGGTGAACCACATGCACCACTTTTAGAACCTAAAAAACAAAAGTCAGGCAGAAATAATCAGGGAAGAATCACTACAAGACATCGTGGTGGTGGTCATAAAAAGCATTATAGAATTATTGATTTTAAGAGGTTGAAAGACAACATCCCTGCCAAGGTAGAGACCTTGGAATATGATCCTAACAGATCAGCCAATATTGCTCTTCTTTTATATGCTGATGGAGAAAGAACTTACATAATAGCACCTGATGGATTGGAGCTAGGTTCAACAATTCTATCTGGAAAAGAATCGCCTATATCATCTGGAAATTGTATGTCTCTCAAGGACATGCCATTAGGTACAGTGGTTCACTGTATAGAGTTATTTCCTGGAAAGGGGGCTCAGATGGCACGAAGTGCAGGAGCTTCAGCCCAAATTTTAGCTATTGAAGGTAGGTATGCAACTTTAAGATTAAGAAGTGGCGAAGTAAGAAGAGTTCTGTCTGAGTGTAGAGCTACTATTGGTAGCGTATCTAATTCAGAGCATTCTTTGAGATCTATAGGAAAAGCAGGAGCAAAAAGATGGTTGGGCATAAGACCGACTGTTAGAGGTGTGGCAATGAACCCAGTAGATCACCCACATGGTGGCGGTGAAGGAAAGACATCTGGAGGTAGACATCCAGTTACACCATGGGGAGTTCCGACTAAGGGATATAAAACTCGCAAGAAAAATAAACCAAGCAATCGAATGATTGTAAGAAGAAGAAATTAAAAATGCCTAGATCATTAAAAAAAGGACCATTTGTAGATCTACACTTGTTAAAAAAAGTGGATCAAGCAGTTGCAACTAACGACAAGAAACCAATAAAGACTTGGTCAAGAAGATCAATGATTACTCCTGATATGGTAGGACTAAATATAGCCGTGCATAACGGAAGACAACATGTTCCTATTTTCATTCAAGAAGATATGGTTGGTCATAAGCTTGGTGAGTTTGTTTTAACAAGAACATTTAAAATGCATTCTGGAGATAGGAAGTAAAAAATGAGTCAAGCTACTGCAAAACTAAGAAGCGCTCGAGTTTCTAGCCAGAAAGCTAGACTAGTTGCTAATCAGATAAGAGGCAAACACATTGAAGAAGCCTTAGGCATTCTTTCTTTTGCTCCACAAAAATCTGCTCATATCATCAAGAAGATTCTAGAGTCTGCTATTGCGAATGCTGAGCATAATCAAGGATTAGATATAGATACATTATTTGTCTCTTTTATAGCTGTAGATGAGAGCTTCACAATGAAACGTGTAAGACCTAGGGCCAGAGGAAGAGCTGATAGATTTTTTAAGAGAAGCTGCAATATTGCGTTAACGGTTCAGGAAAAAGGAAAATAATGGGACAAAAGGTACACCCAATAGGTTTTAGATTAGGAATAACCACTCAACACACCTCTAATTGGTATGCTGAAAAATCTGAGTATACGGAAAATCTTCTCAAAGACATTGAGGTAAGAGAGCATCTAACTAATAAACTCTCTCACGCATCAGTAAGCAGAATAGAGATAGAAAGAACAGCAGATAATGCGAGAGTACTTATTCACACTGCAAGACCCGGTATTGTCATAGGAAAAAAAGGTGAAGATATCGATAGAATGAGAGAGGATATTACTCAGAGAATGGGAATACCTGTCACTCTCAGCATACAAGAGATAAGAAAACCAGATCTCGACGCAAAACTTTTAGCAGAAAGTGTAGCTCAGCAACTTGAAAGAAGAGTTATGTTCCGAAGAGCTATGAAAAGAGCTGTTCAGAATGCAATGAGACAAGGTGCTGAAGGCGTAAAGATTAGAGTTGCCGGTAGGCTAGGTGGAGCTGAGATTGCAAGAGCTGAAATTCAAAAAGAAGGAAGGGTACCTCTGCATACGCTAAGAGCTGACGTAGATTATGGTTTGGCCGAAGCAAATACAACATACGGCGTTATTGGAGTTAAAGCCTGGGTTTTTAGAGGCGAAGTTCTTGATAACCAAAATAAAGACTCAGACTAGAAGGCAAATAAATGTTTCAACCTAAGAGAACAAAATACAGAAAACAGCAGAAAGGTAGAAATACTGGTAATGCTCAAAGAGGCGCAACCTTAAGCTTTGGAACTTTTGGCTTAAAGGCTACTCAGAGAGGGCAACTCACGTCAAGGCAGATTGAGGCAGCAAGAAGAGCTATGACGCGTCATGTCAAAAGAGGTGCGAAGATTTGGATAAGAGTTTTTCCTGATAAGCCAATAACAAAAAAGCCTCTTGAAGTAAGACAAGGAAAAGGTAAAGGAAATGTAGAATATTGGGTATGTCCCATTAAACCTGGAAAGATTTTATATGAGATGGAAGGAGTGGATGAGGAGTTAGCCAAAGAGGCCTTCGCACTTGCCTCTGCAAAAATGCCTATAGCAACAACTTTTATTAGGAGAGTCTAATGGCTAAAGAAAGCTTTCTAGATAAATTAAGAAATAAATCTACAGACGTTACGGATGAAGAAGGAAAACTCAGAAAAGAGTTACTTGAGTTAAAGATAAAACATTCATCTGGGCAGTTGAAAGAAACTCACAAAATTAGAGAAATTAGAAGATCAATTGCACAACTAAAAACTTTAAATAAAGAACAACATAAACAAGAAAAGAATGACGGATAAAAGAACAAGAACAGAAACAGGTAGGGTGATCAGCTCTTCTAGAGATAAGACGATAACAGTTCTTGTTGAAAGGAAAGTTAAGCATCCTCTGTATAAAAAGATTATAAGAAGGTCAACAAAACTTCACGCACATGATCAAGAAAATATATGTAGCTCAGGAGATTTAGTTACTATTCAAGAGTGTAAGCCAATCTCGAAAAGTAAATCATGGAATCTACTTAAGATAGAGCAAAAAACACAAGAAATATAAAAAAAGATGATACAAGAGTTAAGTTATTTAGAAGTTGCAGACAATAGTGGTGCCAGGAAGCTCATGTGTATAAGAGTGCTAGGCGGATCTAAGAAAAAGTTTGCGAAAGTGGGAGATGTAATAAAAGTTTCCATCAAAGAAGCTATCCCAACAGGCAAGGTAAAGAAAGGAGAGGTTGTTGACGCTGTCATAGTGAGAACTAAGAATAAGCTTCGTAGATCTGATGGCTCGTCCATAAGATTTGATGATAATGCAGCTGTGTTAATTAATGCTCAAAAACAACCAATAGGAACAAGAGTATTCGGCCCAGTATCAAGAGAATTAAGAAGTGAAGAGTTCATGAGAATTGTTTCTTTAGCTCCGGAGGTAATTTAATTATGCAGAAGATCAAAACAGGCGATCAAGTAATCGTAATTGCTGGAAAAGATAAAGGTAAACAAGGTTCTGTAACAAAACTTTTAAATAACGGTAGATGTTATGTCTCAGGCGTTCAAATGGTTAAGAGACACACAAAACCTAACCCTAATGCAGGCATTGCCGGAGGCGTTGTAGAAAAAGAAGCATCAATTAACGTTTCAAATATATCAATCTTCAATCCTTCCACTAAGAAGGCAGATAAAGTGCAGATTAAATCTCTAGAAGATGGTTCAAAAATAAGAGTATTCAAATCTTCAGGTAAGGAAATATAGTCATGATTCCATTAAAAGATCATTATAAAAATACTATTGTTCAAGAGTTGAAAGATAGTTTAGGGCTTGCATCAGTAATGGCTGTTCCGAAGGTTACAAAAGTAACCCTCAATATGGGAGTAGGTGAGGCAATGAATGACAAAAAAGTTCTTGAACGAGCTGTTGAAGATATGACTCTAATAGCTGGACAAAAACCACTAGTCACGAAAGCTAGAAAATCTGTAGCCAACTTCAAAATCAGAGATGGAATGCCAATTGGCTGTAAGGTAACCCTTAGAGGCGATAGGATGTACGAGTTTCTTCAGAGGCTTATTAGTATCGCTATTCCAAGGGAAAGAGATTTCAGAGGACTGGAAGTTAAATCCTTTGACGGAAGGGGTAATTACTCAATGGGTATCAAAGAACACATCATTTTTCCTGAAATAGATTATGACAAAGTAGATAAAATAAGAGGAATGGATATCTGCATATCCACTTCAGCTGCTGATGATAAGTCTGGAGAGGCTCTTCTCAGAGCACTAAAATTCCCTTTCAAAACTTAAAGGTAAAGATATGGCAAAAACATCAATGAAAGCAAGAGAAGAAAGAAGAAGGAAAACGGTTCTTAGATTTGCAGCAAAAAGAGCTGAACTTAAGGAGATAATTAGAAGTCCTAAATTTTCTCAAGAAGAAAAAGAAGCTGCACAAATCAAGCTGCAAAAACAGCCTAGAGATGCTAGTCCTATTAGAATGCAAAGAAGGTGCGCGATAACTGGAAGACCGCATGCTGTGTATCGCAAATTTGGTTTAGCAAGAAATAAATTAAGAGAACTGGCTATGAAGGGTGATATTCCTGGATTAGTAAAATCAAGTTGGTAAAAAATATATGAGTATTCAAGATCCTATAGCAAACTTATTTTCGAGTATTAATAATGCTCAAGGTAGGAATAAAGAAACTGTAAAAGTTCCTTCATCTACAAAAAAATTAGCACTTCTTTCTATGCTCAAACAGGAAGGATATATTCACTCTTATTCTTCTTCCGAAGGAGCAAAACCAGAAATAGAAATAAAACTTAAATATTTTGAAGGCTCCCCTGTCATTAAGCAGCTTAAAAGAATAAGCAAACCAGGGTTAAGACAATATTCACACTATAAAGATTTACCTCAAGTCAATGGAGGTTTGGGTGTGGCAATCATTTCAACCAGTAAAGGATTAATGACTGATCAACAAGCTCGAGAAGAGAAAGTTGGCGGTGAATTAATTTGTTCAGTATTTTAAAAATAAATTATGGCTAGAACATCTTTAAAAGCATTAGAAATTCCAGATGGAGTAACTCTAGAAAATAACCAAGGGGTTATAACTTTTTCAGGAAAGTTAGGCAGTATGTCTTTAGAAATCCATGAGGACGTAGACATAAATAAAGAAGAGAATTCAATCAGCTTCAGTCCTAATAAAGAATCCAAGGAATCTTTGGCAATTACAGGCACCATGCGAGCATTAACAGCAAATTTTATGCAGGGAGTTGCTACAGGTTTTGAGAAGAAACTTGAAATAAATGGAGTTGGTTACAGAGCAGCGTTAGAAGGTTCAACCATAAATCTTAGTTTAGGCTTTTCTCATCCTGTTAAACATGAATTACCTGAAGGGGTGACTGCTGAACTACCGAGTAATACAGAGATTATTCTTAAATCTATGGATAAACAGCTGGTAGGGCAGGTTGCTGCTGAAATAAGAGATTATAGACCTCCTGAGCCCTATAAAGGCAAAGGTGTGAAGTATGCCGATGAAAGAATAATAAGAAAAGAATCCAAAAAAGCATAAAAAAATGGCCATAAAGAATTTAAAAAGACAAAAAAGAGCTCTAAAGTCTAGATCAAAAATTGAACTATCTGAAAACAATAGGCTGAGTGTTTTTAGGTCTAATGCTCACATTTATGCACAGGTTTCCACCTGTGATGGATCACAAATTATTGTAAGTGCATCTACAGCTGAAGAAGCATTGAAGTCGGAAAATAATGGGAATATGGATGCGGCTTCAAAAGTGGGTAAATTGATCGGAGAAAGAGCCCTTGAAAAAGGCATAAACAAAGTAGCATTTGATAGATCTGGTTATAAATTTCATGGGAGAGTAAAGGCTCTCGCTGAGGCGGCTCGTGAAGCAGGCCTCTCATTTTAGGAAAAAAAATATGGAAAATAAAGCTGTTACAGATAATCTTGGCTCTGAAGTCTTAGAAGAAAAACTAGTACAAGTTAATAGAGTAGCTAAAGTTGTGAAAGGCGGTAGGATCTTCGGATTTACTGCTGTAACGGTAGTGGGCGATGGAAATGGAAAAATTGGTTTTGGAAGAGGCAAGGCAAGAGAAGTTCCAATTGCTATCCAGAAAGCTCTAGATCATGCCAGAAGGAATATGGTGAGCATAGAATTAAAGGGAAACACCATTCAATATCCAATTAAATCTAAATATGGAGCATCAGTAATTTTTATGAAACCTGCGGCGCCTGGTACAGGAATTATAGCAGGTGGTGCTATGAGAGCTGTTCTGGAGTTAGCTGGTGTAAAAGATGTTCTAGCAAAGTGTTATGGTTCTACAACGCCTGTAAATGTAGTAAGGGCAACTTTGAAGGCTTTAGAAGAAATGGAATCTCCTGCAAGAGTTGCGAAGAGATTAGGTAGAGGTTAACGATGTCAGATAAACAAATTACAGTTAAGCTCACTAGAAGTCTTATAGGCTCCAAAGAATTTCAAAAAAATTCAGTAAGAGGACTAGGTTTATTCAAAATTGGACAAACTGTTTCTGTTCAAGATACTCCTGAAAATAGAGGAATGATAAATAAAGCTATTCATTTATTGCAAGTAAATTAAAAGGATCAAAATGAAACTCAACGAATTAAAACCAAATCCTAAAAGAGTAAAGGATAGCAAGCGTATTGGCAGAGGTACGGGTAGTGGTTCTGGAAAAACAAGTGGTAAAGGACACAAAGGTTTGAAATCTCGTTCTGGAGGAAGGGTTAGAATAGGGTTTGAGGGTGGTCAAATGCCTCTCCAAAAAAGAACTCCTAAATTTGGCTTTTCATCAAGAAGAAATAGAAATACTGAGCAATTAAGACTTAGCACCTTACTTAATTCAGGTATAACTGAAGTAACTATAGAAAGTCTTGTTGAGGCTGATCTTATTAGAAACTCTACTAAAAAAGTAAAAGTGTTCTTAGACGCAGATTCATGTACTAAAATTAATCTTAAGGGCATTCATACAACAGCATCAGTTAAAAAATTAATTGAAGAAGCTGGAGGCACAATAGAAGCATAGTCATGTCAGTAAATCCTTCAGCTATTGGACAAAACAAAGGACTTTCAGAGTTATGGAAGAGGCTTCGTTTTGTTTTTATGGCTGTCATAATTTATAGGATAGGAACACACATACCAATTCCAGGTATTGATCCAGATAAGCTAGCGAATATTTTTCAACAAAATCAAGGAACACTCCTAGACTTGTTCAATATGTTTTCAGGCGGAGCTCTTGAAAGGATGAGTATTATGGCCCTCAATATCATGCCATACATTACTGCATCTATTATCATGAGTCTACTAGAAGGAACTACACCTTCTCTGAAGAAAAGGTTTAGAGAAGAAGGTGAGGAAGGTAGAAGATTAAGAACGTCTTATGTCCGTTATGGAACAGTATTTTTAGCCCTCATTCAGGCAAGTGGACTGGCTTTAGGGTTACAAAATCAAGGCTTAGCTTTAGAACCGGGAGTAATGTTTCAGATAGTAGCTGTAACTTCGCTGGTATCAGGAACAGTATTTTTAATGTGGTTAGGAGAGCTTGTTACTGAAAAAGGTATTGGCAATGGCATATCAATAATAATTTTTTCTAGCATCGTTGCTGGGTTACCAAGGGCAGTGGGGCAGGCATTCGAAGGGGCAAGGCAAGGAGATATCAATCTCATTATGCTCTTATCAATCGCTTTAGTAGCGGTTGCTGCAATAGCATTTATTGTCTGGATAGAAAGAGGTCAGAGAAGGATAACTGTAAATTATGCCAAGAGACAACAAGGAAGAAAGATGGTTCAAGGTCAAGCTTCTTATCTTCCTATGAAAATAAACCAAGCAGGTGTTATACCAGCAATTTTTGCAAGTAGTTTGCTGTTATTTCCGGCATCAGCCTCATCATGGTTTGGACAAGGTGAAGGGTTCGAGTGGCTTCAAGAAATCACTCTTGCTCTCGGTCCCGGCCAGCCTTTGTATGTAATTCTATTTTCGGCTCTGATTGCTTTCTTCTGTTTCTTCTATACTGCCCTACAGTTTGACCCAAAAGAAATTTCAGAAAATTTGAGACGATCTGGTGCTTATATGCCTGGTATAAGGCCAGGAGATCAAACAGCAGATTATATAGATGGAGTGATGACCCGCTTAACAGTTTGGGGTTCTGGATACCTTATATTGGTATGTCTTATGCCTCAATTTTTGATTGTTTCAGCCGGTGTTCCTTTTTACTTAGGAGGAACTTCATTGCTAATAGCAGTTGTGGTAGTGATGGATTTCATGGCTCAGGTGCAATCTCATCTTATGTCACATCAGTACGAGTCACTTCTTAAAAAAGCTAATTTAAAAGGTTATGGTGGTAATCCATTAGGTGGAAGATAAAAATGAAAGTTAGAGCATCAGTTAAAAAAATATGCAGAAATTGCAAAATAGTAAAAAGAAAAGGAACACTTTTTGTTATATGTCCAACAGAACCAAGACATAAACAAAGACAAGGGTAAAGGAGAAAAGAATGGCACGTGTCGCAGGAATAAATATCCCGGATAATAAACATGCAGAGATTTCATTAACTTATGTTTATGGAATTGGAAAAACTAGAGCAAAAAGCATTTGCAGCTCTATAGGAGTTGATCCATCTACAAAAATTGTTGATTTATCTGAAGATCAACTTGAGCTTGTAAGAGCAGAGGTAGGTAGATTTATGGTAGAAGGCGATTTAAGAAGGGAAGTAGCAACAAATATTAAAAGACTTCAAGACTTAGGTACCAATAGAGGCATAAGACACAGAAGACATCTACCTGTAAGAGGACAAAATACAAAAAATAACGCGAGAACTAGAAAAGGACCTAAACGTCCAATAAGAAGATAAAACTATGGCTACAAAAAAGACTACAAAAAAAAGAGTAAGCGAAGGTATTGCTCATATTCATGCCTCCTTTAATAACACATTGATTAGTATTACTGACAAGCAAGGAAATGCTATTGCTCAATCAAGTTCTGGTGCTCAAGGCTTTAGGGGCTCTAGAAAAAGTACACCTTTCGCAGCGCAAAGGGCCGCTGAAGCAGTAGGAGATAAAGTAAAAATGGTAGGAGTGGAGAGTCTCGAGATTCAAGTAAGAGGGCCTGGATCAGGAAGAGAGTCAGCAATAAGAGGACTAAATTCTAAAGGCTTCAAAATAACTAAAATAACTGACGTAACTCCAATCCCTCACAACGGTTGTAGGCCCCCTAAAAGGAGAAGAGTTTAATGGCTAGATATATTGGACCTAAATGCAAGTTATCCAGAAGAGAAGGAACAGATCTTCTGTTAAAAAGTGGAATAAGATCTCATGATTCAAAGTGTAAGTCTGAAACAGTTCCTGGACAGCACGGACGTACTAGACGTCCTAGAATTTCTGATTATGGAGTTCAGTTAAGAGAAAAACAGAAAGTAAGAAGAATTTATGGTGTTATGGAAAAACAGTTCAAGACTTATTATAAGCATGCAGCAAGAATGAAAGGGGTCACAGGTGACAATCTTCTTCAAATGCTTGAAAGTAGACTTGATAATGTTGTTTACAGAATGGGTTTTGCTTCAACTAGATCAGAGGCTAGACAACTTGTTAGCCATAAAGCCGTTCTAGTAAATGACAAGAAAGTTAACATCCCAAGTTTTAAAATTACTCCTGGAGATACCGTTTCTTTAACTGAAGGTGCACAATCACAAAATAGGGTTCAACAAGCTATAGAAATAGCAAAAAATAGAGAAGAGATTGATTGGATAGATGTGAATTCTAAAAATTATTCAGGAACATATAAAAACATTCCTGAAAGATCATCTCTTGATACTGATATCAATGAGAATTTGATAATCGAACTTTATTCAAAATAAAAGAGGAAAAATATGACAGATAATTACGATATTATTAAAGATTTTTTAACACCAACTGAAATAGTTGTTGAAGAATCAGGACCAACTAGGTCTAAAATTGTTCTTGAACCTCTTGAGCAGGGTTTCGGTCACACTTTAGGTAATGCCCTAAGAAGAATTATTTTATCTTCCATGCCAGGAACTGCAGTTTCAGAAGTAAAAATTGATGGTGTCCTTCATGAATACAGCACAATAGAAGGCGTACAAGAAGATGTTATAGACATACTTTTAAATTTAAAAGATTTATCAGTGAGACTTACTGAAGTGGAAGATGCAGAATTAAAAATATCTAAATCTGGAAGTGGAATAGTAACAGCGGCTGACATTGATTTGCCAACTGGCGTAGAGATAATCAATCCAGATCATCATATTGCTACTTTGAATGAAGAAGGTTCAATTAATATGATGTTAAAAGTTACAAGAGGAAGAGGGTTTGTTCCTGTTAAACCTCTGGATGAAGATGAGGGTCAAGAGACAGGTCTCTTAAGATTGGATGCAACTTATTCTCCAATAAGAAGAGTTACTTATCAGGTTGATAATGCAAGAGTGGAACAAAGAACAAATCTTGATAGACTGACTGTAGACATTGATACCGATGGAACCTTAGAAGCAGAAGAAATATTAAGAATCTCAGCTACTATACTTCAGCATCAGCTATCAGCCTTTGCCGAACTTGGAAGACTTGAAGAGGTCATCGAAGAAAAAGAAGAGGCAAAAATTGATCCAATAATGTTAAGACCTGTGGATGAATTAGAACTAACAGTAAGATCATTTAATTGCTTGAAGGCAGAGAATATTCATTACATTGGTGATTTAGTCACAAGAAAGGAATCAGATCTGCTTAGGACACCTAATCTAGGTAAGAAGTCTTTAAATGAAATAAAAGAAGTTCTTTTATCAAGAGGCCTTTCATTGGGCTTGATACTTGATAATTGGCCACCAGAAAATAATTAAGAAATAAAATGAGACATAGGAAAGCTGGAAGAAAATTCAATAGGAATAGTCCTCAAAGGAAAGCCTTAAAGAAAGGTTTAGCTATTTCAATCATAGAACATGAATCTATAAAAACCACTCTTGCTAAAGCCAAAGAGATTAGAGGCTTCTTGGAACCTTTAGTTACTCTTGCTAAAGAGAATACAGTGGCAAATCAAAGATTAGCATATGCTAGACTTCAATCTAAAGAGGCAGTAGCCAAGTTATTTGATGAATTAGGACCTAGGTTCAAGAACAGACCAGGAGGTTACCTGAGAGTCGTTAAACGAGGACTTAGGCCTGGTGATAAATCTCCTGCAGCTCAAATAGAGTTTGTAAAAGAAGACAATATTGCAGGGGAGCAACCTGTTAGTGAAGAAACAGCTTAAGTTTTAAGTACTTTTTTAAGATGTTTTCCTGTGTGGGATTTTTTGTTTTTAATAAGGTCCTCTGGAGTTCCCATAGCAATAATTTCTCCACCATTTGAACCGCCTTCGGGTCCTAAATCTATCACCCAATCACATGTTTTGATGACATCCATGTTGTGTTCTATCACAACTACTGTATTACCGTTATCTCTAAGTCTTTTAAGTACCTTTAGAAGCAGTTCAATATCATACATATGAAGCCCTGTTGTAGGTTCATCAAGAATATAGAGAGTATGATTGTAGGCACTTTTTGATAACTCTTTAGCTAATTTCACTCTCTGGGCTTCCCCTCCTGATAGGGTGGTGGCTTGTTGTCCTAATTTCACATACCCGAGACCAACATCCATAAGGGTCTCTAATTTCTTTCTTATGGAAGGTATTGCATCAAAAAACTTTAACGAATCTTCAACTGTCATATCCAATACTTCGTAAATATTCTTACTTTTGTACTTGATATCCAAAGTTTCTCTATTATATCTTTGACCATCACATACATCACACTTTACATATACATCAGGAAGAAAGTGCATTTCGACCTTAATAACACCATCTCCTTGACATGCCTCACATCTACCACCTTTCACGTTAAAACTGAATCTACCAATTTTATAACCACGAGATCTAGATTCTTGTGTTCCGGCAAATAACTCCCTTAATGGAGTAAATAAACCTGTGTATGTTGCTGGGTTAGATCTTGGAGTCCTACCTATAGGGCTTTGGCTAATCTCAATAATCTTATCGATATCATTTATTCCTGATAGTTTTGCAAAAGGTTTAGTATCTCTTTTTTCAGCTTTAGAGATTTCATTTGATATAGCTGGTAACAATGTTTGATTGATTAAAGTTGATTTTCCAGAACCTGAAACTCCTGTAACACAAACAAATAAATCTAGAGGTAGTTCAAGATTTACAGATTTTAAGTTATGACCATCGGCTTTGGTGAGCTTAACTATTCTTTCTTGATCTAATTCTTTTCTTTTCTTTGGTATTTCAATTTTTCTTTTTCCTGACAAGTACTGACCTGTAATTGAATGCTTAGATTTAGCTATCTCTGATGCTGTTCCTTGGGCACATACTTTTCCACCATGAACTCCGGCCCCAGGACCTATGTCAATTACATGATCTGAAAATTGCATTGTTTCATGATCGTGTTCCACAACTATTACTGTGTTGCCAAGATCTTTCAATTTTTTTAACGTTTTGAGGAGCTTTTCATTATCTCTTTGATGAAGACCTATCGATGGTTCATCTAAAATATAAGTTACTCCTACAAGTCCTGCTCCAATCTGACTAGCCAATCTAATTCTCTGAGCTTCCCCTCCACTGAGGCTTTCAGCACTTCTATCTAAAGTAAGATAATTTAATCCAACGTCTACTAAGAATTCTAATCTTTCGTTTACTTCTTTTACTATCCTTTCAGCAATTTCACCCTTTGAACCTTTTAAATTCATAGTATTAAAAAAATCAAAAGCTTGATCTATGGTGTAAGAAGTAATTTCAGGAAGATTCACATTTTCTATGAATACATTTCTGGCTTCTTTTCTCAATCTAGTTCCTGCACAGGCCTTACAGGAAGAAAGAGAGATAAGTTTAGATAAGTTATCTCTACTATAACTAGATTCAGTTTCTTTATATCTTCTGTCTATATTGTTTAAGACCCCTTCAAAAGCAAAGATTCGTTCCACCAAACTACCTCTTTTATTTCTCCAACTAAAATTCACAGGTACTCCATTAGTTCCATTTAAAATAATATCCTTTATCTCTTCATCTAGGTTTTCAAAAGATTCCTCTAATGAAAAGTTATATTCCCTTGAAAGACATCTAAGAAGGTGGAAATGATATCTGTGACTCATATCCCATCCAACTAAGGCACCTTCGCTTATACTAGCTGTAGATTCATGAATTACCTTAGAAACGTCTACATATGACTTCACTCCGAGTCCTTCGCAGTCAGGACAAGCACCTGCAGGATTATTGAAAGTGAATAATCTAGGTTCAAGTTCAGGTATGCTGTAACCGCATTCATTACATGCCATTTTCGAGCTATAAGAAATATCCTTATTCTCATCTAAAAGGAATATGATCACATTACCATCACTAAGATTAAGCGCATTTTCAATTGATTCTGCTAATCTCAATTGAAAATTTTCATCAGCATCTTTGGGTAATACCAATCTATCGACCACAGCTTCTATTGAATGTTTTTTATTTTTGTTTAGTTTGGGACTATCATCGACATCAATGGTAATTCCATTAACTCGCATTCTTACATACCCTTGCATCTTAAGATCATCGAATACATGGAGGTGTTCACCTTTCTGCTCTTTTATTAATGGAGCCAAGATCATTATTTTAGATTCATCTGGGAGTTCAAGTATCTTGTCACAAATTTGATTTGAGGTTTGTCCTTCCAGAGACAGGTTATGATCGGGACATATCGGTGTACCGGCTCTTGCAAACAAAAGTCTCAAATAATCATAGATTTCAGTAACAGTTCCAACGGTAGATCTAGGGTTATGGGAAGTTGTTTTCTGTTCAATAGAAATTGCAGGAGAGAGCCCCTCAATGTGATCAACATCAGGTTTTTCCATCATAGATAGAAATTGCCTTGCATAAGCTGATAAAGATTCCACATATCGTCTTTGCCCCTCAGCATAAAGAGTATCAAATGCTAAACTTGATTTACCTGAACCGGACAGACCTGTTATGACTACTAGCTTATCTCGGGGAAGATCTATATCTATGTTTTTAAGATTATGCTGACGTGCACCTCTTACTTTGATGTATTTCATGAAAAAAAATAATGTTTTGGAACTTAAGTTTAGAAAACAGATTATAATCTGAGTTAGTAATATTAACTAAATTAAAATTTTTATGGCTAGAAGCGGAATCAATAAAGTAATTTTGGTAGGAAATCTAGGACAAGATCCTGATGTTAAATATACAGCCGGCGGAGCCGCTGTCACAACACTGAGTCTGGCAACATCTGAATCATGGAAAGATAAGGACACGGGCTCTGATCAAGAGAAAACTGAATGGCATAGGGTGGTTTTATGGCGAAGGTTGGCTGAGATTGCAGGTGAATATCTTAAAAAGGGATCTAAAGTCTATATAGAAGGTCAGCTTCAAACCAGGAAATGGGAACAGGATGGCCAAACTCGATACACCACAGAGGTCATAGGACGAGATATGCAGTTCTTGGACAGTAGGGGAAATTCTAATTCAGATAATTCTTCTTATGAGAATCCCAATCAAGATATGGGCTCTCAAAATTTACCAGATAGCGGTATTACTGATGACGATATACCTTTTTAAGGTTTTTCAAAAATCAAAGTAGCGTTAGTGCCACCAAAGCCAAAACTATTACTTAAAAAACTGCTCAGGGAAACTGATATGTTTTCTCTAGCTATTGGAAAATCTTCAGCACCTTCATCTAAATTCTCTATATTGGCTGAGCCCGCTATAAATTGTTCTTTTAACATTACAAGACCATATATAGATTCCTGAACTCCTGCGGCTCCAAGAGAATGGCCTGAAAGCGATTTGGTTGAGCTTATCCAAGGTATCTTATCTCCAAAAACAGACTTAATGGCATTGAGCTCAGTGATATCTCCAGCCGGAGTACTTGTTCCATGGGCATTTATATAGTCAATCTTTGACTTGCCGCACATCTCCCAGGCAACTTGCATACACCTCTTCCCACCTTCTCCAGAAGGACTAACCATATCTTCACCGTCAGAGGTAGCAGCATAACCAGTTAATTTTGCATAGATTGTTGCACCTCTAGCAATGGCATGTTCTTTCTCTTCAAGAATTAAAGACCCTCCACCTCCAGCGATCACAAAACCATCTCTATCTTTATCATAAGCTCTTGAGGCAACAGAAGGATTGTCATTATATTTTGTAGACAAGGCTCCCATGGCATCGAATAAACTGGTCATTCCCCAATGCTCAGCTTCACCGCCGCCTGCAATAACAATATCTTGTTTGCCGAGTTGTATTTGTTCCATTCCAGATCCAATACAGTGCGCACTAGTTGCGCAAGCAGAGGAAATAGAATAATTGACTCCTTTTATTCCAAAAGATGTTGCAAGACAGGCGGAGACTGTACTTCCCATAGCTTTAGTAACTCTGTAGGGTCCTATTCTTTTTAAACCTTTTTGTCTTAGGATGTCTGCGGATTCTATTTGGTCTTCAGAAGAAGCACCTCCTGAACCCATTATTAGACCAGTTCTGACATTAGATAATTCGTCTTGAGATAAATTAGCATCCTTTATTGCCTCTTGAGTGCTTAAGTATGCATAGGCAGCTGCATCGCCCATAAACCTATAAAGTTTTCTATCGATGAGTCCTTTAAGATCTAAATCTTTAATTGAACCTGAAACATGACTTCTAAGACCTATCTCTTTATTGTCTAGATTTTCTGAGATACCAGATCTTAAATTTTTTAAAGAATCTGTTACTTCAGAAGTGTTATTTCCTAAACTAGAGACTATCCCCATGCCTGTTACTACTACTTCGCGCATATCAAAAACTAGAGGTATCTTGAAATAAACCCACTTTAAGTCCTTTGGCGCTGTAAATTTCTCTTCCATCTACAAGCATGGATCCTTCACCTATTCCAACTGTAAGATCGAGATTAAGTATTCTTTTGATATCAATTTTAATTGTCACAAGCTTTGCAGTTGGTAATACTTGCCCAAAAAATTTGACCTCGGATGCACCAAGGGCTCTTCCGCGACCGGGCTTGCCTAGCCAGCATAAATGGAAACCTACCAGCTGCCACATAGCATCGAGACCTAAACAACCAGGCATTACAGGATCACCTTTAAAATGACAATCAAAAAACCATAGATCAGGATTGATGTCTAATTCAGCGATAATCTCACCCTTTGAAAACTTACCTCCGTCAGTATTGATTTCTGTGATGCGGTCAAACATGAGCATATTGGGAGTCGGAAGTCTGCCATTTTCTTGGCCAAAAAGATTACCTTCAGCACAATCTAGTATTTCTTCTTTGTTGTAGTTGCTTTTTGGCGAGAAAGACATTTCTTTGTATTTTTAATTTTAAAAACTTAATGATACATCAAAATAGTGATAAAAAAATTAAGTTAATCTTGAGTTCAGATTAGAGACAATTTGTTCTAATGCTGTCTTGTATTCGTTATCAGGTATACCTTTAATCTCTTCTTTGCATATATCTGAATAATAATTAAATGTTTTATCAATTTCTTCACGAATATTTGAAGTGCTAAGCATTTGCAAGACCTCAGGAAAGGATTCTTTTTCACCGTTTTCAAATAATTTTAAAAAAATATCTCTTTCATTAGAGTCCATATTTTTTAGAGCTATCAGAACAGGAAGGGTAAATTTACCTTCTTCAAAATCTTTGCCGATACGTTTTCCTGTAAGACTCTCATTTCCAAAATAATCAAGAATATCGTCTTGAATTTGAAAGCTTATTCCTAAGGAGGTGGCAAATTTAGCTAAACCAGAAAGCTGATTTTCTGAACAAGAAGAAAGAATTCCCGCAGTTAGAGCTGCTGATTTAAAAAGCTCTGCAGTTTTTCTATCGATTATTTCAAAATATTCTTTTTCGGTTAAAATTTCTCTATTTTTTAAAGCAAGCTGGAGGACTTCTCCTTCAGAAATTCTATTTGTAGAGTTAGCAAGAGTTCTGATAATCTTTGGATTTTCAAAACTAGCCATTAATTGAAATGCCTTAGAGTAAACAAAATCTCCCACTAACACACCGTGAGCATTATCCCATTTAGTGTGAATACTTTGTTTGCCTCTTCTGATTAGACTTTGGTCTACCACATCATCATGTATGAGCGTGGCTGAATGAAGCAGTTCAATAGAACTTGCCAGCTTTATGAGATCTTGCCCTTGATAACTAAAAGCTTTGGCAATCAAAATACACACAACAGGCCTTATTCTTTTTCCTCCTGAACTTACAAGATGATTTGATACTTCGCTTGCTAGTTTAATTTCTGAGCTTATTGATTCCACCAGGTTTGCTTCTAAAGAATCTAATTCATTAGCGAGTAACTGTTTATAGATTAATTCCATAGTCCAGCTATTTTAAATTAAGAAGAGTAATTCATGGAATTATATTGCGATTAGTTCATCTTTTTCGTATAGTGCACATCCCTAAATTCGTGATTGGAGAAAATATGTTTGCCGTAATTGAGAGCGGAGGAAAGCAACACACTGTTACAGAAGGCGAAAGCTTGAAAGTAGAACTTTTATCTGTAGAAGAAGGTTCGACAATTGAATTTGATAAAGTGTTAATGATTTCTAATGGGGCAGATTCAAAAATTGGCAGTCCTTATGTAGAAAATGCAAAAGTAACTGCTAAACTCGTTACTAACGGTAAGCATGATAAAATACGTGTCTTCAAGATGAAAAGAAGAAAAGATTACAGAAGAACTTACGGTCATAGACAAAACTTTAGTGAAATTAAGATCGAATCGATAAGTTCGTAAATAAAAGATAACATGGCACATAAAAAAGCAGGTGGAAGTAGTAGGAACGGAAGAGATTCCAATTCTAAAAGATTGGGCGTGAAGAGTTTTGGTGGACAAACCATCTCTGCTGGTTCAATCATAGTAAGACAAAGAGGTACTAAATTTCACCCTGGGAAAAATGTAGGTTGTGGAAAAGATCACACACTTTTCTCAAAGGTGGATGGTACGGTTTCTTTTATCAAGAAAGGTCCCAAGTTAAGACAGTTCGTCAATGTAGAGCCTGTCTAAAAGGCAGAACCTCCTTCTCAATAATTCAAATATAATATATCAATGAAATTCATTGATGAAGTTACCATTGACGTCAAGGCTGGTGATGGCGGTAACGGTCTATCTAGCTTCAGGCGTTTAAAAAATATTCCAAAAGGTGGCCCGGATGGGGGAGACGGTGGACATGGCGGTAATATAATTTTTCAATCTGTTAATAATCTCAACACATTATCTCAGTTTAGATTTCAAAGGAAATTTCAAGCTGAGAATGGTAAACGGGGTGGTAGTCAGAATAAAACTGGCTCAGACGGGGGTGATTTAATTATTGACGTGCCTTGTGGAACTCTTCTTTATGATCTGGAGACAGATAATTCTTTAGCTGACCTTGTAAACGATGGAGATCAATTATTGTTGTGTAATGGAGGCAGAGGAGGTTTAGGAAACTTAAGGTACAAGAGTTCAACAAACAGGTCGCCAACAAAATTTACAGAAGGGAAAGAAGGAGAGTCATTATCACTCAGATTAGAACTTAGGCTTTTGGCGGATATTGGACTATTAGGGAAACCTAATGCGGGAAAATCTTCCTTAGTAAGGGCTGTATCTAGCGCAAAACCAAAGGTAGCAGATTATGCCTTTACAACCCTGCACCCAAGTCTAGGCGTTGTAGACTATTCCGATAGTTCAAGTTTTGTAATATCAGATATTCCTGGACTTATAGCAGGTGCTTCTCAAGGAGTGGGTTTAGGTATTCAATTCCTGAAACATTTAGCTAGAACTAGAGTGATTGTGCAAATTGTTGATATTTATGAAAAATCTCCAGATGATGTAATAGAAGAAATAGAAGAATTGACAATAGAGATTAAGGATTATGATTCTGACTTAGTCGAGAAAGTAAAATGGTTAGTATTGAACAAAATAGATCTTATTGATGATTCAGAATTAGATGCTTTAGTAGATGAGCTTAAGATAAAGTATGAGGGAGCTTTAAATATATATTGTATTTCTGCAGCTAAAAAATTGGGTACGCAACAATTAATGAGAGAAATAGGAACTTACATGGAGTCTTTTGATGAGCAAGAATAATAAATGGGTTATCAAAGCAGGTAGTAGCTTAGTCTCAGGTAATGACTCAGGAATAAATAGTGATTTCATTTCCAAGCTTTCATCCCAGATTGATTTCTTAAAAAAAAATAAGCAAGATGTA
Organism: SAR86 cluster bacterium; assembly: GCA_016777005.1. Lineage (GTDB taxonomy): Bacteria > Pseudomonadota > Gammaproteobacteria > Magnimaribacterales > Magnimaribacteraceae > Magnimaribacter. The sequence continues at coordinate 154,141 of JADHSF010000001.1, read as the reverse complement.
ATCATCATATCTTCAGGGGCCGTTGCAAAAGGTATGAGTGAATTAGGATTTACAGAGAGGCCTGAATCATTGGCTACTTTGCAAGCTTGTGCTGCTGTTGGTCAAAGAGGTATTACCGAGATTTATCAAAAAAACCTTCAAGTTTTTGGTTATAAAACTGCGCAAGTACTTATTACTCATGACGATATAGCTAATCGTACAAGATACTTAAATGCTAAAAATACTTTTGAATCTCTCTTAGAAATGGGAATTATTCCAATAGTCAATGAGAATGATTGTGTTGCAACAGAAGAGATCTCTTTTGGAGATAACGATCGTTTGGGGGCTGCACTGGCAGGTTTAGTCCGAGCAAATAAATTTGTTATGCTTACTGACCAAGATGGTATTTTTTCAAATGACCCAACTGTTGATAATACTGCTACTTTGCTAGGCCATATAAATCTTGATGATAAGCACTTAGATCTTTCTCAGCAATTAAAAAGCTCTTCAGGGCTCTTAGGTAGAGGAGGTGTGAGAACTAAAATTGAAGCGGCAAAAACTTCTCTTAACGGAGGTGCTTTAACTTGGGTGGCTAGCGGTTTTGAGGAAGATACCTTAGTAAGGATTTTTAATAACGAGTCTATTGGTACAAAGATTTCAAGTGAAAAGTCAATTCTTCAGTCAAGAAAATTATGGATTTCTTCATTTGGTGCAGTTTCTGGTACTTTAATTTTAGATGAAGGGGCTTGTGTTGCACTGACTTCTAAGGGAAAAAGCCTTCTTCCGGTCGGTGTTATTGAGGTTATAGGAGAATTTAATAAAGGTGATCTAGTCGAATGTTCTAATGCTCAAGGTGAAGAAATAGCTAGAGGTTTGTCAAATTTCAACCACACAGAAATGAATTCTATAAAGGGGCTAAATTCTGAAGAAATTAAAGCAAAATTGGGATACCTCTCAGAAGAGGAAGTTATCCATAGAAATAATTTGGTGCTAGATTAAAGTGCTTTAACTTTTTTTGAGAGTCTAGATTTCGTTCTTGAGGCTTTATTTTTAGAAATCACCTTTTTACCGGCCATCGCATCAAGTGTTTTTTCAGCTGTGGCTAGTGCTTCTTTAGCTGTATCTTTATTCTTTTCTTCTATAGCACCGAGTACAGCTTTGACTGCTGTTCTGGTTGAAGCTCTTTGGGAGCTTTTGAGAGCATTCCTTTTGACGTTCTGTCTAGCTCTTTTTATTGCTGATTTAATATTTGCCATTAATCTTGTATATCACTGAGAGGCGAGCATAATGCATTCTGAATAACAGGGTGTCAAGTAACAATATCTAATAATGTCTAATAAGTATTTAATTGTAATACTGCGATTTCATGGTGATGTACTACTCACTAAACCTATGCTAGACAACATAAAACTAAATGATCCTGATAGTGAAATAGATCTTTTGGTATATAAGGGAACAGGTTCTATTTTAGAACAAGAAGATAATGTCTCTGAAATTATTGAAATAGAAGCCTCATCAAAAGAAAATATTTATAAAAAGGTTAAAAAAGAGATAAGACTTTGGAAGAAAATTAATACTAGAAATTATGATTATGCATTCTTTTTGACCACTCAATGGAGGGTCGTTCCTATAAGCTGGTCAATAGGTAAAGCAATGAAAGCGGCAGTAGATGACAAAAAAAGAAGAAAAAATCTTTGGACTAAATCTTTCTCTGTAATATTCCCTGAGGCTTTAGAAAAACATATTGTTCAAAGAAATCTACTAGCTTTAGAAAGTTTAGGACTCAAGATATTTAATGAAAACTTAACTCTTAACCCTAAGCATTTAGATATCGAATATAAAGCTCTCTGTGATTCTTTCCCCTTTCTGAACCAAGAAAATTCTTATTGTTTAATCCATCCAACATCAAGACGAGAGAAAAAATTATGGGATAAAGAAAAGTTTGGGCAACTAATTAACCTTTTACTTAGAAAAGGTCTTTCGATTGTTATCACTTCAGGTCCAGATCCTCACGAGATAAGTTATGTAGAAGACATATTAGGAAAAGCCGATATTGTTGATAAACAAGTATTAAATCTTGCCGGCAAAACAAGCCTTTTGGGTTTAGCAGCTTTAATAAATGGTTCTAAATTTTTCATTGGCTTAGATTCCGTGGCATCCCATATCGCAGCGTCAGTAAATAAAGAGTCGATAACTTTATTTGGGCCAAGTAACCCTGTGAATTGGAAACCTTGGTCCGATAGAGCACAAATTATTTCCCAAGAAGACCTTCAGAAAATAGAAGTTGATGATGTAATGGTGCTTGTGGATGAAACGCTTACACAATAAAGAAGGAGAGATTTATGGAAAGAAAACTTAAAACATTAATGGATGGCCTGACTTTCGGAGAAGGCCCAAGATGGTATCAGAATAAGTTCTATTTCTCTGATTTTTATAGCCATAAGGTTTATGCCTTAGATCTTAATGGAAATTACGATGTAATTGTGGAAGTCCCCAATCAACCTTCCGGATTAGGTTGGTTGCCAGATGGGACGATGCTTATCGTTTCAATGAAAGACAGAAAGCTACTTAGCTTTAAAGATAATGTTTTAGAAGAAATGGCTGATTTAAGCGAGCTAGCTGGTTTCCACTGTAATGATATGGTTGTTGATGTTCATGGAAATGCATATATAGGTAATTTTGGCTTTAATACTTATGCAGGAGAAGAAGTTAAATCAACTAATCTTATTTTAGTTCGACCTGGCGAAGAACCTTGTGTAGCCGCTGATGATCTTATGTTTCCGAATGGCACTGTTATTACTGAAGATGGAAAAACGTTAATAGTGGGAGAGACATACGCTGCTAAATTAATGGCATTTGATATTAATGATGATGCTTCATTATCAAACAGACGAGTTTGGGCTGATTTAACTAACAGTGTTGACGATGGGAATGTTCCTGTTCCAGATGGAATATGTTTAGACGCCGAAGGAGCAATTTGGGTTGCTTCTCCTTCAACTGCAGAGGTTATTAGAGTAAAAGAAGGCGGAGGGATACTGGAAAGTATACCTGTAGAAACTAATGCATACGCATGTATGCTCGGTGGAGATGACCTTAAAACTTTATTTATCTGTACTTCTAATGCTTCAGGGGTAGATCCTGATTCTGCTTTAAGAGAAAAATCAGGCAAGATAGAAATCGTAGAAGTAGATGTACCAGGGCTAGGCAGGCCTTGATAGCATGTTAAATCTCTTTTTAGAAAATTTTGTTTTAATCTTTGTAGCTATTGATCCAATTACTATATTGCCAATCTTTGCTAGTTTTACCCAAGGGTTGAACAAAAAAGATTTAATAACTCTATGTCTTAGAAGTACATTAACAGCCTTTGGTATTTTGCTTGTATTTTGGTTGTTTGGAAGTGCTTTACTTCAATTGATGGGAATAAATATTAACTCCTTTAGGATAGTTGGAGGCATGTTCTTAATGATTATTGCATATCAGATGGTATTTGAACAAAGGCAGAAAAGAAGAGAAGAAACAGTTGAGGAGGCAATGGATGATGAGGAGCTTTCTTCACTAGCCACATTTCCATTAGCCATTCCTTTAATGGCAGGACCAGGGGCTATAACTTTGGTTATGTTGCTTTCTGAGAAATCTGGAAATTCTATTGAAAATCAAATTATAGGATTTAGTCCTATCATTATAGTTTTGTTTCTTAATGCTATTAGTTTGTGGGCTTCAGGAAAGATAGCAAAGAGATTACCGACATCAATTTCATCAGCCTTGCAAAGAACTTTTGGACTATTACTGGGTGCACTAGCTATTGAGTTCGTTATTGAAGGCCTTAGGCAGACTTTTAGTATTTGAAACTAAAGAAGACCCAATCTTTATTATTACTTTATCCTTTTGGTGGCATTACTAGAGTGTAAAAAGACACGAATGCAAAAGCTAGGTTTATCTCCAAAGCTATATGAAATAAATAAGCATCTTGAACATATAGTGCATTAAAAATTAGCAGCGCTATTACAATGAAGAAAGAAAAATAAAATAGAATATTGTAATTAATCTTTTTATAACTTTCCTTTCTGATTATGTCGATAGTTGCAAAAATTAAGGCGATTACTGTAATGCTTATATAAATCCAACTAGAGATGATCCAAAATTCTCTAAACTCCTCCTCACTCTTAAGACCTCCTCCGACCTGAGAAGCAATTAAAGCAGTTAGAGAAGCAAATAAGGCCACACCACTTTGAAATAATAAAGTTTCTAGCTTATAACTTTTAACATCAGAAATTTCTTTAGAAAAAATACCAACTACACCTGAAAACCCGGCTAAAGTTACAGCAAGCGTAGCTATTGTTATGAGAATTTGTTGTTCTACCATGAAAATATGATAGCACTTTTGGTGGAGGCGGCGGGAATTGAACCCGCGTCCATTAGTACTCTGCCACAAGATCTACATGTTTAGTTTTATCTATTAATTTGATCTTTTTTCGCCCGATAAACAGGGTTCAAAAGACGATCTCAATTTATTCTTAAGAAATTATTAATGAGAAGAATAATTTCAGCATCTCGTGAAATCGTCTGTCTTTGGAGGCGCACGAGCACGTTACCAAGGACAGCTAGCCAATTAAGCGGCTAGAGCGTAGTCTGCGTTTTCGCCAACTAACAAGTTTGCAGCAATTTATTAACGAGAATTACTACCTTCTCGACATGCACTTGAGGGTTTATATCTATTGTCGAAGCCAGTTCGCCCCCAAAAAAGCTAGCGAAGTATACCTTTCCTTAAGAAACTTCTCTAATTTTTGTTTCTTTCTCTAAGTTCTTGGGCTTTTTGACGGTCCCAATCCCTTGATTTAATTGTATTTCTTTTGTCTTGAGCCTTCTTTCCTACTGCTAAAGCTATTTCGCATTTTATGAGACCATTTTTCCAGTAAAGTTTTGTAGGAATGCAAGTATTACCTTTTTGAGATGTAGATTTGATAATCTCATTTAACTCCTTTCTGTTCAGTAATAGTTTTCTTGATCTTGTTGGATCCATAGATAAATTGCTATTTTTAAGTGGGTCTATGTAACAACCTATTAACCAAGCTTCACCATCTTTTAAGAGCGTATAGGCCTCGGCTATTTGAGCATTATTTTCTCTGATACTTTTAGTTTCCCATCCCAGTAAGGACAAGCCTGCCTCAAATTTACTTGATATCTCAAAATCAAATCTTGCTTTTCTGTTTTCTGAAATAGAGTTTTCAGCTTTCTTTTTCTTTTTTCCCACAACTCGAGTATAAACTTTGTTATAAAATTGTAGCAGACATGAAAGATGAAGACGTTTTATTTAGATCCATTAAGGGAATATCGTATATATCAATTGCACCTTTAATTGTTTTAACAGCATCTTTGTGGTTTACACCCGATAACTTAGCAATGGTCTTGGCACACCTTGCGCAATTATATTTTTCTGTTTTGTTATTCTTTTTGTTTGGAAATATCTGGTCTATCAAAGGCAAGAAAAATGTATTAGCTTCTAAGCTTACTTACATTTCCTTGATGCCAGTTCTTTTTGCAATAGTCGGTGGAGTTTTGACCTTCTTTGTTACTCCTATTTGGGGAATAAGTTTCTTATTATGTGCAGTCTATGCTTCAAGGCATTTCCAATATGTCACTTCAATCACTAAGACTTTAAACAAAAATTATGTAGATCTGATTAATAAAATAAGCATTATCTTGTGTATTTGTCTTATGTTAATCTTAGTTTATTGGCTGAATCCTTACACTAATCCTATCGAAATCTACAATTAAAATGCTAGAAGAAAAAAAATCTATTCATGGAACATGGTCGAGCCGTTGGACTTTTATTTTAGCCGCTACAGGATCAGCAGTTGGTCTTGGGAATATATGGAAGTTTCCCTATATGGCAGGTGATAATGGAGGAGGAGCTTTTGTTCTGGTTTATCTAGCCTGTATTGCCGTTATCGGTTTACCAATTATGCTTGGTGAAATCATGATAGGAAGAAGGGGTAGAAGTAGTCCTGCCAATACTATGAAAAACCTTGCAATTGAGGCTAATACTACCAAGGCATGGACTTTACTGGGAGCCACTGGAGCACTAGCTGGATTATTAATCCTTTCTTTTTATAGTGTTGCCGCTGGTTGGGCTCTGTCATATGTATTCAATGGGTTTCAAAATATAACTCCTGAGAGCTCTACAGAGAGTTTCAATAGTCTTCTCTCTAATCCATCTTCATTAATTTTTTGGCATACCCTTTTTATATCGGTTACCGTTTTTATTGTTGCTAGAGGAATACTGGATGGTCTTGAGAAGTGGATAAATACTCTAATGCCAATGTTGTTTGTAATCGTACTTATGCTTTGCCTCTACGCAACAACAACAGGAGCATTTCTTGAAGGTCTTACTTACCTTTTTAAACCTGACTTCAGTAAAATTACACCTGAAGTTATGTTGGAGGCCCTTGGGCAGGCATTTTTTACTCTAAGCCTAGGAATGGGAGCTATTATGGCCTACGGAGCCTATATGCCGGCTGACCAAAATATTGGAAAAACGGCTATTTCCGTTGCTGCTTTGGATACAGGAGTTGCTTTGCTGGCTGGAATAGCAATTTTCCCTATAGTCTTTGCAAATGGCTTGACCGCATCAGAGGGTCCGGGACTAGTTTTTGTAACCCTACCTATTGCTTTTAGCTCTATGCCGTTAGGTGTTTTTTTTGGAACATTATTCTTTATTTTATTAAGCATAGCAGCCTTGAGTTCCTCTATATCACTCATAGAACCAGGAGTGGCTTGGTTAATTGAATCTTTAAAGATTAAAAGAATTACAGCTACTATAATTTTAGGCTTCTTGGCCTGGTTTATAGGTCTTTTTAGTGCATTGTCATTTAATCTTCTGTCTGAGTTTACAATTTTTGGAAGAAACTTTTTTGATGCTACTGATTTCTTAACCAATCAGATCATGCTGCCTCTTGGTGGTATTTTTATTGCCGTCTTTGTGGGCTGGGTAATGAAAAAAGAACATGTCTTGAATGAACTGGACGTTGAGGAAAATTTTATTTTTAGGTTCTGGTATTTCAGTATTCGATATGTATCACCTGTCATGGTGAGTTGTGTTTTTCTATACTTCTTTATCTAGGCTATTCATTAGAGACAATTTCACCATCCCATCTAAGTAATGCTTTGTCCTTGAAGAACAGTGTAATTTTTTGTTTTGTATAAATCGTTTCCCCTTGTGTTACAGAAGTAAAATAATCCCATCGATTAGGAGAAAAAGTGTCTGATATTAATGGAGTTCCCATTACAAATTTTACTTGAGACTCCGTCATGCCAATTTCTAATTTATCAATCATTTCTTGATCTACAAGGTTACCTTGGCTGATTACTACTTGATATGTTCTTGGTAAGCTGCAGCTAGCAATTAAGAGTGTTGAGGCCGTTAGAAGAGCAATTGATAAATTTTTTCTCATTTATTTTCTATTAAGGAGTTTTGGACATTATAATAGCAACTCTAACTTATGCTTACATAATTAAAAGGTAATTAAATTGACTGACGACGCAGAATTAAAAAAAGCTGGCTTAAAGGTAACTCTGCCAAGACTTAGAATTCTTGAACTTCTTGAAGATGGAGACAAGTCTCACCTTAGTGCTGAAGAAATATATAGACGTTTAATTGATGCTGGTGAAGAAGTAGGTCTTGCAACTGTGTACAGGGTTCTTACTCAATTCGAACAAGCTGGAATTTGTATAAGGCATAATTTTGAAGAAGGTCATGCTGTATATGAATTAACCCCTTCAGATCATCATGATCATATGGTGTGTCTAGATACTGGTGATGTTATTGAGTTTTCAGATGACTTGATCGAAGAAAGGCAAAAAATACTTGCCGAAGAAGAAGGTTACGAAATTATAGATCACAGTATGGTTTTATACGTAAAACCTCTTAAAGACTAATTAACTTGAATAGACTTTTTTAAGCCCCATATAGGGTTTGAAAGGAGAAATCATTGAACGAAAACAAAAAACAAGAAAATACAAACCCGGAAGAAGAAATAAATCTGGATATGGCTTCAGATAATATAGACATTGAAGCTTCTCTAGCTGATAGCAAAGAAGAAATTTCTCAAGAAGACATCATTAATGATCTAGAAGATCAGATTCTTAGAGCAAAGGCAGAAGTTCAAAATGTAAGGCGAATAGCCGCGCAGGAAGTTACCAAAGCTCGGTTATTTGGTGTTGAATCTTTGGCACGTGAGTTTTTATCTGTCAGTGACAATTTAGAAAGAGCAATAATTTCTTGTCAAAGCAAGGAAGATGGTAATGTCATACAAGAGGGTCTTGAACTGACTCTCAAGAGCCTTGAAACTTCTTTAAAAACTTCAGGAATTGAGCTCATAGATTGCGAAAATCAAAGTTTTGATCCAGAAAAACACGAAGCAATTTCCCTTATCGAAGACAATAAGCTCGAACCAAATACTATCATTGATGTTGTCCTCAAAGGCTATACGATTATGGACAGAACCCTTAGGCCTGCAAAAGTCGTAGTTTCAAAAAATACCGAAGAAAAGTAAAAAACCTCTTGAAATTAGAAACATAAGCCCCATCTTATGTAAAACAACATATTGTGGAGTTAAAATAATGGCAAAAGTAATAGGTATTGATTTAGGAACAACAAATTCGTGTGTTTCTGTGATGGAAGGTGATCAAGCGAAAGTTATAGAAAATTCAGAAGGAAAAAGAACTACTCCTTCCGTTGTTGCCTACGGAGATGAAATCAAGGTAGGGGACTCAGCTAAAAACCAAGCGGTAACAAACGCTGAGAATACCCTGTACGCCATAAAAAGACTTATTGGCAGAAAGCATGATGATGATGTCGTAACAAAAGACAGCGCTATGGTGCCATACAAAATAATTTCGGCCGATAATGGAGATGCTTGGGTTGAAGCAGAAGGAAAAAAACTTGCACCACAGCAAGTTTCAGCAGAAATACTCAAGAAAATGAAAAAGACCGCGGAAGACTATCTCGGACAAGAGGTGAAAGAAGCAGTTATTACTGTGCCTGCTTATTTCAACGATTCTCAAAGGCAAGCAACTAAAGATGCAGGAAAAATAGCAGGACTAGAAGTCAAAAGGATAATAAACGAACCTACTGCAGCTGCATTGGCCTATGGTCTGGATAAAGGTAAAGGTGATCAAAAGATAGCTGTTTATGATCTTGGAGGAGGAACTTTTGATGTATCAATAATTGAGATAGCTGAGGTCGATGGTGAGCACCAATTCGAGGTTTTATCTACTAATGGAGATACTTTTCTCGGTGGTGAGGATTTCGATATCACGTTAATTGAATATCTGGCAGATGAATTCAAGAAAGAGTCAGGATTAGATCTCCATAATGATTCGGCGGCTTTACAGAGATTAAAAGAAGCTGCGGAGAAGGCTAAAATTGAGCTTTCAAGCAATCAACAATCAGAGATCAATCTCCCTTATATAACAGCAGATTCATCAGGAGCTAAACATTTTGTTCATAAACTAACTAGAGCAAAATTAGAATCTTTAGTAGAAGGTCTTGTAGAAAGAACTATAAAACCAACACAGACTGCACTTGATGATGCAGGCTTGAAACCTTCTGATGTTGATGAAGTCATCTTAGTGGGCGGTCAAACAAGAATGCCACTTGTTCAAGAAAAAGTTAAAGAATTCTTTGGTAAAGAATCTAGAAAAGATGTGAATCCTGACGAAGCTGTTTCCGTTGGCGCAGCCATACAAGGAGCAGTTCTCGCAGGAGATGTCACAGACGTATTACTTTTAGATGTTACGCCTTTAACTTTAGGGATAGAAACCATGGGGGGAGTCATGACACCTCTCATTGATAAAAATACAACTATACCAACGAACAAATCTCAAGTATTTTCAACAGCTGAAGACAATCAAACTGCAGTAACCGTTCATGTCCTTCAAGGAGAGAGAAAGCAGGCTACTGAAAATAAAACATTAGGTCAGTTCAACTTAACAGACATACCAGCCTCTCCAAGAGGCATGCCTCAGATAGAAGTATCATTTGACCTGGACGCAAATGGTATTCTTAATGTATCAGCTAAGGACAAAGCAACAAATAAAGAGCAATCAATAGAGATAAAGGCTTCAAGTGGATTATCAGACGATGAAATAGACCAAATGGTTAAAGATGCAGAGGCTCATGCTGAAGACGACAAAAAATTTGAAGAATTAGTCCAGGCAAAAAATTTAGGAGAAAACCTAATCCATAGTTGCAAAAAAACCCTCGAAGAAGCAAAAGAAAAAGTTGAAGATGCTGAAAAAGAATCTATAGAAAATGGTATTCAAGAATTAGAAGAAGCTTTAAAAGGTGAAGATAAAGAAACAATAGATGAAAAGGTAAAAGTTTTATCAGAGGCTTCAGCACCTCTTGCGCAGAGATTATATGAAGAAGAGGCAAAAAATAAAGAAGCCGCAGAGCAGGAAGGAGCATCTGAAGAAGCAGATGTAGTTGATGCTGACTTTGAAGAAGTAACAGAAGAAAAAGAAAACCAAAATTCTTAATTAGAAATTCTATTAGGCTAGAGAAATAGATGTCTAAAAAGGATTACTATGACGTTCTTGGTGTACCAAAAGGTGCATCTGAAGATGAGTTAAAAAAGGCTTATCGTAAATTGGCTATGAAATATCATCCAGATAGAAATTCTGATGATCCAAATGCTCCAGAAAAGTTTAAAGAAGCATCGCAGGCCTACGAAGTTCTATCTGATTCCTCAAAAAGAAATGCTTATGATCAGTTTGGTCATGATGGAGTAGATGCCTCCAGTTTTGGTGGAGGAGGCTCTCAAGGATTTAATGATATATTCGGTGATATATTTGGCGATATATTTGGTGGTGGAGACCCTTTTAGTAGAAGACAGAGGTCTAATAAAGGATCAGATCTTCAATACTCAATGACAATCAATCTAGAGGATGCTGTAAGAGGAGTAACCGAAAAGATAGCTATACCTGCCTTAGAAAGTTGCTCTACTTGTGACGGTTCAGGTGCCAGTGAAGGGAGTGAGCCTATCACATGTAATTCATGCGGTGGTGCAGGCCAGGTAAGGATACAACAGGGCTTTTTCTCTGTAGCTCAAACATGTGGCAATTGTTCTGGTTCAGGACAAACGATCAGCAATCCTTGTAAAGACTGCAGAGGTCAAGGAAGAGTAGAAAAACGTAAAACACTGTCGGTAAAAATTCCTGCTGGTGTTGATACAGGAGATAGAATCAGGCTATCAGGTGAGGGTGAGGCAGGGCTAAATGGTGGGCCGTCAGGAGACCTTTTTGTTCAAATTAAGGTTTTACCGCATGATGTTTTTGAACGGGATGGAAAGCATTTATATTGTGAAGCACCCATTACATTTATAGATGCTACATTAGGTGGAGAGATACAGATCCCTACGCTAGATGGTAAGGTAAAAATAAAAATACCTGAGGGAACTCAAACAGGAAAGCTATTCAGACTAAGAGGCAAAGGCATAAGTCCAATTAGAGGTGGATCAACAGGGGATCTTCTTTGCAGAGCCGTTATAGAAACTCCTCAAAACTTATCAAAACAGCAAAAACAACTTCTTAAAGATTTTCAAGGATCATTTTCCGGTGACTCAAAACAGAATCCTTTGAAAGAAGAGTGGTTTTCTAAGGTAAAATCTTTTTTTGATACAAAGAATTAAATAAATGCATAATATTTTCATATCAGGCATTACCGGAAGGGTCGGAAGATTACTTATTTTAGAAATTTTAGATAATGATTTCTTTCATCTTATAGGTGGAAGTTGCAATTTAAACAACGAGTTTCTAGGTAAGGATATAGGAGATCTCATCAATCAAAAAAAAATTGATATACAGATTTCCAATGGTACTCCTCCCGAAAAGAAAATAGATATTATTGTAGATTTTTCATCTCCTGAATCATCTATGTTAGTTTTAGAAGATGCACGGAGTAGAAAAATACCCATTTTAATTGGCACAACAGGCTTTAATGAATCTCAATTAAAACAAATAGATAAAATTAGTTCAGAAGTCCCAGTCTTACTGGCTCCCAATACTAGCTCTGGTATTGCTATACTTAAAACAATTATCACTAATTCAAGTGCTTTATTTTCAGAGGATAGCACTATAGAGATAGAAGAAACTCACCACAAAGAAAAAAAAGATTCACCATCCGGAACGGCCCTAGACTTGAAAGAAATAATCTCAAGTCATTTTCCTAATTCTGATATTACAGTTGAAAGCTTTAGAGAAGGAACTAATCCTGGCGAGCATAAGGTCAGAGTGTTACTAGCCAATGAGTCTATTGAATTAACTCACAAGGCGGAAGAGAGATCAATTTTTGCTTCTGGAGCCTTGTTGGGCGCCAGATGGCTATTATCTAAACCTAAAGGTTTATATGGGATGAATGACATTTATTCTTCTTGAAAAGAAGGAAATATGTTTTAATCCTCTCCTGAGGCTCTTGTCTCAAAAAAGAAACACACGAAATTGTTTCAGATCTAAGGTGCTAAAGATCGCTCATCATTTAGTAAGTTCTGTAAATTCGTGGAAGTATAACCAGAAAAATGTAATCTTTTTCGTAAATTAAGGAGAGCAAATGGCTGAAATATCGCTAGAAAAAATGCTACAAGCAGGTGTTCACTTCGGACATCAAACTAAGTACTGGAACCCAAAAATGGAACAACATATCTTTGGGGTCAGAAACAAAATCCATATTATAAATTTAGAACATACGGTTGAAATGATAAAGCCGGCTCTCAAGTTTATAGAAGGCTTAGCTGCAAAAAATAATAAAATTCTTTTTGTAGGTACCAAAAGAACAGCTACTAGTATCATCAAAAATGAGGCTTTAAGATGTTCTATGCCTTATGTTAATGAGAGATGGTTGGGTGGAATGCTTACAAATTATAAAACAATTCGTTCTTCAATAACTAGATTGGAGACTCTTCTAAGACAGAAAGAAGATGGAACGTTTAGTAAACTCACAAAAAAAGAAGGACTCAAGATTCAAAGAGACATAGATAGATTGGAAAAATCTATAGGTGGTGTCACTGAAATGGGAGGACTGCCAGATGCTCTATTTATAATAGATGTCAAAAGAGAATCTATAGCCGTTTCTGAAGCTAGCAAAATGGGTATACCGATTGTTGGGATCGTTGATTCTAATAGTAATCCAGAAGGCCTAGATTACGTTATTCCTGGAAATGATGACTCTATAAGATCTATAGCCTTATTTACAGAAGCTGTTGCAGATGCTTGTCTGAAAGGTTCAGAGGCGGCAACTGGTCTAAAGCAAGAAGAACCTCAATCAGGTCCTGCTATTGTAAGAAAAGTTGAGAAAAGTGAGCAGGCTCCTGAAGAAAAACAAACCATTACTGTGGACGATGCTCCATCGGAAGAGCAATTGGAATCTGCTGAACCTCAGACAGAGACAGCTCAAGAAGCTACTGGTACATCTGCCGAAGAAGAACAAGTCGTTGCAGAGGATGAATCTGCAGCCGCAAGCTCAAGCGATGTTAAAGAGGAAGAAAAAAACGAGGATTAATTATGAGTATTTCAGCTTCACAAGTTAAAGAATTAAGGGAAAAAACAGGCCTAGGTCTTATGGATTGTAAAAAGGCATTAGAAGGGACTGATGGTGATATTGATCTTGCTATCGAAGAGCTTAGGAAAACAAGCGGTCTTAAGGCTAGCAAGAAATCGGGGAGATCGGCTGCGGATGGTTTGATAGCTTTAAAAGGCAGTGATGGAAATTTCTTCATGCTTGAAGTGAATAGTGAAACTGACTTCGTTGCTAGAGATGATTCTTTCGTGTCATTTACATCTGAAACCTTAGAGACTTATGTAAATAATTCTGATAAGTCTTTAGATCAGCTGCTAGCAGACGGCGTTGAGGATAATAGAGAAAAGTTAGTTCAGAAACTGGGAGAAAACATAGTTGTTAGGAGACTGGCAAAGACTGAAGAATCATCTACAACAGGTTCTTATTTACACAGTAATAGTAAAATAGGCTGTATCGTTTCTCTGCAAGGCGGTGATCAGTCTCTTGCTAATGATATAGCCATGCATGCCGCAGCAACAGATCCCATGGCCGTATCTCCTGCAGAAATCCCAGAAGATATTATAGAAAAAGAAAGAGAGATATTCAAGGCTCAGTCAGAAGATTCAGGAAAACCTCCAGAAATAGTTGAAAAAATGATAACCGGTAAAATTTCTAAATTCTTAGCTGAAGTCAGTCTTACAGAACAAGACTTTGTTAAAGATCCTAATAAAAAAATAAGCCAGCTTTTAAGTGATAGTAATGCTACTATTTTAAGCTTCGTCAGATATGAAGTAGGTGAAGGAATAGAAGTAGAAAAGGTAGACTTTGCAACTGAAGTAATGTCTCAAATAGAGAGTTAAATGTTAAATGAGATTGTTGAAGATGCTAAGTCTGGGATGGAAAAGAGCTTAGGTGCTTTAGAAACTGCTTTTAAGAAGATCAGGACAGGTAGGGCAACTCCTTCTTTGCTAGATAGCATTAAATTGGACTATTACGATAAACCAACACCTTTATCTCAAGTTGCCAGTATTTCCATCGAGGATGCTAAAACCTTAGCCATTGTGCCTTGGGAGAAAGGGGTAGTGCAACAAATAGAGAAATCTATTATGGAATCAGATCTAGGGCTAAATCCTGCTACATCAGGAGACACTATTAGAGTTATCCTGCCAGATCTTACCGAAGAAACCAGGAAAGATTTTATTAAAAAAGCTAAAGCTGAAGCTGAGAATGCTAAGGTTTCTATTCGCAATGTAAGAAGAGAAGGAAACACTCAGTTAAAAGAATTTCTCAAAGAAAAAGAAATATCTCAGGACGAAGAGCGCCAAGGAGAGGAGCAAATTCAAAAGCTTACAGATTTATTTGTTGAGAAAATAGATTCTACTTTTGAAGCAAAAGAAAAAGATCTACTAGATTTTTAAAATTTAGACATGGAAGGTCATCACACTGAAACCTTGCCTAAACATGTAGCAATTATCATGGATGGCAATAATAGATGGGCAACCGAAAACGGCTTACCTGGTGTAGATGGTCATAAGAAAGGAGTTGAGAGAGCTAGAGAGGCTGTTGAGTATGCAGTTAAAAGAGGATTATCTACCTTAACGTTATTTGCATTTAGTAGTGAAAATTGGGGAAGATCCTCCGAAGAAGTGAATCTCCTTATGAAACTTTTACATTCTGCCCTTCAAGAAGAAGTTCCAAATCTTATAAAGAATTCTGTTCAATTAAGTTTCATAGGAGATTTATCACAATTTGATCAAGATTTAATTGAACAAATGAAAAAGTCTGAACATTTAACTTCTTGTAAAGGAAGAGACAAAAATCTTGATTTAGTTGTAGCAGCTAGCTACGGCGGACGATGGGATATCGTTAATGCTATTAATGAAATAAAAAATCAAGAAACAGATATTTTAGTTACTGAAGAAACTTTTAGCTCTTTTTTATCAACTTCAGCTTTTGAGGATCCTGACTTGTGCATTAGGACAGGCAATGAGATCCGAGTAAGTAATTTTCTTTTATGGCAAATGGCTTATTCTGAATTATATTTTCCAGATATTCTTTGGCCGGACTTTGATGATGATAAGTTTGAATCTGCGCTCATGGAATATGCAAAAAGGTCAAGACGCTTCGGCGATAAATCTAATTTCCAACTATAACTATGTTGAGACAGAGGATTATCAGTGCATTATTTTTAGTTTTTTTTATTGCCTCAATAGTACTTTTCTTTCCAAGTAATTTTTTAGTTTACTTTCTTGCCATAATTTGCGGTCTGTCATTATGGGAATTTTTGATAATAAGGTTTTCAAACCTGATTACATTTACAAGTTTATTAATATTTATCTGCTTAATATTCGTTGCTCATTTTCCTTTTTTTAATAATCTATTTATTACTTTAGGCGTATTGATCTATGCAATTGCCAGTATTTTTATACTTAGCTTCCCTTTAAATAAAACTTTTCTTAAAAATAGTCTGACTTGGCTATTCATTGGGTTTTCAATTCACTTAGGATTTTTTGCTTCTGTATTTCAGGTTATATCTACCGATCCATTATCTTCTTTATCTTTAAATTTCAGTAACGACAGATTATTTATTTTGTATATTGTTCTTATAAGTGTATTGATGGATTCAATAGCTTTTTTCATTGGAAAGAATTTCGGTAAAAAGCCTTTCATAAATAATGTAAGCCCAAATAAAACTATGGAAGGCTTCCTTTCAGCAGTCACTATAACTCCAATATTTCTCCTTTTGACTTCCTCTCAAGCATTTGAGCTACCTATTATTTTGGTTTTTATTGTTTTATCTTTAGTAAGTATATTTTCTGTTATTGGTGATGCCGTCGCTAGCCTAATGAAGCGAGTTGTAGAAGTTAAGGATTATTCTAATCTCATCCCTGGACACGGAGGTTTATTTGATCGTTTAGATAGCCACATAGCAGCATTTCCATGCTTCATCTTCCTTTTAAATATCCTCTCATGATTAAAAATTTAGCTGTCTTGGGTTCTACTGGATCAGTAGGACAATCTACTTTAGAAGTTATAAGACATAATAAAGATAAATTTAAAATAGAGCTTTTATTGGCAAATTCAAATTTTCAATTGATGATTGAACAATATAATGAATTTAATCCCAAGTTCGTTTACCTTCATGATGACGAGGCTAAAAATTCTTTTTTATCGCAAGTTGGTCACTTGAAGCCTGAAACAACTTTGCTTTCAGGGCAAGATGAAATACAAGAGGTTTTGAAGTCTGATAATGTGGACATGGTAGTTGCTGCTATGGTGGGTGTGGCTGGATTGGTACCAGTTTATCATGCAGTCAAGAGCGGAAAGCATGTTTTGCTAGCCAACAAAGAATCTTATGTGGTCGCTGGGGAGCTTCTTAATAATCTATCAAAAGAAAATCAATCTACGATCTTTCCAATTGATAGCGAACATAGTGCTATCCATCAGTGCTTGCAGGGTGTAAGTAATAAAGATTCAGTTTCACGACTTATTCTGACTGGATCAGGGGGCCCTTTTTTAAATAAAGACGTCAATGATTTCTCGTCAATCATTCCGGCAGAGGCAATCGCTCACCCAGTATGGAGCATGGGGGATAAGATATCAGTTGATTCTTCAACAATGATGAATAAATGCCTAGAGATCATAGAGGCTAGGTGGCTTTTTGATAATGATAATATTGATGTCCTTATTCACCCTGAAGGGATCATACATTCCTTGGTTGAATTTACAGATAATTCTATAATAGCTCAACTCTCTATTCCGGATATGAAGATTCCAATTGCCTACGGACTGGGATTTCCTGAAAAAATAAATTCAGGTTCGAAGAAAGTTAATTTCGAAGAGTTAAATAATCTCTCATTTAGGAAACCTGATGTGAATAAATTTCCATCTCTACAACTAGCAAAAGATTGCCTTAAAGTAGGCGGCACAAGTTTCACTGTATTAAATGCAGTGAACGAAGTTTGCGTAGAATCATTTCTTAAAGGCCGGATAGGTTATTTGGATATATATAAAATTATTTCAGATATTTTGGATAAATCTGACATTACTGAGGTCAAAGGCCTGGATGATGTTTTTGAAGCAGACACTAAATCAAGAAGAGCAGCGCTAGATATTATTAGATTGAATTAAATGGATATACTTTTTACTATATTTTCTTTCATTTTACTCATTAGTATCATAGTAGGAATACATGAATTAGGTCATTTTTTGACTGCAAGATACTTTGATATTCACGTCTTAAAGTTCAAGATAGGTTTTGGTAAAGAATTATTTTCATTCAAAGATAAGCAGGACTGTAGCTATTCTTTTGGCATTTTACCTTTAGGCGGATATGTACAAATGCTTGGAGAAAATAATATTCCGCAAGAAAATAAAAATATTCCATTAAAAGACAGAAAATCATATTTAGATGCATCACCAGGTGAAAGAGCTGCTGTGACTGTAGCCGGGCCTTTTGCAAATTTTGTTCTTGCCATCTTTGTATATTTTTATCTCGCCTTTGTTGGAACAATACAGCTCTCAACATATGTAGGTGAAGTTATTCCATCAAGTCCAGCTCAAATGTCTGGTATTGCAGTGAAAGATAAAATAATTGAAATAGATCAACAGAGCGTAAATGCCTTTAATGATATTAATTTAATCCTCTCAAATAGAATTGGTGACACAGGCTCCATAGATATAAAATACATGAGTCAGGGGTCAGAGGCTCTTGCATCAATACCAATAAAGGAATGGCTATCTGGAAATGACCAGACTTCACCTTATCTGGCATTAGGATTACAACCCTTTTTACCTGCTTTGGTTGGCCAGTTACAAGATGATGGCCCTGCCGCAAAATTTGGAATAAATGAAGGAGATTTAATCAAGTCAGTAAATGGTCAAGCTATATATATCTGGCAAGACCTCTCTAAGATTTTAAGTCAGCTTCCAAATCAACTAATTGAACTTGAAATAGTCAGAGACGGTACTCCACAAAAGCTTATGTTAGAAACTTCAAGCTACATTGATCAAAAAGGAGTTATTAAAGGAAGAATAGGTATTCTCGCATCAAACGATTTAAGTAAGTGGCCTTCGGAATATACTGTCGAAAAAAAGGAAAATCTAATTTCTGCTTTTTTTGTTGGTATTACAGATACTTATAGATATACCTTATTAATCATTTCATCTATCGGAAAAATGATAAGTGGGTCAATTTCTACAGATAACCTCGGTGGACCAATACAAATATCAGTATTAGCAGGATCTGCAGCAAAAGCTGGATACGTAACCTTTCTATCCATGATAGCATTGCTAAGTATAAACCTTGGATTATTAAACCTATTGCCAATTCCAATTTTGGATGGCGGGCAGTTATTGATGATAGCAATTGAAAAATTAAAAGGCTCTCCTGTTTCTGAAGCAATACTAGAATACTCAACGAGAGTAGGAATAGTCTTGATTGTTAGTTTAATGGTGTTTGCTTTTGCAAATGATATTGCGAGGTTTATTTAATGATAAGGAGTCATTTAAAATTAATTCTCTTAGCAATTTCTCTTGTTTTTATTCAAATTCAAACCGTTAGTTCAAACGAAGAATGGGTGGTTAATGATATTAGGATCACTGGATTACAAAGAGTTTCTGCAGGAAGTGTTTTCAATGTCATGCCTATAGCTGTCGGTGATACTGTCGATGTTTATGACTTACAAACTACCGCCAAAACTATTTTTAAAACTGGTCAATTTGATGACATACAACTAGGCAGGGAAGGCAATACATTGATAATCAGTCTTGTGGAGAGGCCATCAATAGCTTCTATTGAATTAGATGGAAATAAGGCCTTGAAGACTGAAGATTTATTGAGAGGTCTAGATGATGCAGGCCTATCGCAAGGACAGGTATTTAAGAGATCCATTGTTAATAGTCTGGCTTTAGAAATCCAAAGACAATATGTCTCTCAAGGTCGATATGGTGCAAAAGTTGATGTCACAACAGAAGATGAGCTTAGAAATAGAGTTTCTTTAAATATCGAAATAGATGAAGGAGAGGTGGCGGAAATAAATAATATCAACATCATAGGAAATCAATCATTTCTCGATGAAGAGCTAGTTAAAGGATTCGAGCTTAAAACAGGAGGATGGTTTTCATTTTTCACAAATGATAATAGATATTCAAGAGAAAAATTAAAAGGAGATATCGAATCTCTAGAATCTTTTTATAAGAATAGAGGTTATGTAGAGTTTAATCTTGAAAGCTCTCAAGTAAGCGTTTCTGCTGATAAATCACAAGTTTTTATTACCTTAAATATTTCAGAAGGTACGACCTATGAAGTGGATAAAGTAAAAATTGTTGGTGACTTACCTATCGATGAAGAGGTTCTTAAATCTTTAATTTTAATTAAATCAGGCGAGCGTTTTAATCAATACTTGATTACCGAAACAGAAGAGATATTTAAAAACATTTTAGGCAATGAGGGTTATAGTTTTGCTGAAGTGCGAGGCGTGCCAGATGTCAATGAAGAATCAGGTAATGTTGATCTAACTTTTTATGTCGATGCTCAGCAAAGAACTTATGTCAGAAGAATTATTTTCAAAGGAAATAAAAGAACTCATGATGTAGTGTTGAGGAGAGAAATGAGACAAATGGAGGGGGCTTGGGCTTCTAATAATCTCATTGAAAATTCTAAATTAAGACTGGAGAGGCTGGGTTATTTTAAAGAGGTTGAATCAGAAACAATACCCGTTCCTGGCGTGAACGATCAGATAGATGTTGAATTCTCGGTTGAAGAAGAGTTTTCAGGGTCTATTGGTGGTAGTTTAGGGTACGGTGCTTACGGTATGGTTCTAGGCTTGAACTACAATGAAAATAATGCATTCGGAACGGGAAGAGCTATTGGCATTGGAATAAATGATAGTACATGGCAGAGGAGTTATTCATTCAGTTACGGAGAGCCTTATTTTAATATTGATGGTGTTAGCAGAGGCTATAGTGCATATTTTAGAGAGTCAGACTATGGGCAGTTCAACATAGCAAGTTATACCTCGGATTCTTTTGGGGCTGGTATCCAGTTTGGTTTACCCATCAGTGATATTGAAAGGTTTGGTCTGAACTTTAATTACGATAATACAAGTATTGATACAGGTTCTACACCGGCTTCCCAGATATTAGCTTTTACGCAATCAGAAGGAACAAATTTTGAGGTTTTCAAAACCCAGTTAATTTGGTCAAAAGTAACGCTTAATAGAGGACTATTCCCCACTGCTGGGCAATCTCAATCTCTTGCTCTACAAGTGGCTATTCCGGGCAGTTCATTAACTTATACGAAAGCAACTTATAGACATAAATATTTTAAACCAATCTTTGGTGGTAGGTTTGTACTAGGTTTTAGAGGAGAATTAGGTTTACTAGAAGCATATGGGGATACTAAAGTAGCACCATTCTTCGAGCATTATTATTCTGGCGGCATTAGTTCAGTGCGGGGTTTTAAGCAAAATACCTTAGGGCCTAGAGCTATTCCTTCTCAATATTATTTAGATAGCGAAGGTAATCAAATAGTTGGTGAAGATGGTAACCCAGTCCTGAATCCTTATTCTTACTACAGGGATGACAGATCAATTGGTGGGGCTTATTTAGTAGAAGGAGGATTTGATTTTATCTTTAAACTACCATTTATTGATGACCAAAGATCTATGAGAAGTTCATTTTTTGTCGACATAGGAAATGTCTTTTCAAAAGACTGTGGAACTGACCAAACAAATATTAACTGTAGTGAATTAGATTTTGGTCAATTAAGATATTCTTATGGTGTAGGGGTGACTTGGATTACTCAATTAGGACCTATGTCACTAGCTTTAGCTGCACCTTCAAATGAAGGACCGCTTGATGAGACAGAAACATTTCAATTTGAAATTGGAACACAATTTTAAATTCGCTTAATGCTACTAAAATAGTTCACAAAACTGTAGAATTCACCGACCGGTTATTTAAAGGAAAAACTATGAAATTTTTTAAAACTATATTCATTGCACTTACGGCATCATTATTTACTTTTACGCTTTCTGCTGCTGATCTAAATATCGCTACTCTTGATCCTCAGGCTGCATTATTTAGCACAAATGTTGCGAAAAAAGAGCTCGAGGAACTCGAAAACTCAGATGAGTGGAAAGAGGTTGTAGAGGAACTGCAAGATAAAGCTACAGAAGCTAGAGAAATCCAAGAGAAAACCCAAAAAGACGGCCCTACAATGTCGGATGAGGATAAGCAAGAGGCAGCTCAAAAATTTCAATCTCTACAACAAGACATAAATTTTCTAAGGGAAAAAACTAACCAATTCAGAAATCAAACTTTACAGCTAATTTCTCAAGAACAGGCTGAAAAATTTCAGGTAATTGTAACTGAGCTAATTAGAGCCAAGGGTATCACCTTGTTAATTAACAGCGGTGGGCAACAAGGCACACTTTTGCATGCAGATCAAAGCTACGACATAACTCAAGAAGTTATCGATGCGATGAATGAAAAAGAAGATTAATTTTTCGTGTCTCCAGTAAAAAGCTTCAGGTTATCGGAACTTGCTGATGCAATTGGTGGTGAAGTTGAAGGTGATCCTAACACAGAGATACTAGGGATATCCTCTCTGAGTGCTGCTACTCAACAAGAAATAACCTTTATAACTAGAGAATCTTTTATACCTGAGCTTCTTACTACACATGCAGCTGCAGTGATATGCAATGACAAATTATCTGAGCATTTTAAGGGACCTAAGATAATTGGTGAAAATCCACATCTTCTCTACGCAAAATGTACTGAAATATTTAAATCAAGACTCTCATCGCATGCAGGTATAGCTAAGCTCACTTTTATTGATGAAACCGCTTCAGTGGCGTCAAGCGCAGTCATAGAAAACTTTGTGTCAATATCTAAAAATGCGGTTATAGAAGAAGATGTTGTTCTAATGCCTGGTGTATATATTGGACATAATGTAGTGGTTAAAAGCGGCACAGTTATACATTCCAATGCTTCTGTTTATGATTCTGTTGAAATAGGCCATGATTGCATAATCCATTCAGGTGTAGTTTTGGGTTCAGATGGCTTAGGTTTTGCTAAAGATAACGGAGCCTGGGTGAAAATCCAGCATCTGGGTGGGGTGGTGATAGGTAATAATGTTGAATTGGGATCAAATACAACAATAGATAGAGGGTCCGTAGGTGACACGATCGTTGATGATAATGTCAAAATAGATAATCTAGTTCACTTAGCGCATAATGTTCATATCGGCTCGGGGACTGCTATTGCTGCAAATAGTGCAGTGGCAGGTAGCACTAAAGTAGGCAAAAATTGCACCTTGGCAGGATGTACTGCTCTTGTAGATAATATTGAATTAGTGGATGAGGTACACGTAACCGCTAAATCTTTGATAACAAAATCAATTAAAGAAAGTGGTTTTTATTCGTCCGGAACTCCCTTTATGAAAAACACTGAGTGGAAGAAAAATGCCGTCGGATTTAAAAAGCTTTATAAATTATTAAAAAATTAAAAAAATGGAAGTCGAAATTAATATAGAAGAAATACAAGAATTGTTACCTCACAGATACCCTATCTTATTAGTAGATAGGGTTACAGAGATAGTTTTAGGTGACTCTATAAGTGCTTACAAAAATATTACTACTAATGAGCCTTTTTTTATGGGGCATTTCCCAGGGAAACAGGTTATGCCAGGAGTATTGATTGTTGAAGCTATGGCTCAAGCGTCAGGAATTTTGGGCTTTAAAACAATGGATAAAAAGCCAGAAGATGGATCTATTTACTATTTTGTAGGTGCTGATAATCTTCGATTCAAAAGACCTGCAGTACCTGGAGATAAATTAATCCTTAATTCTAAGGTTGTAACGAATAAGAAAGGAATATGGAAATTTGATTGTAATGCAATGGTTGAAAGTGAATTAGTTGCCAAAGCTACAATACTTTGTGCGGATAGACCAAAGTAAACATGCAGCATCCTTCTTCCATAATAGACCCATCAGCTAAAATCCATGAGTCTGTGGAGATCGGCCCTTTTTGTTTAATTGGTCCTGATGTGGAAATAGGAGAAAACACAAAAATTGAATCACATGTCATCTTGAAAGGTCCTACACAAATAGGTCGTAGAAACCATATATTTCAATTTTCAACAGTCGGAGATGGCAGTCCTGATAAAAAATATAACAATGAACCTACAACTCTTGTGATCGGTGACGATAATATAATTAGAGAAGGAGTTACAATTCATAGAGGCACGATTCAAGATAGAGGTGAGACCTTAATAGGTAATAGAAATCTAATTATGGCTTATTCTCATATAGCTCATGATTGCGTACTAGGAGATGATATTGTTTTGACTAACCAAGCTGCACTTGCAGGCTCAGTATTAGTTGGAGATGGCGCCATACTTGGAGGATATGCAATTGTGCATCAATTCTGTTCCATAGGAAGTTATAGTTTTTGCGCAATGGGTAGTTCAGTTAACAAAGATGTACCTGCTTATGTAAAAGTGAGAGGGAATCCGGCCGGTCCTTTTGGGATTAACGTGACTGGCATTAAAAGGTTGGGTTATTCGAAAGAAAGTATAGAGGCATTAAGGTCTGCATACAGATCGGTTTATAGAAAAAAGTTAACAGTTGATGAAGCCTTGGAAGATGTAAAATCTTTAAGAAATGACTTCAAAGAAGTAGATATTTTTATGTCTTCTATAGAGAAATCTACGAGAGGTATTTCTCGTTAATGACTCAAATAGATAAGAGTCGCAATATAAAAATCGCAATCGTTGCGGGAGAAAAGTCTGGAGACGCATTGGGCGCTCCATTGATGGAATCTTTAAGAGCAATCAACCCTTCTGTAGATTTTGTTGGTGTAGGTGGCCCAAAAATGATTTCTAAAGGCCTCAACTCATTTTTTCAGATGGATGAAATCTCGGTTATGGGGATCATTGAACCTCTATTAAATTTAAAAAAGCTTCTAAGGCTACGAAAAGACCTTAAAGATTTTTTGTTAAAAGAAAATCCAGATATTTTTATAGGAATAGACTCTCCTGATTTTAATTTACCCATTAGCAAATTTTTAAAACTAAAGTTAGGCATTAAGACTGTGCAATATGTAAGTCCTTCCGTTTGGGCGTGGCGAAAAGGCCGTATAAAATCTATGGAAGAATCTATAGATAGTGTCCTTACATTGTTCCCTTTTGAAGAATCAGCTTACTCAGAATCTAAAATTGATGTTTCATATATAGGACATCCATTGGCCTATGCAATCAATGTCAGTGAAGAAGAAATTGATTCTAAGGTAAAGGACAGCATTGCATTAATGCCTGGCAGTAGAAAATCTGAAGTATCTTTACTTGGTAATGAAATGGTTAATGCGGCAAGAGCATTAAAGAAACTTAATTCAGGTTATAAATTCTTTATGCCCTTATCGGACAAAGGCCACCTTAAATTTTTGGACAAAGATATCAATGACTTTGTAGATATTAGTTTTGGAAATGCTCAGGAAGTATTGAAAAAATCAGAAATAGCAATTATCACTTCCGGTACGGCAACTCTTGAATCTATTTTATCAAGCACTCCTTGTGTGACTTTATACAGAACTAATTGGTTATCTTATTTGATTATTAAGCCGCTTTTAAAAATTGATTCCTTTTCATTACCTAATTTAATTGCAGGGAAAGAGATTCTTCCTGAACTACTTCAAACAGAAATTTCAACAGAAAAGGTTATTGATTCAATAAATTTAATTAAAAATAAAGGCCTTAAATTTTTTAGAAATGAATTTGAGTCTATCAGGATTCAGCTAAGAGCTGGTGGAGCTGAAAAGGCTGCTCAAGAAATTTTTAAGATTTTAAATTGATTACCGCAGGTGTAGATGAAGCGGGAAGGGGTCCTCTAGCCGGACCTGTTTTTGCCGCAGCAGTCATCCTGAAGCCAAAAGAAGAAATAAAAGGTTTAAATGACTCTAAGAAAATTCCCGAAAAAAAAAGAGAAGCATTGATAGAAGAAATAAAGTTTCATTCTATAACGTGGTCAATAGGTGCAAGTAGTGTAATAGAAATTGATTCTGTGAATATCTTACAGGCATCTTTATTAGCAATGAAGAGGGCCATTGAAGGGCTAGAAGTACTTCCTGAATTAGTTTTGGTGGATGGGATTCATGCACCTCTAGTAAATATTTCAACCAAAACAATTATAAAGGGTGATCAAAATGAAAGAAGTATTATGGCAGCATCTATCCTTGCTAAAGTTTCAAGAGATAACTATATGAGAAACCTAGATACTATTTATCCTAGATATGGTTTTAAGCAACATAAAGGTTATCCTACAAAGATGCACCTAGAAGCATTAAACTCTAATGGTATAACCAAAGAACATAGATTAAGTTTTAAACCAATAAAAAGTATTCATGAGTCAAATAAATAAACTAGATTTTGTACATCTACATTTACATTCTGAATACTCATTGGTTGACGGTATTATCAGAGTAGATGAATTAGTAGAGCATTCTCTTAATCATGGCTATCATTCTGTAGCATTAACAGATCTAACAAATCTTTTCGGTCTAATAGGATTTTATAGGTCAGCAAGAAATAAAGGCATTAAGCCTATAGTTGGCGCAGAAATAAATGTGGCTAAAGATATGGATTCTTTGTGCGCCCCGCTTGTCTTGCTAGCCATGAACAAGCAAGGTTATATTAATTTAACTAAACTTGTATCTAAGGCTTATGTTGAAGGTCAGATCAATGGAGAGCCCATCGTGCTATTTAGTTGGTTAGAAGAGTTTTCTGATGGAATAATCGCTTTATCAGGTGGCATGGAGGGGCATATAGGAAACTCCATACTAGCGGGCAATAAGCAACTATCTGAGTCAAGAGTAGATTTTTTTAAAAATATTTTTAAAGAAAATTTCTTCATAGAAATACAGAGGCTTGGAAAGCCTAATGAAAAGGAATATAACGATTCAGTCTTGCAGTTAGCTTCAGACAAGCAGATACCGGTTGTAGCAACCAACAATGTAAGGTTTTTAAATCCAGCTGATCCTGAAATATCTCCTTCAGACTTCGAGGCGCATGAAGCTCGAGTTTGTATTCAGAGAGGCGAAACTTTAGACGATCCCAGAAGACCTAAAAATTATACAGAGCAGCAATTTTTCAGAAGCAAGGAAGAAATGATAAATCTCTTTGCAGACCTACCGGAGGCTTTAATCAATACTGTAAAAATTGCTGAAAAATGCAATATTGATTTAGAGTTGGGTAAGTTCTATTTACCTGATTTTGAAGTGCCCGAAGAATTTTCAAGAGAAGAATTTTTAAGAAAATTATCTAAAGAAGGTCTGCTAGATCGGATTAAAGAAATAGAGAGTTCAGTAGATTTCTACAAAATTGATGAATCACAGTATATTCAAAGACTTGATTATGAATTAGACATGATCTGTAAACTTGATTTTGCTGGTTACTTTTTGATAGTTGCAGATTTTGTTAATTGGGCTCAAAAAAATGATATCCCTGTTGGGCCTGGAAGAGGTTCAGGAGCAGGTTCGATAGTGGCTTACTCGCTTGGCATAACCGCCATTGATCCTATCAGATATGATCTTTTATTTGAGAGGTTTCTTAACCCTGAACGGGTAAGCAACCCTGACTTTGATATAGATTTTTGCATAGAAGGTAGAGACAAAGTCTTAGAGTATGTTACTAATAAATATGGCAAAGATTCAGTGGCACAAATCAGTACACGCGGAACAATGGCTGCTAGAGCAGTTTTAAGAGACGTAGTTAGAGTGCTAGGTAAGCCTTATGGTTTTGGAGATCGTTTAGCTAAAGCCATACCTGATGTATTGGGGATTAGTCTGGAAGAAGCATTCGAAGAAAAACAATTTAAAGAAACAATTGAAGAGTCAGATGAATCTAAAGAAGTTTTTGATATGGCACTTAAATTAGAGGGATTATCAAGAAGCGTAGGAACTCATGCAGCTGGTGTAGTAATTGCCCCAACTGCCCTTACTGATTTTACTCCGTTATTTTTAGATTCCGATAAAGGGACAGTAGCATCCCAATTTGATATGGGAGATGTAGAGTCTGCTGGTCTAGTAAAATTTGATTTTTTGGGATTAAAGACTCTTACAGTGATAGACCAATCAGTTCGAAGAATAAACTCAACATTAAAAGAAAAAGAAGAAAAATTAAATATTGATAATTTGTCTTTAAAGGACCAAAAAACTTTTGAGTTATTGCAAAGAGGAGAAACAACTGCAATTTTCCAATTGGAATCAAAAGGGATGAGAGATTATCTAAAACAATTGATTCCAAATGATTTTGAGGACATTGTTAGTATGAATGCTCTTTATAGACCTGGAGCACTTGGTATGAATATGGTTGATTCTTATATCAATAGAAAGCATGGAAAAGAAGAAGTAACTTATGGCCATGAATCCGTTAAAAAGATACTTGGCACGACTTATGGAGTCATCGTCTATCAAGAACAGGTAATGCAAATAGCTCAGGAGCTTTCTGGCTTTTCATTGGGTCAAGCTGATATTTTAAGAAGGGCGATGGGGAAGAAGAAAAAAGAAGAAATGGAAAGTTTAAGGTCTACTTTTGTTGATGGCGCCGTAAAAAAAGATGTAAATGAGAGATATGCTGCTAATCTCTTTGATCAAATCGAACAATTTGCAGGTTATGGTTTTAACCGGTCTCATTCGGTAGGCTATGCACTAATTGCCTACCAAACCGCTTGGCTCAAAGCTCACTACCCCGCGGAATTCATGGCATCCGTTTTATCATGCGATCTTGGGAATACAGATAATATTCAGCTCTTTGTAGATGATTGTAAGAATATAGGCCTGACAGTTTTGAGTCCCGATATAAACCAAAGTTCTTATAAATTTGAAAACCCAGATAATAAGACCATTCTGTATGGCCTGGGAGCAATAAAAGGAATAGGTGAATCTCTAGTAGATAAGATTATTTCTGAGCGAGCAGAAGAGAAGTTTAAAGATATGTATGATTTTTGTTTAAGAGTCGGATTTAGAAGAATAAACAGGAGAATACTTACCACCTTGATTGGCTCAGGTGCAATGGATACCCTTGGGAAAAGACAAGATCTATTCGCCAGGATAGATTCATGCTTAAAAAATGCAGAACAAGCTTCTGAAAGAGATAAAAGCAATATAAGAGATCTTTTTGGAGAAGAGATAATTACTCCAGAAATTAGTGAAATTGACGATGAAGTAGAATTTGATGAGGTATCTGCAGAGTGGAGTGCTTTAGGTTTCTATTTAGATTCTCATCCACTTGAAAATAAAAAGAAAGAAGTAAGGAATATGTGTGGTTTCTTTATATCTGAGCTTCAATCTGAAACACATAACCAAAGAATTTCCGGATGTTTAATACAATTCAATGTACGAAGCGGAAGAAGGGGAAGATTTGCTTTTGCAACTCTGGATGATGGTTCTGGAAAGATAGAAGTTTCTATTTGGGCCGATGCTTTTGAAAAGTACAGAAATCTATTGAAGAAAGGGCAAGTGTTGGTTGTAGAAGGAATGGTTGAGAAAGATGCTTACTCAGATTCGCAAAGACACAAAATGATTGCTGAAAGAATACTAACGTTTGATCAAGCTCGACGTGAGTTTGTAAAAAATATTAAAATTGATATTGAAGACTCTGCTAACACAAAAGATATTGTTGGTTCTCTAAAAGAAATAGCCAATAGTGATGACGGAAATTTGGTACTCATATCATATAAAGGAAATACAGCGAAAGCAGACATTGTGCTTCCTAAAAACTTTTCAGTAAATCTAGATGATTCTTCAATAAAGGCTTTGGACAAACGTTTTGGGGCAGAAAATGTTGAGTTCGTTTATCATAGTCAGATACATATCAATTAATTAGTAGAAATGCTTAAGAGCTATTTAGATTTTGAACAACCCATCGCAGATCTTGAACAGCAAGTTTTAGATTTAAAGGACTCTGTATTAGATGAGAGCTCTCTTCAGAGAGAAGTTGTGAGGTTAAATGAATCTATCATGAAAACAACTGAGAAAATCTATTCAAATTTAACATCTTGGCAGAATGTTCAAGTAGCAAGACATCCTGAAAGACCTCATTTCATTGATTATGTCGAAAGAATCACTGATAACTTTGATGAACTTCATGGAGATAGACACTTTTCAGATGATAGGGCTGTATTAGGAGGCATAGGCTCTATAGGTGATTATAAAGTTATGTTCATTGGGCATGAAAAAGGAAGAACTACCGAAGAAAAAATCAAACATAATTTTGGGATGTCCCAGCCTGAAGGTTATAGAAAGGCTTGCAGGCTAATGGAATTAGCTGAACGATTCTCAATGCCAATCGTAACCTTGATTGATACACCTGGGGCTTATCCTGGTATTGATAGCGAAGAAAGAGGACAGAGTGAAGCAATAGCTCACAACTTACGAGTAATGTCCTCATTAAAGTCCCCTATTATTGTTAATGTCGTAGGAGAGGGAGGTTCAGGAGGTGCTCTGGCATTAGGTGTAGGTGACCACATCACCATGCTAGAAAATTCAACCTATTCAGTTGCGTCACCTGAAGCCTGTGCAAGTATAGTTTGGAGAGATTCGACTATGGCAGACAAAGCAGCTGAAGCGATGAAATTGAACGCAAAAAATATACTTAATTTAGGACTTATTGATGAAATAATTCCTGAGCCTTTAGGTGGTGCACATAGAAATTTTGACCAAGTATCCTCAAATCTTTCAAGATCTATTTTAAAAAATCTAGATATATTAACTAAACTTCCTATCAATGAACTTGTTGATAAAAGATATGAAAGGTTGATGAGTTACGGTTCTATTTAATGTTTCCGGTAGATATCCATTTAAACGAATTAAATAATTTTAATAGAATTGGTATAGCTTTTTCAGGAGGTCTGGACTCCTCAGCTCTGCTGAAATACATAGCAGAAAACTTCCCCAAAAAAGAAAAAATTTATGCCTTACATATAAACCATGGGATTAGTAAATATTCAGATACTTGGGAAGATTTTTGTAGAGATCAAGCCTCAATTCTGGGCATTAATTTTAGATCTTGGCAGCTAAGAGATTTAAAAAAAACCTCTGAAAATACTTTAAGAGATCATAGATACAAAATATTTTCTGATTGGTCGAATAAAGATGACCTCATAGTTACAGGACATCATGCAGATGATCAAATAGAAACACTACTTTTTAGGATATTTAGAGGAACTGGTATTAATGGATTGATTGGAATAAAAGAATATTCAACTAATAAGAATTTGAATATTTTGAGACCATTCATACATACAAGAAAGGAAGTCTTATTAAGATATGCCAAAGAATCTAAATTAGATTGGATTGAAGACGACTCGAATAATCAAAATTATTACTCAAGGAATATCATAAGAAATTTATTAGTTCCTAAGATTATTCAGAGATGGCCGGAATTAGATAAATCCCTTCTGCAGCTATCAAGTCGAGCCAAGATAACTCAAGAAATACTTGAAGATATTGCAAAAGAAGATTTAAAAAAAATAAACATTTCAGATAATTCAATAGACCGGAATGAATTGCATGCCCTAAAAAAAGAGAGGCAAGAAAACTTATTATATTTTTGGTTAACAGATATGAAAGGGTTAAAAATATCTTCTAAGCAATTAAATGAAATAACATCTTGTATCCTAAATTCTACTCAAGGATCTGCAATGTTTGAGTTAATTTCTAAAGAAGGCATTCTAAAAACTAGGCTTTTTATTTCTTCTAACGAGATAAATCTTATTGATATAGATTCCATAATAAATTTACCTAAAGATCTTAGTATAAACTGGAATTTAAAAGATCTTGTAAAAATACCCACTGGAGAAATCTCAATAAAAGAGACCAAAGGAAAGGGTTTAGATAAGAAATTTATTTGTTCAGGTGCGATAATCAAATCAAGAGAAGGCGGAGAAAGATGTAAACCTTATGGACGAGATAAAAGTCAAAAATTAAAGAACCTTTTTCAAGAATACAAGGTTCCTGATTGGAAGCGAGATCAAATTCCTTTAATCTATATAGATAAAAAGTTAGCAGCAGTAGGAGATTTGTGGGTTTGTGAAGAATTTCATGCTGCTTCAAGTAAACCGAGTATCTCAATTATTTGGAATGAGTATAGTAATCAACGAGGAGGTTGATATGATTTTAGAAACAGTAAAATATGAAAAAAAAGGTGCAGTTGCATTAATAACATTTAATAGACCAGAGGTTAGAAATGCGTTTAATGCAAAAATGACTGAAGATATCCTAGAGGCTCTGCTTTCGGCAAAGAATGATGTTTCAGTTCGGGCTATAGTTCTTACAGGAGAAGGATTAAGTTTCTCCGCTGGTGCTGATTTGTCTGCAAGGGATAGTAAATGGGAGGATACCGAGGCAGCTCTTATTGAAGGTTACTTGCCTAGTCTAAAAGAGATCATGGAGATGCCTAAGCCGGTTATTTCTGCAGTAAACGGTGCTGCTGCAGGTATTGGTAGCGCTTATGCAATGGCCTGTGACCTAACAATAATGTCTGAAGAGGCCTACATACTCCAAGCATTCAGCAATATTGGACTTATTCCAGATGGCGGTGCTAATTGGTTTTTAACAAATACTGTTGGCTATAAATTGGCATATCAGATCGCCATAGAAGGTGAAAGAATTGAAGCTGAAAGATGTTTAGATCTTGGCTTGATAAACAAAGTTGTTTCTTCAGATGTTCTGTTAGATGAGGCATTACTTTGGGCAGATAAATTGAGTTTACGTTCGTCACAGTCTTTAAAGCTTACTAAGCAAATTATGCGGAAAGCTTTAGATAGTTCTTATGAAGATATTTATGGTTTAGAAGCCAAAACACAAAATACTCTTACAGGTTCGGAAGACAATATTGAGGGAATAACTGCCTTTATGGAGAAGAGGCAGCCAAATTTTAAATAATTATTTGCTTTGACTCTCTAGTTCCATCCTTAGCTCATGGTGTTTTTCTTTTGTAAGTGGATAGTACCAAGTTAAAAATAAAGCTGGTAAGAAAAAAGCTGCACAGCCTAGACAATACAATGTCCTTAGGGCTAATAATGAATCTTCGGTATTATCAGTTCCAGGAATAAATCCTGAAAAATCTACTAATATAGCTGCTGCCCATATTGCAAGCATCGCTGAGATTTTAGCTATCATTCCATTTAAAGCAAAGAAAGTCCCTGCGCGTCTTCCGCCTGTTTTAAGAGAATCTAAGTCCACAACATCAGCAAGCATTGAAGCCGGAAGGAATTGCAGTCCACCAAAACAGAAACCTTTAAGAAGGAACAATATGTGAAACTGACTAAAATCTCCTCTTTCAAGGAAGAAACACAAGAAACTAACTGTTCCTGTACCTACAAGTGTTATACAAAAAGCCCTATGCTTTCCTAGCGCTTTACCTAACCACAACCAGAAAGGTATTCCTATCAATCCGGCAATGAAGTATCTTGCATAAGATGCTCCAATGGTCTCTATTCCAATAACATCTCTGACGAACCACAGAGATAAAGTATTTCTAAATGATTCTCCTGCAATAACTAAGAATATAATTAATAAGATTCTTACTAAGAGGGGATTTTCTGCTGCATACTTGAGTCCTTCAAATAAAGGAATCTTTTTTTCCATCTTAGGCATAGGATCGGGAACTTTCCAGAGTGCCCACGCTGCAAATATGGGTAATAACAATATAATACCTACTCCCATACTAGCCAGGATGTCAGACATTTTTCCAGACGTAGAGAAGTCTTGAAATACAAAGATTGCCGCAAGCATTCTCTGAATGGAATCAAAGAAACTTATTCCTTGCCCCGAAACTTCTATTGCAAGAGGAATAAGAGCTGAGATTAGCAGACCGATTAAAGTCCATCCCTCTCTTCCTCCTACCACTCTAGATCTTTGATGATAATCAGGAGAGATTTCTGCCCCCCAAGCACCATAAGGGATAGTGATTATTGTTGAACCCAAGTACATGAGCATCATGTATAAAACAAAGTAAGTTATAGAAACTTCACCACCTGGGATAAATAATTTATAAATAGCGAACATCATTAACGGAACCCCTAGGATAATCCAAGGCTTTCTTCTTCCAATAGATGTCTTCGTAGAGTCACCTAATTGTCCCAGTATGGGGTCTGTAATCACATCGGTGAATCTTGCTATTAAGAGTAAGTTAGCAATTATATAAAGAGGTATTCCTACGACTTCTGCATAGAATGGAATTAGCCAAATTGCTATTGGATAACCAATCATAGCTAACGGAGTTGCTAGCCCTCCATATGCAAATATCGTATTACGCTTTACTGTCGTAGTACTCATATAACTCCCCTAGAAATATCTTACTTCTAGGTTATATTATAGTTTTGAGTTAGATAGACAATCTATTTAATCCACTGATTACAGATTGTAATCCAGCTATTACAGTATTTTGATGTATGCCAACTCCCCACATAGATTGCCCATTGAGTGATAATTCAGAATAAGCTACCGCTTTGGCATCGGAACCTGAGCTGATTGCATGCTGGTGATAATCTGAGATTGTTATATCCATATTAAAGTGATTTTTTACTGCACCTATCATTGCATCTATAGGGCCATTTCCCATTCCTTCGATTGAAATATGTTGAGAATTAAATTTTAATCCAATTATAATTTCATCAGATTGTGTTCCATCTTTATTGGCTTTAGAATTTATATTATGTTCTATAAACTCGTATACACCTGAATCATTCAGATAAGTACTTTGAAATTTTTCCCAGACATTAGAAGGAGAGATTTCTTTTCCTGAGTCATCAGCTATTTTTTGTATCACTTGACTAAATTCAATCTGAAGACGCCTTGGCATACTGAGACCATGATCTTTTTCGAGTAAGTAGGCAACGCCACCTTTTCCTGATTGACTATTAATTCTTATTACTGCCTCATAGGATCTTCCAACATCTTGAGGGTCAATAGGTAAGTAGGGCACTTCCCAAATTTCTTGGTTGGAATTTCTCATCTCCGTTAATCCTTTTTTAATGGCATCTTGGTGTGATCCAGAGAAGGCTGTGAATACTAGATCACCTGCATAAGGATGTCTTGGATGAACGGGCAGTTGGTTACAATATTCCGCCTCTCTCATAATTTGATTGATATTAGAAAAATCCAAATTTGGATCAATCCCTTGAGTGAGCATGTTTAGGGATAGAGTAACTAAATCAACATTACCTGTTCTTTCTCCGTTACCAAAAAGAGTGCCTTCGACTCTATCTGCACCAGCCATTACACCTAGTTCTGTTGCTGCTACTGCAGTCCCTCTATCATTATGCGGGTGTAAACTGACGATAACATTTTCACGATTTTCAAGATTTCTGCACATCCATTCGATTTGATCTGCATAAATATTAGGAGAAGCCATTTCCACTGTTGCAGGTAAGTTAATGATAGTTTGCTTTTCGCTATTTGGTTTCCAGACCTCATTGACTGCATTACATACATCTACGGCATAAGGAAGCTCAGTGCCTGTAAAGCTTTCAGGGCTATATTCAAAAGTCCAATCAGTTTTAGGAAATTTTTCTGATTCATCTGCTACCCATTTGGCACCATCTGTAGCAATTCTCATTATTCCTTTCTCATCGCTTCTAAAGACCACCTTTCTTTGTAAAGTGGAAGTTGAGTTATAAACATGAACTATGGCTCTTTTTGCCCCCTCCAAAGCTTCGAATGTTCTTTTAATTAGTTCAGGTCTCGCCTGAGTAAGGGCTTGAATAGTGACATCATTAGGTATCAAATTTTCATTAATAATTGTTCTTACAAAATCAAAGTCAGTTTGTGACGCAGATGGAAATCCCACCTCAATTTCAGTGAATCCAATTTCAAGAAGCATATTGAACATTCTAAGCTTTCTTTCTTCTCCCATAGGTTCAATAAGAGCTTGATTTCCATCTCTTAGATCTACACTACACCAACGAGGTGATGTTTTAATGGATTGGCTCGGCCATAACCTATCTGTTAAATCGATTGGTTTGAAAGCTTTATATTTTGATGCAGAATTATTAATTATTTTAGTCAATTTTTATCTCCAAAATGTGGTCAGATTAATTTTTGATTGGCTTTAAAAGCCTAAAGTAACACCCGGTAGACTCTTTAAAAAGAGACCGGGTAAGTCAGTCGGAGTAACTTGTTATCACTTATGACTAAAATCATGCGCGCTAGCTTATATAGGCCATCTAATTAGGTCAAGTTGAGACTTTTTTTTCATAGAGTAGAATCTACATATATGACATCTCAAGAAGAAAGATTAAATCATTTAGGTATTAGTATTTGGAAAAAAATATCTCAACAAAACAACTCTGAGAATACAGATGGATATTCAATAGAAAATAAGTATCTATTTTTCTTTAGCAACCCTATCGATCCTGAATCAGAAAATAATAAGATATTGTTTTTAAAAACACTGGCTATATCACTGGGGAAAAAAAATGTTTCAAAGATTACGCTACTAGACGAAACACCATCAATAGAACATATCTTCTTATTGGGTGTAAAATTACCTTCATATCTTCAGGGACAGAAAGATTCTAGTATTACAGAGCTTTCATCTATCGATGAAATATGTTCCTCAGGAGAAAGTAAAAGCAATTTTTTGGCTTCTGTAAATAAAACCATTAATTAGTATTTCAATTGGACTACTCCTACCTAGATCAAAGTCACTTGGCCTCCATTTTGGAAATAGAAAATGAATCTAACCCTTTTCCATGGACGGAGGGCAACTTTAAAGATTGCTTAGATAAAGGCTACTATTCACTTGCCTTGGAAGATAAGAACAAATTCATTGGATTTGCGATTATGGCTATATCTACAGATGAATCCCATTTACTTAATATTGGCATTAATAAAAATGAAAGAGGAATGGGATATGGAGAAAAGTTATTAAAAAAAATGATAATAGCCGCCGAGGTAATGGGCAGTAGAAAAATTATACTAGAGGTCAGGTTATCAAATAAAACCGCCTATCAGCTATACAAGAAGCTTGGATTTGAAGAAATAGGGATAAGAAAAAAATACTACAGATTACCTGAGGGCAGAGAAGACGCATATGTATTATCTAAATCACTTAAGCAGGATTTAATTAGTAAGTTCTTCTTTGCAAATGATTAAAGAATTTTTGCTATGTCAGATTCTATCTTTTCAGGAGTAGTGGAAGGCGCATATCTGGCAACGGGCTCTCCACTTTTATTTATTAGAAATTTAGTAAAATTCCATTTTATTTTTTCAGAGCCCAATAAGCCCTTCTTCTCCTTAGTTAAGAATTCAAATAAAGGATGGGCCTCGTCCCCATTGACATCTACTTTACTAAAAACAGGAAAAGTATTTGAATAGTTGAGTGAACAGAAATCTACTATTTCTTCATTTGTCCCGGGTTCTTGTCCACCGAACTGATTGCAGGGAAAGGCGAGGACCGAAAATGTATCTGACCCATATTTTTTCTGCAGTTTTTCTAGCCCTTCGTATTGAGGAGTAAAACCACATTTACTAGCAGTATTCACTATTAATAATGCCTTTCCTTCATAGTCGCTTAAATTGATTGGTTGACCTTTAGAGTCTTCACAAGAGAATTGATAAATGTTTTTGGTCATTTTGTTACTAATTTTTTTATAATGATTAATTATAGCAATATTAAAAGGAGAGAAGGGTGGAATATAGAAAGCTTGGAAAAACTAATCTGGATGTAAGTGTCATTTGTTTAGGGACAATGACTTGGGGCGAACAAAATA
Organism: SAR86 cluster bacterium; assembly: GCA_016777005.1. Classification (GTDB taxonomy): domain Bacteria; phylum Pseudomonadota; class Gammaproteobacteria; order Magnimaribacterales; family Magnimaribacteraceae; genus Magnimaribacter. The sequence goes on along the minus strand of JADHSF010000001.1, from coordinate 116,836 downwards.
CTTTTGAGGAAGGATATGAGCAAATGGATTATGCGGTTGATCAGGGTGTCAATTTCTTCGACACTGCCGAATTGTATCCGATACCTCCAAAACCTGATACGCAAGGCAAAACAGAAGAATGTATAGGTAATTGGTTTAAGAAAACAGGGCAACGGGATAAAATAATATTAGCGTCTAAAGTAGCTGGCAGGGCCCCAATGAATTGGTTCAGAGGCGAATGGACTCTTTTAGATCGAGAGAATATTGAAAGTGCTATCGATGCAAGTTTATCAAGACTACAAACTGATTATATAGATGTCTATCAACTCCATTGGCCTGACCGCAGGATGAGTATGTTTGGTGCTGATGGATTGGGCTATAAGCATTACGAAGCTGAAACAATTCCAATTCTAGAAACTTTAAAAGTTCTTTCTGATTTAGTTAAAGCAGGAAAAATAAGATATATAGGTTTATCTAATGAAACTCCATGGGGTCTATCAGAATTCATTAAATACTCAGAGATGCTAGATCTGCCCAGGGTTGTATCTGTGCAGAATGCATATAATTTCTTAAATCGAACTTACGAGTTAGGCATGTCAGAATTTCATCATAGGTCCCAAGTAGGATTATTGGCCTATTCTCCTTTAGCTCAAGGGTACCTATCAGGAAAATATATCGATGGTGCTAGACCCGCTGGCGCAAGAACAACACTATTCGAAAGAGGAGATCGATACGAGATTCCTGAAGCAAATGAGGCAATTAAATCTTATGTGAACTATGCAAGATCTATCAATATGGACCCTTCTGTCATGGCCAATGCTTTTGTTAATACAAGAGATTTTGTAATTTCAAATATAATTGGGGCAACTTCCATGGAGCAACTAAAGTTAGCAATAGCTAGTATTGATGTGAAGCTTTCTGAGGAAGATTTAAAGCAGATAGAATTAATACACAGAAGCAATCCTAATATCTGCCCATAGAACTTGAATACGATAGCTCTGCAGTGGTTCTGGAAAACTTTTGATCAGCTTACAAAAAATGAGCTTTATGAGTTACTGCAATTTCGACAGGAAATTTTTGTAGTGGAACAAAAGTCTTGGTATCTTGATGCAGATAGCTTAGATCAATTTAGCCATCACTTATTGGTAAAAAAAAATAACAAGCTAATTGGCTACTTGAGGCTGACACCACCTGGAAAAAAGTATGAAGTTGCTTCCATAGGAAGAATTGCCATTCATCATGACATGAGGCGACATAAAATAGGTTCTAAAATTGTTAAAGAAGGTCTCGAGAAGAGTTCACTTATATATGCTTCAAATGCTTTGAGAATATCTGCACAAGAATATTTAATTGGTTTCTATGAAGAGCATGGATTTAAAATTGAGGGAGAGGTTTATGACGAAGATGGAATACCGCATATTCAAATGTTGATAGATGGATAAAAATAGATTTTATTCTTTTGTCTTGTTTGCAGGAATTTTACTTGGAGCTTTAATGGCTGCTTATTCCGTAATCGAGAAATCAAATATTTCTGATTATAAATGGGCTGCGAAAATAGAAGATACTTTCATTCCAATGGAAAAATATCTTACTCAGCTTGATGGCTTATCTAAAGACAAAAGATCCCCGTTAACTCAAAAAGATAAGGAGTATGTTTTAGAAAGGATGATTGAAGAAGAATTGCTTATAAAAAGAGCAATCGATTTAGGTGTGTTAAATGATAATCCTATGGCAAGAGGAACGATTGTTCAGCAAATGATTAAGACCATAATTGCGGAAAATGCACGTTATGAAATCTCCGATAGCGAACTTGAGAGTTTCTTCCAAGAAAATAGTGGGTTTTTTACGAAATCTTCTCGTTTAAGAATTCAGCAAATTTATTTCTCCAATGAACAGCTTAAAGACGATTCTTTGGTTGTAGCCAAAAAAGCATATGATCTTCTAAAAAGAGGTGATGATTTTGAGAGTGTCTCTAAGTTAGGCAGTCCCTCTGCACTACTAATTCCAAATAGTTTGATGACTCTCTCTAAAGTCAGAGAATATATTGGGCCAAGTTTAATGAACCTAGCGAAAGAACTCGAAATCAATTCTTTTACAACCCCCATAGAAGTATCAGGAGGTTATAAAATAATCTATTTGATAGATAAAGAGTTGGCATCTCCTCCACAGTTTAATGACATAAAAGCATCCGTTTCCTCTGAATTCTTAAAAAGGAAGGATGATCAATCTCTAAGGAGCTATCTAGAAAACTTAAAAAACTGGTACGACGTATCTAGAAATTTACCTAAATAAATGAAAAAGTCTTTCCTGTTTGGTTTTATCTTCTTCCTTGTAAGTAGCTCATTACTCTCCCATCAGAGAAGTGAATCCTATTCAAAGATCAGTATAGAAAGGGGTGAAGATTCTAGTCAAATTCAAGTCGAATTTAGTCTACAAACGTCAGTATTGCAGAATTTAGATGAAGGTTACTCAAACACTCAAGAAGATAAATTTATAAATGAAATCTTAGAAGGTTTTGAATTTAAAAATTGTGATCTCGATTCTAGCCCTTTTCTCAAGAATTCATTCTCAACCGGATACCTTTCCTTGTTCTGGGGGTTGAGATGTGAACCTCAAGATATTAATATAAAATTCAATGTCTTTTTTGATAAAGACTCATCACATACTCACATAGCTACTTTTTTGATTGATTCAAAGCCTTTTCCTGAAAAAGTTTTCTCTGTCAGTAATAAAGAATGGAGTGATAGTGAAAAGTATATTGATAAAGTTGGAGATTTAGATTCTTTCTATGATTATTTATCTTTAGGCTTCAAGCATATCTTGTCAGGATTTGATCATCTTGCTTTTTTGTTAGCTCTTCTTGTCTTAAGTCTTCCCATCAAGAAATTAATTTTAATCATAACCGGATTTACTATTGGACACAGCTTAACTCTTGCTCTGGGAGCCCTGAACCTAATTAATCCATCTTCTCAATTAGTTGAGGCTCTTATAGGATACTCAATAATAATTATTGCTGTAGAGTGTGTTTCTTCAATTACCAAGAGTTACAAGCTTCATATCAATATATTGAGTTTGATGTGGTTTATCTTATTGATAGGCCTTTTGTTTTTAGGTTATCAAAAGTTTCTCATTGGATTGATCGGCATGGGTATTTTTTCTTATTGCTACTTAAATCTTATTTCTAGGCATAAAGACTTTTCATTAACTATTTTTGTAACCTGTTTATTTGGCCTTATTCATGGATTTGGTTTCGCAGGAAATTTATCCAATATAGGCTTAATGGAAGGAAGATTGTTACCAGCAATTTTTGGATTTAATCTTGGAGTTGAACTTGGGCAAATTCTTGTAGTCTGTATTTTTCTCTCTATATCTCTCATTGTGAATAGATTTTTAAAACAAGACTTGGATCAATTAAGGGTTTATGCAGCATCAGGACTAGCCTGCATAGGGACATTTTGGTTTTTAGAGAGGCTCTTTTAGATAATTCTTATATTCTCAGCTTGTGGTCCTTTCTCTGTGTTTTCTACAGAATATCTAACCCTTGTATTCTCTTTTAATTTTCTTCTATCTTGAGTTTGAACAGATCTTAAATGCACAAAAAGATCTCCTCCCTTATCCCTTATGAGAAAACCATAGCCTTTGCTGGGATCAAACCATTTAATAGTACCTGTTTCCCCTCTAAAGTTTCTTTTGATCTTCCTTCCGTATATAAAGCCAATAATAGAGAGAAATCCCATACTCCAAAAGATTCCAAGAACAATATACATTTCACTGCTGGCCTGTGGAAGCTGACCACTCGATAAATAAGAAATTAGAGCAGTGTAAATACCGCTCATCAACCCACTTGTAATAAAAGCTCTAAAAAACATATTGGAATTATAACTAAATAATCTGAATAAACTCTATATCAATTTTTGAATCTCAATTAATTGATTTTTTAAGTTATTGAGTTCGGTTTCTAATATGGTGTATCTATCCTGTTGGTTTAAAACAAGATCTTTAGGCGCATTATCCACAAATTTTTTATTATTTAGTTTCTTACCTAGCATATCTTTTTCTTGTTCCAATTTTGATATTTTTTTATTAAGTCTTTGTTCTTCTTCATTGGCATCGATTAATCCTTCTAGAGGAATGAGTATTCTTAGTTTCTTTATGGCGAGTATGGATGATGGTGGATCTTCTACGTCTTCATCGGCCCATAAAATATTTTTAAAACCAGATAGTTCCATCATGTAATGTGAGACTTTTTCTAGACTTTCTTTATCTTTGTTTACGCCTCCTTTGAAGATTGCAGAGATTCTAGTTGAAGGCTTGATAGAAAGTTCTCCACGTATATTCCTTATTCCAGTTACAGCTTCTTTGAGCCACTCGATAGTCAAGAAATCACTTTCCGATACATTCTCTACTAGAACAGGGTAGTCACTTATCATCAAACTAGCCTCATCAGATCCATGATGTTGTTTAAACTGATTCCAAATCTCCTCTGTGATGAAGGGCATGATTGGATGAGCCAATCTAAGTGTTTTTTCAAGAATATCGACCATCGATTTAACGATTTCGGGTTTGTTTGGAATATCTTCGTTAAGATTTATCTTATTGAGCTCAATAAACCAATCACAAAATTCGTACCATATAAATTCATATATTGCTTTAGTTGCAAGATCTAATCGGTAATCATCAAAAGCTTTGTTTACTTTGAAAACAGTTTCATTGAACTTATAATTTATCCAAGAATCAATGGGCGTATTACTCCTTTCTTCAGCAATACCGAAGTTATTGATATTCATATCTATAAATCTAGAAGCATTCCAGAGTTTATTACAAAAGTTTCTATATCCTTCCACTCGTTTTATATCAAAATTAATATCTCTTCCACCTGAAGCTAGAGAACAGAAGGTAAGTCTTAATGCATCAGTGCCATAAGCCTTGATTCCATCAGGAAATTCTTTTTTTGTTTGTTTCTCTATCCTGTCTTTCATTTTAGGTTGCATTAAACCTTCAGTTCTCTTCTTGATCAGGTTGTCTAAATTAATTCCATCAATGATATCTAGAGGATCAAGTGTATTTCCTTTAGATTTAGACATTTTGGTGCCCTCGGAGTCCTTGATAAGCCCATGAATGAGAATTTTTTTGAAAGGAACTTCTCCAATGAAATGAGTAGTCATCATTATCATTCTTGCAACCCAGAAAAAAATGATGTCAAAACCAGTTACTAGAACACTTGTGGGATGATATCTGGAGAGAAGGTTATCTTTCTTTGGCCAACCTAGAGTCGAGAAAGTCCACAATGCAGATGAGAACCAAGTATCAAGAACATCATCTTCTTGCCTCAACTCTTCATTCTCTAGTTTATATTTTTTTCTAACACCTTCTTCAGAGCTACCAACATATATGTTTCCATCTGTATCAAACCATGCTGGTATTCTATGACCCCACCAAAGTTGTCTACTGATACACCAATCCTGAATCTCATTCATCCAAGAAAAATAAGTATTTTCCCAATTCTTTGGAACAAATTCTGTTTCATTGTCTTTAACAACTCTTATGCCTTCTTCTGAAAGGCTTTTAACATCTACAAACCACTGATTGGTCACTAATGGCTGTAATATAGAGTTACTTCGCTCACTTCTAGGTATTTGAACTTTATGATCTTCAATTTTGTTTAGTAGTTTTAATTCTTCTAGATCTTTTATTACTAAGTTTCTTGCTTCAATTACAGTCGTGTTTTGATATTTCTCTGGAACATTTTCATTTAATGTTCCATCAAAATTTAAAATATTAATAAAAGGTAATTTATGTCTTTTACCAATTTCAAAATCATTGAAATCATGGGCTGGTGTTATTTTGACGCAACCTGTTCCGAATTCAGATTCAACATATTCGTCTGCAATGATGGTAATTTCTCTATTGACTAGGGGAACTGATGCTTTTTTCCCAATTAAATTTTTGTATCTCTCATCTTCTGGATTTACGGCCAATGCTGTATCACCTAAAAGGGTCTCTGGCCTGGTGGTGGCAACCGTTAAAGTGCTCCCGTCTTCTATTTTATAATCTATGTGCCAGAGAGAGCCATTCTCTTCTTCGGAAGAAACTTCTAAATCAGATAAAGCTGTACCAAGTACTGTATCCCAATTAACTAATCTCTCTCCTCTGTATATTAGGCCTTCATCATAAAGACGTATGAAGACTTCTTTTACGGCCAAACTTAAATCGTCACTCATTGTGAATGCCTCTCTAGACCAATCCACAGATGCGCCTAATCTTCTAAGTTGCTGTGTTATTTTGCTTCCAGACTTTTCTTTCCAATCCCAGACCTTTTTCTCAAATTCTTTTCTTCCAATACCTTCTCGAGTTAACCCCTCGGATTCAAGTTGTCGTTCCACTACCATCTGAGTTGCAATACCTGCATGATCTACTCCCACCTGCCATAAAACATCATATCCAGACATTCTTTTATGGCGCACTAAAGCGTCCATAAGTGTATTCTGAAATCCGTGACCCATATGTAATGTTCCAGTTACGTTTGGTGGAGGAATCATGATGCAAAACGGCTCTTTTGATTCATCTGGCTTCGCCTTGAAGAATTCAGAATCTTCCCAGTTTTTATAGATTTCTTGTTCGGTAATTTTAGGTTCGTAGTTCTTCTTCATATCGACTCTAGGAATTTTGCATTGAGGCCTAACTCTTTGCATTTCATCCAGGTATCAGCTGCTCTTTTTCTAAGGCTAGAGCCATCCATCACAACTAATTGAAGATAGGACTGATACGTGTCTAGATTTTTCGGAATATCTGGTGATACATTGATAATTGAATCTGATTCTAACGAAAATTTAGTTCCAGGATAACCAATTTCTATCAAATTACCTGATCCATTATTTACTAGACCATGGTCTAGTATCGAATACTTAGGGTTATTCCACAACAAAGTATCAAGAGTATTTGCATCATCAATATTGTCACAGTAAATGTCTAATTTATGAGCTTGAATAAAATTTTTTTCACCCATCAGAATTTCGACGGCTAAAACAACAGCCATATCAAGAGCATCTTTGGCAGAATTACCTGAAGCTATAAAAGTAGCTTCAACCATTTTTAGGCTTTATCAATTAAATATTGGCTTAACAAAGGAACTGGTCTACCTGAACCTCCTTTAGCAGCTCCTTTATAACTAGCAGTGCCCGCCACATCTAAATGTGCCCAAGGATAATTTTCTGCAAATCTTGAAAGGAAACAAGCTGCAGTGATAGTTCCTGCTCTGCCTCCAATATTTGCCATATCTGCAAAATTGCTGTCTAAGTCTTTCTGGTAACTATCCCAAATAGGCAGTTGCCATGCCTTGTCTGAAGCTTTGACTCCTGCTGCTAATAATTCTTTAGCTAGATCTTCATTATTACTCATAAGGCCTGAGGTTGAATAACCCAGTGCCATAATGACGGCACCAGTTAATGTTGCAATATCCACTACAGAAATAGGTTTGAATCTTTCAACAAAGGTTAGAGCATCAGCCAAGACCAACCTTCCTTCTGCATCGGTATTTAATATTTCTACAGTTTGACCTGACATTGTTTTTACAACATCTCCAGGTTTAGTAGCTTTGCTTCCAGGCATATTCTCAGCACTTGCAACAATACCAACAATATTAATTGGAAGCTTCAATTCAGAAACTACCTGCATAGTGCCAATAACACTTGCAGCACCACACATATCGAATTTCATTTCATCCATTGTGGCCGGTGGTTTAAGGCTTATGCCTCCAGTATCGAATGTTATTCCTTTACCAACTATCGCATAAGGCCTTGCACCTTTCTTGCCGCCCATGTAGCTCATTGATATAAGCTTGGATTCTTCAGCACTTCCATTGCCCACTGATAGCAAGCAGTCCATGCCCATTTTCTTCATCTCTTTTTCTCCATAGACTCTACAGCTTAATTTTTCATATTTATTTGCTGCAGATTTTGAGGCGTTTGCTAAATACGTGGGCGTGCAAATATTTCCTGGCAAATTTGCTAATTCCTTAGCAACATTCATACCTTGTCCAATAGCTTGACCTGTCTTGAGACCTTTTTTTAATTTAGCATCGCTATCTTTAGATTCGAAACTAACAGAAACTTTTTTAAGATAATTTGTAGATTTGTTTTTTTTATTTAACTTAGCGTCATAGGTGTAAGCCTTATTTTCAAGTGAAGTGCCAAGCTTTTGAAGAAAACTTGAATCACTCAATTCTTCAGAGTCATACTTATTTGAAGGCAAACAGACTAAACCTGCCGCAGATTTTTTTGAACTTAGACTATTGGTAATGGCGGATGAAATTTTATCTAAATCATCACTGCTTAGAGCATTTTTAGCATTACCGCATCCAACTAAGAAGATTCTTTCGGCTGCGATTCCGTCATTTGTTGCTATGTAAGACATTTGCCCAACTTTCCCTTCAAACTCACCTCTTTTGATAAGTTTTTTGATAGCTCCTTGCGTGGCAGTATCTATGCTTGCAGCCTGTGCATTTAAGACTTTTCCTTCATTCACTCCAACAACAAGTGCATCGCCTTTAGTTTTTATAAGATTTTTTGAAAGTTCTTGGTTTAGTGTAAGCGCGAGTCTTTTTTTCATTTTATCTCCTTTTGATAAATTTAAATCTGGATATTACTTTAGCAATAATTAATAAAAGTAAACTTCTATAGAGAATATTATTCTAATAAAGAGTAGGATTAACTATTAAGAGTATTTAATACCAGTTTTATGATTTTAAATCGTTATTTCTTAAAGAGTATTTTCTCATATACTTTGACTATAAGCTTAATTTTTATTTTGATTATTGTATCGTCAAGATCAATTCAATACCTAGAACAGGCTTCTAGAGGGGAGATCAGTCCAGAAATAGTTTTTTCTATAGTTCTCTTTCGACTCCCTGAATTTTTAGAACTTATTTTGCCCCTAGGCTTTTTTCTCTCAATAATTCTGTCTATAAGTAAATTTAGAGCAGAAAGTGAATTTGTTATCATGGAACAATCTGGTTTCAGTCTCGCCAGAGTTTATTACTTATTGACCATTCCAGCATTAATCATTTGCACCATGCTGGTTTATTTTTCAACAGTACTTAGCCCTAGTTTTGAACTAAGAGTATCTAACCTTCTTGAAGTAAGGACGCTAGAAGAAAGGTTTAAATCCTTAACACCAGGAAAATTTCATAAACTTAATGATGAAATACTTTTATTTGCCAAGGGAAAAGATAAAAATAATTTAACTGATGTATTTTTAAAGATTAATGATCTCGAGGTTAATTCAAATAATGTCATTGTAGCGAAGCGAGTTAATATTACTGAGCTAGAAAAAATTTTTCTAAATTTCGAAGAAGGATATTCTTTTTCTGAAACGAAGCCTGATCAATTTATGTCCGTTCAATTCGATAAACTGTCCCTGGTAAATAAATCAATTGATAATGCACGCAATAGATCTCATTCGGAGGAATCTACCAAGCCATTTATTTGGTCAATTTCAATAATATTCATGACTGTTTTGAGTATGTTTATTGCTGTACCGATCAGCAAGATATCTCCAAGAAAGGGAAGATACTCTCGAGTACTTCCAGGATTATTAATTTTTTTAACTTATACAGGCCTTCTTTTGAGTTTCAAAGGCAATGAAGTCACAGAAATAACATCTATGATGTTGACTCATTTTATTTTCTTAGTTTTAGCAGTAATTTTAAACTTTTACTCTTTAAAGGTTTATAAATGAACTGGTTTCTAGGGGACTTAATAGATAGAAATATTTCTAAGAGTGTTCTGCAAAGCATTTGCATCGTTGCAATTGCATTGTCCACTTTAGACTTTCTTTTCTCTTTAATTTCTGAAATTTCTGACCTATCTATTTCATATCAAATTAGTGATGCTTTTGTATATTCATTAATTTCCATACCCAGTTCTCTATATGCATATCTTTCTTACATTTGTCTTTTAGGTGTTCTTATTGGTCTAGGAAGTATTAAAGAAGAGGGCGAATTAATAGGAGCTAAGGTGCTTGGAAAGTCTGACTTTAGTCTAGTTATTGCCTGTCTCAGGCCAACCTTATTAATCATTATTCTTGGTTTTATATTTCAAGAAATATCATTACCTTCAATTTCTCAAGCAAATGAAGAGAACAGACTAATTAAGCAAAATAAAATAACCTTAGATGAGGGTTATTGGATTGCGGGAGAATCCTCCATAACCTTTTTTAAATCATCTCCAAATAGGAGTCTTATAAAGGATATTACAATTTATCAATTCGATGATAAAAATAAAATAAACCAAGTGATTAGTTCGCCTTCAGCTATCGAAGAAGAGGGCATTTGGACCTTGATCAACTCTACAGTAAATAATTTTCGAATCTCAGATTCAAAGATTTATGAAAGAAAAATATGGGAAGATGCTCCCAAAGATTCAGATATGAGAAGAATTCTTTCACCGAAGTACTTCTCTATTACAGAATTAAGGAATGCTATAAATGAAGAGGTTTCCGAATATAGAAAAAATAATTTATTACTAGAGTATTGGCGAAAAATATTCCATCCGATAATTACTATAATTCTGGTTTTTTTAGCTTCCTCTTTTGTTTTTGGACAAGTTAGGGATAACAATCTTGGCCAGAGGCTACTTGCGGGAATAGTCTTTGCGTTTTCTTTGAATATGTTTCAAAGCTTTTTTGAAAGTATGGCGGTTGTATCTTTTCTAAAGCCTCTAAGCGCAGTACTTTTTCCAATGTTGATCGTTCTGCTGCTGACTTTATTTGTTTGGAAAATAAGATCTAACTGATTCGAGATATTTTTGTGTTCGTAGCTATATCGGCCAGTGATCTATTTTCTTTATTAAATAAAATATAGAAGTAACCAATACCAAGAAATAAGAAAGAGAATGTTGAAAAGGCACATCTTAATAAACAAATTCTTATTGTCAATTTCTCCTTAGAGATAAGCCTGATTTTCCAGGCTTGCATCCCCAATGTTTGTCCATTGTTGACTATCCAAAAATAAGAATAAAAGACGGGGCCAGAAAGAATAGTGATGAGAAGTTGAGAATAGTCTCCGAGACTTCCGCTCTCTGGAACTCCTCCATTGATAAAAACTAAAAGCAACGTGAAAGAAAAAATGATTCCCACAATAGCTAGTGAATCATATACGAGGGAGAATATTCTCCTAACAAAACTGGCATTTTCCATAATAATTTGGATAAGGTATTTTTTTTAGATTATTCTATACAGATATTTAGGAACTATTATGAATGAAATGATAAAGACTAGTGATACTTATTTTTTAGGACATCCCAAAGGTTTGGTTACATTATTCTTAACTGAAATGTGGGAAAGGATGTCGTTCTATGGCATGAGAGGTCTACTTGTTCTTTTCATGACTCGAGAAATAACTGAAGGAGGGATGAATTTAAGTGCTCCTGAAGCTATGGCTATATATGGAATATACGGTGCTTCAGTTTACTTCCTTTGTGTTCCAGGAGGATGGATAGCAGATAAAATTTTTGGAGCTCAAAAAACAGTTTTATACGGAGCTATTATAATTACCTTAGGTCATTATGTCCTTGCTATTCCTTCCGATAAAACTTTCTTTCTTGGCTTGGTATTGGTTTCAATTGGCACAGGGTTACTGAAGCCCAACATATCTACTATTGTTGGCCAACTCTATAAACCAGGTGACTTGCGAATAGATTCAGGTTACACAATATTTTATATGTCTATCAATATAGGGAGTATGTTGGGATTTCTTGTGTGTGGATACTTAGGTGAAAAAGTAGGCTGGCATTGGGGATTTGGGGCTGCAGGAGTGGGCATGACATTCGGAGTTTTACAATATATTTTTACTAAAGATTCATTAGGGGAAGCAGGAAAAAAACCAAATTTATCAGTTAATGAAGATAGGGCTAAATATGTTTCTTTATTTAAGTATGCTTCAGCAATAATAGGTTTAATATTAATTACTAGTTTCTTGGGTCTCTGGAGCATTGACCCCGAACTACTTAACCAACTAACCGTTTATTTGATATTAATAGTTGCAGCATCTTATTTCATTTATCTTTTCACTTTTGCTGGGTTAAGTGATGAGGAAAAAAATAATATTAAAATGCTTTTACTGCTCTTTTTTGGCTCAGTTTTATTTTGGGCTGGCTTTGATCAAGGAGGCTCTTCCTTAAATCTATTTGCTAAAGACTTCACAGACTTATATGTTTTTGGATGGGAAATGCCAGCTACATTCTTACAGGTAGCCAACCCTTTGATGGTTGTAATCTTTGCTCCTTTTTTTGCTGCATTCTGGATTACATTAGGTAAAAGAAATCTAGATCCGGATACACCTCAAAAGTTTGCGCTAGGTTGTTTTTTAATGGCCATAGGTTTTCTTGCGATTATATTTGGAGTTGAGGCTGCTATGCAAAATGGCAAGGCAGGTGTCCAGTTCCTTCTTATCACTTATCTGTTTCATACTTTAGGGGAATTATGCCTAAGTCCTGTAGGGCTTTCTGCAACTGCCAAATACTCACCTATAAGATACAGAGGTCAAATGATGGGTATATGGTTCTTATCCTCTTCTTTAGCTGCAGGCTTGGCAGGTTTAATAGCCAGTCGATCTTTTGAATCAGGAATATCTTCTATGCCAGATTTATTTTATCAAATCATCATTGCCCTATGCGCTGTGGGAGTATTCCTTTTGGTTGCAAACAGATTTGTTAAGGCTACCCCTATAAAAGAGGCAAATCAGGAATCTTAAGAAGAAGTCAGTAGTCTGTTTAAGATGGCATTATATATATTGCTTAGGTGCTCTAAGTCTTTGATGACTACACTCTCATTTACCTTATGTATAGATGCGTTTCCAGGTCCTAACTCAACAACCTGAGCACCAGTAGGCGCTACAAACCTGCCATCTGATGTTCCACCATCGGTGGTGCATTTAGGAGACATTCCGGTGATTTGTATAACTGATTGTTCAACAGCATTTATAAGTTCTGTTTCCTTAGTTAGAAAAGGTCTTCCGCCAATATTCCATGAAATTTCATAAGTAATGTCATGTTTTTGGATGATGGATTCAATGTCTTTTTTTATATCTTCTATTGAAGTTGAGGGAGAATAACGCACATTCAAATCCAAAGTTAAATTCCCGGGAATAACATTTGTTGCACCTGTTCCTGCATTGATGTTTGATATTTGGAGAACAGAATCTTGAAACTTTCCAGTCTCATCTTTCCATTTTAAGCTTGAAAGCTCAGCTAGAGGAGCAGAAAAATTGTGAATCGGATTATCGGCTTTGTCTGGATATGCTACATGTCCTTGTGTGCCTAAAACATTGATCCTTGCAGATATTGAGCCTCTTCTGCCTATTTTTATTACATCACCTATTTTTTTATCTGAAGTCGGTTCACCTACCAGGCACCATTTAATTTTTTCATTTTTATCCTCAAGATAATCTATAACTTTAGTCACACCATCTATTGCTGGTCCTTCTTCATCACTCGTGAGGAGGACACCAATTCTTCCAATGAGATTAGGCTCTTTTTCCATAAATTTTTCTATTGAAGTCACAAAGGCTGCAACGCTGCCTTTCATATCAGCAGCACCTCGACCCACAAGTAGTGAATCTTTTTCAGTAGCCGTGAAAGGATCACTTTCCCAACTTGCAATCGGTCCAGTTGGAACAACATCAGTATGTCCTAAAAATACAAACAAAGGTCCTGATTTACCAATTGTTGCCCATAGATTTTTTACATCACCATATTGAAGATCTTCTATCAAAAATCCTATTTTACTGAGTCTTTCAGCAACTAGTTTCTGGCAACCATCATCTTCAGGTGTGAGTGACTTTCTAGCGATTAATTCTTTTGTTAAATCTAGCGTCTTACTCATACAATAAAGTTAATCGTTATCATGCAGAGTCTCATTTAAGACAATACTTTTTAGGTTTGGTCTGCATTGGATAGCGCCTGTAAGAGAATTTCTTATAAATAGAAGGTTGCTCTTTCCGGATAAATTGGACGCTTTAGTCACTTCAATTATTTCTCCATTTTCATCTAAGACTTCAACTCTAGCTCCCCCGGTTAAATATAACCCTGCCTCAACAGTACACCTATCGCCGAGTGGGATTCCTAATCCTGAATTGGCTCCCAGCAAACAATCTTCACCAACTGATATTTTTATATTATTTCCACCAGAAAGTGTTCCCATAGTTGAGCAGCCCCCTCCTAAATCAGAGTTCTTTCCAATCACAACCCCAGCTGAAATTCTGCCTTCTATCATGGCAGTGCCTAAAGTTCCGGCGTTAAAGTTAACAAACCCTTCATGCATGATAGTAGTACCTTCTGCAAGGTAAGCGCCTAATCTAACCCTAGACGCATCGGCTATCCTTACACCTGAAGGCACAATATAGTCGGTCATGCATGGAAATTTATCGACTGATTTTACAAAAACATGGCCATTCTTAATTCTGAAGGCTTCTAATTCCCTTGGATCAATGGGACCATAATTGGTCCATGCATTATTTGGTAATGTTGCAAATAATCCGTCAAGATTGAGTGAATTTGGTTCCGCTTTCCTTAAGGACATAAGGTAAAGCTTCAAGTAAGAATCTTTAATGTCTCTAATAGGTTCATCAGCTTTTATTTGATGAATAATAAGTTTTTGATTTTTATTTATAGATAGCTTGTCAACAAAATCTTTCTCCAATGAATTTGACTCCAAAGATTCAGATAGCAATCTTTCTAGATTTTCATAATTTTTGTAACTTAAGTTGACTGTATTTAGGAGTTCGTTATTTTCTTTAGTCACTATTAAGTGATATCTGATATCCAGAGCCTCACCTTCATCATTTAATGAAGCAGAACCGATTGCGATTAATGGAAAAATACTCATTTCGTTATTATAGTTTTAGTTTTTTAAAGTGATAGTTTTAAGGAAGAGACTAACTAAAATTTGATAATGTCTTGCTTACGGCTTTAAAAGCGAAGTCTATTGTATCAACATCATGGACTACTGCCAGTCTCAAGAAACCTTTTGCTGGATTAACTCCATCCTCTTCTTTACCAAGGTAAGAGCCTGGCAGACTAAGAATACCAGTATCTTGGTAAAGTGATTTTGCAAAAATCTCGTCATCACAAGGTAGCTTTAACCAGATATAAAAACCGCCTTCAGGTCTTGTTATGTCAGCATTATCGAAGCAAGAAATAGCAGTATTAAATTTTTTATCATATTCGAGTCTATTTTCTTCTACATGCTTTCTATCTTTCCAGGCCCAGCTACTTGCCATTTGAGTAGGCAAGGAAAGTGTTACTCCATGATAGGTTCTATAAAGTGCTAATTTTTCTATAACTTTTTCTCCTGCACAAACAAAACCTGATCTTAATCCAGCTAAATTAGAGCGCTTAGAAAGGCTATGGAACACAACAGATCTCGAGTTATTCTCTGTAATATCATCACATTCCAAAAGTCCCACAGGTGGTTTGGAAGAGCTTTCGTAAATATCGACATAACATTCGTCTGAACACAAAAGAAAATCATACTGTTGAGCTTTGTTTATCACTAATAGGTATTCTTCTTTATCAAGACAATAACCAGTTGGATTCGAAGGAGAGCAGAGTATTAAAAGCTGACAATCTTGCCAAACCTGTTCAGGAATATCATTAAAATTTGGCTTAAATCCATCTTCATGAGTAGAATTTATGTAATAAGGTTTAGCGCCAGCCATAATAGCAGCGCCTTCATAAATTTTATAAAAAGGATTGGGCATCATGATCACAGGATTGTCCTTGCTGGTATCTATCGCAGCCTGTATAAATGAAAAGATACCCTCTCTAGAGCCTGAGACAGGCAAGACATGTTTTTCAGGATCTATATTATTTGTAGAAAATCTATCGGATAGCCAGTCTGTGTAAGATTTTCTCAGCGATAATTCTCCTTTAGAAGTTGGATACCTTGAATAGCCAGAAGAGTTCTTATTCAAAATACTAATCGCTTCATCAGGAGCTTTTCCTTTAGGCTCTCCAATATGAAGTCCTGTGATTTCATTAGGACTTTTTTTAATATCCTTCAGCAATTGAGACAGATAATAAAAGGGATATTCGGTTAAATTATTTAAATAATTATTCACTCCAGTTCTCCGTTTAGCGAGTTTGTTAAATCATCAACGAGGCCATTCAGTTCATTTTTCTTAATAAAAGGCGTATCTTGTATAGAGGTAATGCAAAATCTATCTTCGGCTTTTTCACCGTAGGTAGCTATTCTGGCTTTTTTAATTACTGCGCCATGTTTTAAGAATACTTGGCAAATAGAAGCCAGTAATCCAGGCCTATCCGATGTTTCTATCTCAATATCCGTCCATCTATTCAACATATCATGTTTAACATCTATCTTGGTTTCAGTATTAAAATGTTTTAAGTGTCTGGGTAGTCTTCTTCTAACAATTTTTGGATTTAAAGTTTTTTGATTTAGAGCTTCATCTATCTTTTCTATAAGGCTTCGAGCTCTTTCAGAATCAAGGATAACTTTTTCTTCTTTGTCACTGATTGTGATCAAATCTGTGCAATATCCATCTTTCATGCCAAAAAGCTTGGCATCCTTGAAATTGATATTTTCAGAATCTAGAACACCAATTATTGTTGCAAATAAGTTCTTACGATCTTTTGTATGGATAAATATTGAAGTTAGAGAATCAGGATCTTTTTCAATCAACTTAATGATTGTTTTCTTAGCTGAACCTAAAATAATCTCAGCATGCATGGAAAGATCGTTGCAATTAGACATTTTGAAATAATCAGGATAAAACTTCTCCCATAATTTTTGTACATCGACCGCTTTATGATTTTTAATAATCTTGATCGCTTTTAGTTGTTCATCGGCAATAGATTTATTAAGTAATATCTCGTCTTCAAAATATAGTTTAGTTCGGTCGTAGAGTTGTTTTAAAAGTGAAGCATTCCAAGAATTCCATAAGTTTGGGTTGGTTGCACTTACATCTGCAACGGTAAGGCAATAAAGATATTTTAGATTCTCTAAGTTGCTTACCTTATTTGCAAACTCCTTTATTACGAAATTATCCTCTAGATCTTTTTTTTGTGAAGTAACAGACATTAAAAGATGATTTTCTACCAACCATTCAATTAATTTAGTGTCTTCGGCAGAGAATAAATGCTTCTTACAGAATTTCTTAACTATAGATCTTCCTAGATTGGAATGATCTGACCCTCTGCCTTTGCCAATATCATGATAAAGACCAGCAATATAAAGTACTTCTAGTTTAGGCAAATCGTCGATTAGCTGAGATGCAAGAGGAAAATTTTCCTTAGATTTTCCAAGTGTCATCCATCTCATATTTCTTAGAACCTGGAGCGTATGAGCATCTACTGTATAGATATGGAATAAATCATATTGCATTTGTCCTGTAATTCTTCCGAACTCAGGCAAGTATCTCCCTAAAATGCCAAGTTCTTTCATATTCTCTAGTTGAGTTACAAGCAATCTTTTTGATTTAAGGAGCTTTAAGAAAAGAGTTATATTTTTTTTACTTTTTCTAAACTCAGAATCAATCAAGTTTCTGTCTCTTTTAAGGGATCTTAATGTTTCTGATCCTATACCCTCGACATCAGAATTTTCACTAAGTTTAATAAAGAGATCTAAAAGAAGGCTTGGATCATGTTTAAAGCCATTTAAATCTTCGAGGTGAATAAGTTTATTTTTTATATAAAAATTATTATCAATTCTCTTTTTTCGTGAATATTTAAACAGTCCGGATTCTTCTTTTAGGCTTTGTATGAAAGTAGAGTTTATTTCAGAGATATTGAGTGAAGATCTGTAATATCTATGCATTAACTTCTCTGCAGCTTGATTGGGATTCTTGATGGAGGGAAATAATTTTTTAGCTACTGGAATCTGATATTCAAATAAAAGTCGATCTTCTTCTCTTTTAGCCTCTATATGTAGTAAATATCTTATGACCCATAACCAGTGTTTAGACTTATTCAGTTCTTTGTATTCATCATCGGTCAAAATACTCAAAAGATTTTTCTTATCTTTCAATACATTTCTAAAAGAATTTTTTATCAACCAGTCTATAGTGTGAATATCCCTTAATCCGCCCGGAGAGGACTTAATATCTGGTTCAAGATTAAACGAAGTATTATTAAATGCCTGGTGTCTTTCTGTTTGCTCTAAAACTTTTGCTTGAATAAAAGGTTTATTTCTCCAAAGATTTTTTGTATCTATAACGCTTATATAATCTTTATGGATAACATCATCTCCATAGATCATTCTATATTCGAGCATATTGGTCATTGTGTAGACATCATCTCTCGCATGGCTTATAACTTGCTCGAGAGTTCGCACGCTATGACCAATATCTAAACCAAGATCCCAAAGCAGGCTGATAAAGGTTTCTACTTTTTTTTGATCTACCCTAGACAGGTTTTCTTTTGATAAAAGCAGTAAATCTATATCGGAGTATGGGTGTAATTCACCTCTACCATAACCACCTACTGTAAAAATACCAAAATTATTGATTGTATTTAGATTGCTTTCCCCTGCTGCATCTATAATCAATCTATCAATATTTTCTGATCTCTTATTTAAGAAATATTTAATTCCTTTTACTTGACGACCTCTATCCCTGAAAAGCCAATTATCAAATTCTTTTGATAAAATTTTGTTGTCAGTTTCCTTTTGTTTTAAGAGGTAATCAAACATCTGTGTCTACAAATTTTCTTCTTTTCTTAAAGTAAGAATTTCAGCTCCACTCTCATTCACATAAATTGTATGTTCCCACTGTGCTGAATTCCTTCCATCCTGTGTTTCTACTGTCCAGCCATCAGAAAGAAGTTTAGTAAATTTAGAGCCTATATTGATCATAGGTTCAATTGTGAAACACATACCTTCAACAATCTCTTGTCCGCTATTTGCTAGTCCATAGTGAAGTATTTGAGGTTCATCATGATAGATTTTACCGATTCCGTGACCACAATACTCCTCCACAACTGAGTAATAATTTTTTTCTGCATGTGTTTGTATAGCATGCCCAATATCTCCCAGTCTTGCACCTGGCTTAACCGCCTCAATTCCTTTGTAAAGGCATTCTTGAGTAATATTTATGAGTCTTTCGTTATGGGCTTGAGTCTTGCCAACTAGGAACATTTTCGATGTATCACCATGCCAGCCGTCTTTAATGACTGTTACGTCAATATTCATGATATCTCCATTTTTAAGAATTCTATTGAAGTCAGGTATGCCATGACAAATTACCTGGTTGATGCTTGTGCACAGAGTTTTTTCAAAACCTCTATAGCCTACATTTGCTGGAATGGCTTTTTGAATATCAATGATGTATTCATTACAGATTTTATCTAATTCTCCGGTAGATATACCTGGCTTAACAAAACTACCAATCATTTCTAGGACTTCAGAAGCAAGCTTACCTGCTTCTCTCATCCCATTGAGTTCTTCAATATTTTTTAACACTTTCTTATTAATAACCTTATGTTTTGATGGACACAATATGTTTCGTTTATTATAGTGTGGTTTTAATGCCCATAGGCCTTAAAAAACAAAATTGCGAACGTCAGATCTTACTCTGGTTCGCTTTTTTTTCATCCAAATTTACTCTACAAATCACTAAATTTTCATGGATAACAGGGTAATAATACCTTTAGATCTTGAGTACTCAGCTGCAATTGATATGGCAAGTAATTTTGACCCAAGTCATTGTAGATTAAAGATAGGCAGTCAGCTATTTACTTCATCTGGGCCAAAGATCATCAAAGAACTTGACTCAAAGGGATTTGAAATATTTCTGGACTTAAAATTTCATGATATTCCTAATACTGTTTATGAGGCTGTAAGAACAGCTGCTGATCTTGGTGTTTGGATGATCAATGTTCATGCTTCAGGCGGCAAGAAAATGCTAGAGGCATCTAAAAATGCATTGATTGGTTACAATGAGCCCCCACTATTAATAGCTGTGACACTTCTTACAAGTCTTTCTGAAGATTCTCTCGAGGAAATAGGGTTAAATAATCTATCGGAGCAAGTTCTTAGATTGGCAAAATTATCACACGAATGTGAGCTTGATGGCGTAGTTTGTGCTTCATCCGATACAGCGACCATTAAGCAAGAGTTTGGTGAAGAATTTATTACTGTAACGCCAGGTATAAGACCAGATCAATCTAACATAAATGATCAGAGTAGGGTGTCTACTCCTAGTGAAGCCATAAAGAATGGTTCAGACTTTTTAGTTATTGGCAGACCTATAACAGAATCGGATGACCCTGCTGGTGCACTAAAAGATATTTATAAACAAATTTTATGAAACAAGAACAAGCAGTATTGGCATTAGCTGATGGCACAATTTTTAAAGGCAAGAGTATTGGTGCATTGGGTCAAGTTAATGGTGAAATAGTTTTTAATACTTCAATGACAGGTTATCAAGAAATACTCACTGACCCGTCTTATGCTAAACAGATTGTTACTCTAACTTATCCACATATAGGCAATACCGGAACAAATGATGAAGATATAGAATCAGATAATATATGGAGTTCAGGACTCGTTATTAGATCTCTTTCTGAAACTGAAAGTAGCTGGCGAAACAAAAATAGCTTATCGGACTATTTAAGAAATAATAATATTATTGGAATTTCTGACATAGATACAAGGAAACTCACTCGAATTATTCGTTCTAGAGGTGCTCAAGGTGCATCTATTTTTGCTGGTCAATCTATTATTGAAAATGAAGTT
Source organism: SAR86 cluster bacterium (assembly GCA_016777005.1). Taxonomy (GTDB): domain Bacteria; phylum Pseudomonadota; class Gammaproteobacteria; order Magnimaribacterales; family Magnimaribacteraceae; genus Magnimaribacter. The sequence continues at coordinate 96,112 of JADHSF010000001.1, read as the reverse complement.
ATTGAAAAAGCTCAAGCCTTTGAAGGCTTGGCTGGACTAGACTTAGCGAAGGAGGTGACTACTTCAGCTAATTATCATTGGACAGAAGGAACCTGGAGAGGGGATATAAAAGATTCAGAATTCAAGGTCACAGTTATTGATTTTGGTATTAAAAAGAATATCTTGAGAATTTTGGCTGACAGAGGTTACAAGTTGAAAGTTGTTTCTGCCCAGACTTCTTCTGAGGAGATTCTAGAAATGGAACCTAACGGTGTGTTTTTGTCTAATGGTCCTGGAGATCCAGAACCTTGCGATTATGCTATAGAGACGATAAAAAAACTCTCAGAACAAAAAATGCCATTATTTGGTATCTGTTTGGGACATCAGTTGCTGGCCCTATCTTTAGGAGGCAGGACTTCAAAAATGAAGTTTGGACATCATGGCGCCAATCATCCTGTTCAAGATATTAATACTAAAAAAGTTTCGGTTAGCTCACAAAATCATGGATTTACTGTTGAAGAGACTTCCTTACCAAAAACTGTAAAAGTGACTCACAAGTCACTATTTGATGGAACAGTCCAAGGACTAGAGCATGAAACTCTTCCTTTGTTCAGTTTTCAGGGCCACCCTGAAGCAAGTCCAGGTCCCCATGATCTTAAATATTTATTTGAAAGATTCGAAGAAAATATGAAAAAAAATGCCTAGAAGACAAGATATAAATTCAATATTAATTATTGGTGCTGGTCCTATCGTAATAGGACAGGCTTGTGAATTTGACTATTCCGGAGCTCAAGCTTGCAAGGCTTTAAAGGAAGATGGTTATAGAGTTATTTTAATCAATTCAAATCCTGCCACAATCATGACTGATCCGAGTATGGCTGATGCTACTTATATAGAACCCATTCACTGGGAGACTATAGAAAAGATTATCGAAAAAGAAAAACCTGATGCCTTGTTACCTACAATGGGTGGACAAACCGCTTTGAATGCTGCATTGGACCTCGATAGTAGGGGTATTCTTAAAAAACATGCTGTAGAGATGATAGGGGCTACTAAAGAAGCTATTGATAAAGCTGAAGATAGAGAGCTTTTTGCATTTTCTATGGAAAAGATAGGTTTGCAAGTGCCTGAATCTGGTCTTGCTCATAATTTTGATGAAGCTCATGTTCTTTTAGAAAAAATAGGCTTTCCTTGTGTTTTGAGACCTAATTTTACAATGGGTGGTTCTGGAGGTGGAATTGCTTATAACCTAGAAGAATTTGATCAAATTTGTAAGAGAGGCTTTGATCTTTCACCCACTTCAGAAATCTACATAGATAAATTTTTAGGTGGCTGGAAAGAGTATGAAATGGAAGTCGTAAGAGATAAGAACGATAACTGTATCATCATATGTAGTATAGAAAATCTTGATCCAATGGGAGTTCACACAGGTGACTCTATTACTGTTGCTCCAGCACAGACTCTTACGGATAAGGAATATCAGATAATGAGAAATGCCTCGATTGATATCTTAAGGGAAATTGGAGTCGAGACAGGGGGCTCAAATGTACAATTTACAATTAATCCAGAAGATGGAGAGTTGTTAGTAATTGAAATGAATCCAAGAGTATCTAGATCATCTGCCTTAGCTTCTAAGGCCACAGGTTTTCCAATTGCTAAGGTAGCAGCAAAATTAGCTGTGGGGTACACATTAGATGAATTAAGTAACGACATCACAGGAGGAATCATACCTGCTTCATTTGAGCCTTCCATAGATTATGTTGTAACAAAGATACCTAGATTCAATTTTGAAAAATTTGCACAAGCAGAGCCGGTGCTTTCTACTCAAATGAAATCTGTTGGTGAAGTCATGGCGATAGGCAGAACATTTCAAGAATCATTACAAAAAGCGATTAGAGGACTTGAGACAGGTAGAGATGGTTTAAATCCTATATTTAATCCAGAAGATGAGTTCGAAACTCTAAAACAAAAAATAAGCATTCCAAGTCCTGATCGTCTTTGGTTTGTTGCAGACGGATTTAGAAACGGCCTGTCAGTAGAAGAAGTATTTGATTACTCAAAAATTGATCCATGGTTTCTAGTTCAAATAGAAGATTTAATTAAAGATGAATTAAAAATTCAGAAATTAACTCTTATTGACTTTGATAAGGAAAACCTTTTCTATTTTAAGAGAAAGGGATTCTCAGATTCTAGAATTGCTGACTTAATTCAATCCTCGGAAGAAGAGGTTAGGGAAACAAGAAAGTCCCTAGATATAAAACCAGTATATAAAAGAGTGGATACATGTGCCGGAGAGTTTGAATCATCTACTGCATATATGTATTCAACCTATGAACAGGAATGCGAAGCTCGCGTTAGTAACAAAAGAAAGATAATGGTTCTGGGTGGAGGGCCAAATCGAATAGGTCAGGGTATAGAATTTGATTATTGTTGTGTGCATGCTTCTCTAGGACTTAGAGACGAAGGTTATGAAACAATTATGGTTAACTGTAATCCAGAAACTGTATCAACCGATTTTGATACTTCCGATAGACTTTATTTTGAACCAATAACAGTTGAGGATGTTCTTTCAATTACTGATATTGAAAATCCTGAAGGAGTTATTGTGCAATATGGTGGCCAGACTCCTCTAAAAATTGCGCAAGAATTAGAAAGAAATGGAGTGCCTATTTTAGGGACATCTCCTGACTCAATTGATTTAGCTGAAGATAGAGGTCGTTTTCAAGATTTTGTTAACCAACATGATCTAAAACAACCTCCAAATGGTATTGCCACTAATATTGAAGAAGCCTTAGAGGTTTCAGAAATAGTAGGTTTCCCGTTAGTAGTTCGACCTTCTTATGTATTAGGAGGAAGAGCTATGGAGGTGGTTTATAAGAAAACTGATCTGGAGAACTACTTAGTTGAGGCTGTCCAGGCCAGTGCTAAAAGTCCGGTTCTTCTAGATGGCTTTCTTAATCAAGCTATAGAGATAGATATCGAAGCAGTATGTGACGGAGAGAGCGTTGTAATAGGAGGAATTCTCCAGCATATTGAACAAGCGGGAATTCATTCTGGAGATTCAGCTTGTTCTTTACCGCCTTATAGCCTCTCTGAAGACCTGGTTGAAGAAATATCCGTTATGGTTAAGAAAATTGCCATTAAGATAGGTGCCATAGGTTTAATTAATGTGCAGCTAGCCTATTACAATAAAGAGCTTTACTTGCTAGAGGTGAACCCTAGAGCTTCAAGAACAATACCTTTTGTTTCTAAATGTATAGGACGTTCTTTGGCTAAAGCCGGCGCTTTATGCATGGCAGGAATTTCTTTGAAAAAACAAGATTTTATTAAAGAAATAGTTCCGGAATACTTCTCTGTGAAAGAAGCAGTATTTCCTTTCAATAAATTTTTAGGAGTTGATCCTATTCTAGGTCCGGAAATGAAATCTACGGGCGAAGTGATGGGAATTGGTCCAAGTTTTTCTGAGGCTTATGCTAAAGCACAGTTGGGTGCTGGAGAAACTATACCTCAGAGAGGCTCAGTCTTCTTGAGTGTAAGGGATTCAGACAGACCATTTGTTGCTGATTTAGCTAAAGAGTTTAATGATTTAGGGTTTAAAATTATTGCTACAAAGGGTACGGCAAGGAGTATTGCTGAGTTAGACATACCAGTAGAGATAATTAAGAAGGTAGCAGAAGGCAGGCCACACGTTGTTGATGCTATGAAAAATTCAGAGGTAAATCTTATAGTCAATACCACAGAAGGCAGACAATCTATATTAGACTCAGCTTCCATAAGAAGAACTGCTCTAGAAGAAAAAATCTACTGTACTACTACTTTAGAAGGTGGCAGAGCTGTTTGCTCAGTATTAAGGAATAAAGATTTGTGGTCTGTTGAAAGACTTCAAGATCTTCATGCTAGAATTAGATTGTAATGAATCCAATAACTAAAGAAGGAGAGATACTCTTAAGAGATGAGTTAAAAAAACTTAAGACAGAAGACCGTCTAAGAATTATTGATGACATAGCAACTGCAAGAGAATTCGGAGATTTGAAAGAGAATGCCGAATATCATGCTGCGAAAGAACAACAAAGTCTTACCGAAGCAAGAATTAGAGATATAGAATCAAAACTTTCTTCATCTCAGGTTATCGATATCCTCAACATGGACCCATCCGATAAAGTCATTTTTGGCACTACGGTAACTGTTTTCAATTCAGAACTGGAAAAATCTATAACCTACAAGATAGTTGGAGAGGATGAAGCTGATGCAAGTAAGGGCATGATCTCATTTGCTTCGCCTTTGGCAAGGCAATTAATGGGAAAATTTGAGGATGATGTTATAAAACTTGAGGCCCCAGGGGGTTTAACTGAATATGAAATTGAAAAGGTAGAGTACTTGTAAATTTTTGAATGCCACACAAAACCAATTATCGAGATGGTGATTCTTATACAAGAAAATCAAAAAAAGAAGGTTATAGATCTAGAGCATCTTTTAAGCTTAAAGAGATACTAGAGAAGGATATTAAGATCCATAAAGGATCATCTGTAATTGATTTAGGATCATTTCCAGGTAGCTGGACACAAGTAGTTACTGAATATATTGGGCCTAAAGGAAAAGTTACGGCTGTTGATATTCAGCCCATGAAAGAAATAAGAGATTGTTTTTTTATTCAAAAAAAAATCGAAGATATCAGGGATGTTGATTTAAAAAAAATTAAAGACTTTTTACCATTTGATCTTGTTTTATCTGATATGGCCCCCAATATAAGTGGTATAAAGGAAAGAGATAACGCATTAATGATCGATTTGGTGGATAACGTCTTGTTGATGGTGGATAAGTTTCTCAAGAAAGAAGGTTCGGTTTTAATAAAAGTTTTCCAAGGAGAAAGTTTGGATTATACTAGAACTGCCCTCAAAAAAAGGTTTGCAAAGATTAAAATATCTAAACCTAAAGCGTCAAGACCAAACTCTAATGAAATATACATAATTGGAAAGGAATTAAAATAATATGAGCGAACTTCTTAAAAATTTACTAATGTGGTTGTTTATTGCAATAACGGTTTTCTCGGTATTCAACAATCTCAATACAGAATCTTCTGTCAACGAGCTGTCTTATTCAGAATTCATTTCCCAAGTCGAAAGTGATCAGGTTTTAAGTATTGAGTTTGCATCCGACAATTACACACTCAAAGGAAAAACAGTTAATGGCGAGTCTTTCGAGACGGTTAGACCTCCATTCTTACAAGATGACTTAAGTGAAATACTTAGTGATCATAGGGTGTCAGTCACTGGTGAAAAACCCGAAGAACAATCTGTTCTAAAACAACTGCTTATAGCCAGCTTTCCAATTTTAATTATATTGGCAGTCTTCATCTTCTTCATGAGGCAGATGCAAGGTGGAATGGGCGGTAAGTCCGGCCCAATGAGTTTTGGAAAAAGTAAAGCTAAGATGCTTGAAGGAGGCAAAGTTAAAACTTCTTTTGCAGATGTAGCAGGCATTGAAGAGGCGAAAGAAGAAGTACAAGAAGTTGTAGATTTCCTACAAGACCCTACAAAATTTCAGAAGCTCGGAGGAAAGATACCCACGGGCATTTTAATGACAGGCTCTCCTGGTACTGGTAAAACATTATTAGCAAAAGCGATTGCCGGCGAAGCAGGTGTCCCGTTCTTTTCAATCTCAGGTTCTGATTTTGTAGAAATGTTTGTAGGTGTTGGTGCTTCAAGGGTAAGAGATATGTTTGAACAAGCAAAAAAGCAATCTCCCTGTATTGTTTTTATTGATGAAATAGATGCTGTTGGAAGGCATCGTGGTGCTGGAATGGGTGGAGGTAATGATGAAAGAGAGCAAACTCTAAACCAGCTTTTAGTTGAAATGGATGGTTTTGAAGATCATCAAGCCATCATAATTATAGCTGCAACAAATAGACCTGACGTTTTAGACCCGGCCTTACTGAGACCCGGAAGATTTGATAGACAAGTTGTAGTGCCCTTACCTGATATAAGAGGCAGAGAACAAATTATAAAAGTTCATATGAAAAAAGTACCTATTGCTCAAGATGTTGATGCATCACTTATAGCAAGAGGAACGCCAGGTTTTTCAGGAGCTGACCTTGCAAATTTAGTAAATGAAGCCGCCTTAGTAGCTGCCCGAACTTCAAAGAAACTTGTGGGAATGGAGCAACTCGAGTTTGCTAAAGACAAAGTCATGATGGGAAGCGAAAGAAGATCAATGGTTATGTCTGAAGAAGAAAAACTAAAAACAGCATATCATGAATCAGGTCACGCTATTGTTGGAAGAAGTCTTGATGGGCATGATCCAGTTTATAAAGTTACAATAATTCCTAGAGGTAGAGCTTTAGGAGTGACTATGTTCCTCCCTGAAGAAGATAAATATAGTTACAGTCATCAAAGTATTTTAGACAGAATTTGTGGACTATACGGGGGTAGGATAGCTGAAGAATTGATTTATGGAGTAAAGGGTGTAACTACAGGTGCTTCAAATGATATAGAAAGAGCTACAGAGCTTGCTTATAATATGGTCACCAAATGGGGTCTTTCTGAAAAACTTGGACCTATTAAGTATGGAGATGAAACGGATGAGCCTTTTTTAGGTCGTTCAGCTGGATCCTCTAAACAAGGAATTTCAAATGACACAGCTCATGAAATTGATAATGAAGTTAAAGAAATCCTTTCAGGCTGTTACCAGCTAGCAAAAGATATATTATCTGAAAATCTAGAAGCTCTGCATGGTATGTCAAAAGCCTTGATGGACTATGAGACTCTGGATACTCATCAGATCGAAGATATTATGGCCGGAGGAGAGCCTAGGGCTCCTAAATCTAGTCAAGATTCAAAGCCAAAAACACCTGAAGATGATAATAAAGTCGGTGACGCAGCAGAGCAGAATTGAGTTTTTTTGTTGATTCTTTCTATATAGATTAGAATTCTTTCTTAATGAGTAAATTATTACCCATAAGAAAAAAAGAAATTTCAAGCCTTTCACCATTAAGAAGTGATCGTAAATTTGGAACCGATGGAATAAGAGGTCCTGTTACCTCAACCATGAATCCGCTTTTTGTCACTAAACTTGGATGGGCAGCAGGTTGCGTTTTAAAAGAAGAGGGTATATCCAAAGTATTCATTGGTAAAGATACAAGGATATCAGGATATATGTTTGAATCAGCTTTGCAGGCAGGTTTTATCTCTTCTGGTATGGATGTCACCTTATTGGGGCCCCTTCCCACTCCAGGGGTTTCCTTCTTAGCAAATTCTAATAACCAAGTAGGCCTAGTGATCAGTGCATCACATAATCTTTTCGAAGATAATGGAATTAAGTTTTTCAATAAAGATGGTCAAAAATTTTCTGCTGAATTAGAGAAAAGAATTGAAAGTAAACTTAATCACGATATGGTCGCTGTAGACTCAATTAATCTAGGTAAGGCTGCAAGAATGAATGATGCTCAAGGAAGGTATATTGAATTTTGTAAATCTACTTTCTTAGGTTTAGATTTGACTGGATTATCAATCCTTTTGGATTGTGCTAACGGAGCTACTTATTCAGTAGCACCAAAAGTTTTTGAAGAACTCGGCGCAGAAGTACACGCAATTGGATCGTCACCAGATGGTATTAACATCAATCAAAATTGTGGCTCTACTAGCCCAGAATTTTTAAAAGAAGAGATTGCAAAAGGGGAATATGACCTCGGTATAGCTTTTGATGGAGACGGAGATAGGATTCTAATAGTATCTTCTAACGGAGATATTCTTGATGGAGATGATATTCTTTATATTCTTTCTCAAAATCTTACAGAAGGGTCAGGAGTTATTGGGACTCTGATGACAAATAAAGCACTTGAAATTCATTTTGAAGAAAACAATATTGATTTTTATAGATCAGATGTTGGCGATAAATATGTTTTACAAAAACTTGTAGAAAGAAATTGGTTGTTAGGGGGAGAGCCATCAGGCCACATTATATGTTTAGACTCTGCTCCAACAGGTGATGCTATCATCGCCGCGCTCAAGTTCTTAGATGCCGTCAAGAACGATAATTTTTCTATAGATAAAACACTCAATAATTTCAAAAAGTTTCCACAAACATTAATAAATCTTAAGGTAGATGATCCCAATAACATTATTCTTAGTGATAAATTTTGGTCTGAAGTTACCAAAATAGAAAGTAAATTAGGTAATGATGGCAGAGTTCTTATAAGACCATCTGGAACAGAACCATTAATAAGAATTATGGTAGAGTCTAAGGATTCTGGCACTTCAGAAAACTTATGTAATTCATTAGCAGAATTAGCTTTAACTCTATGATTGTTTCCAATTGGAAAATGAATGGCACTAAAGCAGATATCGAGTTATGGATTAACGAAGTTTCTAACAAAATAGAATATAAAACAGAAGTTAACTGTGTAATATGTCCTCCTTCATGTTATCTAGATTCAACTAGAAGCTTCATTACTAAAATAAACAGTCCGGTCCAGTTAGGATCACAAGAAATAGATTCAACTCATCAAGGTGCATTGACAGGAGGAATTAATGGACAAATGCTAAATGACTTCTCAACTGAATTCGTTTTGATAGGCCATTCTGAACAAAGACATTACTTGAATGAAGATGGTGTTTCTTTAAGGGCTAAGCTTGACAGCGCTATTGATAGCGGTATTTCTGTTATTTTCTGCATAGGAGAACCATCTGAAGTATATAGTAATGGTGACACTAAAAATTTCCTTACAAATCAACTCGATATTTTAAATTCTGAAGATTTAGCAAACATTACAATTGCTTATGAGCCAATATGGGCAATTGGAACTGGATTAAGTGCAAAAACAACTTACATAGAAGATATTCATGGATTTATCAAAAACCATCTTAAAAAAATAGTGAACAATAAGAAAGTTTCAGTTGTTTACGGAGGTAGTGTAAAATTAAACAATGCCGAAGAAATTTTGTCTTCAGATAGTGTCGATGGTCTCTTAATTGGAGGAGCTTCCTTGGATTCAGAAACCTTTTCAAAAATTTATAATTTAAGCTAATGGAAAATCTACTTATATTCTTTTACATACTCATTTCTATCTCATTAATTTTAATAATATTACTTCAACAAGGAAAAGGATCTGATATTGGAAGTGCTTTTGGTGGTGGTTCTAGTAACGCAATGTTTGGTTCAAGTAGTAATTCAAATCCTTTGACTAAAGTGACCGCAGTTCTTTCTGCTATTTTCCTCATTTTAAGCTTATCCATTACCTACATATCTAGGAGTAGTTTAGATAAAGAAACTTCAATAGAAGAGATCATAATTGAAGAGTCTGGAATCTTACCCGAAGATTAATACTTTTATGCCGAAGTGGTGGAATTGGTAGACACGCTACCTTGAGGGGGTAGTGAGCATAGCTCGTGGAGGTTCGAATCCTCTCTTCGGCACCATTTATCTTGATTCTTTCGCTTCATCTAACTATACTGCTTTCCCTTTGTTGCGGGGTGGAGCAGTCTGGTAGCTCGTCGGGCTCATAACCCGAAGGTCGTAGGTTCAAATCCTGCCCCCGCTACCAAGTAAGCCCTTTATGGGCTTTTTTTGTAGGTAAAAAATGGATACAGAATATATTAAAGAGGTTATTGAAAAGGATATAGAGAGACTGGGCTGTAAGGTTTGGGGTCTTGAGCTTTTTGGTAGGCACTCTAATCAAACATTGAGGATATACATAGATAATAAAGAAGGCATATCTGTTGAAGATTGCGAATTGGTCAGTAAACATGTCAGTAAAGTTCTGGATACAGAAAACGATTTCTCTGAGAACTATCTATTAGAAGTTTCTTCACCAGGTTTAGATCGCAAATTTTTTTATAAAGAACAATATAAAGAATTTTTAAAGGAAAACCTTAAAGTCACATTTTTTGACGACCTGAATAAAAAAACAATAAAAGGTCAATTAGAAGAAGTGGATGAAATTAGTATAAAACTTGAAGTAAAAGATAAAATTCAAGAAATTCCTTTTTCTTCTATTATTAAAGCAAATCTTTTAATCTAAGGGGTAATATTATGCAAAATGAGATTTTATTAGTCGCGGAAGCAGTTTCTAGTGAGAAAGGCTTACCAAAAGAGGCAATTTTCGAAGCAATAGAACAAGCTTTGGCTACTGCGACAAAAAAGAGATATCAGGAAAGCTCAAACATAGAAGTTTTAATTGACCCACAGACTGGAGAATATGAAACCTTTCGTCTATGGGAAGTTGTTTCAAAAGAGGACTTCGAGGATGAGGGATTCCAAGTTATTCAGAATGAAACAAATAATGAGATAGGGTCTTCAGTTAGAGAAAAGGTTGATAATGTTGAATTTGGTAGGATCGCAGCTCAAGCTGCCAAGCAAGTCATAGTCCAAAAAGTTCGAGAAGCTGAAAGAGCGCAGGTCGTTGAAAAATACCGTAATGTCTTAGGAGAGCTGGTCAATGGTACCGTCAAGAAGGTTACTAGAGAATTTCTTATTATAGATCTAGGAGAAGGAGCTGAAGCTATACTTTCAAGAACTGAATTAATCCCAGGTGAGGTGTTTAGGATAGGTGATAGGTTGAGGGCTGTTTTACAAGAAGAAGAAAGAGAAAATCGAGGACCTCAGTTAGCATTAAGTAGAAAATGTCCTGAGATGGTTGCTGAGCTATTTAAACTAGAAGTTCCTGAGATATCTGAACAAGTTATAGAAATTAAAGCTGTAGCAAGAGATCCTGGTTCAAGAACAAAAATTGCAGTTAAAACAAATGATAATAGGATAGATCCAGTCGGAGCTTGTGTCGGTATGCGCGGCTCTAGAGTTCAGGCTGTTTCAAATGAACTCGGCAATGAAAGATTAGATATCGTTATTTGGGATGATGATCCAGCTCAGTTGCTTATTAACTCTATGGGCCCAGTTGAAATAACATCTATTGTTCTAGATGAAGTGAGAGGTTCCATGGAAGTAGCAGTTACACAAGATACTTTGGCTCAAGCTATAGGCAAGAGTGGTCAAAACGTAAGATTAAGTAGTCAGATTACAGGTTGGAAATTGAATGTTATTGATCAAGCGGCTGCAGAAGAAAAGAGTCAAGAACAAACTGAAAGTATCTCTAGTATTTTAGTTAAAAATTTAGATGTAGATGATGACTTAGCTCAAACCTTAATTTCAAATGGTTATAGTTCTCTGGAGTCAATATCATCTGCTTCTTTGGAGTCTCTATCTGCTATAGAAGGGTTTGATGACGATATAAGTAACCTGCTCATCAATAGAGCTAAAGAGGTTTTGATTACTATGGCAATGGAGGTTTCTACTGACGATGGTGAATCTGGTGATTTAATGTCTGTAGAAGGAATGGAAATGACCTTAGCGTTGGAACTTTCTCAAAAGGGCATCAATGATAGAGAGGAATTGGCTGAACAATCTATTGAAGAACTCACAAGTATTATAGATATATCAGACGATGATGCCGGTGATTTAATAATGAGAGCAAGAGCTCATTGGTTTGAGGATTAAAATATATGTCGTCAGTAACAGTAGAAAATTTAGCAAAAATCATTGGTTCAGAAGGTCAAGCCCTCCTTTCTCAAATGAAAGAGGCAGGACTTAATCATACTGATATTAGTGATGAAGTAACTGACCAAGATAAAAAGACCCTTTTGGAGTTTCTTAAAGAACAACAAATAAAATCTTCTAAAACTATCTCTTTAAATAAAACTGCTTCAAGGGTTGAACCGGAAAAACAAGGAACAGTTTCTATCACTCGTAAAACTATTTCTAAAGACAGTGCAGGAATCGTATCAAGCGACACTCAAAGAACTTCTGCAACAATCAATTTCGATGAGATTGAAAAGAAGAGGCAGGCAGGAGAGGCAAATAAAAAAACTGAAGAAGAAAAGAGAAAAAAAGAACAAGAACAAAAAACTTTAGTCACTAGACGCAAAGCTAAAACGGGTGGTGAAACTGATACTAAGCCTGAAATAAAAAAATCTGTCATTACAGGAAAAAGAACTGTTAAACCTACAAGAGCTGAACTTTCAAAAAAAGAACAAAGAGAATTAGAAGGAGAAAGTTTTCTATCTAACGTAGAAAAACAAGAATTCGAGAGACCTGCGGAATTTGTAACTAAGAAAATACAAATTCCTGAATCAATAACGGTTAGTGAGCTGGCTCAAAGCCTTTCTGTGAAGGGAGGAGAGGTAGTAAAGCTTTTAATGTCCATGGGCGTTATGGCTACTTTAAACCAACCATTAGATCAAGATACAGCTATTCTGGTTACTGCTGAACTTGGTCATGAAGCAGAACCAGCTGTAAAAGTAGAGGTTGAAGACCAGCTCATGGAATTAGTTACCTATGAAGGTGAAGAAGAGCCAAGGAATCCTGTTGTTTCAGTTCTTGGTCATGTGGACCACGGAAAGACTACACTTCTAGATTCAATTAGAGAAGCAAACGTAGCAGCTGGAGAAGATGGTGGGATTACTCAAAAGATCGGTGCTTATCAAGCTAATACAGATCATGGAACTATTGCTTTCATTGACACACCTGGTCATGCTGCTTTTTCTGAAGTAAGGGCTAGAGGTGCAAATTCTACGGATATAGTTATTTTGGTTGTTGCAGCAGATGATGGTTTGCAACCTCAAACAGAGGAAGCAATAAGTCATGCTAAAGCTGCTGGGGTCCCCATTGTTGTTGCAGTAAATAAAATGGATCGAGAAGAAGCTGATATAGAAAGGGTAAAAACAGAATTATCTAATAAAGATCTTATCCCAGAAGACTGGGGAGGTCAGACACAATTCCTCCCAATATCTGCACTCAAAGGAGATGGAATTAAAGAACTTCTAGAGGCAGTTAATTTAGAAGCTGAGGTTTTAGAACTTAAGGCCCATCATAAAGGCCCTGCTTTCGGTGTTGTTCTTGATTCAACTACAGAAGTTGGTAAAGGAGCTGTTGCAACAATTCTAGTCCAAAAAGGCACTCTTAAGAAGGGTGACATGATTTTAGTTGGAGAGCAGACTAAAAGAGTGAGAAGTCTTGTAGATGAGAATGGAATAATTTTATCGGAAGCTGGACCATCTGTGCCTGCTTCAATTACTGGTTTAGATGTGCCACCAAAGGCTGGAGAAGAATTTGTTGTTGTAGCTAGCGAAAAGATGGCTAAAGAAATATCTGGAGCAAGAGCAGAAAAAGCTAGAGCAGAAAGATTAGCCCGTAATCAAATCTCAAATCTTGAGATGCTTTTTGAATCGGAACTAGGCAATCACACAATTTTAAATCTAGTCTTAAAAGCAGATACTCACGGGTCTTTAGAAGCAATAATTGGATCTATAAAGAACATAGAGAATGAAGAAGTTAAAATAAATATTGTTCATGAATCAGTTGGATCAATCAATGCAAATGATGTGAACCTGGCGCTTACTACTGGTTCTTTTGTAATGGGGTTTAATGTTAGAGCTGATAATGCAGCTAAATCATTGTCTGAAAAAGAATCTATAGAAATACTCTACTACAGTATTATTTATGATTTGATAGATGGAATAAAGACTTCAGTTGAAGGTCATTTAGCTCCTGAAGTCAAAGAGCAAATTCTTGGTACCGCAGAAGTTAAAGATATCTTTAAATCTCCCAAATTTGGTCAGATTGCTGGCTCTATGGTGATTGAAGGAACTATCAAAAGAAATAAACCTATTAGAGTATTAAGAGATGACATAGTTATCTTTGAAGGTGAACTTGACTCTTTAAAAAGATTCAAAGACGACGCTAGTGAAGTTCCAATGGGTACTGAATGCGGAATAGGTGTGGCCAATTATAGAGACGTGAAAGTAGGAGATAAAATAGAAGTCTTTGATCGTATAGAAGTAAAAAGAACCTTAGATTAAATGCCTTCCCAAGATTTTAAGCGCTCTGACAGAATCGCTGACCTAATTAAAGTTGAGATCTCCAAAGTACTTTCAATGGAGGTTAAGGATCCGCGCGTACAAGGCATTACAGTGCTGAACGTTTTACTTACACCTGATATGAAAAAGGCAGACATATTTATTTCTAATAGTAATAGCTTTAACGAAATTGACTCAGAAGAAGTCAAGATAGGTCTTGAAAAAGCCAAGGGTTTTATAAGAAGAAAACTTAGTCGCAATTTAAACTTAAGGAGAACACCAGAGATTTTCTTTAAGATAGAAGATATTTTTTAATACCATGCATGGCTTTTTACTTCTAGATAAGCCAGAAGGTGTTTCTTCTGCTAACTGTGTTTATAAATTACGCTCAAAACTTAGCACTAAGAGGATTGGTCATTGCGGAACTCTTGATCCTCTCGCAACAGGTCTGCTTCCTATTTGTATCGGAGAAGCTACAAAATTTAGTAACTATGCAACTAATCTGGATAAAGTTTATGAAGTTGGCTTAGAGTGTGGAATTGAAACTGATACTGGCGATATTACCGGAAAAATAGTTGCACAGTCTGATTTTATTGTAAATGACCAAGATATAAAGCAAGCTATAGGCAATTTAAAAGGCCCTCAAAATCAAATTCCCCCAATGTATTCAGCCATTAAGATAAATGGCAATCCGCTTTATCACTGGGCTAGAAAAGGTGTTTATTTGCACCGAGAACCAAGAAGTATTTTAATAAAAAATATTGAACTTATTGAGATGTCTGGAAATATAGTCACCATGAAAGTCTCTTGCACTAAAGGAACCTATATAAGGACTTTAGTTGAGACTCTTGGCAGAAATCTAGGGTCCCTCGCTACCATGATTTCATTGAGAAGATTAGAGGTTGGTGATATGCAATTAAATCAAGAATCAGTAACTATTGATGATGCTCTCGAATCTTTGGTCAAGAAGATTTTACCCTGTGATGTAATGTGTCAAGAAATGGATAGAATTGAATTAAATTCAGAAGATGCAAAAAAAATTAGAAATGGCTTAGCAATAGACTATAATGCGCCACTAGAAAAAAATAGATTAGTAAGAATATATACTGAAAGTAAAATATTTATAGGTATTGGTGAGGTTAGCGAGCAACATAAACTGCTCCCCAAAAGGCTTTTATCTACAAATTAGTTAGAATTAGAGGAAAAAAAATTGGCACTAAGTAATACAGTTAAGAAAGAAATAGTTACAAAGTTCGCAAGAACTGAAAAGGACACAGGTTCTCCCGAGGTTCAGGTCGCTTTATTGTCCGCAAATATAGATGCACTTCAATCACATTTTAAAGCTAACGCTAAAGATCATCATTCTAGAACAGGCTTAATTCGCATGGTTAATCAACGTAGAAAGCTACTTGATTACATCAAATCATCTAAACCAGAGGTTTACACAAAGTTAATCTCCGATCTAGGTTTAAGAAGATAAAAGAATCCCACATCATCTAATCTTTTAATTACTAAGCAATTCGGCTCGGTAAAACATAGGAAATCAAAATGGAAAGTTATAAAAAATCGTTTAAATTAGGCGATAAAGAAATCACTTTAGAATCAGGGAAAGTTGCTAGACAGGCAACTGGAGCAGTTATTGCAACTTGTGAAGATACGCAGGTCCTGGCAACTGTAGTAGTAGGAAAAGCACCTGGAGAACATCAAGACTTTTTCCCTCTCACTGTAAATTATCAAGAAAAAACATATGCCACCGGTAAAATACCAGGTGGTTTTTTTAAAAGAGAAGGTCGACCCACAGAAAAAGAAACTCTTACTTCAAGGCTGATTGACAGACCTTTAAGGCCATTATTTAACGATGACTTTCTTTATGAAGTACAAGTTATATGTACAGTTATTTCATCAGATAAGAATGTCGATCCTGATGTTTTGTCTTTCATAGCTGCTTCAGCGGCTGTGGCTATTTCTGGATTACCGTTTAATGGTCCTCTTGGAGCAGTCAGGGTAGGCT
The DNA here is from genome assembly GCA_016777005.1 of SAR86 cluster bacterium. GTDB lineage: Bacteria > Pseudomonadota > Gammaproteobacteria > Magnimaribacterales > Magnimaribacteraceae > Magnimaribacter. Next base: position 80,278 of record JADHSF010000001.1, on the reverse strand, counting down.
TCATAGATGGGAATTACTGTGTAAATCCTACAAGAAGCGAGCTCGAAGACTCTCATTTAGATATGGTCATAGCTGGAAGTGATGCCGCTGTAATTATGGTCGAATCTGAGGCTAAAGAGTTATCTGAAGATCAAATGCTAGGTGGAATATTATTTGCTCATCAAGAAATGCAAGTTGCTATAGAAGCCATTAAAGAAATGGCATCGGATATAGGAAAACCAGACTTTGAATATAAACCGAAAGTGATCAGCTCAGAAGTGATAGAACTTGTAGAAAAGAATTGTTCTGAAGCAATCGCAGAAGCCTATGAGATTCAGATTAAACAAGATAGAGTCCAAAACTTATCAGCTATAAAAGAGTCTCTCCTTGAGTCTCATGATACCGGAGAAGATGGAGCTCCCACTAGAGCAGATCTACTTGATGCAGTTAAAAAGATTGAGAAAAAAGTAGTAAGAACGAAACTTATTAAAGGTGAGCCTAGAATAGATGGCAGAGACTTAGATACAGTAAGACCTCTCTTCATAGAAACTGGAGTCCTTAAGAATACTCATGGCTCTGCATTATTTACTCGTGGTGAAACTCAAGCAATCGTTACTTCAACTTTAGGCTCTCCAAGACAAGCACAACTTATAGATGCTATTGAAGGTGAATTTAAGGATCAATTTATGCTCCATTATAATTTCCCTCCTTATTCTGTTGGAGAAGCTGGATTTATGTCCGGTCCTAAAAGAAGAGAAATTGGTCATGGAAAGCTAGCTAGAAGAGCACTTGAGGCTGTATTGCCGTCTCCGGACGATTTCCCTTACACAATCCGAGTAGTATCTGAAATTACAGAATCGAACGGATCTAGTTCTATGGCTAGTGTGTGTGGATCAAGTTTAGCTTTAATGGATGCAGGTATCCCATTAAAAGCTGCTGTTGCTGGTATTGCAATGGGTCTGGTGAAAGAAGAAGAGGGTTTTGCTGTTATTACAGATATTTTAGGTGACGAAGATCACCTAGGAGATATGGACTTTAAGGTAGCAGGAACTTCTGAAGGTATAACTGCTCTTCAGATGGATATCAAAATAGATGGAATCACAGAAGAAATCTTTGAGGTTGCTCTAGAAAAAGCGCATACCGCAAGGGCACACATACTATCTAGCATGAATGAAGTGATATCGTCTTCTAGAGAACAATTATCAGATAAAGCACCACAAGCAGTCGTAGTCCAAATCAATACTAAGAAGATAAGAGACGTAATTGGTAAGGGCGGAGAAACAATCAGAGGTTTAACTGAAGAGACTGGAGCAATAATTGAAGTCGATGATAGTGGTAAAGTTACAATTTATGGCGATACTCCTGCATCTAGGGAACTTGCTCAAAAAAGAATTGAAGAAATTACTGCAGAACCTGAAGTGAATAAGATTTACACAGGTACAGTTGCCAATATTAAGGACTTCGGAGCTTTTGTAACAATTATGCCAGGAAGAGACGGGTTAGTTCATGTCTCGGAGATTTCCGAAGAGAGAGTTGAAAATGTATCTGATTACTTTGTTGAAGGTGAAGAGGTAAAAGTAAAAGTTCTTGAAGTTGATAGACAAGGCAAAATCAGACTTACAATGAAAGGATTAGAAGATTAATTTGTAATTTCTTATAGTTTGTGTTAGTGATACGTTTGTTTTAATTGTCATCGTCCTGCTAAATGAATTAGTCCAAATTTATTTGGACATTTGTTTAGCAAAAAAATGGGTGAAATGATGGATAGAATAATGACTATGTTTACAGACTTTATTGGACAGGTTACTGCTTTGGTAGTTTCTCTTGTTGCTTTAGGAGTTGCTGCTGGAGTTGTGTTTGGTGACAGCGTTCCTTTTGTAGGAGGCGTACTTAGCAATCTTTTAGATTTAGTAAATATGCTTGGTGAAAATGGATTAGTAGGTCTTCTTGTTCTTGCTCTATTAATGAGTATGTATAACAGATAAGGTCTCTATTTATTTAATTAAAGGGGGTCCTTTTCAAGGTGCCCCCTTTTTTTTGAGGACTTGTATTATGTTGAATTATATAGAAAGAATAAAAATAGGACTATGGGAGCTTACTAAGCTTCTGTCTTTATTGGTTGCTGTGGCGGTATTGGTCTCCACTTTATTCGGAACAAATGTACCATTTTTTGGTAACATACTTGTAAACGTACAAACTGTTATTGGTATTTTAGGTTCTGAGGGGCTAGGTCTAATTATAGCTATAATAATAATATTAAGCGTTTGGAATTCTAGATCGACTTAAAAAGGACTTTTATAAAAGGGCATCTAAGGATGCCTTTTTTTTAAAATGGAAGAATTAGTAAACATAAAAGAAAATATTAAAATAGGTTCTTCAGAGCTTTTAGCTGATCTGTATATTCCACTCAATAATAAATCTAATGGGGCCGCAATTTTATTTGTCCATGGTGGCGGTTGGAGAGAAGGGAACAAGGATCAACTGAAGGGTTATGCCATTCTTTTGGCTAGGGAAGGCTTTTTATGCTTATGTTCCTCCTATAGATTATCTCAAGAGCAAGTATGGCCTGCTCAAATACAGGATGTAAATTGTGCGATTAGATATTTAAGAGCAAATTCAGAAGGGCTAAATATAGATTCTAATAGAATAGGTGTATCGGGTAATTCAGCTGGTGGTCATCTTGCTTTAATGTCTGCTCTTAGTGATGTAGATAAAAGCTTCGAAGGAGAGGGTGGCGATAATGATGTAGATTCTAGTGTAAAAGCTATTTGTGCAATTTATCCGCCTACACAAATCAGAAAATATGAAAATACTGATCCTATTTCTGATGCCTATAAGGCCCTAATGGGGCCAGATGCTTCGCAAGAAGAATATAATAAAGCAAGTCCATTATTGCAACTGGATAGTGATTTTCCACCAACATTATTGATACATGGTTCGTCAGACTCTGTTGTAAAATTATCAGACTCTACTGATATATATGAGAAATTATTGCATTTGAAGATCCCTACAGAATTGCATATATTTTCTGAAGAAGAGCATGCTTTCGATTCTCAAAGTGGATATGGTAGATCCGTAGCAGAACTGCAGAATCTTTTCTTTAGTAAATATTTATAAGGGATTGGTGGTTGTGGGTGGACTTGAACCACCGACCTCGGCATTATGAATGCCGCGCTCTAACCAGCTGAGCTACACAACCGTGTGGGGAATTTTAGTGATGAGTATAGATAAAGTCGAGTAAGTATTACACATTAAATCTGAAATGCATTATATCTCCATCTTTGACTATATACTCGCTACCTTCCGATCTGAGTTTTCCAGCCTCCTTAGCACCAGACTCTCCTTGATGATCAATAAAGTCACTGAAAGCAGTTGTTTCAGCTCTTATGAATCCTTTTTGGAAATCAGTATGAATAACTCCAGCAGCTTCTGGTGCTGTTGAACCTTCTTTGACCGTCCAAGCCCTCACCTCTTTTTCTCCAGCTGTGAAATATGTAATTAAAGACAACATCTTATAACTCTCTCTAATGAGTTTGTTGAGACCTGGTTCTTCTAGCCCCATATCATTCAAGAATTCTAAGCCCTCTTCAAAGTCTAATTCTGCAATTTCAGCTTCTAATTGATTGCACATAGGAAGAACAATTGAGTCTCTTTCTTTGGCATAATTAACAAGCTGATTCAAGAGAGCATTTTCTGCATCTAAGTCTTCGACATTACCTATATACAGGCAGGGCTTTACAGTTATAAGACCTAATTCCTTAAAAGCATTTGGGTCTTTGATGAATGTTTCCGTATTTCTACCCAAAACCCCAGAGCTGAGTTCAGCTGACAGGCTTTCATATTTACTCTTTTGGATTGCAATTTCTTTATCTCCAGAACGAGACGCTTTTTCTAGTCTCAATAATGCATTAGACAAAGTTTCTATATCTGAAAGTAAAAGTTCTGTTTCAACTGTCTCTAGGTCAACAACTGGATCGACTTCATCATGTACATGAGTGATGTCGGGATTTTCAAAACATCTTATGACGTGAATAATTGCTTGAGTTTCTCTTATATGGGACAGAAACTTATTTCCTAAACCTTCTCCTTCAGATGCTCCCTTAACCAATCCCGCTATGTCAACAAACTCGGTAGTTGTTGCGATCTTTTTTTCTGGTTTTACAATTTCTGAGATTTCATCCAATCTAGGGTCTGGTACTGCAACAATACCTTTATTTGGTTCAATAGTGCAAAAAGGGAAATTCTGAGCCTCTATGCCTGCTGCAGTTAAAGCATTAAACAAAGTAGATTTACCAACATTAGGTAAGCCCACAATTCCACATTTAAGACTCATTAGACTCCTCCTTTTTTGAGTGATAATTCATTACAGTCTTCTGCCATCCGTCTTGAGAAATTTTCTCTCCTATATCTAAATAATCATAAAGGCTCTCAATCAAATGCTGCCTTTCTTTGGCAGAAGCCTTCTTTAGAACATAAGATACAACATCTTTATCTTTTCCTGGATGACCTATTCCAATTCTTAATCTTTTGAAAGATTTGTCGCCTTGTAGTTGATCTATAATATTTCGAAGACCATTGTGACCACCATGACCACCAGATTCTTTTAGTTTAATTTCTGCATTAGGTAAATCTAATTCATCGTGGGCTATCAATATTTGTTCTGTCTTTAACCCAAAATATTTCCTAGCTTTTGAAATACATATTCCACTTTCATTCATATACGTTGAGGGTCTTACAAATATTATTTTGCATTTTTCACTTTCGTATATCGCATACAATCCATGAATCTGATTTTCTTTCTTAAGAGAAAGAGAGTATCTATCACAAATGAGATTAATTAAATCCGCACCTGCATTATGCCTAGTAGATACATATTGATCCCCAGGATTTCCCAACCCTGCAATTAAAAGTGGTTCCATGGAAATGAGATTAAGGATTAATCGCTAGACTCATCTGAGCTTTCTGTTCCATCAGAGTCATCTGATGCAGCATCATCTTCACCTTCAGATTCAACTATCTCAGGCTCAATATCCAGTACTTTAGCTTCAGTGATGGACACAACTGCCTGATCTCGATCTTCCCCTAGTGCTAGAGAAGGTATTTCGACTCCCTCGGGCAAGTTTAAGCTAGACAAGAAGACAGAATCTCCAACATCCAGCTCAGCAACATTAACTTCTAAATATTCAGGAAGATTAGAGGCTAAGCAATTGATGTCTATATTATTGATTAAACGTGAAATAGCTCCACCATGCATTTTTACACCAATACAGATGTCTTCATTGATGAAACGTACCGGAACAGAAAGACTAATTTTTGTATCTGGATTAACTCTTAGAAGGTCAGCATGGAGGACTCGCTGAGTTGCTGGATGCCTTTGTATTTCTTTAACAATAACATTCTGCTCGTCTCCAGAAAGATTAATATTCAATATCTGTGTTGCGAAACCAGGTACTTCCGATGCTTTTGTTATATCCTTTTCTAGAATAGATATTCTAAGAGGATCTTTATCGCCACCGTATATTACTGCTGGTACCGAACCATTCCTTCTTAGTTGTCTGCTAGAAGATTTCCCATCGGTTTCTCTTCCAACAGCATTTAAATTTACTTGTTCTGACATAATCTTTCTCCGCTATAAGAACATTGCACTTATAGACTCTTCATTATTTACTCGCCTAATTGCTTCAGCCAAAGTAGGAGCCATAGTTACAATTCTTATTTTTTTGCAGCTTTGCGCCTCTTTTGAGAGCGGTATAGTATCTGTTACAACCAATTGATCAAGCTTTGATTGTGAAATTTTTTCAATTGCATTACCTGACAATACTGGATGGACAATATAAGCAGATACTTTAACGGCACCTTCTTCTTTTAATGCGTCGGCAGCATTACATAATGTTCCTGCTGTATCAGCTATATCATCTACTATGATGCACTCTTTTCCCGACACATCCCCAATAACGTTCATAACCTGCGATTGATTGGCCTCATCTCTTCTCTTGTCAATTATTGCCAAATCAGAAAGTCCTAATACTTTAGCTAATGCCCTTGATCTCACCACTCCTCCAACATCAGGAGAGACGACTAACTTATTGTCAGAATTAGTTTTGAGAATGTCATCTCTCATTACTTTTGTTCCATAAACATTATCTACTGGAATATCAAAAAAGCCTTGAATCTGTTCTGAGTGAAGTTCAACTGTAAGTACGCGATCAATTCCAGACCTTTCAAGAATATCCGCCATTACCTTAGCACTAATAGGTACCCTTTCAGATCTTACTCTTCTGTCTTGACGAGCATAGCCATAGTAAGGAATTACTGCTGTTATTCTTCCAGCAGAGGATCTTCTAAGAGCATCAACCATGATTATAAGCTCAAGAAGATTATCGCCTGCAGGAGCACAAGTTGGTTGAATTAAGAAGACATCTTTTCCTCTTACATTTTCTTCTACACTAATACTTATTTCACCATCACTAAAGGTAGTGACTTTTGCCTGTCCAAGTTTCATGCCTAGTTGCTCGGCTATTTTATTAGACAAATGAGTATTACCATTTCCTGAGAAAAGGACTAGACCAGATCGAGAAGAATTCATCATTTTAAGCACCTAAACTTGGCTGGGGTGGCTGGATTCGAACCAGCGCATGGCGGCATCAAAAGCCGCTGCCTTACCGCTTGGCTACACCCCAAACATATAATTCGCGTATTTTATTCTATTATTTGCATTAATGGGGAACGTTCTAAGCTTTTTGTTAAAACTAATTCAGGAAAATGTTTTTTTGCTAACTTTGCCTCGTTTAAGTTTTCATATTCCATGAAGATAGCTGATCCCGTTCCAGATAATCTAGGAACGCCTACTGATTCTAATTCCTTAAAGATATTATCCGCTTCAGGTTTTGTTTTTCTTAACCACCCTTCAAACGAATTATAGTATTCAACAGCCTTAGGTTTTGGCCTTTTTGGAGTTACTTCTTTCAATCTTGATAGCTCGTTGAAGGCGTATTTTGTGCTTATTTTTATTTCCGGAAGAGCCAATAAGAAGAACCTATCTTTATAGTCAATCTCTTTTAAAATTTCACCTCTACCTTTTGCCCATGCCGTCTTTCCAAAGACAAAGAAAGGAACATCAGAGCCGAGTTGGAGTGCCAGATCAAGTAATTCTTTTTTAGAGATATCTAGTCCCCAAAACTTTTTCAGACCTATCAAGGTAGATGCTGCATCCGAACTTCCTCCTCCCAAACCTTTTTGATCGGGTATATTTTTATTCAACTCAATTCTTACTCCTTTTTCAACAGAGCAATACTCTTTTATTAAATTAGCTGCTTTCAGGACAATATTATTTTCAAAAGGTACTGACTCTATAAGCTCTATATCTTTTTTATTTTTTTTGAAACTTAAAGTGTCACATAAATCTATGAGAGTAAATAACGAGGAAATATTATGAAAACCATCTTGGCGTTTATTCAGAACTTGAAGATGTAAATTGATCTTCGCAGGTGCTTGTAATCTTAACTCTTCCATATATTCTTAACTAAAACAATAAGCTCGAATTCTTTAGTTGAAATAAAGACCTTAGATGGATGAGTAAAGTCTGCTTCATATTCTAAATTTATATCTAACTCTTCGTTATTGGCATTAAAATTATTAATACCTAAAAATAATTCAAGAAAACTTTGTACTGGCATATTGGGAAGTCTAATTTGATTTTTCTCGGTATCTAAAAACTCAACTAATTTAAAGCTTTCCCTTAGATCTAAAAAAAAATCTTTTTCAGGAAGCAGATAGTTTTTCCCAAGAGTCATTGAAACAGTACTTTTATATTTCTCGATAGTGAAATAGCCTGTCTCCTTGCTATCCTTGAATGAAAGCTTAAACTTACCTCTAATTTTAAAGTTTTCATTAATACTAGTAATATTTTCATTGAATTTTTGAGGTTCTATCGAAACTGATGCACAGCCTGCAAAAAGATATAATGCTGATATGAGTAATAGATTAGAAATAAAACTTAGTATTTGTTTCATTAACATCATTATCGGCAAACATTTAAATAAATGATAGAGAGTATTTTAAATAAATTAGGTGAAGTTTCTTCAAGATATGAAGAGATAGAGGCACTTTTAAGTCAACCTGACGTAACTTCTAACCAAGTCGAGTATATTAAACTTTCCAAGGAGTATTCAGATTTATCTCCTTTGGTGACTGCTTTTATTGGCCTTAAAAAAGCTGAAGAGGATATCGAAGAAGCAAAAATACTTATGAAGGATTCTGATCCAGAAATTAAGCAAATGGCTGAGGTTGAATATGATGACTTAAAAAAGATCATAGAAGATCTTGAAATAGAACTTAAACGATTACTTCTCCCCAAGGATCCTGATGATTCTAAGGATGTTTTTTTAGAAATTAGGGCCGGTACAGGTGGCGATGAGGCTGCTTTGTTCTCTGGAGATCTTTTTAGAATGTATTCCAGGCTTGCTGAAAGAAATAATTGGAAATTAGAAGTGGTCAGTGTAAGAGAAGGAGACCATGGAGGATTTAAGGAACTTGTGACCAGAATACAAGGCTCAGATGTTTACATGCAATTGAAGTTTGAAGCCGGTGTTCATCGAGTTCAAAGGGTTCCGACTACAGAGTCGCAAGGAAGAGTTCATACTTCTGCTTGCTCTGTCGCCGTTCTGGCTGAACAAGACGATCTTGCAGAGGTAAGTATAGATAAAAATGATTTAAGAGTTGATACATTTAGAGCATCAGGTGCTGGAGGACAGCATGTTAATAAGACTGATTCCGCGGTAAGATTAACTCATATACCAACTGGGCTTGTGGTCGAGTGTCAGGACGGACGGTCACAACATAAAAATAAAGAGAAGGCCTTATCTTTACTGCAATCAAAGCTGCAGAATGCCGAAAAAGAAAAAGCTGAGTCTGAGCAGGCGGAAAGTAGGAGAGTAATGGTTGGTTCAGGAGACAGATCTGAAAAGATCAGGACCTATAACTTTCCTCAAAATAGAATTACAGATCATAGAATAGAATTTTCGGTTCATAACCTTCCAGCTTTTTTAGATGGGGATATGGAAGTTATGATTTCTACTCTTCTAGAAGAAAATCAAGCCAGAGCTTTAGCTAATTTGGAATCTTCAATCTGATGGATGATTGTTCATCATTAAATCAAATCAAATTAATATCAAATAATTCAAAGGTAAGCACAGAGCTAGATATTGAGCTTCTAATTTTAAATCTATTAAGTATAGATAAGAATATTTTATACAGAGATGATCCGAGATTAAGTTCCGACAAATTAATAGAACTAAAAGAGCTGGTCCAAAGAAGAGAAAGGGGCGAGCCCTTAGCTTATCTTATAAAGAGTATTGGTTTTTGGAGCCTTGACCTTTATGTCGATGAGAATGTTTTAGTCCCTAGACCCGAAACAGAAATAATTATTGAGAAAGTATTGGAAGATTTTAATACTGCTGAAAAGAAAGTATTAGATTTAGGAACTGGGTCTGGAGCCATAGGACTCGCTTTGTCAAAAGAAAGGGCCGGATGGGATGTTTTTTGCTCTGATAAAAGCTTTAAGGCCTTAAAGGTTGCTTCAAAGAATATGCAATCTAATTCATTAAGTGTTTCATTTATTCACTCAGATTGGTTAGAGGCATTTGCAGCAGATACATTTGATATTATTATTTGTAATCCTCCATACATTGATCCTGATGATCCGCGAGTTCATTCTGATGGACTAAGATTTGAACCAATAAGTGCACTTATCTCTGCATCTAAAGGATTAAAGGATATTGAAACAGTTATTAGCAAAAGCTCTGAAAGACTTGTAAAGAATGGATCGCTATATTTAGAGCATGGCCATGAGCAATCTCAAGAAGTCATATCGCTCTTAAAAAAATATAACTTTTCTGAAATAAGAAAGTTTAAAGATTTAAATGGAGATGATAGGGTTTGTTCAGGAAAAATAAAGAAATGCTAAAAGGATATATAGAAGGTTATTACGGTCGATTTTTTTCTGAGCAAGACAGATGCAAGGTTTTAGATCATATGGGTAAATTAAATATGGATTTTTATTTATATGGCCCTAAAGAAGATTCCTTTCACAGGGTTAATTGGGAGAAACCTTACCCTGATTCGGAAATAAAGACTCTAAAGTCCTTTATTAGAGATTCCAAAAAGAATTCGGTAAGACCTGTTTTTGCTTTATCACCTGGAATGAACATTACAAAATTCTCAAATAAATATATACAGTCTTTAACTAAAAAAATCCTACAGGCTCAAAAAATTGGTTTTAAGGATTTTGCGATTCTCTTTGACGACATAGATCAAGCAAGAAATGCAGAACTTGCAGAGACCCATCTTAAAATTATTCAACATGTTTCTTCTATCAAGAATATCAATAAAAATCCCTTGATGATTTGTCCAACAGTCTATTGCAAAAGTTTTGCCAGAGGGGAGATTAAAGACAATGAGTATTTGCAAGTATTGGCTGCAAATATAGATCCTAATATAAACATCTTATGGACTGGAGATGAGGTTGTGAGTAAGTCTATTTCATTAAAAAATCTCAAAGATTTAAAGAGCTTGTTTAAAAATCCTATCATCATTTGGGATAATTTTTATGCAAATGATTACTGTCCCACAAGATTTTTTATTGGGCCATACAAAGGAAGGGCTTTACTCGATAAAGTAGTTGAAGGAATTGGGATTAACCCTACGGGAATGCCAATTACCGATAGTATCTGCTTAGAAAGGTTTGCTATATCCAAGACAGATCATCAGATTATTGATTCTTACAATATTCCCAAGAATTTCAAATTCATTCTTCCTTATTTTTTAGATCCCTTTAAGAAACATCAAAATCTGACTGCTAAAAAGCTTGATAAGCTTTTATCAACTCAAAATGAGCTTTGCATAGAATGGAAGAGTGAACTGCAACTTGAATGGGCTCCATTTTTATGGAATTTTTATTTTGATTTAATTCTATTAAAAAAAATAAATGATGGGCAGAGTGAATTTAGTCTTGAAGAGTGGTTGAAGCGAAGATATTCTGACCCTTTAACAAGAACAATATTAAGAAAGTAGGAGAAAAAAATGCTAGGAAACATGATGAGTGGCCAGCTATTGATATCAGGCCTGATAGAGCATGCTGAAAAGTATCATAGCGATGCTGAGGTAGTATCTAGAACAGTTGAAGGTCCTATTCATAGATATACTTTTTCGGATGCGGCTAAAAGATCAAGGAAGTTAGCAAATGCACTGGTTAAACTCGGTTTAACTAAAGGAGATACAGTAGGGACTTTGGCCTGGAATGGTTATAGGCATTTTGAGCTTTATTTTGGAGTTTCTGGAATTGGTTGTGTTGTAAATACAGTCAACCCAAGACTTTTTCCTGAACAACTAACCTACATCATCAATCATGCAGAAAATCAGTATCTTTTTATTGATCTTTCTTTTGTAGAGCTTGTAGAGTCATTAGAAGATGATTTAAGCGATGTTAAAGGTTTTATCATTCTTACTGATAAAGATAATATGCCTGAAACTAAACTTAAGAATGTTATTTGCTATGAAGATTTAATATCTGAAGAATCAGAAGATTTTGATTGGCCAGAATTCGATGAAAATACTGCTTCCAGTTTATGTTATACCTCAGGTACAACTGGTAATCCTAAGGGAGTTTTGTACTCTCACCGATCAACAGTACTGCATGCTTGGATAGTTAGCTCGGGAAATGTTGCTAAAGTATCAAGCTCTACAGTTATTCTCCCAGTAGTTCCAATGTTTCACGTAAATGCATGGGGAATCCCATATGCGGCTGCCATGTTTGGTGCAAAGCTAGTATTCCCTGGTCCAAAGCTAGATGGAGAATCGATCCATGAACTTATTGAATCTGAGAAACCAGATCTATTGATGGGAGTACCTACAGTTTGGCTTGGTCTACTGCAGTACTTAAGCGGCTCTAATAAAACTATAGACTCAGTCGATACAGCCTTGGTTGGAGGAGCCGCAGCTCCAAGAGCCATGATTCAAGAGTTTGAAGAGAAGCACAATGTGTTTCTCATGCATGGATGGGGTATGACTGAAATGAGCCCTTTAGGTACAGCAACTGTGAAGACTGCAGAAATGGATAATATGGATTTAGAAGACAGGTATGACCTGCAACAAAAACAAGGAAAAGCCTTTTTTGGTGTAGATATGACAATAGCAGATGATGATGGCAATGAATTACCAAAGGATGGAATCGCTTTTGGAAGACTTCTTGTAAAAGGTCCAACAATTGTAGAAAGGTATTTTAAGGCCGAAGAGAGCGCAAAAGATGAGAATGGCTGGTTTGATACAGGAGATGTTGCAAAAATCCATCCAGAAGGCTATATGGAGATTGTAGATAGAAGTAAAGATGTCATTAAGTCTGGTGGCGAATGGATTAGTTCTATTGATCTTGAGAATGCCGCAGTTGGTCATCCGGAAGTTGCAGAAGCATGTGTCATAGGCGTGCTTCACGAGAAATGGGATGAAAGGCCATTACTGCTTGTAGTGAAAACTTCTGATGGAAATCCTTCAGCAGAAGACCTCTTAAATTTCCTTGATGGTAAAGTTGCCAAATGGTGGTTACCTGATGATGTTATATTTGTTGAGGACCTGCCGCACACAGCTACTGGTAAACTTTTAAAAACAAATTTAAGAGATGAATATAAGAATTATTTAATTAATAAATAGGAGAAAAGAAATGATTGGATTAGTACCAGCAGAAAAATTAGTAGATTACGTAGGACAAGAAATAGGATCTTCAGATTGGTTCGAGGTAGATCAGGATAGAATAAATACATTTGCTGATGCCACGTTAGATCATCAGTTTATCCATGTAGATTCAGAAAAAGCCACACCCTTGTTTGGCTCAACGATAGCTCATGGATTTTTATCTTTATCTTTACTTCCGCATCTTACATCACAGGCAGTCTTAGCTCCTGAGAATTTAAAAATGGTCTTTAATTATGGACTCGATAAAGTAAGATTCATAAATCCAGTCAATGTAGGGGCAAAGGTCAGGACTCACAGTAAGTGCGTTTCTGTAGATGATAAAGGCGATGGCCGATATCTAATGAAGACCGAGGTCACAATGGAAATAGAAGGCGTTGAGAAACCAGCCTATATAGCTGAAACGCTATCTATGTTTATGACTTAGACTTTTATGAAAAATACTTCCAGTATTCTTACGGAAAAAGTAGTAAATAGTGCAATTAATTCTCTTAGGAAGAAGAAAAGAATTGAATTGTTAAGCTTTGCAGCCATTGCTAAAGAGCTAGATGTAGGTATTGATGAACTCAGTTCATTCTATACAACCACTGAAGACATATTTCTTAAAGCTCAGAAGAAAGACTGGGAATCGCTCCATAGGTATTGGGATAAACAAATTAAGAAAGCCAAAACTCCTGGAGACTATATGAGAGCCTTTGAAATATTTTTTGAAAGATTTGTAGAAACGCTAAGTAAAGACTCTGATTTACGTTTCGAGTTATCTTGCTACTTACCGGCATGTGTTAAATTCAGAGATAAAAATAGGATTAAAGTTAAAGAAAAGTTTACCAAACTTATCAAAAGAGGATGGCCTGGCAAGGATGAGAAAGTAATTCAAAGGCAATCTGAACTAGTTACAGTTTTATTTTATGGCTTTATCGATCATGTAGTGCATATTCCTAAAAATGAAAGATTAAAGATTCTTAGCGACTTTAGAAACATGCTTAATTTACACCTTCAGGATAGAAAGTTTTTTTAAGATGAATGTTGACGTTCAAAAGAAAGTAAAGATTATCCAAAAGTCCATGGACTCTATCAGGAAGATGGATAAAACAGTTCACACCATATCTTTTATTCAATTGGCTCACGAAATGGAAATGCCCCTCAATGAATTAACAGATTTTTTTCTTGATGTGGAAGATATATTTTTAAACGAGCAAAAAAGAGTAACCAGAAAAATAGAAGCACATCTTGAGAAGGGTATAAAAAATTGCAAAACACCCAATGATGCTAAAGATCTTATGGAAAGTTCCGTATTAAAAATGGTCGATCTATTGCCTGATTACAGTGATTTAGTTTACTCAGCTATTTTTTACTTACCTAAGTGCCTTGCAGAAAGAGATCGTACAAAGAAATATTATCGACAAAAAATCAGAATAATAATAAAGAAAGGGTGGCCTGGTAAGATAGATTCAGTCTTAGACAGGCAAGCGAATTTAGTTTTACTTTCTCTATATGGTTTTCTAGATTACTGCGTAAAAGCAAATAAAAGAGAAAGAAAAGAGGTCCTTAAGGACTTCAATAATATGATAAATCTGCACTTACAAGATAGGTTATTTTTCTAATTTAGATTTAAGAATATCGTTAACTTGTTTAGGGTTAGCTTTTCCTTTGGAAGCTTGCATTACTTGTCCTACAAAGAATCCAAAAAGCCTATCTTTTCCTGATCGATATTGCTCAAGTTGTTCAGGATTGCTTTTAATTACTTCATCAATCATTGCTTCAATTTGCTTATCATCAGTTACCTGTTCTAGGCCCTCATCTTGGATAATCTCGTCAACTTCTTTGCCTGATATCCACATCTTTTCAAAAATATCTTTCGCAATCTTTCCTGAGATAGTTGCATCTTCTATTCTAAGAATTAATTGACCTAATTTATCTGAAGAAACTTTTGAATCTTTTATATTTAAATTTTCATTATTTAGCAGAGCAGAGAGTTCTCCCATTATCCAATTTGTACTTAATTTTGGAGAGTCTGAAATCTTAACTACTTCTTCAAAATAATTGGCAATATCCTTATCTGCTGCCAAAAGATCAGCGTCATAATTGCTTAATGAAAATTTAGAAACAAATCTTTCTTTTTTTTCATTTGGCATTTCTGGCATATCGTTTATTACGCTTTCAATAAAGTCCTTTTCTAGAGTTATAGGAAGTAAATCTGGTTCAGGAAAATATCTATAATCATTAGCATATTCCTTAGATCTCATTGGTCTAGTTGTATTATTTTGAGAATCGTAAAGCCTAGTCTCTTGTGTGATCGTATTTCCTGATTCTATTTCATGTACTTGCCTCTCTATTTCATACTGAATAGCCTTTTCAACAAATCTAAAAGAGTTAACATTTTTAGTCTCGGTTCTTGTGCCTAGTTCTAAATCTCCTTTTTTTCTGACGGATACATTGGCATCGCATCTCATGGAACCCTCTGCCATATTCCCATCGGAAATAGCTAGATATCTAATAATGGAATGGATGGATTTTAAATAGGCCACGGCTTCTGCTGGAGTACTTATTTCTGGCTCAGATACGATTTCTAATAGAGGAGTTCCCGCTCTATTTAGATCTATTCCCGATTGTCCCTCAAAATCATCATGTAGAGATTTACCTGCATCTTCTTCTAAATGAGCCCTCGTGACTCCAATTCTCTTAGTACCACTTTCGGTTTCTATATCCAAATATCCACCTTCTACTATTGGTTTATCCATTTGACTAATCTGATAACCTTTAGGTGAGTCAGGATAAAAGTAGTTTTTTCTGGCAAAACTAGTTGGACTATTTATATCAGCATTAAGAGCTGTCCCTAGTTTGATAGCCATCTTCAATACTTCTTCATTAAGAACTGGTAAAACGCCTGGCATTGCTAGATCTATATTGCATGCTTGAGTATTTGGAAGGGCACCGAAATTAGTGCTAGCTCCAGAAAATAGTTTTGACTTAGTCGATAATTGAACATGTATTTCTAGTCCAATAACTGCTTCCCAGTTGTTCAAATTTTCGTTCATATTAAATATTTGGCATTTTTTTGTGCCAATCTGTATTAGATTGATAAGAATGTGCAAACTGCAGAAGTTTGTCTTCTTGAAGTGAATTCCCAACTAATTGCATTCCTAAGGGAAGTCCCCCATGCTCTCCGCATGGAATAGATATTCCTGGTAAACCCGCCAAATTAGCAGGAATAGTGAATATATCTTGTAAATACATCTCTGTCGGATCATCGCTTTTTTCCCCAGCCTTGAATGCTGTTCCTGGGGTGGTTGGAGATAAAATAACGTCTACAGACTCAAAAGCATTAGTAAAATCATTAGCCACAAGCTGTCTACATTTCTGAGCTTTAAGATAATAGGCATCATAGAAACCAGCTGAAAGGGCATAAGTCCCTATTAGTATTCTCCTTTTTACCTCAGCTCCAAAGCCTTCTTCTCTTGTTCTCATGTATAGATCTTCTATATCTTTGGGATCCTCACATCTGTAACCGTATCTAACACCATCATATCTTGATAGATTAGCTGAACACTCAGCCGGAGCAATAATGTAATAAATTGGTAGCGATAAGTTAATATTTTTTAATGACACTTCTACGATTTCAGCTCCAAGACTTTTATAAGTTTCAATTGCTTCTTGGATTGATTGTTCTACATAAGATGGCATATCTTGTTCAAAGAATTCTTTAGGAAGGCCAATTTTCATGCCTTGTATAGAATCCTTAAGATTCTTTGTAAGATCTGGCGATGGCAGTTTTAAGCTAGTTGAATCTTTTGGGTCATGCCCAGACATTCCTTCAAGAATTAATGCAGCATCTTCAGCCGACCTCGCTACAACACCGCCTTGATCTAGACTTGAAGCAAAAGCAATCATTCCATATCTTGAAACCCTTCCATAGGTAGGTTTTATTCCAGTTAGACCGCATAAAGATGCTGGCTGTCTAATAGAACCACCGGTATCAGTTGCTGTTGCTATCGGTGCTAACTCAGCAGAAACACAAGATGCAGAGCCTCCAGAAGATCCTCCAGGAACATATTCAGTATCCCACGGGTTGCTAACTGGACCAAAGTAACTTGTCTCGTTTGATGAACCCATCGCAAATTCATCCATATTTGTTTTCCCCAACATCACCATGCCATGTTCATCAAGCTTTGTATAGACCGTTGAAGAGTAGGGAGCTTCGAAATTTGACAGCATTTTTGACCCACAAGTTGTTCTTACTCCTTTGGTGCAAAAAATATCTTTATGAGCGATAGGTACTCCGTCAAGAGGAAGAGATTTATCTTTTTTATAGCGCTCATCAGCTGCTTTTGCCTGCATCAGAGCATTCTCTTCAGTTACTGTTATAAATGAATTGAACTTTTCGTCATGTTTAGAAATTCTTTTAAGGTAATGCGAAGTCAGCTCTACAGATGTAAATTCACTTTTTTTTAAGCCTTCTAGTTGTTCTTTAAGAGAAAGTTTGTGCAGATCCATTTTATGCTTCTCCGTCTATCACTTTAGGAACAATAAAGAGTCCTGATTTAACAGAAGGTGCATTTTTAAGCAGCTCATCTCTTTTATTTTCTTCAGTAACTTCATCTTTTCTTGTTGGTTGAGATAGATCTAGAGGATGCGACATGGCATCTACAGATGACGTGTCAGCTTCGTTGAGTTCTTCAAAAAGAGTTAAGATCTGTTCAAGTTCCTTTTTCAATGAAGAAAATGATTCTTCCTTTACATTTATCCTTGCAAGGTAAGAAATTTCTTTTAATTCTTTGTCGCTTAGAGCCATATTTTTGAATGTATTATTTTAAAAAGATGGGTAATGTAGCATATTGTAGCTTGCTCAAAAACAATGCTATTGCTAGAGTTACATTTAAATAGAATCAAAGCAATTCTTAACGGGAAACTAAATGTTAAAAAAATTAAGAGGATTGTTCTCAAATGACCTATCAATTGACTTGGGTACAGCAAATACTCTTGTGTATGTAAAGGAACGAGGAATAATCCTAGATGAGCCATCAGTTGTAGCTATAAGAAACAATAATGGCCAAAGAACCGTTGTTGCAGTTGGAACGGAAGCAAAAAAAATGCTTGGAAGAACACCAGGCAATATAACTGCTATTAGACCTTTAAAAGACGGCGTAATAGCTGATTTTCAAGTTACTGAAGAAATGCTTAAATATTTTGTTCAAAAAGTTCATGAGGATAGTTTTGTTAGACCAAGCCCTAGAATTTTGGTATGTGTGCCCTGTGAATCAACTCAAGTTGAAAGAAGGGCCATAAGAGAATCGGTTCTTAAAGCAGGCGCAAGAGAAGTTCGTCTGATAGAAGAGCCTATGGCCGCAGCTATAGGAGCTGGTTTACCAGTTGAAGAAGCTACAGGATCTATGGTGGTGGATATAGGTGGAGGAACTACTGAGGTAGCTATCCTTGCTTTAAACGGAGTAGTCTATGCCCACTCATTAAAGGTTGGGGGCGATAAATTAAATGAGGCCATTATTTCCTATGTAAGAAGAAATCAAGGTGTCTTGCTGGGAGAGACTACTGCTGAAAAAGTAAAACATGTTATCGGAACTGCCTCTCCTGATTCTGAAGTTATTGAAATGGAAGTACGGGGAAGGAATTTGGCTGAAGGTATACCTATAACCTTTACTATGAATAGTAAGCAAGCTTATGATGCTATGCTTGAACCACTCTCATCAATTATTCAAGCAATAAGAACAGCCCTAGAAGCCTCTCCGCCTGAACTTAGTGCAGATATAAGCGAAAGAGGCATCGTTTTAACCGGAGGGGGAGCTATGTTACGTGATTTAGACGTCTTAATAGCCAGTCAAACAGGATTACCGGTTATAGTAGCTGAAGATCCATTAACTTGTGTTGCAAAGGGTGGAGGAAGTGCTTTAGAGATAATGGATAAGTACGATATAGACCTTTTATCAACAGAGTAATACTTTAAGATATCTTTATTAATCCTCTCTGAGTATCATTTATCTATGCTCAAGCGAGAACACAAGGTTTCTTATATAAGTAGCGAGGCGATATTTGCTATCCCCGCTATGAAACGCTCGAGAGTTGTTTTTGCTGTAATCTTTTGCATTTGTCTCATGATAAGTGATGTGAAGTTTGAAACTTCTTCTACTTTGAGATTGGTTAGCCATGAAATCCTTAAACCCATAAGCTTGGTAATTGATTTTCCAGGATATGTTGCAGATATAACAAGTTCTTTCATCTCAGCCAGAGTAACTTTGGATAAAAGAGTTAAAACTCTTGAAGAAGAAAATTTAAAATTAAAAGCCACTAACCAGCTGGCAAAAAAACTCGCTATTGATTTAGAAAGAATAAATACTCTTTGGTCTTCATCTAATCTTAATAAAGAAAGTTTCAAAATTTCTAAAAAGAATCTTCTATCTTCAAATATTTTCCAGCCTTTATTAGTTTTAGATATAGAAAGGGATCATGATATTAAAATTAATAATTCTGTTATTTCCGAGAAGGGATTAGTAGGTAGGATTAGTAACGTAGGCATTTCTACGGCAGAAGTTTTTTTGATTCAAGATATTAGGTCATCAATTCCAGTTGTTTCAGGGACCAGTTCAATTCACTCTACACTAAAAGGGTTTGGCTTAGAAAGGACAGGACAACTGAGTTATGTTAAGAAAACTTCTAAATTTTACATTGGAGAAAAAATATTTACATCAGGTTTGGGAGGTATATTTCCTCAAAATATATTAGTTGGAGAAATTATTTCTATAGACGATCCTGCTGATAGTGAATTTTTGAGGATAGAAATAGACTTTTCTCAGACTCCCATTAATCAGGACTTTTTTTTAATCTACAAGCATGAATAGATCTTTCTTGAATCAATTCTGGATTAATAGCTCCTTATTTTTGGCTTTTGTAATTGATATTTATGTTACGCCTGAAATGTTTATACTCTGGAAACCAGTTTTAACTTTATTAGTTTTAATTTATTGGAATATGGCCTTGCCAGATAGAGTGGGGATCTTTGAGGCTTTATTTTTTGGACTGCTATTGGATGTATCCACGGGAACATTGTTAGGATTACATGCTGCTTTATTCGTCTTGATAACTTACATTTGCCAACGTTTTTTTTATCAATTTAGAGTCTCTCCAATGTGGCAGCAATCGGTAACTCTATTTTTTCTATTTTTTATATTCAAGCTTGCATTTGGTTTTGATTTTAATGATATGGCTCCAGGTCTTAATCTTTCAGATAGAAATTATCTTTTAGATTCTTTTCTCTTCGCTATACTTTCGTCTCTTATTTGGATACCTATGTTTTTCATCCTTAGAGAGTTTAGACGAAGGAAAATTAGAATTTAATATTGGTATGAAAAAAATTACCTCTATAGTGGCTTGGATTCTACCTTTTTATTTAGGGATCATACTAATTGTTTCAAGTATTGTTTTACAAAACACGTTTTATAAATACCTAATTCTTTCTAATTTTGATGCAAATTCAAACTTCACCATTGTAGAGTCAAACTGGCACCCTCTAAAGCCCTCTATTTATTTTAAAGATATTAATCTTGTAAATAAAGATCAGAGACTTTTCGTCAAAGATCTTTGGTTAGAGTTCTCCTTGATGCATTTATTGAGAGGTAATCTAATTTCAAAAATCAACATCTCTGAAATAGAGGCTAATTATTTCCAAGGAAACAAAGAGGAAACACTTAATCTCAAAGGGTCTTTAAATTTTCTCACCAAAATTACAGAGCTCAATCTGAGAAATATTAATATTTCTGATGGTAATAAAATTTTATTGAAAGGCAGGCTATCTTATGTTCTTGATAAAGATGGTCCTAGTTTAGAGCTTAGTCTGCTGGATAAAAAATCTAATAGCATGTTAGTAAAAGTGCTCAGTGAAGAGAATACAAGTGGGGCTCTTTTAAGGGGTCATCTAAGCGCTTCTAATTTTTTAGTAAGTCAAAAGTTAATCTCCCAATTCTGCAAAAATTGCGATTTCGATGGAGAGATTAACTCATTTATTAACTTTTCATTTCTTCAAAATGAACTTTTAAATCTTAGAGGAAATTTTGATGCCTCATTGAGTAAAAGTTTATTGGGTATAAAGGCTTTTTCATCGAGTTTCAATCTAAAAGATTCAGACTCTTACTTATTGCAAGTAAGCTCCTTTTTAAACTATGACAATACCCTTAGAGTTCCTGATTTTTTTGTTGATTTAGATTTCAAGAATCCCGTATTTATTTTCCCCAAGATAGACTTATCAAAAACTAAAATTATAAACCTACTGATTCAAAGTTACGGTTTAGATATAAATGTCAAAGGAGAGTTGATTGATTCATCTATAGATCTAAACTCAGAATTCTTTAGATCCTCATTTAAAGATATTGAAATACTTTCAGAAGCAATAAATGTTCAAGGTCTAGCAGGCCAAATTAAATTAGATGATGGTAAATCTTTAATTAAAATATCCTCACCTCGATTATCTGTTGCTTCAAAGGATTTTTTAGATGAAAGACTTAGTTTTGATGAGTTTAATTCTCATATTAATTTCAATATTTCATCTCTAGGACTAGAGGTTTTCCCATCGGTCTTTTCTGGTGTTTTAAATGGAGAGAGGTTAACAGGACTTTTAGACTTAAAACCAGTCCCTGTAACAAGCTTAGGCGATCTTAATCTTAGAGTAAGGGCAGAAAAAATAAATTACAATTCGGCTTTCTTATTATTTCCTAATACTCCATATCTTTCTGGAACAAAGCAAACTCTGAAGAGTCTTATTGAGTGTGGTTCAGCAGAAGGTGCGGATTTAATTTATAGGGGCCCTGTTGATAGAATCTATAAAGATAACTCTGCTACTTTTGGCCTGATTGGTTCGGCTGAAAATATGTGCATCAACATCAACAGTTATAAAATAGGAGATGTTAGTGGCGATTTCAAAGTTAATGACTTCAATTTTTTAGGTGATTTAAAAAGAGGCAATTTTCTTGGTTCTGCTATCGATGCAAAAGTTCAAACATATACAAATAAAGAAAATTACTTTTTCCAGATAGAAGGAAATGCAAGTGGACCATTCTCTTCAATTATAGGTTTATTTGAAGGCGAGGAATCTCAATTAACAGATGTTGAAGGTCTCCATCTTACTAATTACATTTATCATTCACCCTTAACAAGAAAGATGGAGTTATTGTCTTTATCTTCAAATTTAAAGATTTCTACTGAAATTAAGAAAGGAGGTTTTAATATAAATCCTCTAGATTTTAATATAAAAAATATATTTTCTTCAATTCAATATGATAGTACAGATGGTCTAAAAGAAGCCTTTCTTTCACTAAAACTTAACTCAGTTCCTCTTTCCTTCGAAATTGATAATAATATAAGCTCACCTGATTATTCAGTCTTTAGTGCAACAGAGATAGTTCAGCTAAGAAAATTCATTCCTAAATCTTTAGAAGATAAAATTACAGGATCTTCTCAAGTTTTTATAGATATCAATATTCCTTCTTTTAAGAAAGGAGTAAAAGTTAGAAAAAGTTTCATTCAATTTTCTTCAGATTTAATAGGTACAAATATTTCTCTTTCAGATCCATTTTATAAATTTAAAAATGAAGAGATTGGTTTTAATTTTCAATACTATCCTGCTCACACAAAAGATTATTCTCAACTAAGATTTAAGTATGGAGACGTACTAAGAGGTAAACTTGATCTTTCGTCAGACAAAAAGCAGGGCTATCTTATAGCGGGTGTAGATAAGCAAAGTATAACTACAGAACCAGGCATCATTTCACTAATTGGTACCTTTAAGAAATTTGATTTGGGTTTGCTAAATTTAGAAAACCAAACATTCGATGACCAGTCATTCAATTTTAACATTAAAAACTTGGTCATAAATGAGGTTAAGTATTCAGACTTCATTATTCCTAAGACAAGAATCTACTCTGAAAAATCTAAAGAAAACTACGCATTTAAAATTTCAAATGATGATTTTGAAGGCAAGATTTTCCTTCCAAAAGAGAAAGATCTTCTTCCGCAAATAAACTTCAGATTTTTAAAAATTGATTTAAATGACTCGCTCGGAGATTCTGCATTTTTGAATGTTTTTAATAATTTAAATACCAGTTTTTCTTTTGAAACTGATTTACTCATTCTTAATTCCAATGACTATGGTAAGTGGAAATTTGATGTGGAGCCTTCAAGCGGTTTATTAAAACTTAATAATCTCGAGGGTATTTATGGTAAATGGGGATTAACAAGCACTAGGGATGGCATTTCAAGGCTTGAAATTGTAAAAGAAAGTTTGGGTTGGCAAACTGCACTTAAATCAAAAATATACTCAGGCTCACCAGAAAAAGGGTTTAAGCAATTTGGAATAAATCCAAACTTTGAAATGGATACAATTTCAACCGAAGTAGATATTTATTGGGACTCTCTGCCTTGGCAGATAAGTTACAAAAATATTCTTGGAGAAGTATCACTTAATATTAATGGTTTATTAATTCAAGATAGAGAGGACATGCCCACACCTAATAATCTATTGAGGCTCATTAACATTTTCAACATCACTGATTCTTTTGAGAAAGTTACTAATTTAGATTTTAGAAAGTTATACCAATCAGGGTTTAGCTCAGATTCAGTTCGTGGCAATTTTAAGATAGCTAAAACTTCAATTTCAATTTCAAAGCCTTTAATATTCAGAAGTGGATCAAGTGAATTCAGATGGGAAGGAAAAGTTGATAAAGATGACACTGGATCCTTTACTAATCTTAATCTAGAGGTTTTGATGACATTGCCGCTGAGAGAGTATCTTCCAGCTTATGCGTTCTTATTAGGAGGTCCTGTAACAGCGGGAATTGTATATATAGCTGGTAAGGCTTTTGAAAGAAATCTAGATCAACTTAGCTCAGGATCTTGGACTGTAAGGGGTACCTTGTCTGACCCTAAAACTGATTTTTCGGGCTGGTTTGAGACATCGAAAGAATAAATTACTTTTTGATTCTAAGTCTTGAAGGAGGAATCTTCAGCTCTTGCCTGTATTTGGCAATAGTTCTTCGGGATAAAAGGATTTCGAATTCATTTTTTAGTTGAAATTTAAGACTTTCATCGCTTAGCGGGTTCAATTTATCTTCCATTGATACTAATTTTTCAATAAGGAATTTTAAATCACTCAACGTGACATCCTTTCCTCTTTCCGGCTTATTTAACCTTTTTTCAAGAAGATCTTTTAGTGGAATTATCTTATCTGGTAATTGAATATATTTATTTCTTACTATCCTTGAAATTGTTGATTCGCTGATTTTTAAATAATTAGCTACCTGCTTGTTAGATAGCGCTCTCTTTTCAGCCAAGTTGTTTAAAAAATTTTCTTGAGTTTCAACTAAGAATTTAGCAACCATGAAAAGGGTTTGTTGTCTTCTTTCTAGGCCTATTAAGAATGATATAGAGCTACCATCATCCTTATTAGAGGATTCAACTTTGTCTTTTATTTTTTCTAGAAGATCTTGAGACATGAAGTCATCATTTAGCGATACATGCCAAAGATTTTTATCTCTTATGGCTATCAGGTCAGGTCTTATATAATTTTTTGAGGATTGACCAAAACTGCCTCCTAGATTTAAAGACAGCTTAAGTAATACTTCTTTAAAATGATCAGGCAAGTCCTGTAATGAAATTTTATTTGATACCAAATCTTGTATTTTTTCTTTTAATTCGAGCTTTTCTTTGGCTTCTAAATTTAAGTTTTCAATTTGAATACTTAGAGATTCATCGATTGATCTAAATGCGCATCCTGGTGGGTCAAGGTTTTGAATAATTGAGAGCACTGCATCAATGTCATGATCTTCAATATGAGTATGAAAATCCTCTAAGACTATTCTTTTAATATCTTCATAATCTAACTCTGGATCTAATCTTCCATTGTCCTCAATCGAATCTATTAAAAATTCACCAATTAGATTCTCAATCTGATTTAAAGACTCAATTGAAAGTTGATCAAATAATTTTTGTTTTAATTCTGTTTCATTGATATCTAATGAGAATCGATTTTCAAATCCATCATTTGAATATAGGGTATTTTTATATTGATCTATTAAAAATTCATCTTTGAAATATTTTATTTGTTTGTCATCTTCTAATATGTAATTTTCTATCAGTTCATTAAGTTTCGAACTGATCTCAAAGCCACTTAGAGATAATAATTTAATTTGATTACCGAGGTTGGCGGTAATATTCAGCGAAAGTTTCTGTTTCTGCTTTAAACTTTGTTTCACGTCTTAAGACTGGAAGTTGTGTCCGAGATAAACTTCCTTGACCGTAGGATCTTTAGCAATATCGTCAGGATTGCCATTGGCTATTATCTTACCTTGGCTAACCACTATAACTTTAGTACAAATATTCATAGTGTCTCTAACATTATGGTCACTAATCAATACACCTATGTTCTTTTGATTAAGCTTTTGGATAGTTTGTTTTAAATCTGAGACTGCCAGAGGATCAATGCCAGCAAAAGGCTCATCTAACAATATAAATTTTGGATCGGATGCAAGCGATCTCGCAATTTCTGTTCGCCTCCTTTCGCCACCTGATAACTTTATTCCTTGAGTTTTCGAAAATTCTGAAAGATTGAATTCATCTAATAAAGATTCCAACAATTCTTTTCTATCTTTTGGATTTAAATCCTTTCTTTGTTCCAGCGATGAAAGTATATTCTCCTCTACAGTTAGTCCTCTAAAAATAGATGATTCCTGAGGAAGATAGGATAGGCCTAAAGAAGTTCTTTTGGATATAGATTCTTTATTGATTATTTCATTACCTAGATAAATATTTCCTAAATCAGGATTGATAAGTCCTGCAATCATATAAAATAAAGTTGTCTTACCGGCCCCATTAGGTCCCAGAATACCTATAGTTTCACCCTGACTTAGTTCAAAAGTAATTCCTTCAATTACAATCTTATCTGCATATTGCTTGTGAAGGTTTTCAATACCAAGTTTCATATTTGATTTTTAATTTCAGAATTTATAGATTTTAAGATTTTATTTTCTTGATAGTCATAATGGATTAAATCTGCTTGTAGGATTAAACCCACTTGATCAAATATAGCCTGACCTTCCAGAATTAAAGTATTGTCTTCTGAGAGAATGATTATTTTATCTGCAGATCCTTTGTAAATAGAATCTAAATTTTGAATCTCTAAATTCCCCTTCTTAAATTCTGCACTAATGATCCCTGATAGAGTTTCTAAAATCACCCCATCAGAATTAATTTTTATTTTATTAAAGTTGACTTCAGCTCTTTTGTCTGTAAAAAGTTTTGAATTAGCTATATCGAAGCCCAAAAACTCAGTATTGATAGAGAAATTATCTTTTTCTCTGCTATGTGAAAAGTTAACAGATTGCTCAAATTCTATTGTCTCTTGATTCTTATCGTAATTGGCCTCTTCTGAAGTGATATTGCTTTCAGAAAAAGCACTCACCAAGGACGCATCAACATTTTTTATAAAATATTGAGAATCCCCTTTTAGGCGAGCTTGGTCTCCCTTAAGTTGCAAAGACTGATTGGTATTAAAAACATAAAAATTAGGTCTTTCTATATATGAGTTGGACTGATATTCGTTATCAATAATTTCACCAGTCAAGTTATACGATAACGCCAAGTGGATAATAAACAGGAAAGGAAATAGGAAAATATTTTTCATTAAACCAATCCTGCTTCGATCAAATCATGCATCCTAATTATTCCAACCGGATTTTTAGTCTGATCTAACACAACAAGAGAATAGATCTTATTGTTTTGCATAACCTCAAGTGCATCAATGGCTAGGCTATCTTTTGAGATAGATTTAGTTTTTTTTGTCATGAACTTTGATATGTCTTCGCTTAAAGGTTCGCTCTCGTTATTAAGTGTTCTCCTTAAGTCACCATCTGTAAAAATACCTTTCAGGGATTTGTTGTCTATCACAAGAGCTACGCCAAGGCCTTTAGAGCTTATTTCTATAAGAGTTTTAGATAATGTCGTTTTTGGAGTTACCTTAGGTAGATTTTTTCCTTGAGTCATTAAGTCATCTACTTTTGTTATTAATCTTTTTCCTAGTTTTCCTCCTGGATGTGACTTAGCAAAGTCGTCACTTTTAAAATCTTTAGCCTCTAATAGCGCTACAGCTATAGCATCACCAAGAGCTAAGGCTGCTGTAGTACTAGTTGTTGGTGTAAGATCCAGAGGACAGGCTTCCTCAGATACTCCTGTATCTATATTAATTAATACATTTCTAGCTATAACGGATGTTTTGGAGCCAGTAATTGAGAAGTAGTCACAACCAACTGATTTTAAATAGGGCAAAAGGTTTATTATTTCTTCACTTTGACCGGAGTGTGAGAAAATCAAAACCTTATCATTTTTATTTATACCTCCAACATCTCCATGCAGCGCTTCTCCGGCATTTATAAAGCTTGATGGAGAGCCTGTACTTGAAAGTGTTGCTGAAATTTTCTTTGCTATATGACCAGATTTTCCTATGCCTAAAGTAATAATTTTTCCTTTAGTCTTAAGGAGTTTATTACAAACATCATTAAAATCATTTGAAAGTAATTTGGCTAGCTCTTCCAAACCTTTTGCTTCAATTTTTAATGTCTTTCTTGCGGATTTAAGGTGGTTGATTTTTTTCATGAGTTAAATTTATCTAATAAGCAAAATAAAGTGAAATAAAGTAAGAACTTAAAAAGAAAATACTTATAAAAAAGCTAGCCTTTCTTTCTTTCTTTGATATGTAAAAAATAAAGCTAGCGAATAGAAAAGTTACTATAAACAAGACAAGCAGAAGGGGCGACCAGCTAACATAATTCCAGCCGGCATTCATTTCGGGATTAGAGAAGAGTCCTGGGATAGCTAAAACACATAGGCCATTAAATATATTAGACCCTATAAGAGTTCCTGAAACTGTTTCATACCTTCCTTTTAATGCAAGAGAAACTGAAGCCGCAATCTCTGGCAAACTAGTTCCTATGGCAAGAACAGTGTAGCCAATAAAAAGTTGACCTAAATTAAATTGATCTAGAATTTGATTGGCTCCAAAAGTGATTAGCCATGCTGCTCCGACAAGAAATACTAGGGATAGTGCTAGTTTGAAGGTTACATTCTTTGGCTGTTCTTCATTTTCTTCATCAGAATCAATTTCTATAGAACTATTTTTGTACCAAAACATAATCACTAAAAAAAGAGCAATCAATAAAATTGAGGAAGCAATTACGCTAAACGGATCTGTGGCAATAATTACCCAAACAAGCATAGTAGAAGCTAAAAGTATTAATAGATTTTGATAGATATTAAGATTTTGTTGGATAGTAAGTTTCTTTAAAGAAACAATTAACAGCATTGATCCAAAAACTAATGACAGGTTGGCCACATTTGAACCAATCACATTCCCGATAACCATTGATCCTTTATTTTCAAGAGATACAAAGAAAGTAGTAAGCATTTCTGGTGCCGAGGTCCCAAACGCAATAACCGTAGAGCCAATAAAAAATGGGGATAACCCATAATTTTTAGCAGTAAGAACAGAATATTTCTCTAATCGTTCAGCGCTAATCCATATTAGGGCAACCCCAGAAGCTATTGCGGATATTGCAATTATCATAATTATTTCTTTTTGTTCTAAGAACGAGTTTTCCAGATGATATAATAGTGTTTTAATTTACCAAATCATATTAATCTCTTATGAAAATTCTCCAATTAAAAATATTTGCCTTGATTTTAACTTTTACTTCAGGCTTGTATCCCAGTGACGATGGTCTTTTAGCTCATCAGTATGCTGAGATGACTCATAATAATATTATTGAGATTATCCAAACACAAAATGAATTATTTGAAGAAGATCCAGATAGTTTCACGAGACTAATAAGTGATGCTTTTAAACCAATTGTTGATTTCGATAGAATAGCCAAGAATGTTATGGGAAAGTACTCAAAGGCAGCTTCAATTGATCAGATGCAAGCTTTTTCATTAGTTTTTGAGAATAGTTTACTGGAGACTTATTCAAGTACTCTTGTGGAATTTAAAGATGAGAAGATAAACGTCCTTTCTCCTACCAAACCTCAACAGTCCAAAACTAAAGCGAGAGTCTATATTGAGATAGTTACATCATCTAACACCTATCCTGGAAGGTATAGCATGTACTTAGATCAGGAGGGCCGTTGGAAAATAATCAATATAGAAATTAATGGAATGAATCTTGGAAAAATCTTCAGAAATCAATTTTATTCACTCATGGAGAAGAACCAAGGAGATATTGATCTTGTAATTAAAAAATGGGTGGCGTCTGTCTAAATGGATAAACTACTTATAAAGGGTGGAACGCCCTTGAATGGAACAATTTATGCTTCGGGGGCAAAGAATTCTGCACTACCTATCTTAGCAGCATCTCTTTTAGCAGATTCTCCGCTGAGAGTAGGAAACTTACCTCATCTAAATGATGTAACGACTATGCTAGAACTGCTTGGTTCAATGGGAGTGGAAGTCATGCTAAGTGATGAGATGGAAGTGCAAGTGGATACTTCTAACATTAAAAATCTGAATGCTCGTTATGAATTGGTGAAAACCATGAGGGCCTCCATTCTAGTGTTAGGTCCTTTATTGGCTAAATTTCAACAAGCTACAGTCGCTCTACCGGGAGGTTGTGCAATTGGAAGTAGACCAGTAAATCTTCATATAGAAGCTATGAGAGCCATGGGTGCAGAGATAAATATAGAGGATGGAAACATCAAGGCAAGTGTTAATGGCAGGCTCCAAGGCGCAAAGATTATATTTGAACCAGTGAGTGTGACAGCTACTGAAAACGTCATTATGGCCGCTAGTTTAGCTGAAGGTACAACAATCATTGAGAACGCTGCAAGAGAACCTGAGGTAATAGACCTAGCTAATTGTTTGATAGAAATGGGTGCAAACATCAAAGGCGCAGGAACAGACCAGATTGTTATTGAGGGTGCGGAGCGATTAAATGGTGCAAGTTTTAGTGTTATGCCAGATAGGGTAGAAGTTGGAACTTATTTGACAGCTGTTGCCATGACTGGAGGCAGGGTAAAGATAAAGTCTGCTAAACCTGAATATTTGTCATCAGTTATTTTGAAATTAGAACTTACAGGAGCAGAGATTATTCTTGGTGATGACTGGGTAGAAATATATATGGATAAAAGTAAACCAAAAGCCGTTAGTCTTACTACGGGACCATATCCTTCTTTCCCAACTGATATGCAAGCACAATTTGTTTCTTTAAATGCTATAGCTCATGGAAACTCTACTGTAACTGAGACTGTTTTTGAGAATAGGTTTATGCACGTCCAAGAGATTGCAAGAATGGGAGGCAATATAATTCTTAAAGGCAATACAGCTGTTATTGAAGGTATTGATAGACTTCAGGGGGCTCCTGTTATGGCAACGGATCTAAGGGCTTCGGCAAGTTTGGTATTAGCTGGACTTGTTGCAGAAGGTGCAACAGTTATAGATAGAATTTATCATATCGATAGAGGCTATGAAAGAATCGAAGAAAAGCTAAAAATGCTTGGTGCTGACATCGAAAGGATATCTTAGACTTGAATATGAAAGAAAATGATTCATTTATACTAGCTCTGCCTAAGGGCAGGGTCTACGACGACTTTATTCCTTCTCTGCAAGAAACTCAATTTGCGCTCAAAGATGATCCAAGGAAATCTAGGAAAATGCTATTGGATACCAAGCATCCAAAGGTAAAGGTTCTTGTTATAAGAGGCTGGGATGTTCCAACTTATATAACTTCGGGGTCTGCCCATTTAGGAGTTGTAGGTAAAGATATTCTAATGGAAAAAGAAGAAGAAGAATTTGTTGAGCTGTCAGATTTAGGCCTAGGAAAATGCAGACTATCCTTAGCAGGGACTCAGAATATTCTTTCAGGCTCTAGTAAATTAAGAATAGCAACAAAATATCCTAAAAGTGCAACTAAATTTATGAACTCTATAGGAATACAAGCAGAAATAATTTATCTAAATGGAGCTCAAGAAATTGCACCGATATTAGGTCTCTCAGATGCAATTATTGACTTAGTTGATTCTGGTGCAACACTCAAAGAGAATGGCTTAAAAGAGATTCAAACTATTTCCGAAATCTCTACAAGGTTAATAGCAAATAAAGCCTCATTAAAAACAAGATCTGATCTCATCAATGAAATAAAAGATTCGCTTGCTGCATGTTAACTTTCAGTGCCATAAAATACGAAGACTATTCTTTCCATGAAAGATTAAATTCTTATCTCGATCGAAAGAATCAAAGCTCAAATATGGTTGCAGCTACTGTAGCGAAAATTATCTCAGAAGTAAGGACCAACGGAGATATTGCACTGAAATCTTTCACGAAAGATTTTGATAACTTTGATTGTAATAACTTCTTAATTTCTCAACAAGAATTCGAAAAAGCCACCAATGACGTGGATCATGAGCTAATTGAATCATTGGAGTTTGCTTTTGAAAATATTTCGAATTACCAGTCTAAATGCTATGAAAGTTTAAATTTAGAGCCACCCGATGATGATGTAAAAAGAAAATTTAGGGTCATAGATTCAGTGGGGATGTATATTCCCGGTGGACAAGCTTCTTATCCATCAACTGTTTTGATGGCAGCGGCCCCAGCCCTGGCTTGCGGTGTAAGAGATATTTCACTTACAACTCCCGCTCGAAATGGAATATTGAATTCTTTAACAATAGCTGCGGCAAAAGTAGCAGGTGTAAATAAAATTTATAAAATAGGTGGCGCTCAAGCTATAGCTGCACTGGCATTGGGTACAGATCAAGTATCTAAAGTAGATAAAATCATAGGACCTGGAAATGCATTTGTTGCAGAAGCTAAAAAACAACTTTTTGGCGAGGTTGGTATAGATTCCATCGCAGGACCTTCTGAGATTGTTATTCTTGCTGATGATACTTCTGATCCTGAAACAATAGCGTGGGATCTAATGGCACAATCAGAGCATGATTCAGATGCATCTGCTGTTATGATTTCATCTTCAGATAAATTGATAGATGAAGTGAAAAAAATAATAACTAAAGAGATTGTGTCTCTTCAAAGGCACCAAATTATTAAAGATGCCATTGAGTCCAATGGTTTATTTATTTCAATTAATGATTTGGGGCAGGCAAAAGAGATTATCAATAGGATTGCACCAGAGCATCTCCACATTGCCTTTGACCACAATCATTACGAAGAGGAAGGCAGCTTAGTCGCAGGCTTAATAATGAAAGGTAAAGATTCAGCAATTTCCTTATCTGATTATGTATTGGGTCCTAGCCATATTCTCCCCACAAATTCATCATCAAGATTTAGTTCTCCTTTATCAGTTGAAGATTTTTTGATTAGTTACAGTTATGTATCTCTCAACAAAAATAAGGATATTAATCAATTTAAAGAATATGTAGATCATACATCTAAGATTGCAAGGGCTGAGGGATTAACCGCACATGCAATTGCAGCTGAGAAAAGACTAAACATTTAACTTTTCATCTTGGCTGTAAAAACTAATTCTAAAAATTCTTCTTTTCTTTGGATTTCTAGCTTAATTACATCTCCTGGTTTAGACCTTGCGAAGGTCTTATATAAGTTTTCGTAAGATGGTTCGCTGTCATTTATTGAAATTAAAATATCATTTTTTTGAAGACCTCCTATTTCGGCAGGTCCATTTGTAACAACTGCCGAAATAACTAGCTTGCCCAGAGTTATTAAACTCTGTTTATCTATACTGAAGCCAAGCCAACCTCGCCTTACTTCCCCGTATTGAATGAGATCACTTATTATTTCAAGTGCATTTGTTGACGGAATTGCTAATCCTATGCCTTCTGAGCCTCCGCTTGAAGATCTAATCAAAGTATTGATGCCTATTAATCTTCCTTGTGTGTCTATGAGAGCGCCACCTGAATTACCCTTATTTATTGAAGCATCGGTCTGAATATAACTAGAATAAGGATTTTCAAACTCTCTTCCGGTCGCACTAATAATTCCCATACTGACTGATTGACCTAGTCCATAAGGATTGCCTATAGCTAAAACAATATCTCCTATTTTAACTTTGTCGGAATTATCTATTTCTATTGACGGGAATATTGCCTCACTATTGCTTATTTTAAGAACAGCCAGGTCAGTACCTCTATCAATACCAATTAGATGTGCCTTATATTTTTTTCCATCGAATAACTCAACCGTTATTTTTAAAGATATATCTCCTATTACATGCTGATTAGTCAGAATATACCCATCTGAACTTAATATAACCCCAGACCCCAAACTGGTTTTTATACTGTTACTTTTCTTATCAAAAATTGGGTTAAATCTTCTTGTTTTTCGTTGACTTTCCTTGCCAACTACCTGCTCGCTATAGATATTCACTACAGCTGGAGAGGCTCTTGCAATTGCTTGGTTATAGGAGAAATTGATTAATGTTTTATCGCCATTAGATATATCATCTTCACTTGCTAAGCAGATATAAGAATAAAAAAAACCTAAAACACCTCCAATTAGTAAGAAAATTATATAAAAATAAATATTTTTGTTATTAAACATGTCTCTTTTTAACGCTTCATTTACAGAAAAGATACATTATTAACGACTTGAATGCATAATTTTGTAAAGTTCTAGTTGAATAAGATAGTTGTAAGCATTAAAATGCTGGCGCCTTCGCAAGATTTCAACAAAAATTATCTTAATGAGAACACAAAGTTACAAAAGAACCGACATAGAAGAATCCTGGTTATTAATAGATGCTAAGGGTAAAACCCTTGGGAGGCTGGCTTCTGAAGTTGCGAGTATATTGTCAGGTAAGAACAAACCTGAATATACTCCTAATGCAGATCTCGGTGATTTTGTCGTAGTAGTCAATGCTAATGAAATACATGTAACGGGAAAGAAATTAGACCAAAAAATTTATTATAGACACTCAGGATATCCCGGTGGAATAAAGTCTAAACCTTTAAGAGATATTATGGAAAACTCAGCTAGTGACGCAATTAAAAGTGCTGTTAAAGGCATGTTACCAAAAAGTAAATTAGGTAGACAAATGTTCACTAAATTAAAGGTGTACAATGATGATAACCACCCTCACGCTGCTCAAAAACCAGTCACTTTAGATATATAGGAAAATAAATTGGATCAAATCATAACAGTAGGTAGAAGAAAAACCTCAACAGCAAGAGTCTTCCTTCAAAAAGGAACTGGCGAAATTACAGTTAATAAGAAAAAATTAGAGACTTATTTTGGAAGAGAAGTTGCACAGATGGTTGTAAAACAGCCTCTAGTAACAACCGAGCTAGTTAAAGGGATTGACATTAAAGCAACAGTTGCCGGTGGTGGTAGTTTTGGACAAGCGGGTGCGATTAGATTAGGAATTGCTCGCGCTTTAATCGAATATGACGAAACCTTAAAGCCTGTGTTGAAAGCAGAAGGCTTCTTAACACGTGATTCAAGAAAAGTTGAAAGGAAAAAAGTTGGTCTAAGGAAGGCAAGAAAAAGACCTCAATACTCAAAAAGGTAATATGCAGCCAAAATCTCCTCCTAATCCAGGAAGAAGAAAATTTCTAATAGGTGCTACTTCAGCAGTAGGAGCCGTAGGTATAGCTGGTGCAGCCGTACCATTCATTAGTGCATTTCACCCTAGCGCAGCAGCAGAAGCAGCAGGAGCGCCAGCAGTAGCTGATATCAGTAGGTTATCTCCGGGAGAAATGATAATTGTGGAGTGGAGAGGAACACCGATCTATGTGGTAAAACACTCTGAAGAATCTATAGATAAAATAGATATGAATTTAGAAAGACTAGCTGATCCGGACTCAGAGATTGAAGCTCAACCAATCTATGCAAAAAATAAATATAGATCACGAAAAGTAGGCATATCTGTTTTATCAGCAGTTTGTACTCATCTTGGATGTGCCCCAAAATACTATCCTCAATTAGGAGTTGTAGATTTTGATTCCGAATGGCAGGGAGGTTTTTTCTGCCCATGTCATGGCTCTAAGTTTGATCTAGCTGGAAGAGTATACGCAGGAGTGCCTGCACCTGATAATTTGACTGTGCCCCCCCATTATTTTAAATCCGATGACATTTTAGTTATTGGGGAAGATGGAGAATTAGTCTAATGGTCACAAAATTAATGAATTGGTTCGATGATAGATTGCCTTTAACTGCAACTATCGAAAGGCATCTTACAAAATATCCTGCTCCTATCAATATGAATATTTGGTATCTTGCAGGAGTTTTACTTGTTGTTGTTTTGGTAATTCAATTGGCTTCTGGAATATGGCTTTTAATGAATTATGAACCTACTGCCGAGGGAGCCTTTGCTTCAATACAATACATAATGAGAGATGTTCAGTATGGTTACATTATACGTTATATGCATACCACTGGGGCTTCAGCATTCTTTGCTTTGATATTCCTGCATATGTTTAGGGGAATGATGTATGGTTCTTATCAGAAGCCAAGAGAACTGTTATGGGTTCTTGGGTGGATAACTTATCTTCTACTCTGCATGTTAGGCTTTACTGGATATGTTCTCCCATGGGGACAAATGTCCTTCTGGGCAGCTCAAGTAATAATGTCTCTATTCGGCTCTATCCCTTATATTGGAGAAGACTTACTTACCTGGATCAGGGGAGATTATTTAATCTCTGGTATCACATTAACTAGGCTTTTTGCTTTTCATGTAGTCCTTTTACCATTGGCACTCATAGCAGTCGTTTTCGTTCATATTCTTGCGCTTCATGAAGTTGGGTCAAATAACCCTGATGGAGTAGACGTCAAAAAATTTAAAGATGAGGACGGCGTTCCTCTGGACACTAAACCTTTCTTTCCTTATGACATAACTCATGATCTCTATGCCATAGGTGTTTTCTTGATATTTTTTGTTGCAATAATGTTCTTTTATCCAGACGGAGGAGGGTATGTAATCGAATATGTAAATTATGAAGCAGCTGATAATTTAAAGACTCCCGAACATATTGTTCCTTCTTGGTATTACACACCTTATTACGCAATGTTAAGAGCTATTACTTTCCCTGTTCTTGGACTCTCTGCTAAATTTCTTGGTTTTGTGGTTATGGCAGCAGGTATAGCAATATTCGTTGCTCTCCCTTGGTTAGACAGGAGTCCTGTCAAATCAATTAAATACAAAGGCTTCTACAGCAAATTCTTTTTGACGTTATTTGTAATTAGCTTCTTTGTTCTAGGATATTTAGGTTCAGTTGCATCTACTCCACTTGGAACCTTACTGGCCCAATTTTTTACAGTTACATATTTTTCTTACTTCCTATTGATGCCCATCTATACCAAATATGAAACCTGCAAGCCTGTCCCAGACAGAATTCAACTTTCATGAGAAATATTTCCCTGAGCATAGTTATACTTGGAGTTAGTCTACTTGCGGGTAACTTAAGTGCGGCGGGTGGAGCGGCCTGCGGAAACTATTTGTCCGAAGATGGTCTTACCAAAGGTGAATGTGATAAGGCTTATGTTGATGCAACCGACAAGCCTTCCCTTCAAAGAGGTGCTCAGATTTATATGAATTACTGTTTGGGATGTCACTCTTTAAAGTATGCCAGATATAAAAAGGTTTCTGAAGATTTAGAGATTCCTCTCGATATGTTTAAAGACAATCTCATTTTCGGTGATCAAAAAATGGGTGATCTTATTCAAGTAGGCATGGATCCAAAGGAAGCAAAAGAGTGGTTTGGAAATACTCCTCCTGATTTAACTTTAGAGGCTGGCCTCAGAGGTCCCGATTGGGTTTATACTTATTTGAAGAGTTTTTATATTGATGAATCAAGGCCTTTAGGGGTAAATAATAAGGTTTATGAGAATGTAGGAATGCCTCATGTTTTGGTTGATCTTCAAGGAACTCCTCAATCAGTATGTAGGCAGGTATCGTTTGTTGCAGAAAATGGAGGGATTAGACAAGATCCTCTTACCGGAGAGAGGCTTACTCAAGAACAGTGTGGTTTTCTTGAAGTTGAAGCTGGAACTGGCCAGCTAAACCCTGAAGAGTTTGATGAAGCTATGCTGGATTTAACAAACTTTTTGGCTTACATGACAGATCCTATGAAGACAGAAAGGGAATCAATCGGAACTTATACTCTGTTGTATTTATTTATTTTCACAATGCTTAGTTATCTTCTCTATAGAGAATTTAAGAAAGATCTTCACTAATTTCCCAATCGGAGTTTTTATGGTATCTCTTAGTAATAGAACGTCAATGGCACTTTTTTCAGATCCAATGGATCATTATAGTCATAGAGTAAGAATAGTAATGGAGAAGAAGGGTGTAACTAGTGAAATAATTGATTCAGATACTAATAACTTGAGTAATGAAATTCTGGAAGTAAGCCCTTATGCAGAATTACCTGTCTTGGTCGATAGAGATGTATGTTTATATGACTCTCTTATTCTAATGGAATATCTGGATGAACGTTTTCCGCATCCCCCACTTCTTCCTGTTTATCCAGTCTCTAGAGCCCATATAAGACTATTTACACAAAGAATAGAAAGAGATTGGTGTGGGATTTTTGATGAATTAATCAGCGGTACTCCAACTGAGGCGAAAGCAAAAAAACTGCGTGCCGATTTAAAATCGCAAATTCTTGGAATGTCATTAATTCTTAAAGAAAAGCCTTATTTTATGTCGGATGAGTTTAGCCTAGTGGATTGTTGTATAGCACCTATTCTTTGGAGATTACCTCTTATAGAAATTGAACTTCAGAAAGATACTAAAACCAAGCCAATTTATGCCTATATGCAAAGGGTATTTACTAAGCCTTGTTTCATTAACAGTCTCTCTGAGTTAGAGAGAGATATAAGAGACATTTAAAAAAATTAAAGAATCTCAATGCCTTCTTCCGATATCTTAAAAATATAAGCCTCTCTTGTTATCCTCTTGTTATTGGGATTTATTTTTCCAGTTAACCCCTTATAAATAAATTTTTGATTATTGTTTGTGCCATATCGCAGCAACATAATTTCAAAAGCGTCATAACCCATGGCGAACTCCCTTGTTTTATTTGAGCTGTTAAGATGCAAGGGAATTTTAATTGGCATCATGAAAGGAATATCAGAGTTAATTGAACCTATTAAATCTTTATCCTTGAGCTTATAGGTAATATTATTCTTCCAACTATTTAATATAAAAACTTTTAAATCATTTTCTGCTATGTAGTCAAGCGCTGGTTTTAAGTTCCTTGCTTCATCTAGGCCTACGGAGAGAAAAAATGTATCTATATCTTCCCTTGTCCTCGTGTTGCCTTTAATTTCTCTTGATAATCTCCTTGATAATTTTCTTAATCTTTCCTTACTTCTATTCACCATTAAGACATCTGCAAACATATCTTGGCTGCTTAGTTCGCTTTCATAAGTTCTTTGTTCAGTAACCCGCTGGTTTGTCTCTAAAATAGATTCTGTAATACTAAATTTATCTAATGTTTTAGTACTATCAATAACAATAAGACCTTTAGTTGAGGAGATAAGATTTACCAATTTTTCCTTTTCCAGTTCTCGAGAAATTATGAAATTGTTGTCAAACCTTAATTGGCTATTAATATTATTAGATATTAATAATGTTTTTGTATTCGAGATTCTGCTTAAACAACTGAAGTCTTTTAGCCTTTCATTGGCGAGATTTATTTCAAAAATTACAGTTAAATCTATATTTTTATTACTTTCACATATTTTTGAATTAAGAGGAGACAATATTATTTTAGGCTGATAATTAATTTTTGAGTTGTAAAAATATAAGTTTTCAAAAAATCCTTTAACCTCATCAGGCAATCTATGATTATCATTATTTTCTAAGTAATATAGTTTTATTACTTTTGGTAGAGAGTTTGTTTTATAGTTGATTTCTGGTTTCTTAAACAGCGTATCAATTGATTCCTCTTGATCGCTCTTTGGAATGCTAGAACATCCGCTGATTAAGAAGATGAGCAAAATTAAAATTTTATTTTTCATAAATTCATGAGTAAAAATTACGGCTCTCTTTTCGTAGTCTCTACACCAATAGGTAATTTAGATGATATTACATTAAGGGCGATTGAAGTGCTGAATAAAGTTGATATTTGTGCAGCTGAGGACACAAGAGTTTCTAGAAAACTTTTAAGTAGATACGACATAGATACAAAACTAACTTCCTATCATAAGTTTTCTGAAAAAACCAAAACTACTTTTTTAATAAATGAACTCAAATCAGGAAAAAATATTGCTTTGATTAGCGATGCAGGAACTCCTTTAATTTCAGATCCTGGTCATTATTTGCTTCAAGCAGCCATAGAGATTGGTATAACTATTATTCCCATTCCGGGCGTAACCTCTGTGATAGCTGCTGCTAGTGTTTCAGGCTTTAATCTAGAAAACTTAAGTTTTTATGGATTTTTTCCACGTAAAGAAAAAGAAAAAAAGATACTCTTAAAAAAAATATCTTCCTCTTCATCGGTTTGTATTTTTTTTGAGTCCGGAAGACGCATAAATAAACTACTGGATACTTTGTCTGAAGAACTTTCGGCAGAGACTGGAATTATGATTGCAAGAGAAATAACGAAACTTCATGAAACTTTCTATCGAGGTGATATCAAAACAGTAAAAGATCTTATCAGCCAATCTGAGTTTGGGTCAAAAGGAGAGTTTGTAATTGTTATTGAAGGAATTCATGAAGCTAGAGAAAATGATATTTCCGAAGAAGATAGAAGAATATTAGAGATTCTGATGGATAAATTAGATCAAAAACTAGCCTTTGAATTAGGATCAGAAATTTTAAATAAAAAAAGAAATGATATTTATAAAATTAAGATTAAAGACTGACCTTCTTTAACTTTGTTTTTAGCTATACAATTGGCCAGAGTCAGCTAGATAATCGCTCAAATTTTGAGAGGAAAGTCCGGGCTCCATTGGGCAAGACGCCAGGTAACTCCTGGGAGGTGCAAATCTACGGATAGTGCAACAGAAAATAAACCGCCTTATATTTTAAGGTAAGGGTGAAAAGGTGCGGTAAAAGCGCACCGCATATCAGGTAACTGTATATGGCATGGTAAACCCCGTCTGGAGCAAGACCAAATAGAGGTCCTTAAGTCAGTCCTGGCTGGACCAGGGTAGGTTGCTTGAATTTTGTGGTGACGCAAAATCTAGATGAATGATTATCCACGACAGAACCCGGCTTATAGGCTGACTCACTCCCCAAGAAATTATCTATTTCAATCTTTTTATATTCAGTAAATTGCAAGTTTTATTTAGTGTACTTTTCTTTTCATTTTAACTAGTAATTTTATTTAAAGTGTGTAAAAGTGTGCCAAAGTGCAAGATAATGTAATATTACTTGCTAATAAGTACATAAAATGAGTATAGGCATATATGGATCTAGTAATTTAACCCTTGATACAAAGGGTAGAATTGTCATCCCTGCAAGATATAGAGAACTTTTGAGGGCAAGTTGCGAAGGGGAAATGATTATTACAAAAGATCCTCAATACCCTGCATTAATAATCTATCCTGGAAAGCTATGGAAAGAGATTTCGCAGAAATTTGAGGCACTTGGAGGTCTTAATCAAAAAGTAAGGTCTATTCAGTGGAAAATATTAGGCAATGCCTCAGTAACCGATTTTGAGGTTGGTGAGAGAATGACACTTCTCATTCCTCAAATTTTAAGAGAATTTGCTGATTTAACCTTGAAAGAAAACGTTGCTCTTGTCGGTATGGGCTCAAAATTTGAATTGTGGAACCTGGATAACTGGGAAAAAAAGCAATCTGGACTCCAGATTAAAGGAGAAGATTTAATTGCGGATCTTCCAATGAGTTTGGAGGAGATACCGTTTTGATCAATTCTACCCATGAAGCGGTAATGGTAGATGAAGTGCTAGAGAATCTTGTCTCTAAGCAAAATGGTAGATATATAGACTGTACTTTCGGAGCTGGAGGGCATTCACTAAAAATTCTTAAAAAGCTAAATCAGGATGGAGCTTTGACTTCAATAGAGAAAGATAAGATGGCTACTTTGAATTTATCTTCAGAATTCACTGATGACATAAGATTTAAATTAATTAATGATTCATTCTCTAATTTAAATAAACTCTTTAAAGACAGTGAGATAGATGGAATTTTAATAGATTTAGGCATTTCCTCAACACAACTTGATGATCCAGAAAGAGGATTTAGTTTTCAATCAAATGGACCTTTAGATATGAGGATTGATACATCTCAGGGCCAAACAGCAGCTGAATGGATTAATTCAGCTACAAAAAAAGAAATTGAAGATGTACTTTGGACCTTAGGAGAAGAGAGAGCATCTAGAAAAATAGCTTCTAAAATCTGCGAATCAAGAGAAAAAAAACCTATCGAATCTACTAAGGAATTATCTGATCTTATTATTTCTTGTGTTTACAAAAGATCGAAGAAACATCCTGCTACAAATTCATTTAGAGCTATCAGAATGTTCATAAATCAAGAGATATATGAGCTGCAATGCGCTCTTGAAGCTGCCAGTTATGTTCTATGTTGTGGTGGTAGATTGGCTGTTATAAGTTTTCATTCTATGGAGGATAGGATTGTTAAGAGGTTTTTTCAGGGAAAAGACAGGATAGGTTCAAATATAAAATTTAAATATTTTGGAGAAAAATTTTTAAAACCTACCAATACTGAAATGTCTACAAACCCACGAAGCAGAAGTGCAATCCTCAGAGTGGCAGAAAAAATATGATACAAGATAATTTCAAAATCATATTTATATCTCTATTGATAATTACTTCTTTTATAAGCTCTTATGCATTGATACTTCAGACATATGAGTATAGAAAATCATTTTCTGTGTTAGAAAATTTAAAATTAGAAAAAGAGGACCTATCTTTTCAATCTAACCTTCTTTTAGAAGAGGTAAAGTATTTTAAGAATCATATATCTTTGAGAAAATTCGCTACTGAAAGTCTAGGCATGACTATCCCTGCTTCTGATAAAAATATTTATTTAGACAGGAGCTCAGTCAGATGAGGTCCTTTCTAATCATTGTTTTACTAATGGTGACGGGTTGTTCTGTTCAAAATCAGTCTGCGGATCAGCAAATCATTATAAAATTTTCAAAAGAAATCATTTCGAATATGGCTATTTTAGAACCAAAAATTTCTAATCATGTAAATAATGTTCAAACAAACAACAAAGACGAAATATTTTCAAATTCTTGGGTGTCAATAATAAAGGCAACTCAAAATTTCAATGAAAAAACATTGATTGAAATTGAAGAACATCAACCTTTAGCTATTTTAGAAAACGATAGATTTTTTACACAAGAAGGAAAGATTATATCTCCTGGCGGTATGTCAAAAAACCTAAGTCTGATTTCAATTTCTGGTGCAGATGATCAGGTAGAAATTTTATTAAATTATGCAAGACTTATGCAAAATGTTCTTAATCTTAAGGGAAATAAATTACAACACTTGGGTCAGGAGGGTACTGATTTTATAAAAGCACAAGATAATTATGGAACAAATTACTTATTCAATAAAGGGGATTTCCGGGTTCAGCTCGAACGTCTCGAGCAATTTATACTGTTCGAGCTGAGCTCAGGAAATAAAGACCATAGCAAATATATAGATCTAAGATACAGAAATGCTATTGCAATAAGCACTGAAAAAATGGAGAAGGCAATATGAGTAACGTAAGTAAGAATGAAATGCTTGTAGGTGTTGATATAGGAACATCAAAAGTAGTGGCTATTGTTGCAGAAGCAAGAGGGCCACAAATTGAAATAACAGGTCTAGGCACTCACACCTCTAAGGGTCTCAAGAATGGAGTTGTTGTCGATATTGAATCAACAACAACAGCTATAAAAAGATCGATTGAAGAAGCAGAAAGTATGGCTGGTTGTCATATAGGATCTTGTTATGTTGGTATCTCTGGAAGCCATATAAGAGGTCTAAACTCTGAAGGCGTTGTTCCTATACGTGATGGTGAAGTCAAGTTCACTGATGTAGATAGAGTAATTGAGACTGCTCAGGCTATGGCAATACCTGCAGATCAAAGACTACTGCATGTATTGCCTAGAGATTACATCATAGATAAACAAGATGGTATCAAGGAACCGCTAGGGATGGCAGGTTCAAGATTAGAAGCTAAGGTGCATCTAGTAACATGCAGCGAAAATTCGTCTCAAAATATCCATAAATGCATAAGTGCAGCTGGTTTAGATGTTGAAGCATTTGTTTTAGAGCAACTTGCGTCGAGCTACTCCGTATTAACTGAAGACGAGAGAAATCTGGGAGTTTGTTTAATTGATATAGGTGGAGGAACGACAGACATCGCAGTCTTTGTTGACGGATCTATTTGTTTTACAGATGTTATTCCAATAGCTGGTGATCATGTGACGAATGATATCGCTCAAGCTCTCAGAACTCCTCCTACGCAAGCAGAAACAATTAAACAAAGATATGGCTGTGCCGTAAGCTCAATGACAAGACCTGAAGAAATTATGATGGTTCCTGGCATGGGAGGAAGACCGGAAAGAGAGTTATCAAGACAGGCATTAGCAGATGTTTTAGAAAGAAGATATGTAGAGATATTTAGTATGGCTCAACAGAAGTTAAGTCTAAGCGGCTTTGATGAATTAATTCCTGCAGGGATAGTGTTGACTGGTGGAGCATCAAAAATTGAAGGGGCCACAGAATTAGCAGAAGAGATTTTTCATTCTCCAGTGAGAATGGGCTCGCCTCATTCAGTTGAAGGTTTTTCTGAGATTATTAATAACCCAATTTATGCTACATCGGTTGGTCTATTGCTATATGGAAAGAAGCAAATGCAAGAGGATCATTTAAATTATATACACAGAGACAAGAATATTTTAAATAGGATTTCTAGATGGTTTGGCGGAAATCTTTAACAATTAATTAAAAGAGAGGTTAGATATGAGTGAGTGGGAAATTATAGAGGAAGTTAAAGGAAATGCTTCAATAAGAGTTATAGGTGTTGGAGGCGGTGGCGGAAATGCTGTGCAGCATATGGTCGAATGTGGCATTGAAGGCGCTGAGTTCATTTCTATTAATACCGATAAGCAGGCTCTAGATAAGAATAATGCTAGTACTAAACTTATTCTAGGTATGGAGATAACCGATGGACTAGGAGCAGGAGCAAATCCTGCGATTGGAAGAGAGGCTGCTCTTGAGGATAGAGATAAGCTTAGAGATATGCTCAAAGGCACTGATATGGTTTTCATAACAGCTGGAATGGGTGGAGGTACAGGTACAGGCGCTGCTCCAATAGTAGCTCAAGTAGCTAAAGAACTTGGAATTCTTACAGTAGCGGTTGTTACTAAACCTTTTGAATTAGAAGGAGCTAAGCGAATGAAGATTGCCCAAGAGGGCATTAAAGAATTAGTTGAAGAAGTTGATTCATTGATAACAATACCTAACCAGAAACTCTTAGAAGTTCTTGGAGAAGATTGCAGCATGCTCGAAGCCTTCAAACAGGCAAATGACGTACTCGGCGGAGCTGTTAGAGGTATTTCGGATATTATAATTAGACCTGGATTAATAAATGTAGATTTTGCTGATGTAAAAACTGTCATGTCCGAAAAAGGAACTGCAATGATGGGTACAGGTACATCTAGTGGACCTGATCGAGCAAGAATTGCAGCTGAACAAGCAATAGCAAGCAAGCTTCTAGAAGATATAAGTCTTAAAGACGCAAAAGGAGTTCTGGTTAATATAACTGCAGGACCCGAACTTTCTTTGGGAGAAATAAAAGCAGTTGGGGATTGTATTAATGAATTTGCTTCTCCAGAAGCGATCATAGTTACTGGGACGGTTTTAGATGAATCATCTTCAAATGATTTAACAGTAACTGTCATTGCCACAGGATTAAATTCTTCTGTACAGACAGCTGCAAATAAACCCCACAGCCTAAATTCTATAAATGAAAGGAAACCTTTACCTTTGAGTGATGCAGCCAAACAACTTCTAGAAAATCCACCACTTGTAGAAAAGGCTTTAAAAAAAGAAACAGATAATGATGAATATCTGGATATTCCTTCCTTTGTAAGAACACAGTTAGATTAATTAGGAGACCATGTCTACTAGGATTCTCTATTCTTCGGGAAGGGTAGTATTTATCCAATTAATAATTCTTTTAGGGTTTTGCTCTCTAATTGCTAGACTGATCTACCTTCAAATTTATCAGGATATTTTTCTTGATGATCAAGTCTTTAGTAGGCTAGATTCTAATTATTCTCTTTTAGCATCTAGAGGAAAGATTTTAGATAGAAAT
Source organism: SAR86 cluster bacterium (assembly GCA_016777005.1). Lineage (GTDB taxonomy): Bacteria > Pseudomonadota > Gammaproteobacteria > Magnimaribacterales > Magnimaribacteraceae > Magnimaribacter. Next base: position 35,299 of record JADHSF010000001.1, on the reverse strand, counting down.
AATAAAGTTCTTGCATTGGATGTAAAAGGTTATAGCGTTGGTTTAGATTTCTCCCAATTTACATATGATAAAGAAAATATTATTTTTCTTTCCAGTGCCTTAAATCAAGATCCTGTTATCTTACTTGAGGGATTAAAAAAGCAATCTTCTGGATTCAAAGAAATTAGTAGGAATGTCAATAATCAAATAAGAACAAGTATTAAAAGTCAGAAGATTCCAGGAATTTATTTTAGAGAAAATTTAAGAAGAAGTTATCCGGAGAAAAATATCACTTCTCATGTTGTTGGTCTTACAGATATCGACAGAAGAGGCATTCAAGGTACAGAGCTAGTATTTCATAACGAGCTTTTAGGAAAAGAGGGCAGCTTTCAAGGAATTAAAGGTTCAAGAAATAGTAAACTTGAAGGTAAAAGAATAGAGGCTGTTTCAGGAAATGATATTCAATTAACTATAGATATAAATATCCAGTCAATTGCTTATCATGAACTAGATAAGGTTGTTAAAAAATATAATGCCAAGGCAGGATCAGTGGTTGTCATTGAGCCTAAATCGGGCGATATACTTGCTTTAGTAAATCATCCTTCTTTCGATCCCTCTAATAGAAAAAACTTTCATGATATGTCTATACTTAGAAATAGAGCAACAATAGATGTTTTTGAACCAGGTTCTGTACTCAAACCTTTGGCCATGTCTGCAATTCTAGAATCAGAAAAAATACATGAAGATTTAATAGTTAATACCTCTCCAGGATGGATTGAGTTTGAAGGATATAAAACAAGTGATTTTCGAGATTATGGTCAGCTTAATCTCTCAGAAATTATTTCTTATTCAAGTAATGTTGGAATGATCAAATTATGTGAAGGTCAGGATATAAAACATCTAGTAAACTATTATAAAAAATTTGGTATCGGCAGATATCCTACGTCTATTATGCTGCCTGCAAGAGAAGGCTTTTTACCTCACGAAACTCAATTTACTTTAAGAGATAAAGTGAGTTCTTGTTATGGTTATGGAATGACTTTATCGGCCCTTCAGATTGCTCAGGCCTATTCGGTTTTTGCCAATCAAGGAAATTTCATAGAGTTAAATTTATTTAAAGAAAATTCTTTTGCCGAATCTTTAAATGAAAGGGTTATTAATGAAGATACAAATCAAAAAATAGTGGACATGCTTGTTAGTACGGTTAACTCACAAGGAGGAACCGCATCTAAAGCTAAACTTGCAAAGTGGGTAGTTGCAGGTAAAACGGGCACTGCCAAAGAGACTGTTGAGGCTGAGACTACTTACACGGCAACATTTGCAGGTTTCGTACCTCATGATAGCCCAGAATTTTTAGCAGTCGTTGTATTGCATGGACTTGCTGGGGATGATTACTCTGGCGGTAAAGTATCAGCTCCTTTATTTTCCAGCATTATGGAGCAAATATTTTTATTAAGGGACCTTGAGATATAGATGCAAACTTCTGATTTTTTATTTGAACTCTCTGATCTAGAGGGTTTTAAGGACATAGAAATTTCAAGTCTTCATATTGATAGTAGATCCTTATCTCCTGGGGGTCTATTTTTTGCGCTAAAGGGGCATAAAAAAGATGGCATTGATTTTGTAGATTCGGCATTAGAAAAAGGAGCTGCTTTAGTTATATCGGACAACAAGATAAGTACTAAGGACCAAAACATTATTTACTTTCCTGATTTAAGAGAATACTTAGGTTTATTTGCTTCAAGATTTTACGGTCTCCCAAGCACTAAATTGAAAATAGTGTGTGTTACTGGCACCAATGGAAAAACAACCTCTGTTGAGACTTTCTCTGGTATGAGTAATTTACTGCAAAGTAAATGCGGTTACATGAGCACGATCAATTCTTCTATTGACGGTTATACCCTTAAAGAATCAGTTTTGACTACAGAACATCCAATCCAGATCAATAGTTTCCTCCGAGATGCTCTAAATAATAAAGCCTCATATATAGCCATGGAAGCCTCTTCCCATGGCTTAGAGCAGAATAGATTGGCTGGGCTAGAAATAGATTACGCCATTTTAACCAGTTTTTCTCATGATCATTTAGATTATCATGGGAGTCTAAAAAACTATCAAAATTCAAAAAAGAAACTCTTTTATGATTTATCACCAAATAACAACATCATTTGTATAGATAGTGAATTTGGAGAAAATCTGTACCAAGAACTGAAGAAATTAAATCAAAAGACTTATAGTGTTTCTATTGAGAAAGAGGCAGATTTCTATGCTACATTTGAGAAATCTAAAGGAGGTCTCAATGTAAACCTTAAAGCTTTTGAAGATAACATTAATTTCGATCTAAGCACAATCTCTAGATATCTTGCTTCAAATATTATTTGCTCTATTGCCGTTCTTGTCTTAGAAGGGAAATCTCTTAGAGAAATTTCAAGTATCAGTAAAGACATACTTCTACCCAAAGGCAGATTAGAGAGGATCTTTAATGAAAAGAATCCAATCTATATTGACTATGCCCACACTCCTGACGCACTTGAAGGTGCATTAAAAGAAATCCGAAGAAGTCATGAAGGTATGATTTGGTGTTTATTTGGATGTGGAGGGGATCGTGATAAGCAAAAAAGACCTTTGATGGGTAGTGTGGCTGAACAATATGCCGATGTGGTTGTATTGACTAATGACAATCCTAGAAGGGAAGATGAAAAAGTGATCATTAGTGATATTCTTTCAGGGACAGAATCGTCAGAAAATATTTTAATATTTCCTGACAGAAGAGAGGCAATAGAGAAGATTCTTACTGAATTTAAGAAAAGTTCAAACAAAGATGTATTATTAATTGCAGGAAAAGGACACGAATCTCACCAAAATATCGGAAATGCACTCCTTGAGTTTAATGATGAAGATATAGTATCTGAATTCTTGAAAATAAAATAAGTTATGGATTTAAACCAACTAGCTCAAATCTCTAAAGGTAGGCTCATTGGAAAGTCCGTTAACTTTGAAGGTTTTAGTATAGATTCCAGAACCATCAGTCCTGGTGAATTATATATTTCTTTGTTAGGTAAAAATTTTGATGGCCATGAATTCTTAACAGAAGCAAAACAGAAAGGTGCTTCAGCTGCTGTTGTAAGTCAATCAACCCATATAGATTTTCCTCAAATTCTTGTCGATGATACCTTTGACTTTATGAGTAGTGTTGCTGCTTATAACAGAAATGAATTTAGAGGTAAGGTAATTGGGATCACTGGCACAAATGGCAAAACAAGTACTAAACAAATTATCTTTAGTCTTCTGAATAAAGATAACAACTGCCATAGAACATTGGGGAACATGAATAATCAGATAGGCGTCCCTTTTTCCTTGCTTACCTTGCAAAATAATTTTCAATATTCTGTGATTGAAATGGGAACTAGCGAACCTGGTGAAATAGAAATATTAACTAGGCAAGTAAATCCAGATATTGCTGCTATAACTAATGTATCAATGGGTCATTTAGATGGTCTTTCGGATACAAATTCTATTGCTGTAGAGAAAGGAAATATTTTAGATTTCCAAACAAATAATGGAATTGCTTTTTTACCAAAAGACTCAAATTTTTATCAATCCTGGAAAGACAGAACTAATGCAAAAGAAGTCTTGTCATTTGGTTTTGACAAAGAATCTGATTTTAGGATATCGGGAATAAAGTCAGATTTAGAGAATAATCTTACCGGTTTTAATTTATATTTTGATGGCTCAAAAGAAGAGCTACTCATAAATGGCATTGGATTTCATAATGCGCTGAATGCCGCCCTATCTTTTGGAGTGGCTTTTCATTGTGGTATTGGATTATCTCAAATCAAAGAGAACCTTGTAGCTGTAGATCTTCCTCAAAGAAGGTTGTCGATATTTAAATTAAAATCTGGTTCAATTTTAATAGATGATTCTTACAATTCTAATCCTGCTTCGTTGAAGAATGCTCTAGATTCGTTAGAAGAAATGAAAGGAAAGAAAATTTGTGTACTTGGAGAAATGAAAGAATTAGGAGAAGAGTCGGCTGAGATTCATAAAGAAATGTATCATTATGCTAAGGATAAAACAGACAAAACCCTTCTCTTGGGTGATACATGGTCATCCATTGATTTAGATAAAACGGATTCTTTAATAATTTTTGATAATCATGATGAGATATATGAGTACTTAGTTTCAGTATTAGACCAGAACACTATATTATTAGTGAAAGGCTCAAGATCAACAAGAATGGACCTTATTGCCGATAAACTAAAAAATTAAATGCTACTACCATTATTTGAATATCTTTCCGAGTTTTTTGGCCCTTTTCGTGTCGTTGAGTTTCTTTCTACTAGGGCAATATTAGCAACATTAACCTCGTTAATTTTTTCATTAATCTTGGGTCCAAGGTTTATAAATAAAATGAAAGATATACAGGTTGGGCAGGTCGTAAGAGAAGAGGGTCCTGAAACTCATCTTTCTAAACAAGGAACGCCAACTATGGGGGGTACACTAATACTTAGTTCTATATTCCTAAGCGTAATTTTATGGGGAGACTTAGAAAATAGATATTTATGGGTAGCGTTTCTAACGGCAATGTCCTTCGGTATTCTGGGCTGGGCAGATGATCGTTTAAAGATAAAATATAAATCTAGCGATGGACTATCCGCTTCTAATAAAATTTTTTGGCAGTCTATTATTGCTCTCATTGCATGCTCTTACCTTTATATAAGCCAAGAAAATATAGCTGAAACCAGTTTGATAGTTCCATTTTTTAAAGATGTTTCTATTCCTTTGGGGTTAGGTTTCATAGCACTTTCCTACTTTGTAGTCATAGGAACTAGCAATGCTGTTAATTTAACCGATGGATTGGATGGACTTGCCATTTTACCTTGTGTAATGGTAGCTGCAGGACTAGGTATAATAGGTTATCTGGCAGGAAATATTATTTATTCAGATTTTCTAAATATACCTTATTTGCCTGGTACAGGTGAGATGATAGTATTTTGTGGTGCTTTGGTAGGTGCAGGAATAGGTTTTCTTTGGTTCAATACATATCCTGCCCAAGTTTTTATGGGTGATGTAGGTTCTCTGTCTCTAGGAGCTGCTTTAGGTATTGTGACTGTGATCATAAGACACGAATATGTATTACTGGTAATGGGCGGGTTATTTGTAATCGAAGCATTATCAGTTATTGTTCAAGTAGCTTCATTTAAGATAACAGGTAAAAGAGTATTTAATATGGCTCCTTTGCATCATCACTATGAGTTAAAAGGCTGGCCCGAACCCCGAGTAATTGTCAGGTTTTGGATTATTACATTTATGTTGGTTTTGCTTGGATTAGCTCTTCTTAGGCTTAGATAGAAAGGGTGGAAGAGAAATTTCCATTAGTCATTGGCCTTGGTGCAACAGGCTCTTCACTAATAGATTATTTATCTAAATCTTACGAAAAAATATTTTTGATAGAAGACTGGAAAGATAATCCTAATCTAAAAAGAATTATCCAAGAGATTCCTAAAGTCGTTATTAATCCGAAACTGGACAATGAGCTTTTTTCACAGGTCTCAAAGATTTATCCAAGTCCTGGAGTACCAAGTGATCATGTAATTTTCGGTCATGCAAGAAAAAATAAATTAGAAGTTTCATCAGATATACAAGAATTTCTGGTAACTCATAAAAGTACAAAGATATTAGTTACAGGAACAAATGGTAAGACTTCTACTTGCCTATTAATCAAGCACTTATTTGAGTTTTTTTATCCCAATTTAAAGATAGCTGCTTTAGGCAATATAGGAGAACCTGTACTTGATTATTTAGGAAAAGAGGTCGATGTCTCTATTATTGAAGTTTCGAGTTTTCAACTCGAATTATTAAATCAAATTGAATTTGAAATAGGCTTACTTTTAAACATAGAACAAGACCATTTAGATAGGCATGGAACTTTTAAAGAGTACAAGGCAATAAAAGAAAAGGTCTTGAAGCATTCTGCTTTTAATATTTCTTTTAATAATAGAAATTCTTTAGATAAGGATTACAAGAATTATCATAATCATGAGTTACCAAAAGGTTTTTTAGAGTCTTCTACTCTATTAGATTGGCCTCTACACGATAAACAAAATTTAAGAGCTAGCATTGAGGTCTTAAATACGTATTCAAAGCATTATAAGGGCATTAAAAATAATAAAAATCTCTATGAAGGTATCCTAAAGAGCCTTAAGAGCTTTAGAAAATTACCGCATAGATTTGAGTTTATTAAGCAATGTGAAGGCGTTAGCTATATTAATGACTCAAAAGCTACAAATATTGATGCAATGATAAAGGCAGTAAGTTCAGCTAATCAATATAGTCAAGACGGAAATATTTATCTGATATGTGGAGGAGACCTAAAAGGGCAGGATATTCTTTCTGCAGATTTATCTGAGTTAAGTAATGTAAGAAAAATACTTATTTACGGAAAAGACAAAGCAACGATTTTTAATTCAATGAATAAACACTCGGAGTCGTTGAGTGTACTAGACTTAGAGTCAGCATTTAGAATTACAGTATCAATGGCAAAAGAAGGTGATTATGTTTTGCTTTCACCTGCATGCTCAAGTTTAGATATGTTCAGTGATTATCAGGAAAGAGGAGACAGGTTTAAGCAACTTGTGAATGATCTGTAGATGGACAGATTAAATTTTTTTCACAATTTTGACTACCTCAAGCTAGATTTCATATTAATTTTTTTATTCTTAACGCTTAGCTTCTGTGGTCTTTTAATTTTAGCTTCTGCAGCTGTGCATTTCTCAGATTTAATATATGGAAATCCTTCGGCACTATTTAACAGACAATTAATTCATTTTATTTTGGGTATTATCGGATTGCTAATATTTTTTTTAATCCCATTAAATTTTTGGTTAACTTACGATAGATTGCTTTTAACCTTAGGATTTTTGTTACTACTTTTAGTTTTTGTTCCGGGAATAGGCGTAGAGGTCAATGGGGCTAATAGATGGGTAAGAATTGCTGGCTTTGGCTTGCAGCCTTCAGAGGTAATGAAGTTTCTAAGTATACTTTATGTGTCCTGTTATTCTGTAAGACGTATCAAACAAATTCAATCACATTGGATGGGTTTTTTTAGACCTGCATTAATTATTATCAGTGTAATTTCAGTAATTTTGATACAACCTGATTTAGGCTCATCTGCTGTTATATTTATAGCTGTCCTTGGGGTTTTATTTGTTGCTGGAGTAAAGTTAAAACAATTTATGGTGGTCGCTCTTCTTGGATGTATAGGAATATTCCTAATGATTGCTCTTGTACCCTGGCGATGGGAGAGGATTATTTCATTTATGGATCCGTGGAGTAATCCTTGGAGCAGTGGATATCAATTGACCCTATCCTTAATGTCTATTGGAAGAGGAGACTGGTTTGGTGTTGGGCTAGGTCAAAGCCTTATGAAAATGGGTTATTTACCCGATGCACATACTGACTTTATCTTTTCAGTGATTGTCGAGGAGACAGGAATTTTAGGTGGTCTAATGATAGTTGCTTTGCTTTTTGCTTTATCATTTAGAATATTTTATATCGGTAGAGAATCTCTCCTTAGAAAGAATTTTTTTGGTTTTTATTTTTCATATGGAGTTGCGCTACTTCTTGGAATGCACACCTTTATCAATGTAGGGGTCGCTTGTGGCCTGCTTCCAACTAAAGGTTTAACCTTGCCATTAATAAGTTATGGAGGTACAAACTTAATAATGGTTTGTTTAATGATCGGATTAATTTTAAGGGTAGACTATGAAAATAAAAATTCAATGCCCATAGCGATAATAAAACATAGAGCCGAATTCTGATGAAAATACTCATGATTGCCGGAGGTACAGGAGGACATGTCTTTCCAGCACTCACTATCGCTAAGAAATTTGAAGAACACGGAAATGATATTTCTTGGATTGGAAAATTAGATAGTCTAGAGGAGAGAATAGCTTTAGAGGAAGGCTTTCATTTCTTCCCTATTCAAGCAAAGGGTTTCTTAGGAAAAAATTTTATTGAAAAGATAGGTGCGATTTTTACTTTATCAATCTCAATTCTAAAGAGTATTGTCTTAATTATTAGGATAAAACCTGATTTGGCAATATCAACTGGAGGGTATCTGTCTCTGGCTCCAGGCTTGGCAACTATTTTTTTATGTCCTTTATACATTCATGAACAAAATAGCATACCGGGTATTTCTAATAGGATATTACACAGGACATCAAAAAGAACTTTTGAAGCTTTTCCTGGGACTTTTAAACAAGCGACCCAAAAAGTGATTAATGTAGGCAATCCTATAAGAGATGAAATTTCTAGAATCGCAGAATTAGATAAGATAAAAGACGATAAGTTTAGAATTTTGATTCTTGGTGGCAGTCAAGGGTCACAGCAAATTAATGATATTTTAATTCAAGCCATACATGATAAAAAAAATCTCTCACATTGGATTCTTACACATCAAGTGGGGCAACTTAATACAACCAAACTCAAAGAAGCTTATATAAAATCTGGAGTAAAGTTTGTCATTAAAGAATTTATTGAAGATATTGCTACAGCATATAGAGAGTCCGATATTATTATTTCTCGTTCTGGGGCGATGAGTGTTACGGAGATCTGCTCAGCACAAAAAGCATGTATTTTACTTCCGCTTCCCTGGTCTGCCGATAATCATCAGTTTTTTAATGCTAAATTTCTTGCTGATAGAGGAGCTGCTCAGATGATCGAATCTGATATTTCTAATGCTGAAATCCTATACGAACTTCTAATTGATCTCGAAAAAGATGATAATAAAAGAAACTCAATGAAACGAGCAGCGGGAAAGGTTTTCCCAAGTTCCACTTCAGAAAGAATATTTAATTGTATTAATGAATCCCTCAAGTTTTAAATTAAAAAATATCCATTTCATTGGTATTGGCGGCAGCGGTATGAGCGGCATTGCCGAGGTGTTGAATAATTTAGGTTATCTAGTTTCTGGTTCTGACAATTCAAATTCATCTAATACCATTCGCCTTGAGAATCTGGGTATTAATGTCTATTACGATCATAAATCGGAAAATCTAGATGGAGTTGAGATGGTCGTAAGATCTACAGCTATACTCGACGATAATCCGGAGATTCTTGAAGCCAAAAGACGATTGATACCTGTTTTGGCTAGAGCAGAAATGCTCTCCAGTTTAATGAACAATAAAAGAGGTATTGCCGTCGCAGGTACGCATGGCAAGACAACCACAACTAGCTTGATAGCCTCTATTATGAGCCACGCCCAATTGGATCCAACATTTATAAATGGAGGTATCATTAATAGTTTCAATTCCAACGCACAACTGGGCAAAGGAGAGTACTTAATTGCTGAGGCTGATGAAAGTGATAAATCCTTTCTTCTGCTTCAACCCTCAATTTCTGTAATTACAAACATCGAACCTGATCACTTAATTAATTACGAAGATAATTTTGATAATCTAAAAAATGCTTTTTTAGAATTTATAAAAAAACTTCCTTTTAATGGAATTTCTATAGTGTGTGGAGATGATCCCATTATAAGTGAACTCAAAACAAGCTTTCAAAGGTCACACATAAGTTATGGCTTTGACCCTAAGAATGATTATGTGCTCTCAGAGTACGAGTCTGATGGCAGGAGATCTACTTTTAAGATTACTTCCAACCTTAACTCAATAGACATCACCCTCAATATGCTGGGTCAACATAACGCTCTTAACGCAGCAGCAGCAATCGTTTTATGCTTACTAGAGAATATTCCTCTCAAAGTCATAAAGGAGTCTCTTGAGGGCTTCATGGGCATTGATAGGCGCATGCAAATATTAGGAGAGCAGGTTAATGAGAAATCTTCCAAAGTCTATATAGATGACTATGGACATCATCCTACAGAGATACAAAGAACAATCGAAGCAATAAAAAATTCTTATCCCGAACATAATTTAACTATGGTTTTTCAGCCACATAGATATACCAGAACAAAGGATTTATTTAATGAATTTATTCAGGTTTTAAAGGATGTCGATAATTTGATACTTTTGGACGTTTATCCCGCTGGAGAAAAGCCCATAAAAGGAATAGATAGTTCAAATATCAAGAAATCTTTAGAAGATTCAGGTTTTTCTAATGTTGAGCTAGTTGAGAATAAAGATCTTGTTTTAAAGAGAATCACTGATTCACCTGACATAAATACAGTATTTATTTTTCAGGGAGCGGGAGACATATCTTCTATCAGCAAGCAATTTGAAAGGGAACATTTTTAGATGGATTCAATTGCAACCTTAAAGCAAAAAAAAATATTAGTCCTCTCGGGTGGATGGTCTGCAGAAAGAGATATATCTCTAAAATCTGGTATTGCTGTTTCAAAGGCATTGCAAGAAAATGATATTTTGCATACACATATAGATTTAATCTCAGAGGAAGATGCAAATAATATTTCTGAAGAATATGATGTAGCTTTCATAGCGCTTCATGGAAGAGGTGGAGAAGATGGATTTATTCAAGATGTTCTTCAATCAAAGGGCATAAAATTTACCGGAAGCGATGCATTGTCTTGTCAAATATCCTTGAATAAAACTGAAGCAAAAAAAATTTGGAGAGAGTTACTTTTACCCACTCCTGATTTCGTAGAAATAGTAAATGCTGGTAATTCTAAAATGAAACTAACCCCTCATTTATCTGGGGAAGAAGACATAACTGCTCTTGATAAGACGTTTGTTGTTAAGCCAGCAAACGAAGGTTCAAGCTTTGGCATTACTATCGTTAGACCTGGACAAGGTAGCCTAGAAGAGGCTATGAGAGAAGCAGCCAGGTATGATTCTTCTATTGTGGTTGAGGCTTTTGTAGAAGGCAGAGAATTAACGGTTGCGATCCTAGGTAATGAAATCTTTCATCCTATTCACATTCAGCCAGCTGGAGAATTCTATGATTTCAATTCAAAATATGCTGCTTCAGGAACAGAATATGCAATGGCAGACTTATCTGTTCAAAAATTACAAGAAATAAAAGACTACGCTTGGCATGCTTTCTCTTCATTAGGTTGTAGTCATTGGGGAAGGGTAGATTTTATTGAAGATAAAGAAGGAAATTTTCAGATAATCGAGGTAAATACTATTCCGGGCTTAACGGAAACTAGTTTATTGCCTAAGGCGGCTTCTTATGAAGGCCTAAGCTTCAGCGATGTTGTGATTAAAGTCCTTCTTTTATCTTGCAAATAGCTCTAGATGTAAATAAAATGCGCCTCACCTTGCTCTACATGATTAACATGAGAGCTTTAAACCACGAGGCAAACAATGAGAAACTACGAAATCGTATTTTTAGTACACCCCGATCAATCCGATCAAACTTCTCCCATAATTTCAAGATTAGATAAGCTAGTTAAAGAGTCTGGTGGAAATGTTCATCGCTCAGAGGATATTGGTAATAGGAAGCTAGCGTATCCTATCCAAGATCAGTTCAAGGCTAGTTATGGTCTTCTCAACATTGAATGTAATCAAGAAACCATAGACGAAATTAAGAATTCTTTTAAATTTAATGATTCTATAATTCGTAATTTAATCTTAATTGCTAAAAAAGCACATACTGATACTTCAGCTCTTCTGCTACAAACAAAAGAAGACAATGATAAAGATTCTTATCAAGAAGCTAGAGAGCAAGTTAGCAAAAATGTTGACAGAGGTGCACAAGCTGCCTCATCAAGCAAAATAGAGAAACCTGAAGAGAAACCTGAAGAGAAACCTGAAGTTGCTTCTAATGAAGAAAAAAAGGAGAGTGAATAATGGCTAAAAAACAAAAGAAGAATTTTAAAAGGAAGGGTGATTACGATAACCGTCCTAAGTATTGTAAGTTCTCTTCTCTAGGCATAGAAGAAGTAGACTTTAAAGATATCAAATTACTTAAAGAGTATATTACTGAGACAGGAAAAATAATCCCTGCAAGAATGACTGGAACTTCAGCAAAATATCAAAGACAACTCAACAAGGCTGTAAAGAGAGCGAGACATCTTGCACTTATACCTTATACAGACTCACACTATAATTAAGCTATGGAATTAATACTTTTAGAGAAGGTTGCACAATTAGGAGATCCTGGTGATCTAGTTAATGTTAAATCAGGTTACGGTAGAAATTTCCTTATACCTACAGGAAAGGCTGTTAGAGCTGATGATGAAAATAAAGCTGAGTATGAGAAGAGAAAAGAAGCTCTCATGACGGCTGAGGCAGATAGAAAAGGTACTGCTACAAAACAATCTGAAGCAATGCAAGGTCTATCAATTGAAATTTCAGCTTCTGTTTCTGAGGAAGGCACTCTATACGGTTCAATAGGCACCAGAGAAATTGCCGATGCTCTTACGGAAAAAGGTTTTGAAATTGAAAAGAGTGCTGTCAGATTGCCAGAGGGAGCTTTAAAAGAATTAGGCGAATATAGGCTGGATATTGAATTGCATCCAGAGGTCATACAATCTGTCTTAGTTCAGATTACGGCATTGGAAGATAATTAAAAAGTAACTTGTCATAAACTTGTCCAAATGGGAGAATTGGTTCCCCCTAAGAAACAGGTTATGGCATTAGATACTTTATCAAATCGAGAATTACCCTACTCAACAGAAGCTGAGAAAGCCGTTCTTGGTGGAATCATGCTCAAAAACGAAACATGGGATATTGTTTCAGATCTTGTTAAAGAAGATGACTTTCATAAAGAAGAACATCGGTTAATCTATAGAACTATCAATGCCCTTCAAGATGCAGGAAAGCCCGTAGATGTAATTACAGTTCAAGAAGCAATTGAAGGCAACGGAGATCTTCCAAAACTTATTAATTCTGGTGGAAAGGATTATTTGGCCTTACTAGCTAAAGAGACTCCAAGTGTAGCTAATATCCAAAGTTATGCTGATATCATCAAGCAAAGATCTAATCTAAGAAGGCTAATCATAGCAGCAGATAATATTTCTAAAGTTGCCAAAGAGTCAGATGCTTCAGGCAGTGATAGGATTATCGATGAAGCTGAAGAAAAAATTCTTAGCCTGAGAGATGACCTCAACCGATCTGTAGGACCAAGAGAAGTAAAAGAATTGCTTGGACCTGTTTATGCTGACATTCAAGAATCATCTGAAAGCGGCAGTTCTCTTGTTGGTGTAAGTACAGGCTTTACCGAAATCGATGAGGTCACATTAGGCTTTCAAAAATCAGACCTAATTATTATCGCAGGTAGACCATCAATGGGTAAGACTGCATTTGCTTTCAATATAGCCGAAAATGTTGCACGCCAAACTGATCAAACTGTGTTGCTATTCAGTATGGAAATGTCATCTGAGCAAGTAGTAAGAAGATTTATTTCAAGTATCTCTAATATTGACCTTCAAAGGTTGATGAGAGGACAGCTAGAAGAGCATGACTGGGCAGGTATAGACAAGGCTTTATCCGTGCTTAGTCAAAAGCATATTTTACTAGATGATACTCCTGCACTATCACCTTCAGAAATTAGGGCAAGGGCGAGAAGGGTAAAACGGGAAAATAAAGATTTAGCAATGATAGTTATTGACTATCTACAGTTAATGCAAATACCCGGAAGGGGAGATAATAGAGTTTCTGAGATAAGTGAAATAAGTAGGTCTTTAAAAGCACTCGCCAAAGAACTTAACGTTCCTGTCATAGCTTTGTCTCAGCTTAATAGGGCTGTTGAAACTAGACCAAATAAAAGGCCTATCCTGGCTGATTTGAGAGATTCAGGGGCTATTGAACAAGACGCAGATGTAATTGCTTTTTTATACAGGCATTCCTACTATGATCCTACAGACTTAGAAAGTAAGGGAAAGGCAGAAGTTAATATTGCTAAACAGAGGAACGGTCCCACAAAAGCTGTTCCTGTAGCTTTCGTAGAGAATACAGCAACTTTTCAAAATCTTGCCAAGAGTGATAGATATCCTCCTCAATATTTTGATGAAAATGAAGATACTTAAATTTTTTTTGTCATAACCCCGACATATTCTTATCTTCTCATGCAGACTATTAATTGTTAAATTACTCTTTGTTCGCTAGATAAACTGATAAAAACCATATGAAGATTCAATATACCGAAGAAACACCAAGAAAAATAAGAGATTATGCAGAGGTGGAGCCAGAATTAAGCCCAAAAGAAGTAGAAGATATAGCAGAGATTTTTAAAACATCTCTTACAGGAACTTTTAACTGGGATTATTCAGTACAAGATAATAGAATCGCAAAGCTTTATGAGCTGGGAAAGAAACTTAATTGGAACGTCTCTATGGATATCGATTGGGATAGGCCTTTAGTTGTTTCGGAAGAAATACCTGTAATGTTCTGGGATGAGTACCCTCCCTATAAGAAGCTAAGTGATGAAAAGAAAAGAGAGTTTTTAAGACATAGAGGTGCAAGTCAATTTAGTCAATTTCTTCATGGAGAACAAGGAGCACTTCTTGTTGCTTCTCAGTTGGTTTCATGTGCACCAACTTATCAAGCAAAACTTTATGCAGCTTCTCAAGCTTTTGATGAGGCTAGACATGTTGAAGCTTTTACTAAATACATACAAAATCGATCAAAGCTTATGTACCCAGTAGGTTCAGGATTGAAGAGTCTCTTGGATAAAATTTTGACAGATGAAAGATGGGATTTAAAGTTAATAGGAATGCAAATTATTATTGAAGGCTTAGCTCTGGCAGCTTTTAATACTGCAAAAGCTGTCACACCCGATCCTGTTTTAAGGGATATTCTTCATTTAATTATTAGGGATGAAGCAAGACATGTGACTTTTGGTGTTAATTATCTTGAAGACTTCATAGAAAATTTAACTGAAGAAGAAAGGGAAGATAGAGCTATGTTTGCTTATGAAGCTTGTGTGATAAGCAAAGAAAGATTATTTCCTACTGATGTTTTTAGAAGGTTTGGATGGAATGAAGATGAAGCAAGAGAGTTTTCTAATGATGCTGGATTTTCTTTAGAATTCCAAAGATTACTTTTCTCTAGAGTAGTACCTAACCTTTCCAGAATAGGACTACTTACTGATAAGGTAAGACCTCTATATGATCAATTAGGCGTTTTAGAGTTTGAGTCACATACATCTGATGATATTTCATGGGCAGAGTTGGAAAAACCTATAGATCTATCTGCTTAATTTTTAATTTTGTTGTTCCTTTCACTGGTTTTTGTTAACCTGTAATCCCATCGTAGAGAAGACAATTTTTAAACACCTTCTCATGATCTTTTGATGGGAAAAAAACAAACAAGATTTATATTCGTAACTGGTGGAGTCGTCTCTTCATTGGGTAAAGGCATAGCCTCAGCATCACTTGGCGCACTTCTAGAAAGCAGAGGCCTTTCAGTCACAATTCTTAAACTTGATCCCTATATAAACCTAGACCCAGGCACTATGAGTCCTTTTCAGCATGGAGAGGTATTTGTTACTGAAGACGGTTCTGAGACTGATCTTGACTTGGGTCATTATGAAAGATTCCTTACTTCTAAAATGTCTAAATCAAATAACTTCACAACTGGACAAGTCTATGAAGAAGTCTTGAGAAAGGAGAGAAGAGGCGACTATCTTGGAGGGACGGTACAAGTTATTCCTCATATTACGGATGAAATTAAACAAAGGATTGTCAAAGGAGCGAGTAATGCCGATGTAGCTATTGTAGAGATTGGAGGAACTGTTGGCGATATTGAGTCACAGCCTTTTCTTGAAGCAATAAGGCAAATGAAACTAGATCTAGAAATACATCAGACTCTTTTCATGCATTTAACGCTTTTACCTTATCTAAAGTCTGCCGGAGAAACTAAAACTAAGCCTACTCAAAGATCTGTTAAAGAGATGCTGTCTCATGGATTACAACCGGATATTTTAGTTTGCAGATCTGATGTTTCCATGGAAGAAGAAGAGAGAAGAAAAATTGCTCTATTTACAAACGTTGATAGGAGTTCAGTTATCTCGATGAGAGATGTTGATTCCATTTACAAAATACCTATCGAGTTAAATCAACAGAAAGTGGATCAAATAGTAATAGAAAAATTAAATCTGACTTGCAAGAAGAGACCTAATTTAAATGATTGGAAAAGAGTAATTAAAGAAGATCTAGAACCAAGTGACACGGTGATAATCTCAATGGTAGGAAAATATACTGAATTGGCAGATGCTTATAAATCTTTAAATGAGGCTCTTAGGCATGGCGGACTTAAGAATAATCTGAAAGTTCAAATTGATTATGTAGACTCTGAGAAATTAGATGCTAAGAATGTTAATAAACTTTTGAAGAATTCCGATGCAATATTAGTTCCAGGAGGTTTTGGTGAGAGAGGTATAGAGGGCATGATAACCGCAGTGAAGTATGCAAGAAATAAGAAAATTCCATTTTTAGGAATTTGTCTTGGGATGCAGATAGCGGTAATTGAGTTTGCTAGGAACGTTGCTAGATTAAAAAATGCAAATAGCACTGAATTTGATCCCGCTAGTAATTACCCAGTGGTGGGTCTTATAAGCGAGTGGCTAGGTAATGAGGGTACAGTTGAAAGAAGAGACTCCAATTCTGATTTAGGCGGTACAATGAGGCTGGGAGCACAAGAATGTGTTCTAGAGAAGAACTCTTTAGTGAAGAGTCTTTATAAAAAAGAAAAGATAGAGGAAAGGCATAGACATAGATATGAAGTCAATAATAATCTTATTGATAAATTAATCTCAAAAGGTTTAAAAATTGTTGGAAAATCTAAAGACAAAATGTTGGTAGAGGTAATTGAGCTTGAAACACATCCTTGGTTTGTTGGTTGCCAATTTCATCCAGAATTTACTTCTAATCCAAGAAGAGGGCACCCATTATTTTCAGGATTTATTAAAGCGGCAAAAGTTAGAAGTAAGATTAAGAAGTGAAAAAGATCAAAGTTAATGAAATATCAATTGGTAATGATCAACCATTTGTTTTTATTGCAGGACTCAATGTTTTAGAGGACGAAAAAACTATTGAAGAAGTAATTTCTAAATGTATTTCATCTACCAAAAAACTTGGAATCCCATATATATTTAAAGCTTCTTACGATAAAGCTAACAGATCATCCGTTGACTCGTTTAGGGGCCCTGGTGTTGAGAGAGGGCTTCAGATTTTATCTGATTTAAAACAAGATTATGATGTTCCGGTAATATCAGATATTCATACGGCTCATGAAGCAGAACTAGCCGCAGAGGTTCTTGATGTTATGCAAATACCTGCATTTCTTAGTAGACAGACAGATTTAATCGAAGCAGCTTGTTCTACATCTATTCCTATCAATATTAAAAAAGGACAGTTCCTTGCTCCGTCTGATATGAATAATATAATTCAAAAATGTAAGCATTTTAACAATGAAGATATTATGATTTGTGAGAGAGGAACTTCTTTCGGTTACCATAATTTAGTTGTTGATATGTTGGGAATGGTAGAACTAAAAAAAACAAAATTACCTATCATCTTTGATGTCACTCATTCTTTGCAGAGGCCTGGAGGTTTAGGGGACAAGGCAGATGGAAGAAGTGCGAGTGTATTTGAACTAGCTCGTTCAGGAATGTCTGTTGGCTTGGCAGGGCTATTTTTAGAAACTCATCCCGATCCTCATAAAGCATTATGTGATGGTCCTTGTGCACTTAAACTAGATCTACTTGATGATTTTCTTCAAGAAATCAAGAGTTTAGACGAGCTAATTAAATCGTTTTAATCGTATAAAATTTATGAAAATAAAATCAATAAAGGGATTTGAGATTATAGATTCCAGGGGTAACCCTACTGTAGCTGCAACAGTTGGCCTTGAAGATGGTTCTTCTGGGACAGCTTTTGTTCCATCAGGAGCATCGACGGGTCAACACGAAGCAATTGAGAAAAGAGATGGAGATAAGACAAGATACTCTGGCAAGGGAGTTCTTGACGCTGTAGGTTCCATTCAGACTGAAATAGATTCCTTGTTAAAGGGAAAAAATCCAGATGATCTAATTATAAATGATCAGTTGATGATTGATTTTGATGATACTGCCAATAAAAGTAATCTAGGAGCAAACTCTATATTAGCTGTATCGATGGCATCTGCTAAAGCTGCTGCTAATTCAAGAAAGATACCTTTATACAGTTTTTTAAATGAAAAATACTCAGAATTTAGTAACGAGAAGGTCATAAAGAATTTACCGCTTCCAATGATGAATATTCTCAATGGTGGAGCTCATGCAGACAATCCTATAGATTTTCAAGAGTTTATGATTCAACCAAAAGGATTTAGTTCGTTCGCTGAATCTTTAAGGGCAGGAATTGAGGTCTTCCAAACTCTAAAAGGTATCTTAAAATCTAAAGGATTAAGCACTTCGGTTGGTGATGAAGGAGGATTTGCTCCTAATCTGAAATCACCTGAAGAAGCTTTAGATTTAATTATGATTGCTATAGAGAAATCAGGTTACAAACCAGGCGATCAGATTTCTTTGTGTCTAGACATAGCAGCGACTGAGTTCTATTCCAATTCCTCTTATCACTTAGAAGGAATGAAAAAGTCGTTCACAACAATTGAAATGATTAATTATATAAAGGAACTGTGTTTAAAATATCCTATTACTTCTGTAGAAGATGGATTGGATGAGGATGACTGGGAAGGTTGGGAACAACTAACCGAATCTATCGGAACTGATGTTCAGCTAGTTGGGGATGATTTATTTGTAACAAACCCTGAAAGAATCACCAAAGGTGTTGAGACTCATGCTGCAAACGCTGTTTTGGTTAAAGTAAATCAAATAGGTACTCTTCTGGAGACTTTTGATGCTATCAAGACTTCAACCAAAAATAATTTCCAAACTGTTATCTCTCATAGATCAGGAGAGACTGAGGATACTTTTATAGCGGATCTAGCAGTCGGCGTAGGTTCGGGACAAATTAAAACTGGAGCTCCTTCGAGATCTGATAGAGTTGCAAAATATAACCGTCTTTTAATGATAGAGGCTGAAACTGAGTTATGTTTAGGATAATTAAAAGAGTTTTTTTAATTTTTAAAATTCAACCTATATACAGCTTTAGCCTTATTTTTTTATTTCTAGTAATTGCTTTAACCCAAAACCAATATTGGTTTGGTGAACATAACAATCATGATTTATCTGAGTTAAATAAGAGTATCGCAGCTATAGAAGATGAAATGGTTGAATTAAAAAATAATAATCAAATTTTAGCTGAAGAGAGAGACAAGCTAAGTTCTGGAAGAGAGGCCTTAGAAGGTGCTGCCAGGTATGAGCTCGGAATGATAAAGCCAGGTGAAAAGTTTTATGTCTTTAAAAACGAAGTTGACGAACAAAATTTAGAAAATAAAAATTGATTGATCCATTTGTAGTAATTTTACCAAGCGCAGGCTTAGGTTTGCGCTTTGAGAACGATAAACCTAAGCAATATCATAAAATTAATGGACAATTCGTCTTGGATTATTCATTAGAATTATTCTTGAGTTTTGATCAATGTAAGAAAGTAGTGATTATGGTCTCTAAGGAGGACCCTTATTGTCATAAGTTAACCCAAGACGACAGAGTAAATCTTGTTGAGGGAGGTTTGAATAGAGCTGAGTCCGTCAAGATAGGTTTTGACTACTTGACAGAAAAGGGACACATTGAGAATGTTTTAATTCATGACGCTGCTAGGCCTTGTGTGTTGAATGAAGAGGTTGAAGAATTTCTCACTCAATTTTGTTCGTCGGAAAATTCTGGTGCTATCTTTGCAACCCCATGCTCAGATACTTTGAAGGCTTCTTCAGACGGAGTACGAATCAATCAAACAGTTGATAGATCAGAACTATGGCAGGCTCAGACACCTCAGGTTTTTAGGCATACAAATTTAATGCAGGCTTACGATGTGAATAAAATAGAAATGAATAAGCTAACAGACGAATCCTCTCTTTTTGATAAATTAGATGATGATATATTTTTATTTCAAAGCTCAGCTAATAATATAAAAATAACCTTTCAAGAGGACTTAAGCTTGGCTGAATCTATAATAAATACAAAAAGGAATTAGCAAAATGAGAATTGGACAAGGTTATGATGCTCATAAAATTAAACCAGGAAAAAGTCTTACTCTTGGTGGTATTGAAATAGACTGTGATTATTCTATCGAGGCTCATTCCGATGGAGATATAATTATTCATGCTTTGATTGATTCACTTCTTGGAGCGGCCGCTTATGGAGATCTGGGAGCTTATTTTCCTAGTGAAGATGAATCTTTAAAAGACATTTCAAGCGTATCTATGTTGCTTACCGTTATGGAAAAACTAAAGAGAGATAATTTTTCTATAGTTAATATAGATATTACATATGTAGGTGAAGTTCCAAAAATAATACCTCATAGAGATATAATAAGAAAAAATTTATCTAGTATCCTCGAGATAGATATTAATAAAATTAGTTGCAAGGCGACTACTACTGATGGTCTGGGGTTTGAAGGAAATTTAGAAGGAATCTCTTGCCACTGCATAAGCTTAATTGAATAAGAAAATATTAGAATAATGAAAATACTACTCTCAAACGATGATGGCTATGATGCGCCGGGCCTAGAAGCTCTATACGAAACTCTTAAGGATTCAGCAGATTTATTTGTTGTGGCACCAGAGACGAATCATAGTGGAGCGGGTTGTTCTATTACAGTCAATCAACCAATGAAAGCTAAATTCCATAATAATGGTTTTGTTTCCGTTACAGGCAAACCCGCAGATTGTGTTTATCTTGGCATCCACGAACTTGCTCCATGGACACCTGACCTAGTTATCAGCGGTATTAATCTTGGGGCTAATATGGGAGAAGATCTTCTCTATTCAGGAACTGTTGGCGCGGCCCTGGAAGGAAGATGGTTAACTTATCCTTCTATTGCTGTATCTGCTGCTGCGTTCCATCAACCAGGCTCAGAAAGTTTTATGGACCCAAATTATGATACTGCTGCAAAAGTGGTTCTAGATCTTATTGAAAATTATGATCTCAGTATAATTGACTCCTCTATTGTTCTTAATGTTAATACTCCTAATAAAGTATTCTCCGCAGATTTAGATTATGAGATTACGTCAATTGGTAAATGGGGTAAGAGAAACCCTCCTCATGTGGAAAAGGAAAAAGATGATCAAATAACTTATTGGACCTCTCATAGAGAGAATTGTCCTCCCAATGAATCTAATTCAGATATAAGCGCTCTTAAAAATAATACTATTTCTATCTCTCCTATTTATCCTAAATTTTCTTATGAAACTGAACCCAATATAAATTTTAACCTTCAAAAGAAATGAGCTTAGATAAAGAATTACTCCAAGGGCAGGGGATGACTTCATTGAGAACTAGGCAAAGGCTTATCGAAAGACTCACTGAAAAAGGTATTTCTGATGTAAGGGTACTTGAGGCAATGAGAGATAGCCCTAGACATCTTTTTTTAGACGAGGCTCTTTCTACAAGAGCATATGAAGACCTGGCCTTACCAATAGGATACCAGCAAACAATTTCTCAACCCTATATAGTTGCTAGAATGACAGAGGCCTTAGTTTCTGGAGATAGGTTAGCAGAAGTTCCCCTTAAGAAAACTTTAGAAATTGGAACTGGTTGTGGCTATCAAACATATCTACTAGCTATCTTTTCTAAAAAAGTTACTTCTATTGAGCGGATAGAGCCGCTTCAAGATAAAGCCAAGAAAACTCTTAAGCAATTAAAAGTTAATAATGTGGAATTCATGGTGGATGATGGAAATAAACTTGGAGACCAGAAATATGATGCGATTTTATCTGCAGCAGCGCCTCTTGAAATTCCTCAATTTTTAAAAGAGAAACTTAATGTAGGGGGGAAATTAATTATTCCAGTTGGTGATAGTAATAAACAAATCCTCACGCTCATAAAGAGAACTTCAAAAGATATTTTTATAGAAGAGAAGCTTGAAGAAGTTTTGTTTGTTCCTTTACTCAAGGGAGTGGTTTCATAATTATCAAGAATAAAAAAATCTCAATATTCATAAGAGGCATGGCAATGGGTATTGCCGAAGTTATACCAGGGATATCAGGCGGAACTGTAGCTCTAATCTTAGGAGTTTACGAAAGATTGATCAAAGCAATTTCAAGCTTTGATTACGAACTTATCCATCTCTTACTCGAAAGAAAATTAAATCTTGCTTGGAGTCGAATTGATGGCAATTTCATAAGTATTTTGTTTATGGGTATGTTGCTTTCGATTTATTCTCTTTCTGCCCTGATTTTATTCACCATGGATGCATATCCCATAGCATTTAGATCTTTCCTGTCTTCTTTATTGTTTTGCTCTGTTTTTATTGAACCTTTAAAGCCAAAATTATCTAGATCGTTTTTCATTGGACTTATTATTTCTTTAATTATCTGCGGTTTGCTGTTTCTAATGCCAAGTAGAGAGCTAATTGATATTAGTCCTTGGTATTTATTTTTTTCAGGTTTTTTTGCAGTTACTGCTCTAGTTGTTCCAGGGATATCAGGGAGTTTTATTCTTCTTTTATTAGGCACATACTCTTTTGTATTGGGGGCAGTAAGGGATATAGATATGGAAATCATATTGATCTTTTTGAGCGGTGCAGTTATCGGATTATTAAGTATAGTTAGATTAATAAAGATACTGTATGAGAAGCAAAAAGCTTTACTCTTGTCTATATTTTTTGGCTTGATCATATTTTGTATTCCGCTCATTTGGCAGAATCAACCTATGGACACAATCTATGTATCTAATCTACAACCTTTTTTGATTGGTTCTTTCTTAGGGATAGTTTTGGTTTTATTCTTTAAATACATTGGCAAAAGCTAGCGCTCAATCATTTCAAATTTATCCTCTACTTCTTTCCATTGATCTGAATCCGGAAGGGGATCCTTTTGTTCTACAATATTAGGCCATTCCATGCATAGCTCTGCATTTAGTTCAATATACTTTATTTGGTTATCTGGAACCTCATCCTCGGAATAAATAGCGTCAATTGGACACTCTGGTTCACACAGTGCGCAATCTATACATTCATCCGGATTGATCACAAGCATATTCGGCCCTTCATAAAAACAGTCAACAGGACACACCTCAACACAGTCTGTTAATTTGCATTTGACACAAGCGTCACCAACGATAAAAGCCATTAAAAATCATTTTATCATTTTACGAATATTTCAGTAACCACCAACTAGACAAACATTTCATATCTGTTCTAATGATCATTAATATTATTTTACAAATTGGAATTAAATAATTTAGAAATCCTTAGCGCTGATTTAGGTGCTCTTTTGCAGAAGAATAAAATGTTTTTTACTTCTGCAGAGTCCTGTACAGGAGGTCTACTTTCTCAATCAATAGTCTCAGTTCCTGGCAGCTCTGCTTGGTTTGGTTGCAGTTTCATTACATACTCAAATATTTCTAAACAGAAGATATTAGGTGTATCCAAAGATACTCTTAAGACTTTTGGAGCAGTTAGTGAAGAAGTGGTAAAGGAGATGGTGACAGGAGCATTAGATGAAAGCCATGCTGATCTTGGAATTGCAATAAGCGGTATAGCAGGTCCAGGTGGAGGAACAGATGAAAGGCCTGTTGGTACGGTATGTGTAGCTTGGAAGCTCAAAGGAAGCGAGACTATAAAGTCAACTTTTCTATTCGAAGGCAACAGAAACGAAGTAAGATATCAGACTGTAATTACAGGCCTAGAAGGGGCCATAGAGTTATTGAAATAATAATATAAATAATACTGTTTATTTATACAGTATTTTGTATAATGCATAATATTCTAACGGAGAAATATTATGGCTCAAAAAAAGGTGACAGACATTAAAGAAGTAGATAAATCAAAATCATTAGATAGTGCTTTAGGGCAAATAGAGCGTCAGTTTGGTGCAGGAACTGTTATGCGCATGGGCGATAAGAGGCATGAGAGGATACCAGCTATCCCAACAGGCTCTTTGGGTCTTGATATTGCACTTGGCATAGGTGGATTGCCCAGAGGAAGAATAGTAGAGATTTATGGACCTGAATCTTCTGGTAAAACAACATTGACATTAGAGGTCATAGCTCAATGCCAAAAATTAGGTGGAACGGCTGCTTTTATCGATGCAGAACATGCACTCGATCCATTGTATGCCGAGAAGCTTGGAGTCAAGGTAGATGAGCTTTTGGTATCCCAACCAGACACTGGTGAACAGGCATTAGAAGTTGCAGATATCATGGTCTCGTCTGGTGGGATAGATATATTGGTTATTGATTCTGTAGCCGCACTAGTACCGAAAGCTGAAATAGAGGGTGAAATGGGCGATCATCATGTCGGTCTTCAGGCACGACTTATGTCACAAGCTCTTAGAAAAATAACTGGTAATGTTAAAAAATCAGATACCTTAGTTATTTTTATTAACCAGATTCGCCACAAAATAGGTGTTATGTTCGGTAGTCCTGAGACTACAGCCGGCGGTAATGCACTCAAATTTTATGCATCAGTGAGAATGGATATCAGAAGAATAGGAACTGTCAAAGATGGTGATGAGGCAGTGGGTAATGAAACAAGAGTGAAAGTTGTAAAAAATAAAGTATCTCCACCTTTCAAACAAGCAGAGTTCCAAATTCTTTACAACAAGGGAATAAATCGTCTCGGTGAACTTATAGATAAAGGATCTGATCTAGATATTATTGAAAAAGCAGGCGCTTGGTATAGTTATAATGGTGAGAAGATAGGTCAAGGAAAGGCTAATTCTATTGAATTCTTGAAGGAGAATCCTAAATTACTAGAGACAATAGAAAAACAGGTAATGGACGCGATTAATAAAGAGGATTAATTTCTTTTTCTCATAAGACCTATTTTGTTATAGGATTCGAATGTGGCGACTCTTTTAAGTCGCCACTTTCTTTAAAAACAAGGAGTAAATATGGGAAATGCATATATAGTTGGTGCCGTCAGGACACCTGGTGGAAGAAAAAACGGTAAGTTAAGTCAGTGGCATCCCACAGATTTAGGTGCACTCGTTTTAGATGAAATAGTTCAAAGGACTGGTGTAAACCCAGAAGAAATTGATGATGTAATTTTCGGTTGTGTCAGCCAATCTGGTGCGCAATCAGGGAATATAGCAAGAAATGCAGTCCTTGCATCTTCTCTTCCTGAATCTGTTCCAGGAACTACAGTTGATAGGCAATGTGGTTCTTCACAGCAAGCTATTCATTTTGCAGCACAAGCAGTTATGTCTGAGACACAAGATATTGTTATTGCTGGCGGAGTTGAGGTAATGAGTCAAGTACCAATCGGTGCTGCAGTTATAGATAGTTTCAAGGCGGGCCATGGTCAGCCATACGGCGGAAAAGGAACAAGTGAAAGATACCCTGGAGTTCAGTTTAGTCAATTTACAGGTGCTGAAATGATGGCAAAAAGATGGGACATGTCCAGAGAAGAATTAGATGCATTTGCCCTTTCAAGTCATCATAAAGCTGTAAACGCAACAGAAGGTGGATATTTTGATAGAGAGATAGTTCCAGTAGAGGGTGACCTTCCAAATGGCGAAAAAGAGATGGTTACTGTTGATGAAGGTATTAGATTTGATGCAAGTTCTGAGAGTCTTTCTGGTCTAAATGCATTGTCTGAGGATGGTGTTCTAACTGCTGGTACATCAAGTCAGATCTGTGACGGAGCTGCAGCAGTCATGCTTGTTAATGATGCAGGATTAGCTAAACTTGGACTTAAACCTAGAGCTAAAGTAGTCGCATTGGCATTAGCCGGAGACGATCCAGTAATAATGTTAACTGGTCCAATACCAGCTTCTAGAAATGTTTTAGAAAAAGCTTCCATGTCTATCGAGGACATAGATTTATATGAAGTTAATGAAGCGTTTGCACCCGTTCCATTAGCTTGGGCAAAAGAGTTAAATGCTGATCTAGATAAATTAAATGTTAATGGAGGTGCTATGGCCTTGGGACATCCCTTGGGAGGTACTGGTGCCAAGTTAATGACTACCTTATTGCATGAACTGGAAAGAAGGGAAGTAAAATATGGGCTTCAAGCCATCTGCGAAGGTGGTGGTACAGCTAATGCAATGATCATTGAGAGGATGGATTAGCTCAGTATCAGTGATAAAAGATCTTGATGAGAGACCAGTTCTGGTTTCTCATCTTTTCTTTTCTTAATTTCTATCTGACCAGTTTCTAGAGTTCTCTCCCCAACGATAATTGTCATAGGGATGCCGATTACTTCCATATCAGAAAATTTTACACCAGGTCTTTTGTCTCTATCATCCCATAATGTTTCAATGTTGTTATCTTTTAGTAATTGATAGATTTCATTACATTTATCCTTCACAACTTTGTTATCTTTTGAGTTGACTTCAACCAATGCAACTTGAAAGGGGGATAATGATTTAGGCCATACTATGCCTTTTTCATCGTGATTTTGTTCTATTGCTGCAGCAACAATTCTTGAAGCTCCAATACCATAGCAACCCATCTCAGGATTGATGTCACCATCTTCTCCTTGGATTCTTAAATTAAGGATTTCTGAATATTTTTTACCCAGTTTGAATATATGACCTACCTCTATCCCTTTTTTCAATTTAAGATTACCTTTCCCATCTGGACTTTGCTTACCTTCTAATGAATAAGGATCTTGTCCCTCTTGAAGTTCTGTAAGCAATTCAGCATTAATTGCATAATCACTCTTATCACTAAAAGCTAAAAGGTCCTCACCCGAATCAGCCAATACATGAAATTCCTCAGAGTCAGAACCTCCTATAGCTCCGCTGTCTGCCTTTACAATACGATAGTCCAAACCCAGGCGATTAAAAATATTTATATAAGCGCCCTTCATGATCGCATAACTTTGATCAAGGCCTTCTTTATTTAAATCAAAAGAATAGGCATCTTTCATAATAAATTCTCTAGATCTCATCACCCCGAATCTAGGCCTTATTTCATCTCTAAATTTTGTTTGGATTTGGTAAAGAGTGACTGGTAACTGTTTATAGCTAGTAAGAAGATTCTTACAAAGATCAGTAATTATTTCTTCATGAGTAGGCCCAAGACAAAATTTATTATCATGCCTATCTAGGAAAACTAGTAATTCTTGACCATATTGATCAATTCTTCCAGATTCTTCCCATAAAGCAGCTGGTTGGACCATTGGCATTAAAATTTCTTGCGCGTCCGAGTTATTCATTTCAGTTCTTATAATATCCTCAACCTTCTGAAGTACTTTTTTCCCCAAAGGGAGCCAATTGTATATTCCTGAAGAAACTTGCCTGATTAGCCCAGCTCTAATCATTAATTGGTGACTAACAATCTCTGCATCTGCAGGATTTTCTCTTTGAGTACCTAGAATTAACTTTGAAGCTTTCATAAATTTATTTTTACTAATACTAACATATAGCTGGTTTTCAAGAATCTATATAATAAAAATTGCTATAATTGCATCCTGAGTGAATAAATACCTTACATTTAATACTGAGCAACCCTTTTATGCCAACATACATTTTTAAAAATATAGAAACCGAAGAGATTTTTGAGAAACAGATGCGAATCTCCGAATTAGATGATTTCAAAATTAAAAATCCTAACTTTTCTCAGATGCCAACAGCCCCATCATTTAGGCTTAAAGGGACAGGATGGTATGAGACAGATTTCAAAACCGGGAACAAAAAAAATATAGCTAAAAGCGATAACGAAAGTACTTCTCCTGCTAAGCCAGACAAAAAAACTAAAGATACCTCTGTAACAAAAAAAGAATCTATATAAAAAAATGAAAAGAACACATAAATGTAATCAAATTAATATAGATTTGATCGGACAAGAAATATCAGTTGCTGGATGGATTCATCGAAGAAGAGATCACGGCGGTGTAATATTCTTTGACATTAGAGACGAAGATGGACTTGTGCAAGTAGTCTATAACCCTGACTCAGAAGAGACATTTGCTCTCGCTGAGAATTGCAGAAATGAATATGTAGTTTTTTCTAAAGGTTTGGTAAGAGAAAGACCTGAGGGGACAATAAATTCTAACCTCGCAACAGGTGAAGTAGAAATAGTTGCCTCACATTTAGATATATTAAATCCTTCTAAACCTCTTCCGTTTCAATTAGATGAATACACGTCAGTCGGAGAAGAGACTCGTTTAACATATAGATTCTTAGATTTAAGAAGATCTGAAATGCAACAAAATCTTAGATTAAGATCAAAAGTTTCTTCTCGTCTCAGGAATTATTTAAGCAATGAAGAATTTATTGAAATTGAAACACCTATCTTGACTAAAGCGACCCCTGAGGGAGCTAGAGACTATTTGGTCCCAAGTAGAACATTTCCAGGCTCATTTTTTGCTTTACCTCAATCTCCTCAATTATTTAAGCAAACTCTTATGGCATCTGGTTTTGAGAGATACTATCAATTTGCAAAATGCTTTAGAGATGAAGATCTTAGAGCAGATCGACAACCAGAATTCACTCAGCTAGATATTGAATTATCTTTTGCTGATTCCTCAGTAGTGATGAATTTAATTACTGATATGATAAAAGATGTTTTTAAAGAATCTTTATCTATCGAGTTAGGTGAATTTCCTAAAATATCCTACAAGGATGCAATAGAAAAGTACGGCATTGATAAGCCTGATTTAAGAAATCCCTTACAACTTTTAGAGGTAAAGACATTATTCAAGGACTGTGATTTTAAGGTGTTTAGCGAACCTGCTAATGATGATGATTCAAGGATTGCTGCAATTAGGGTTCCCAATGGTAAATCTCTTACTCGAAAGCAGATTGACGACTATACAAATTTTGTAGCTAATTATGGCGCAAAGGGATTGGCGTATATAAGAGTAGAAGATCTATCAAAGGGTAAGGAAGGCCTTCAGTCTCCTATAATAAAATTTATAGATGATGAAATAATTTCATCTCTTATGAAAACATTGGAAGTAGAGGAAGGGGACATTATTTTCTTCGGAGCTGGTAAAAGCAATATAGTGAATGATTCTTTGGCTGCTTTAAGAGATCTAGTGGCCAAAGATTTAGATCTTTTAATATGTGACTGGGCACCTTGTTGGATTACTGATTTTCCTATGTTTGAAAAAAATAAGTCGGGCGACCTTACTCCATTGCACCATCCTTTTACGGCTCCTACATGCTCTATCGAGAGTCTCAAGAATGCTCCTCTTGAAGCTTTAACTGATGCCTATGATATAGTCTTGAATGGAACTGAGCTTGGGGGTGGTTCTGTAAGAATCCATGATCAAGAAATGCAAAAAACAGTCTTAAGTCTTCTGAAAATAGATGAAAGAGAAGCCGAAGAAAAGTTTGGTTTTTTGATTTCAGCCCTTCAGCATGGTTGTCCACCGCATGCTGGACTAGCTATTGGACTCGATAGATTGATTATGTTGATGACGCATTCAGATTCAATAAGAGACGTTATAGCCTTCCCCAAAACTCAAACTGCTTCATGTTTACTGACTGATGCTCCAGGACATGCGGCACAAGATCAATTAGATGAACTTCATATAAGGTTCCATGGATTAGATAAGGAGGAGTAAAGTGGCAGGTCATTCAAAATGGGCTAATATAAAGCATAGAAAAGGTAGGCAGGATGCAAAAAGAGGAAAGATATTTTCTGTCCTGATAAGAGAGCTGACAGTTGCAGCTAAATTGGGAGGCGGGGTTCCCGATGATAACCCTAGACTTAGAACAGCCATTGATAAAGCCTTAGCTGCCAATATGACCAAAGATACTATCGAAAGAGCTGTGCAAAGAGGAGCAGGAGGTCTCGAGGGAGAAAATCTTGAAGAAGTCAGCTTTGAGGGTTATGGTCCAGGTGGAATAGCAATCATTGTTGAGTCTATGACAGACAATAATAATAGAACAGTGGCTGAAGTCAGACATGCCTTTACTAAATCTGGAGGAAATCTTGGAACAAACGGATCGGTTTCTTACCTTTTTGAAAAAAAAGGAATAATAACTGTTTCTTCGGAACAAGATGCTGAACAAATTATGGAAGTATCTATTGAAGCAGGTGCTGAAGATATAGAGATAAATGAAGATCTAACAACTACTGTAAGCTCTTCTCCAGAAGACTTTCAAAATATTAAAAATGCTTTAATTAACCAAGATTTCAGAATTGATGACTCAGAAATATCCTTAGTGCCTGAAACTACAGTTCAAGCTGATATAGATACTTCTCTTAAGGTATATAAATTATTAGAAATGCTCGAAGACCTTGACGATACTCAGAATGTAACTTCAAATATTGAATTTGCTGATGGTATGTTCGAACAACTGGATTAATATGGCTAATTCAAGAAATAAAGGAGCTTCTTTCGAAAGGGAAGTAGCCAATCTCCTTACAAATGATTTAGGTTTAAAAAAAAATATAAGAAGAATTCTTGAACAAACTAGAGAAAAACATTTACCTGATCTTATGCTGGGTAATTGGTATCTTGAATGCAAAAGATATGCATCTGGTGCTGAACCTCTCGAGGCTTGGTGGAAACAAGTTCTAGACGCAACACGAAATAAAGGAATCCCAGCTTTGGTTTACAAATTTGATAGAAGGCCCATTAAAGTCAGAGTTCCACTAGGGGCAATCAATCCCAATTTACATATAGACTCTCCTTTTACTGCGGATTTACTGTGGGATGATTTTATTTTCCTTTTAAAAGAACTTTACTCCAAAGATATTCAGGATCACGAAGAATTAGATTAATGCAAGAATATCTTTTGAGAGTTTATTACGAGGATACAGACGCTCAAGGAGTGGTTTACTATGCTAACTATCTTAAATTTTTTGAAAGAGCTCGAACGGAATTATTAAGAGCAATTGGCTATGAACAGATGAAGCTTATGGAAGAAAAGATTATTTTTGTTGTTAGAAGCTTAGATTTAAAACTTCTCAAGCCCGCAAGACTTGATGACCAATTAGTAATAAAAACGGATTTAGTTAAATTAGGAAAAGTAAGTTTTGATTTTGAGCAAACTGCATTTAGTAATAATCAAGAAATTGCTAAGGCTACTATAAAATGCGGTAGCCTTGATTCTGAAACTTTTATTCCTGCAGCTTTGCCTGAGTATTTACATACGGGAATGAAAAAACTACTCTTATAGTCTTATGGAACTTTCAATATTAGAACTTTTTTTGAATGCAAGTGTTGTTGTAAAGACGGTAATAATTATCTTAATCCTTGCATCGATTGTTTCTTGGATGATCATTTTTGAACGTTGGCTTTATATAAAAAAAATTAGTCAGGAGTTATTAGATTTCGAAATTAGTTTTTGGTCAGATGCGGGTTTAGATGCACTTTTATCTTCAAGCCAAGAAGAAAATCATAATCCAGTAGGGGCTGAGTACATTTTTCAAGTAGGTTATCTTGATTATAAGAGGCTTACAAAAGAGAGTTTAGGTCCAGACATTGTTATGGATAGTGTTCAAAGAAATATGCGTGTTGCTTTAGCGAAAGAACAATCTTTGCTGGAAAAGCATTTACCATTTCTTGCTACAGTCGCTTCAGTCAGCCCTTATGTGGGTTTATTTGGAACTGTGTGGGGGATAATGAATTCCTTTAGGGGATTAGCAGGGGCATCACAAGCAACACTTTCAGCTGTAGCACCTGGTATCTCTGAAGCACTTATTGCTACAGCAATTGGACTCTTTGCTGCCATTCCTGCTCTTGTTGCCTATAATAAATTTATTTCGGAATCTGATAATCTCCTATCAAATTTTGAGGGTTTTAAAGAAGAATTTTTAGCAGTTTTGTATAGGGATATACATTCAGATTAAGAGTGAAAAGAAGAAATTTAATCTCGGACATCAATGTGGTTCCATATATTGATGTTATGTTGGTTTTGCTGGTCATATTTATGATCTCAGCTCCTTTGATGGTTCAGGGTATCCAGGTTAATTTGCCAGAAGCTTCTTCTGAAGCTTTACCTGTGCAAAATACAGAACCATTAATAGTTTCTATTGATCGGGATGGCGCTTTATTTCTCGAAACTGGTTCAACAAAAAACAAGCCGCTTACTTTAGATGAGCTAAATGTTTCGGTTTCTAAAATCATTGAAGCTAGTCCTGGCCTTCAGGTTGTCATTAGAGGTGATGGACAGGTTAAATATGAAAAAGTAATGACTGTTATGGCAGAACTCCAAATGGCAGGAGCAATTGATATAGGTCTTATTTCTAAGCCTATCTCATCAAATTAATGAATTATTTTCCTCCCTTAATTTTGTCTGTATTCATTCATCTTGGTTTAGTTTTATCTTTCTCAAATTTTTTTAATTTAGATCTTGAAGCATTTAATATTGAGACAAGTAAGCCTATCCAAGCTTACTTAATAATTGAACAAGAAAAAAACTTATTAAAGAAAAGAAATATCTCGATACCAAAGGAGAATGAACAAGATATCCAAAATAAAGACTCTCCTGAGAGAATAAAACTTTCTGACGTAAATTATGAACTGGATCAGATTTCAATTTTGGAAGTAAAGAATCAAAGTAATGAAGTTGATAAAAATAAATTAATTAGTCTGACTGAGTTAGAGAATTTTTCATCTATCATCAAGAGTCAGGTAATGGATAATTGGAAAAGACCATCTCAACTGAAGTTTAATTTAAAAACAGAGATTCAAATTATACTTGTACCGACTGGAGAGATTGTTTCTGCATCAATTATAAAGGGTAGCGGAAATCTAGCTTTTGATGAATCTGCTTTAACTGCAATCTCAAAAGTAAAATCTTTTGAAGGACTAAGTATGCAGATGAGTTTATTCGATCAACACTTTAGGAACTTTATCCTTATTTTCAGTCCGGAATAATAAATATTTAATTTATGTTTAAATTTAAGATTTTTTTTCTGACCTTCATTCTCTTCTTTTATTTTTCATTTACCTATTCGCAATTACGTATAGAAATAAAGGGAGGTATAGCCGATCCAATCAATATTGCGGTTGTCCCTATGAAATGGGAGTTAGAAAGCACTCAGACAACATATCTTCATAAAATAATTAAATCGGATTTAGAGTCTTTTGGTGAATTTGTTGTTTTGCCACCTGAAAGTATGTTGAGTCTGCCAACTTCAAAGGAAGAAATTTACTATAAAGATTGGAGGCTATTAGGAGTAGATTATTTAGTAATAGGTGGCACAAAAGGTTCTAACCTAGACGGCAATACTGAAACCAATTATATTATTTTTGATATCGCTAGAGAAAAATCAATTCATAGAGGCAATGTCATCGGTCCTATTAAGTCTTTAAGAAAGGTTGCTCATAAGATGAGCGACAAGATTTATGAAAAAATTCAAGGTATACCGGGTATTTTTTCAACCAAACTGGCTTACATAGATAAGCCTTCTTCTGAAGATCCTAATTATAATTTGAGGATATCTGATATTGATGGATTCGAAAGTATTTCCTTATTTTCTTCGCCTCAACCATTAATGTCTCCAAGTTGGTCGCCTGATAGAAAAGAAATTGCATATGTCTCCTTTGAAGAGGGGACTTCACGAATTTTTTTACAAGAACTCAGTTCAGCAAAGAGAAAAGGCCTCAAATTAGAGGAGGGTATAAATAGTTCACCAAATTGGTCTCCTAATGGAGATATGATTTCAGCTGTTTTATCTAAATCTGGGAATCCTGATCTTTTTATTTATGATTTAGAGCAATCTAGTTGGACGCAAATAACTAAACATTTTGGCATAGATACTGAACCAGATTGGTCTCCTGATTCAAGAAGTCTATTATTTACATCTAATAGATCTGGGTCCCCTCAAATTTATGAAGCAAACGTTAAAAATAACAGAATTAAGAGACTGACATTTGAGGGTACTTATAACGCCAGAGCAAGATATTTACCTGATGGGAAAGGTATAGTTTTTGTTCATAGGAGAAATGGAGTTTTTCATATTGCAACTCAAAATTTTAGATCAGGAAAAGTAAGAATTTTGACTGACACTTACTTAGATGAATCTCCTACTATCTCACCTAATGGTAATGTCATTATCTATGCAACCAAAGATGGCGATAGAGATATATTGGCTGGCATCACTATGGACGGTAAAACTAAGTTTATAATGCCTTCACTTAAGGGTGAGGCTAGAGAGCCGGCTTGGTCGCCTTTAATAGATTAGAATAAAAATAAAAGTATAATAAACTCAGGAGACTAAAAAATGAATATTACTCAAAAATCTTTTTTAACCACAATCATTATTGTCCTTGCATCTTGTAGCTCAGTTTCTTCAGATAGAACTAATGACTCTACAGCAATATCGGCTTCTGCATCAGGAGCTTATTCTGATAGTGGAATGACTTCTAATAATGTTCTTTATTTTTCTTATGATAAATCCGATGTTAATTCAGAGGGAAGAATAAAAATTAGGACCCTAGCTAAACTCATCAACGATAATGATCTCAATGTTAGAGTTGAAGGACACTGTGATGAGAGAGGTACTAGAGAGTACAACTTGGCATTAGGAGAAAAAAGAGCTAAAACAGTTGCAGAGCTGCTTATTATTAATGGTGTCTCATCAGATAAAATCCAGACCGTTAGTTATGGTGAAGAAAAACCAATCGTCAATGGATCAAATGAAAGGTCATGGTCGCAAAACAGAAGGGCCTTGGTTAAAACTTTCTAAGAAGTTTGAAAAAATTTTTTTTAACTAGTCTCGTTTGCATTCTTTCTTCAATAATTGTTTCAGAACAAGAAGAAAGTCTGGAGCTTTTATATCAAAAAATAGTAAATCTTGAAGAAGAAATAAGGGATCTTAGAAATATTCTTGAAGAAAATTCTATACTTGTTGACAGATCATTAGAAGTGCAACAACAAAGATACTTAGATCTTGATTCGCGTATTTTGGAATTATCAAAGCTCTCCAATCCACAAGTAGTATTAGAAGAGCGAAATGTCTTTGAAAGCCCAGACCCTGAAAGAGACTTATTTAAACAAGCATTGGTATTGTTTGAAGAATCCAGATTTGCTGAAGCTCTAGATATTTTCTCAGAGATTATTATTTCTTTTCCTAATGGACTTTATACTCCTGATGCTTATTTCTGGTCTGGTGAATTATTTTTAGCTCAAGAAATGTATGAAGATGCCAAATTAAGTTATCAGAGTGTTATTGATCAATTCTCCGATCATTCTCGTTGTCCAGATGCTTTATATAAAATGGGTGAGATACTCAGAATAGAGGGTAATGAAGAAGAGTCATTAATTCAATATAATAGGGTTATTGAGGCGTTCCCTGAATCGGGTGCTGCCCAGCTTGCAAAAAAATCTAAAGAAATTGTAAAAGAAGAGTCGAATTTAGTTGAGTAAACCTATAATATACGCTTTTTTTTTCGGGCCGTTAGCTCAGTCGGTAGAGCAGTTCGCTTTTAACGAATTGGTCCTGC
>JADHSF010000015.1 GCA_016777005.1 SAR86 cluster bacterium | reverse complement strand
TAAATCACGCAGGAAAATTACTTGCCCTAGAAGAAACATCTTTACCTTGGAGTGTAAATAAAGATTTAGACACCATAGGTGTCGAGGATTTTAATGGAAAGTTAGATAAGGCCATGACGGCCCATCCAAGAGTATGTCCTGAAACAGGAGAGATGCTTTTCTTTGGTTATTCTATGTTTAGCGAGCCTTACTTAAATTATTATCGAGTAAGTAAAGAAGGTTCTTTAGTTCAATCTGAAGCGATAGAACTACCCAGACCCGTAATGATGCATGACTGGAACATCACTAGAAATTATGTTGTTTTTATGGACCTTCCTATAGTTTCAGACATGGATCTTGCTGCTACAACAGGGTCTCCGTTTGGTTTCAAGCCTGAATGCGGAGCAAGATTGGGAGTTATGCCTAGAGATGGTAATAATTCGAATGTTAAGTGGTTTGATATAGATCCTTGTTTTGTCTTTCACAGTTTTAATTCATTTGAAGTGGGGAATAAGATAGTTTTGTATGTATCTAGACAGCAAGAGGCAATGGTCGGTGGCTTCAAAGATATTTATGGAGGCGAAACCACTGTAGCAAGATTATGGCGCTGGGTGATCGATCTAGAAAAAGGAACTGTATCCGAAGAACAATTAGATGATGGAGCATGTGATTTTCCTAGAATTAATGATGATCGCATAGGTCTAACTTCTGATTTTGGTTACTGCATGCAGTTAAAAACTGACGTTGAAGATCTAACTTTTGGCGAGAATTTATTTAAATACCAATTAGAATCCGGCAAGAGAACTGATCATCATTTAGGTAATAATGTTGCCGGAGGAGAGCCCGTTTTTGCTCCTAAACCTGGAGCCTCTGGAGAAGATGAAGGCTGGATACTTTCCTTGGTTCATGAGCGTGATACTAGAAAGTCTAAGCTAGTAATTATTGATGCCCAGGCATTTGATCAAGAGCCGGTAGCGGAAGTTATAATTCCTCAAAGGGTACCTTATGGGGCTCATGGAAGTTGGATATCATCAGAATAATATAAGGAAATAATTATGGAAGCACACTATGCAACTGTCTTCGAAAAAAATGCTGATACTGTTCCTGACAGGCCGGCATTAATCTGTGGCGATGTAGTAAGAACCTGGAAAGAATATGATGATAGGGCTGCAAGAATAGCCTCTTTATTATCTTCTCATGGCCTTGGTCCCGATTCTAAAGTTGGTCTTTATCTGCATAATTCAAATGAGTATTTAGAAGCACATTATGCTGCCTTTAAAATCTCAGGTGTGCCAATAAATGTAAACTACAGATACAAGGAAGAAGAGTTAATTTATTTGCTCGATAATTCCGACTCAGAGGCAGTTTTTTATCAAGGCTGTTATTCAGATCAAATTAAGGCTATCAAGGATAAGCTCACAAAAGTTAAGATCTATATCCAAATCCAAGATGGAAGTGACCTGTTAGATTTTTCTGTAGATTATGACCAAGCTATTCTTGCAAATGAGCCCATGGATAGATACGAAAGGTCTGAAGATAATATATATATGCTCTATACAGGTGGAACAACAGGAATGCCAAAAGGTGTGATGTATACTCATGGAGGTCATTTACGATCCTTGATGGGCACTGCAGGAGCTTGGGGAATGGTCCCTATAGAAAAGAAACTAGAGATCGAAGATATTCATAAAGAAGTCTTAAAGATGTCTGAAGAAAATAATCTAGCTGTAAATCTCCCAGGCTGTCCATTGATGCATGGGACAGGAATGTGGCTTGGAGCGTTAATACCCCATTTAGTTGGAGGATGTGCCGTTACAATTCCTCAACTTGGTTTTGATCCTGATCACTTTTTTAAAGAAGCTGAAAGGACCAAGGCAACAAACTTAATAATAGTGGGAGATGCTTTTGCTAAACCCATGTTGGATGCTTTGGATCATGCAGCATCTGAAGATAGACCTTATCGACTTGAAGGAATTAACTCCATTGTTTCGAGCGGAGTAATGTGGAGCTCAGAGGTTAAGCAAGGCTTACTTAAACATCATGATTTTGATTTAGTTGATGCTATGGGTTCTACAGAGGGTGGCATGGGGTCTTCAAGAACATCAAGGGAGTCTTCGGCAGATACAGCCAAATTCCAACTTAATCCAGGTGTAATAGTGATTACCGATGAAGGAGAACATGTTAAGCCGGGTTCCGGTATTATAGGAAAGATTGGAACTAGCGGATTAGTACCTGAAGGTTATTTTAAAGATGAAAAAAAATCTGCTGAAACTTTTAAAGACTTTGAAGGTAAGCGTTATAGTTTCCCGGGTGACTATGCCACAGTTGAAGAAGATGGATCTATAACTTTATTAGGACGGGGAAGTAACTGTATAAATACCGCAGGTGAAAAAGTTTATCCAGAAGAAGTAGAAGAAGCCATAAAAAGACATGATGATATTTATGATTGTTTAGTGGTGGGCTTAAAGGACGATAGGTTTGGGCAAAAAGTTGTAGCTCTGGCTTCATTTAATGAAGGGAAGGAAGTAGAAGAACAAGATTTAATATCTTTTACTAGAAGCCATTTGGCTGGCTATAAACTGCCTAAGAAAGTTTTATTTGTAGAAGAAGTTTTAAGGGCCCCAAACGGGAAGGCCAATTATAAATGGGCAAAAG
Organism: SAR86 cluster bacterium; assembly: GCA_016777005.1. GTDB lineage: Bacteria > Pseudomonadota > Gammaproteobacteria > Magnimaribacterales > Magnimaribacteraceae > Magnimaribacter. Next base: position 17,491 of record JADHSF010000015.1, on the reverse strand, counting down.
AAACGGCGGAACTTGAAATAGGATAAAGAGAAATAATCATGGACGTATCAGAGGCAGTATATTCAAGGCAATCAACCAGAGCTTTCACAGATCAAAAAGTTTCTGATGAACTTATAAAAGAACTATTAGAAAAATCTGCAAGAGCTGCTTCCGGAGGAAATCTCCAGCCATGGCAGATTTATATAATAAATAATAACACCATGTCAGATTTTCTTGAGTTTCAGGAAGCGTGGACAGAACCAGAAACTCCTGCATATGCCATTTACCCTGAAAACCTCAGTGAACCATACAAAACCTCTAGGTATGAAGTCGGTGCTGAAATGTACTCTATCTTAGGTATTGAGAGGGATGATAAAGAGGGAAGGTTTAAACAAATGTTAGAGAACTTTAAATTTTTTGGAGCACCTGCTGCATTTTTTTGCTTTGTTGATAGACAAATGGGTATGCCTCAATGGTCGGATTTGGGTATGTTTCTGCAGACATTTATGCTTTTAGCTAGAGAAGTTGAATTGGATACTTGTGCTCAAGAAGCTTGGGCAATAAAACAGGAGAGTGTCACTGCATTTTTAGATATACCCGATGAGCTAATGCTATTTTGTGGTATGTCTATAGGTTATAAAGACAAAACAGCAAAAATAAATGAATTAAGAACAGAGAGAAGGCCCATTGAAGATTGGGCTACTTTCGTAAAAGGCTAGGGTTAACTTAAACTATAATCTCTATTAGACTTGGCCCTTCAGATACAAGACCGTCGCTGAATGCTTTCCGAAACTCTTCAACAGTCACTGTTCTTTTGGCAGGAACCCCTAAAGATTTAGAAAGAGAAACCCAATCAATTTCTGGATTATCCATTGATAGCATTGAATTCGCTCTATCGCCTGTTTCTAATGCACCAACTCTTTCCAATTCAACTTGTAAGATTGCATAAGATTTATTAGAAAATATTATATTTGTAACATTTAAACCTTCTCTTGCTTGCGTCCACAAAGCCTGAATTGTATACATTGCTCCTCCATCTCCCTGGAGACATACCACTGGTCTGTCAGGGGCAGCTACTGCTGCTCCAGTAGCAACTGGAATACCTTGTCCAATTGAACCTCCAGTAATAGAAAGCCAGTCACATGGCTTGGCATCCCAAATATAAGACGCAAATATAAATCCAGAAGTCCCAGATTCATTTGAAATGATTGTATCCTCAGGAAGTAAGCTGGCCATCAGAGGGCCTAAATTTTTAACATTCAGTTCTCCGCCAATAGGTGTATCTATCAATCCTGAGGGCAAAAATGATGAATCTATTTTTTTTCCTTTACAAAGATCATTTAGGGCTTTTAGAGCATATTTTCCATCTTGTTCAGGAGTTGCAACCTCAATAAGATTGGCTTTATCTGGGGAAAGAAAACTCTTTTTTCCAGGATAGGCGAAGAACGAAACAGGTGGCCTTGAACCTATAAATATAATGTTCTCTACTCCGGCTAAATACTCTTCTGCCATTTCCGCAAAATAAGGAATATTTTGTACTTTTGTTAATCCTGCACCGCGTCTATGTTTTTTGGTTAAAGTATCTGTTGCAAGTCTGCAACCTACAGCCGTAGCAATTTGTCCGGCTAACGTGAGAGACTCTTCGTCTAAGAATTCTCCCCCAAGGAATAATAATGATTTAGTTTTTGACTTAAGCGCAGTGAAGGCAAGTTCAATTTTTCTCTCATCTACTTTTTGCGGACCTTCAAAATCTACTTTTGGCCCTTCTGTTTTAGTTTCACCCCAAGCACAATCTGCAGGCACGATTAGTGTTGATATTTGTCCTGGGAATCTATGTGCTTGTTTCCAAGCTTCTGCACCTATCAGGCTAAGATCGTCAGGTGTTTTACTTCTACCCACCCAATCTGAGCTAGCGTTAGATAATCCATCTAAGTCAGAAGTCAGAGGTGCATTATATTTAAGATGATAGGTAGCATGATCGCCAACTATATTTAACATTGGAGTTCTAGCCTTTTTTGCATTATGGATATTAGGAATCGCATTTCCCAACCCAGGACCTAGATGCAATAGATTGGCTGCTGCTTTACCAGAAATTCTAGAGTAACCGTCTGCTGCACCGGAGACCACTCCTTCGAAAAGACCTAGTATCGGTCTTACTTCTGGATGGTGATCTATTGCTGCAACAAGATGCATCTCAGATGTTCCAGGATTAGCAAAAATAACCTCTAATCCATTTTTGATAAGGGTTTTTAGTAGGGCATCAGCAGCATTCATTATTTTTCCTCTATTATTAAATTTAATATTTTGATATTAATTTATCCAGAAATACTTTTTAGTTCTTCTTGATAACCTTCGTAACTGTCTTTTAAGAAAGCCTGATTCAACAAACACTCAGCTACAAGAATTTTATTTTGGTCATAAACATAGGTCATACACCAGTAAGTTTCTACTCTTTTGCTTTGACTAACAGCAATAATCTTTTTCTCAATTTGATATTCTTCATTTACAAATAGTGGACCTTTAAAGAGTTTAATTTCTTGATTAGCAAATAAACCAATAACAGGTCCTTTAACCTTAAAATTTGAGGGATTTCCAACGTAATTAGTTAAGACACTAATCATTTCTATGGGTATTATTGGTCTGCCCCAAGGAGAACTGTTTCCTTCAGCTTCGTTATACCATGTCATTGGTTCAGTTATTACTGAAAGCTTATTTCGAAGAGTAAAAGGGTATAGGTCTCCCATATGCTGATCAAAACCAATTTTGACTGTAAACCTTTCATTACCTTCCAAGCCTTCATTAATTTCGGAGAGAATAACTAGATTCTCAGTTTTGTCTAATTTAGACATTAAATTATCAAGTGAACTGGTTTGATGATTGGGGCCTATCCCTGCAGAGCCTGTAAGAACAACAGTACCATCTTCTTTTTCCATCCAAATATCAGTAATTTTTGATTCCTCGTCGGGTAATTTTGCAAAAGCTTTAACTCTTTCGCCTTCAAAAACCATATTTTTATAATGAACACTTATGCAACCACTAACAAACCATTCATCCTTGAATATCTCTTCTAATAAAGGAACAAATTGGCTTAAATGTGTGCAGCCTTCAATTGGAGCTCCTGAAAATCCTAGGCTATCTGCCATTTCTTCATCATGTAAAGATTTATGTCCATCATACTTCTGATTATTAAGAAGCTGAACTGGACTTAAGAAATCCCCATTTATAAATTCTTTATCCACGTATTATTTTTTCATTGATCTAGCTGCTTTGAAATCTGGTTCTCTTTTTTCAATAAAAGAACTTATAGCTTCTTTATGCTCTTCAGTTTCGTAACATTCTTTTAAAGCTGCTTGTTCTCTTTTCTGAATAAGTTCTAAATCAGTTTCATTACCATTGATAGTAAGAAGATTTTTGATATGTTTTAACGAAATTTGTGGGTTATCTCCCATAGATTTAGCATATTCAATAGCTATGCTTAACAATTCTTCTCTCTTTGTAACTCTATCGATCAAACCTAACTTTTTAGCTTCTGGTGCAAGTAAAGTTCTTCCAGAAAGCATAATTTCGCTGGCATTTCCAAAACCGACTCTAGTTGCAAGAAAATGTGAGCTTGCCAGTTCAGGAACAAGACCCATCTTCGAAAACTTCATACTGAGTTTTGCCTCTTCGCTAGCAATCAGAAAATCCATAGGAAGAATCTTTGTAAGTCCGACACCCACTGCTGCCCCATTGATAGCGGCAACAATGGGTTTTGATTGTCTAATCAGATTTACCCAATTATTCATGACATTGCCATTTTCAACTTCTTCACCATCTGATTTTTTTTTGAAAAAACCATCTATATCTGCTCCGGCACAGAATCCCTTCCCCTCTCCAGATAGAACTATTGCAACTATATCGTCATTTTCATTAGCCCGATCAATGACTTCTGTCATTTCTTGTCCCATAAGAGGGATCCAAGCATTAAGTTTCTCAGGTCTATTCATCTTTATAATCTGAACAGAATTTATAATTTCGGTAAGTAATGTTTCGTATTTCATTTTTCCTTTATTTATGGATTTATATTGGAGTTTTCTTACTCGCGAGTCTCTTCTTTTTTCTTTCTAAGTAACCCCTTATTCTAATTTGTCTTTTTTCTGTAAGTGGATAATTCCAAATAAAAGGTAGAGTTGATATCTTAAACAAAGTGGGCACAACAGAATACATTAATGCTAAACCAAAAATTGCGTTATTACTATTTCCATCGATAGTGTTTCTAAGAGAAGGATCTGAGGTTGCATCGAATCCAAATAAATCTACTGCAGTGAGAGCTATGAATAGAGCTATAGCTGCCGCACCTTTTTGGACTATGCCCCAGGCAGAAAAGAATAAACCCGACCTTTCTTCTCCACTTCTTATGGTGTCAATATCAATTACATCTGCAGCCATTGAAGTTGCCAAGAAAACTAGTGCACCAGATGCCATTCCTTTCAAGACCTGAAGAATCAGAAAGAGGAATAAAGCATGTTCCGGAATAAAATAGAGTAAAGGCATACATAATGCCCATCCAGAAAACCACAGAATAGCAATAACTAATGCCTTATGTTTTCCTATTGCATTAGCTATTTTTTTCCAAACTTGGATAAATATAATGGATGTAAAAATTGATAATAATATTGCTATGGAATAATACGATTCTGCATTTATTACATGCTTAACAAAAAAGAAAGAAAGAGCTCCATCCATAGAAATTCCTAAGACACTTCCAGTGAAACCTATAAGTATTCTTATGTATGGTCCATTTTTAAGAACTAACCTGAGGCTTCTTACATATTCTTTTAGGGTCATTGTCTTCTCTCTAAAGAGACTCGAGGGATTGTCAGGGACTAACCAAAAAGCTCCTAATACGACTAAAGGAATAGATAGCATTACTAGAATAGCTTCATAAGAGAGGATTGATCTCATTTCAATGACGCCGAAATAAGATAGTAATAAAGGAATAGATAGGGCTACTATTGTTCCAAAGTATCCAAATTGTTCTCTCAGGGCTGTAATCTTTGATCGCTCACTATAGTTTCCTGATAATTCTGCACCCCATGAAGCATAGGGGATCTGAATTATTGTAAAGGCTAGATATATTCCCATTATGCTTAGCAGGAAATACATTAAGTCTGGGCTTTCAGGGGGTATAAATAAAAAATAAGTAGAGACTGCTAGCAGAGGAGCGCCTAATATTACCCAAGGCTTTCTTCTGCCCAACCGCCCCTTGGTTCTATCTGATAGTAAGCCTATAAGTGGGTCAGTAAAAACATCAGATAACCTTGCAAGCATTAAAATAACCCCCATACTTGAAAGACTTACCCCTAATTCACCATATAAAGGTGGAATAAATAAAACGAGCGGCAGACCAATAACGGCAAGAGGAAAATTAATAGCAGAATAAAAAAATAGTTGAATATTTTTGAGTGGTGTCCCTTCTTCAGGACTCATAGTATTCATCAAATATTTAATCTTCTGTAAATTGCATTAATCTTTCGTACCCACTGATAAAACCCTCCTTGAATTCTTGTACAACATCACTGGCAGATATACTGTATTTCGTAAGACCAATACCTTGACCTACCCAATAAGTAATAAGTTCTTTTGCTCCTTCATGACCACCTTCAGCAAGCTTGAAAGCTTTAAGTAAAGGCGGATCAGTAACCATAGTTTGAAGAGGCATAGGTAATGGTTCAGGAGCATCTGGCTCTTCCCATGCATCAGTCCAAGGTGAAATAAGCTGCCTTGAATGTTTTCCAGTTCTGCTTTTAGATCTTATAGTTTGACTTGAATTAGCAGCTATTATTTTTTCTTTCATAACCAGAGGGAGTTCTGACTCAATAGTCGTTAACCAGACTGATCCACACCAAGCTCCAGAGGCTCCCATAGTCATTGCTGCAGCCATTTGCTGCCCATTCATAATGCCACCTGCAGCTAATATGGGGATGTCGCCATAAGGTTTTATAGCTTCGTAAATTTCTGGAATTAAGACCATTGTGCTTACATCACCAGTATGACCACCCGCTTCAGTTCCTGAAGCAATCAGGAGATCAACACCAGCTTCTGCCTGTCTCACAGCATGTTTGGCAGCACCAATCATTGCACCTACCTTAATCCCCTTTTCTTTTGCAATATCTAAAAGCCAAGCCGGAGGAACACCTAAAGCATTAACTATTAAAGAGATAGGATGACTCAAGGCTATATCAACTATATTTCTTGCTCCTTCCTCCTTTGTATTTTTTGCAAGCCCCATACTTCTTTTATCATCGTTATCAAATTTTCTAAATTCAGAACCATCTATTCCATGTTTTTCTAATATACCTGCTCTAAAATCTCCATATTCTTGAGGAATCTTTGATTGGAGTTTAGCGGCATCAAATTGTTCATTCTGATCTAAAGACTTATGTGGAATTAAGAGATCAACACCATAAGATTTGCTACCTATGTGCTCATCAATCCATTTTAGATCTATCTCAAATTGTTCGTTTGATAGACCACCTGCTGCATAGACACCAAATCCACCAGCTTTTGAAACAGCTACTACAACGTCTCTGCAATGAGTGAATGCAAAAAGAGGGAACTCTATGTTAAACATTTCAGTTAATTGTGTTTTCATTTCTTCTCCTTATATGTTTCGGTTTATTTGGTCTGAGATCTTCTCGGCAATCATCATGGTAGGTGCATCGGTATTGCCTCCTATTAAAGTAGGCATAATAGAGGCGTCAATAACCCTCAATCCTGTGGTGCCTTTTACTTGTCCGTACTCATTAGTTACTGCCTTGTCATCAATACCCATTTTACAAGTGCCTACTGGATGGTAGAGAGTCTCAGCAGTTTTTTTTATGTATTCATCCAGTGCAAGATTATCTTCGATATTAATCTCTTGTTTTGGTCTTATTCTTATACCTCTGTATTCATCGAATGCCTTTTGCATAAAGATATTATGTGTTACCCGAAATCCATTTCTAGTATCTATTAGGTCCTGTTCTTCTGAGAAATAATTAGGGTATATTAGTGGAGGATCTGTAGGATCGAGGCTCGCTAAAGTTATATAACCTCTGCTTTGAGGTCTTAATGTATAAAGTGCCGCAGAAAATCTATGATCTTGAGGGACACCCTTTCTTCCATGAGAATCATTAAGAGCTACAGAAACATAGAATACTTGAAAGTCGGGAATATCTTTATCGGGATTCGATTTGAGGAATGCCCCAGCTCCACAAGGAGGATTGGCTGCATCACCTTTTTTTAAAAGCAAATATTGCAAACCTGAGAGACCCATTCTTAATTTAGAGGCAGACCTATGAAGTGTCACTGGTTTTAAAGATTCAAATTGTGTTGAAATAGCAATATGATCTTGTAGGTTCTTTCCTACTCCCTCAAGCTTATTTATGGTTTTTATTCCAAGTTTTGTTAGTTCTTTAGGATCTCCTATTCCGCTTCTCATAAGAATCATTGGAGAACTTAACGAACCCGAAGATAAAATAATTTCTTTATTTGCAAATGAAGAGATCTTTTCTCCTTTTCTTAAATACTCAATTCCTATAGCTTTTTTTCCATCAAATATGACTTTATTAACTGTGATATTTAATTTGGTAATTAAATTTTTTCTTTTGAGAGCAGGATGGAGATAAGCCTTTGATGCGCTGCACCTTTTTGAACCTTTCATGGTATGTTCATATCTTGAAACACCTTCTTGTTGTCTTCCGTTGAAGTCATTAGTTGAAGGATGTCCCGCTTGGCATCCAGCTTCAATAAACTTATCTAGTAAAAGATCATCAGTCCTTTTTGCCCTCTTAACTGATAGAGGCCCATCAAACCCATGATATTCGCTAGAGTTTTCGCCTTGAAAAGATTCAGACTTCTTGAAATAAGGTAATACATCATCATATGACCAACCTGTATTTCCTAGCTGCCCCCAGTGATCATAATCATTTGGATGCCCTCTAATATAAATCATGCCATTGATAGATGATGAGCCTCCCCAACCCCTACCTCTGGGCCAATACATTTTTCTGTTATTTAAATTACCTTCTTCTTGAGTCTCGTAAGCATAATTATATTTATTAGAATTAGAAACTAATTGAGAATATCCTGAAGGCATATCAATGAATAAGCTTTTATCCTTGCCACCGCTTTCTAATAATAAGACTTTATTGTTTATATTTTCGGTCAAGCGGTTTGCTAAGACACACCCAGCACTGCCTGCTCCGACGATTATATAGTCTGGGTTATGAATACTTTTGTATTCCATTTCACAAAGTAAAAACCGCCATCTGATTATGAAACTCGGTAATAAAGGGAGGAGCTGATTGCATATCACCATCTATTTTTTCATAAGGGTCTGGCTCTCTTTTTGGAGGATTGACTGTGTATTCTTGAATTAATTCAGGTGTATACACGATGTAGGCACTCTTAATAGCTGACTTGTAACTTGCCTGTATTTTTACATCTGCATTATCAAGCTTCCCAGAATTTACTGATGCCGACATGCCATCAATGATTATATGGTAATAGAGAAATCCATCTTCATCCGCAATCTCTTTCGGAGATTCTGCTATGGATTCAGATACACTAAACCTCAATCCATATTCTCCATGAGCTTTTACGATACTTTTAAGCACCTCATCTGCTTTTATGATCCATGATTCACTTAAGAATTGTACTTTTTCCATACTTAATCTTCTATTTTGAGTCGAGGAGGCCTCGCTTTAACTGCCTCTTCGTTAACATCCATACCCCATCCTGGTTTATCATTAAGAATCAGCTCACCATTCTCTATCACTAAAGGTTCTGTAAAAAAATCTGACATCCAAGGAACTTCATCAACATCTATTTCCATTAACTGTAGATTTGGAATTACTGCTGAATAGTGACCGTGAATCATCGAGCAAAGATGGGAGGTATAATTGTGAGGAGAAACATTTAGATCAAATACATCTGCAAGAGAAGCGATTTTTTGAGCCTCTAAAAATCCGTTCCACGCGACATCAACTAGCGGTATGTCGATAGCATGATTTGTAAAAAAATGTTTATAGTTTCTTGCTGTACAAATAAATTCACTTCCACCAATTGTGGTTCGAGTTTTTTTTCTGATATCACGCATCACTGTGGGATCAAATAGATCTATCTCTAGCCAACGTAAATTTATCTCTTCAAGAGCCTGAGCTATTCTTATAACACCATTGGCTTTAAAGTTAGAATTTAGGTCTAAGATTAAATCAAAATCTTTGCCCACAGCCTCTCTTAAAGCGTTCATTTGATCAACAATATAATTTAACATCTTAGGTTCAAGATTTAGCTCCGGACCACCTGCATGAACACCATAGGCGGGATAAAAGGATTTACCTCCTTCCTCATCAAAATATACAATTTTTGTCTTTAGTGCCTTGTATCCATCTTTTTTAACCTCAAGAGCATGATCGGTATAGTTTTTTTGAGAGTGGATCGCTGGTTCTTCAACTATCTTAGAGTATGGAGGTAGTCGGTTACTTCCAAAATGAGACCAGTAGAGAGGAATTTTTGTCCGGATGGGGCCACCAAACAGTCTATAGACCGGCACATTTAGATCTTTTGCCACAATATCTACTAAACAATTCTGAATTGCCCCTAATGCTTGTTGATTTAATCCAGACTGAGATTGCCTAATGCCTGTAATAAGATTGGAATTAATTTTTTCAATTTCCCTTGGGTCTTTTCCTATAAGCCCTTTCATCATAGATTTTATTAATGAATCTAAGCCCATTCGTTTATTTAATTCAAATCCTACAAACTCAGACCAACCTACTAGATTGGTATCTGTTTCAATTTTCAAGAAAGATAGGGATCTAAAACCTTGTCCTGTCGCATCGGCGTGTAGGGTTTCGAAATTTTTAATTTTCATTCAGTCTCACATTAGATATAGAAACTATACTAATATAATTTATAGAACTAAGTAAAAATTTATTTACTAATTAGATGGCATTAAGGAAAGATAGAGAAGACTTGATAGATTTACTTGAGTATATATTCTGCTTTTAGGACATTGATTAATCTGAATATTTCTTCCAGAGAATCGTTTGTTGTTTTCACTAAATCTTTTTCCCCTCCTGACTTGTGCCAGGAAAGAGTGTTATGAGTGCTTGTGGTATAAAGAAGATTGCCTATAATTTTAGGTAACAGGTCATCACTCTTATCCATAGATAGGTCCATAGCTATGTTTTCGGTTAATATTTCAATGGTTTCATTTGCTATAGCGTAAGTTAGCTGTTCAGAGTATTCATTACTCATCGTAATATCTATGGTTTCAAGAAAAAGGGCCCCTTTATCATATTCAGTTATCTCAGACGCTTTCTCTATAACATAACTTTTCCACTCATTTAAGGTATCTGAATGGCGGTTCTTCATTCTGTTTCTTAAAGTTTCACATGAAGATGTTGCTGCTAGATCAAATTTCGTAGGAAAGTGTTTATAGAGTGTTTGGACATGAATACCCGCCTCATCTGCAACAGCTTGCATAGTCATATTTTTATAACCATCTCTTGATATCAGTTTATCGCAAGTAGAAATCAGGACTGCTCTAGTATTAGATCTTTTTTTCTCTCTTAATGGATAGATAGTTTTGATTTCGCTAGATTTGCTCATTGGGTAAAAAACATTCTACTATGAATAAAATATAGTTTCATAAAGAGTTGTGCTATTCATAATATTTGTGTAAGTTATTTAAGTATAGAAACTATATAAATGTATTTTATATTATTTAAATAATAATTAGTAACTTTGGAGAGTTAACTTTAGGGGAGTAAGAATGATGCAAATATTAGGACGGTTTTCAATTTTATTGGGTATATTTATATTAACTATACCTGTTTTCGCAGCAGAAACTTCGGAAAGCGATTCCGATGACTCAGTAGATGAAATAATAGTTACTGCTACTTATCGAGAAACGAGTTTGATGGACACAGCAGTATCTATGACTGTTATTTCTGATGATGTCGCAGAAAATATGGGGGCACAAAGCATGGAAGGTCTCCATACCGCTGTTCCTGGGTTAACAATGACTGGTAGTGCAAATGGTACAAATAGATACTCTATTAGAGGCATCTCGTCTCAATCTGGAGAAAATGTCTATCAGTTAACAGGAGCTTCTGTTGGAGTTTATCTGGACAATGTCCCGGTTACCTCTGCTATGGGCCCTAATAGACAATCGAACGGTGTTCTTTTTGATATTGACAGGGTGGAAGTTCTAAAAGGCCCTCAAGGCACTCTGTTTGGAGAGGGTTCACAAGGTGGAACAATTAGATTCATATACAATCAACCAGATTTTTCAGGATTTGATTATGCTTTTAATACATCTGTAGCTTCTATGGATGAGGCAGACGATATGGCTGGGAGAATAGATTTCATGGTGAATGCACCTCTGAGTGATAATGCTGCATTAAGGCTTACTGGCTGGACGTCCGCAACTCCTGGATTTATCGATAATTTCAATCCCGTTGAGGAAGATATAAACTCTTCAGAATCCAATGGTGTAAGGGCAACATTACTTTATGAGATAGATGAAACACTATCATTGACTGCAACTTATCATCATAGCACCCAAGAGTCTGATGGAGCGGAAAGTACAACTGAGGCATTTGTTTCTAATGCTGTCAGATACCCTGGCGTTATACCAATGTCTGAAGACGCAACTGATATATTTAGCTTAGTTATAGAGAAGGATTTAGGTTGGGCACAATTTACTTCAATTTCTTCTTCTACTGAACGAGAACTCAGCGAGATTCAGGAAGGACCTGCATCAACATTGGCTGTTTTTGATTTTTACTATAATGGATCAAGTGCACCAGGAACTGCAGATCATCCTTACTGTGCTGCAGGGGCTGCTTTTGGCCTATGCCCTGGATTTCCAGGTCTTTTTAATCTTACTTTAGGTGCAGGCACTACAATAGGTGATGGATATAATCTTCAAGCAGCCAATAGTTACAATGACTATATAAGTGAAAGAAAAACTCAAGAGTTCAGGCTAGTTTCCTCTGCAGATGAAAGATTGAGATGGACAGTAGGGGCTTTCTGGAAAGATAGTGAAGAAGATATCAAATCACAGCAAAAGGCAGCCTACTATCCTGGCAGAGAGACCGTTGTCAAACCTTTAATGGACCCTTTATGGGTAGTTCCAGCAAATACTCATGTTGACTCCTTAGAGGAAACAGCATTTTTTGGTGAATTGAGTTACGACATTATGAATAACTTGGAGGCAACAGTAGGATTTAGGACTTCTGATTTAGAGCAATCTTTTACAACATCGACAGTGGGCACAGATGATTCGCCAACATCAGAAAAATTTGTATTATCTTGGACAGCTTCTGATGATTTATTGATCTACGGAAGTTATGCAAGTGGTTTCAGAATAGGTAACTTTGATAATGGACTGCTAAATTCTATTCAGCAATACGAAGGCTTTGCCGGCACTGGACCGACTACTGATGCTTTGAGACAGTCCTTACTTTTTGAAGGTGATGAACTTGAAAATGTTGAGTTAGGAGTTAAAACTACATTAATGGATGGAAGAGTTATGATTCAGGCTTCAGTTTATCAGATGGATTGGAATGACATGATTCAATTAGTGGCCAACCCTTTAAACCCTGGTCAATTTTATAATGATAATAGTGGTGGAGCTGAAATAGATGGGGGTGAACTCGATATAACGGCCTATGTTACTGATCGCCTGACTATGAGATTAGCAGCTGACTATAACGATTCTGAAGTCTTATCAGCAGACGGAGCATCTTTTACAGAATTAGCTTATGCGCCAAATGACAGTATTTATGTTTCGATGGACTATTCATTCCCAACGAGCAATCCTTGGTCTATTGACTTACATTTGGACTTTTCTGAAGTTGCTAAGCAATACTCTGATGTTGCAAATACAGTAGTCATTCCTAAATACAATCTATTAAATGGTAGGGTTACCCTTCGTAGTCCAGATCAGAAGTGGAGGGTTGCAATGTTCTCAACCAATTTGGCTGGAAAAGAGATAGAGAGAGGCAAAGATACGCTTGGAAACCTCTACTGGTTTGATCCAAAACAAATTGGTCTTGAGTTTGGTTATAACTATTAAATAGAGATACTTTATGCCAGAAGCTAAAGAAAAAATGGATAAAAGAGAGCCTATAGTTGTTCCGCCTATAGATAATCTACTTTATGACACTAATCCTCCTGAAGCAATTTCAGATGAACTTAGACCAGTGCTCGAAGATCTTGGTTTAATTGATGTTTGTCACAAGCTTGCAAAAGATGGGTGGGCTGTTATTGAAGATGCTGCTTCACCTGAATTTAATGAACGTCTTAGGAATGCAATTATAGATTCTGTAGATGGACTAGATACTGTAGCAGCATCTCCAGCCAAGGCTGCTGGGAAAAATATGAATCTTAGAGAAGATCCAGTATTTGGTGAAGCAGCTCTCAATCAAAAAATCTTAGCCGTTGCTGAATTTTCAGTTGGCAGAGGCTTCCTCTTTAGTCAAATGACAACTTCTGTGAAGTGTCAGGGAGCAAAAGGCATAGCATTGCACTGTGATAATAATTGGCTACCTGCACCATTTCCGGAGCATAATATGATCACTACTTTTTGTTGGGCTTGTGATGATTTTAATGAAGAAAATGGAGCAACTTCTGTCATCCCCGGAACGCAACTTCTCAAAAGACATCCTAATGAAGAAGAATCTGATAATCTTGAAGGTTCTGTTGCCATAGAGTGTTCTGCAGGTTCGATTGCACTTTGGGATGGTAATGTATGGCATGCTGCTTATGATCGAGACGCTCCTGGCGCAAGAGTAGTAGCCCATATGAGTTATAGCCGTCTAGCAATGAGACCTGTGGAGGATTACTCGAATGAAGCTGATATGTTAATTGAAAGACATGGAGGCAGAATGGCACAACTGCTGGGGAAGGAAGACGCACTTTTTGAATCTGAAGGGTTTGGATATGCACAGATGATTCCTACCTTCAATAACGCAAAGCGTTAGTAATCAAAAGGATATTTAATAACGCTTTAGATTTTTTATAGTTAGACATATGGAAATTAACGGGCACTGTGACGAAAATTTTTCTTCTGTTTTAGAAGCTTTTGAAGATAATTTTCAGAATCATGATGAAGTTGGAGCTTCTTTTGCTGCAACAGTAGAAGGTGAAATGGTTGTGGATATATGGGCGGGTCATCTTGAAAGAGAGAAAAATAATGCATGGAATGAAGACACAATAGTCTCAACTGCATCCATCACAAAAACTATGGCAGCTATTAGTGCTTTAATTCTAGCTGACAAGGGTGAATTAGACCTTGATGCTCCTGTCGTGAATTATTGGCCTGAATTTGGTGTTAAGGGTAAAGAACATGTCTTAGTGAAGCATTTTTTATGTCATTCAGCAGGCCTTCCAGGTTTGAGTAAACAATATAAATTAAAAGAAATGACAGATTGGGATTTAATGTGTTCTGATTTAGCTAATCAGGAATTGTGGTGGAATTCTGGAGAAAAATGTGGCTATCACACTATGACTTCAGGATTTCTCATAGGAGAAGTAATCAGAAGAGTTTCTGGAAGGACTGTAGGGGCTTACTTTAATGACGAAGTTTCTTCAAAACTCGATGCTGATTTCTATATAGGCACTCCTGAAGAACATCATCATAGAGTGGGTAATATGATTCCACCCAATGCCGGCGATATGGAATCTATAGAAGAGTTAAACCATCATTTAGATTTTACCCCTGGCTCTGTGAATATGAGGGTTATGGAAAACTACGACTTTGAGGAAGATCACCAAGCAATTATGGCTACGCCTGAATGGTGGAAGGCCGAAATCCCTGCGGGCAATGGAATGGGAAATGCTCGAGGAGTAGTTAGAGCTCAAACAGCAATAGCGAATCAGGGTAAAGCTTTTGGAGTACAGCTTATTTCAAATGAAATATGTAAAAGAGCAAATGAAGTACAAATTTCAGGCATCGATGAATTAATAGGAATTCCTATGACGTATTGCATGGGTTATGCCCAAAGAGATGAGCCCTTTAGTGTATTTGGAGACCCAAAGACAACTATCCATTGGGGTGGTAATGGAGGGTCTTCAGTTATTATTGATATGGAAGCCCACCTTTGTTTCTCATATGTTATGAATAGAATGTCAGGTCAAATGCTAGGGGATAAACGAGCCGATAATCTTGGGTATGCTTTGTATGCTGGCCTGAAAGATTAATGAAAAGAATATGGATAACCAAGTTTACACGGAAGAAAAACTTAAAGAGGTAAGAAAGAAATATCTCGAGGAAAGAGATAAGCGACTTAGAGAAGATGCTAACCAACAATGGAAGGAAACCTCAGGTGATTTTTCATATTTTGTGGAAGATCCATACATAGATCAAAAGGAATCAAGAGAGCCTCTTCAGACTAAACATCAGATTGTAATAATAGGAGCTGGGTTTGGCGGCATGCTTGCCGCTGTAAGACTCGTTGAGGCAGGTTTTGATGATATTTTAATCATAGAGAAAGCAGGAGGTTTTGGTGGAACCTGGTATTGGAATCGATACCCTGGGGCTTATTGTGATGTTGAATCATACGTATATTTACCAATGCTTGAAGAGACGGGTTTCATTCCAAAAGAGAAATATACAAATGCTTCAGAATGCTTGGAATATTGCAATATCTTAGCTAAAAAATATGGACTGTTTGAGAAAGTAATCTTTCAAACAGAAGTTGTTTCCAACAAGTGGGTAGAAGAAAAAAACGAATGGTTAGTTGAAACAGATAAACAAGACGCAATTTCAGCACAATTTGTTGTTCATTCTAATGGACCCCTCAATAGACCAAAACTTCCAGGAATTAACGGCATAAATGATTTTAAAGGGCACACATTTCATACGAGTAGGTGGGATTATGAATATACTGGAGGGAGTCATTCAGGCGATTTATCTAATCTAAAGGATAAACGTGTAGGTGTAATTGGAACAGGAGCAACAGCTATTCAGTGCATACCTCATCTTGGTTCCTCCGCTAAAGAGCTTTATGTATTTCAAAGAACACCTTCTGCAGTAGATATAAGAAATAACCGCATAACTGATGCTAATTGGCTCCAGAACCAAGAATCTGGATGGCAAGCAAAACGAAGAAGGAATTATGAATCGATCATTAGCGGGCTACCTGTCGAAGAAGATCTTGTTGATGATGGATGGACAGATGCATTCAAAGATTTATTTGCATTTATGCAAGATTCTGACCTTTTGAAGGCAGGTGTAGAGGGTATAGGCAAGGCCATGGAAATAGCCGACTTAAAGAAGATGGAAAAAATTAGAAAGCTAGCTTCTGATCTTTTGGAAGATCAAGAAACAGCTGAAAATCTAAAACCTTATTATAGATGGCTTTGCAAAAGACCTTGTTTCAATGATGACTATTTAAAAACATATAATTTATCTAATGCCCACCTTATAGACACTAATGGTAATGGAGTAGATAAGATAACCTCAAACGGAATAGTCGCAAATGGAATTGAATATGAAGTTGATTGCATAGTTTTTGCAACAGGTTTCGAAGTAGGCACTGACTACTCACGAAGAGCTGGCTACGATATTTTAGGGAGAGATGGACTCAATATAGAAGAAAAATTTAGTATGACAAAAGGTTATGAATCACTTTTTGGTTTACACGCTAAAGAATTTCCCAATGCATTCTTTTTTGGTATCGGACAAACAGGCTTTTCTTCAACCTATACTTACGCTTTGGATGAACAAGCAATTCATTTAGCTTATGTATTATCAAAGGCTAGAGAAAAATGCGCAATAACAGTAGAACCAGTTCAAGAATCTATAGATGAATGGGTTCAAACAATAATCGAAAAAGCACGTATTTCTAAAGAATTTCAAGAGCAATGCACACCTGGGTACTACAACTTAGAGGGTGCCGTGAATCAACTACCACAGAATAATACTTATGGCGGAGGTCCAATTGAATTTTTTGATCTTATGGAAGAGTGGAGAAGTGAAGGTAGCCTAAAAGGGCTTGAGCTCAAATAAAAGTTTAATTCTTAATTTCCCCAAGTTAAGAAGCTTGTTTACACCCCTTAGGCAAGCGTAAAAGGACCAGAAGAATCTGGTCCTTTTATTTAACTTTATATCTTAAGACTCTTACGATTGTTGGCCTTATATGCAAAAGTCTTTATAAGTCTTACTGATGTCGCAGCACTTGACCTGCACGTGCTCCTGTAGGTTCTCCATTTAATACATTAACTTGGCCATTGACGATTGTTGCTTTAAAGCCACGTGACTTTTGGATGTATCGCGGTGCATCCCCAGGAAAGTCATTTACTAGTAGAGGTTGTAGTTCATTTACCTCTTCAGGGTTGAATACATTAATGTCAGCTTTCATTCCTGCTTTTAGAATACCTCTATCACTGAGGCCAACCACTGCTGCCGGATCTGCTGTCATTCGTTTTATAGCTTGAGGAAGCGTGAATACACCTTTCTCACGTACATAATGAG
>JADHSF010000014.1 GCA_016777005.1 SAR86 cluster bacterium | reverse complement strand
AGGGCAGAAGATGGAGTAATGCTTTCTGATGGAACTTTGATCGTAGCAGATCAGCGATATGGTCTAGTGAAGATTGATGAATCTGGCACAGTAGAACCTTTTGGTAATTTTCAATCTATTGGATACAAGCATAATCCTCCAGAGATAGAGTCTGGACCTAATGGAGTTCATTTATCCCCAGATAATCTCTTTATCTTTACAGCAGATGTCTTTTCTGGACATATTTATAGGACTTCTGTCGAAAGTAATACTACGGAGATAATCTATTCACATGAATATGGAGTAAACACCGCTATTCAAGATTCTACTGGTGCATTGTGGTTCACGCAGTCTACCCAAAACAAGAATGAGGAGAGATTATTTGTGGCTATCGCTAAACCAATTCCAGATGGCTCGTTATTTAGATTGCCTTTATCGGACACTGGAGATTTTGCTGAAAAACCCAAATTAATTCTCGATGAACTAGATTTTGCAAATGGATTTTACGTTGATGAAACTAATAAGAAATTTTACCTTTCTGAAACATTAGCAAATAGAGTTTTATCTTTTGATTTAGATGTATCGACAGGCTCTCTTGTAAATATGACTATTTTGGCTGACATTCCTTCACCCGATAACATGCAGATTAACCATGATGGTACTTTATGGGTTGCCTCACCTTTATCAAATCAAATTTTCTCTATAGATATAACTACTGGAGACTTTTTTGTTGTATTTGATGCCCAAACAAAAGACGGAGCAGCAATTGTTGCAGAAGGGATTAGTAGGGTGAGTAGAGGTGACGGTATGGCTGATCTTTTAGGGCCTGAAGCTATTGGAGAAATGCCTGGTTTATTAACTGGAATGATAATAGGTAATAAGTCTCAGCCGTTTTATGTAGCTAATTTAGGCGAAGCATTAATCGAGGTATCGAAAGACTGACTTACGAGTATCGTCTTATCAAATAGAATCAAGGAGGTTTCTATGAGTATTTATTCCTCATCACATCCGGTTACCATTTCTACTCTTAAAGAAATGAAATCTAAAGGAGAGAAGATTGCTTGCCTTACGGCATATGATGCAACATTTTCTGCATTAGAAAGTATATGCGGCATAGAAGTAATTCTAGTAGGAGATTCTTTGGGAATGATCTTGCAGGGACACGATAGTACTTTACCTGTAACTATGGAAGATATTCTCTATCATCTAGATAGCGTAAAGAGAACTAATCAAGGCTCCTTGATAATGGCCGATATGCCATTTATGAGCTATGCATCTGAAGAGCAGACACTTAAAAATGCTGCAAATTTAATGAGAGCTGGTGCTAATTGTGTGAAGCTTGAAGGTACTTCTTGGATAAGTAGATCGACAGAACTTCTTGCCGAAAGAGGCATTCCTGTTTGTGCTCACATGGGCTTGACCCCTCAATCTGTTAATAGAATAGGTGGTTATATAGTCCAAGGCAGAGACCCAGACAAGGCAGAGGAACTCATCAAAGAAGCTAAGTTATTGGAAAACTCTGGCGCTAGTATGCTCTTACTAGAGTGCGTTCCTATGGAGTTAGCTAAATCAATAAGTGAATCTTTGGAAATTCCTGTAATAGGTATAGGCGCCGGACCGGAAGTCGATGGACAAATAATGGTAATTTACGATTTACTTGGTATTACGCAAATGGAAAAGGCACCAAAATTTGTTAAGAATTATCTCCTAGAAGCAACCTCTATTGAAGAAGCCATAAGAAATTATGCCTATGAAGTTAAAGAAAAAAACTTTCCTGGTTTAGAACATAGTTTTAAATAATGCTTACTATTTCGGATATTGAGGAACTTAAGAAATCTTTATCAGTCAAAAGAAAAGAATTCAGACATATCTCCTTAGTCCCCACTATGGGAAATCTTCATGATGGTCATCTCAAGCTAGTAAAAGAAGCTTCTCAGATTTCTGATTTTGTTTGTGTTTCAGTTTTTGTAAATCCATTACAGTTTGGACCAGAAGAGGACTTTAGTTCATATCCACGAACTTTAGACGAAGATATACAAAAGCTAGAAAATACAGAATGCGCACTTTTATTTGTGCCTGAACCAAATGAGTTATTGCTTGATATAAAAACACACACTGCAGATCCTTTCTTATCTTCCATTTTATGTGGAAAAACTAGAAAAAATCACTTCGATGGAGTGGTGACTATAGTGAATAAATTATTTGAATTATTTGATCCGGATACAACCTTCTTCGGTGAGAAGGATTATCAACAATTAATGATTATTAAGGAGTTTGTTAGCCGTCAGAGTTTAAATGTTCTAGTGAAAGGGATACCTACCGAAAGAGAGGATTCGGGTCTTGCAAAAAGTAGCCGCAATCAATATTTAAAAGATGATGAAAAAGATAAAGCAACTTTAATTTATAAGACCTTGTGCCAAGTTAAGAAATCTATTACCGATTCTGCTTCCCTAGATAAAGCCATTAATGAAGGGATAGAAGTACTAGAAGAAAATAGTTTTAAAGTTGATTATTTAGAGGCTAGATCAAAAGAGAATTTGAAGCGATCAAATGATCTTGAGATGACTATTCTCCTCTGTGCCGCCACAATAAATAAAGTGAGATTGATAGATAACCTTGTTTTTTAATTATTCTATAAATCAGAAAGAAATTAAGATTTGTAATAATATGATTTCATGAAACTTAAGCTAAAAGAAATTGTAGAAAATTTCTTACCTGCTGCAGAATTTTGTAATTTTGAACCTTTATCTGGGGGTGCTTCTTCAGATGTTTTTTTAATTGAGGCTAAGCAAAATAATACCAAAATTAAACTAGTTCTCAGATATGAAGCAGGTCCGCCTTCTAAGAATGATATCAAGAATGAATTTACTCTACTTCAGGCATTGGCTAATACAAACATACCATCTGCTGAGCCATTATTTATAGACACTAGTTGCAAAATTTTAGATAGACCTTTTATGTTACTTTCATTCCTTGAAGGCGATATTAATATTACAAATGCAGATAACTTAGATTTGAATACTAAGATGATAGATCAGCTTAAATGTATTCATTCTATAGATCTTGCTCAACTTCCTGATCTTCCCATCCAAATAGATCCTATGAAAGGTCTTCTGGAATATCTTCCAAAAGCCGATGAGTGGATGGAGTTAAGGAATTATCTTTCATCTTTAAAAAATACTGCTTTTGAAGGTCAGAGAGTTTTTCTTCATGGTGATTTTTGGCCCGGCAATATACTTTGGGTTAAAGATCAAATAGTAGCCGTTATTGATTGGGATTATGCCGCAATAGGAGATCCTCTCTCTGATCTAGCTGTATCAAGCCTTGAGATGAGGTATGAATTTGGAAAGGAGGGGATGAATCAATTTTGCGAGGCCTATTTAAAACACTCTATGATCGATAATTATCGTTTTTCTTTATGGTTAATCTCTATTGCTTCATCAACGCTTCACTTTATAAATCAATGGAATCTATCTGAAGCTAAAAAGAATTTAATAAAGACTGAGGCTTTACTGACTATACAAGAAGAGTCTCTGAGTCTTCTCGATAGTAAAGATTAATTGAAAAACTTGATCGTCTAGTTAATATGTCTGCATGACTAATTCAGCTATTTTCGGAAAAAAAGGGTTCATAGCAAAGATAGATATAAACACTCTAGAGTCTTTATGGATTGCAAATCTATCGAAAAATTATAAACCCACTAATATTTCTAACTACAAGGATTTTATTCTTGTGCAGTCTTCATCTGCATGGGGTTCGCATAATATCGATTGCTTTGATTTAGAAGGCAAGACACTCTGGTCAAAAGATATTGATAGCGGTATTTCGCCTTTAAATGATGGCGATTACTTTTACTACTGTGGCTTTACAGATAAAAAAATATACAAAGTATCTTGGAAGACTGGAGAAATAATTTTTTCTGTTAAGCCTGCAGGTTGGTTTAAAACTTACAGATTAATAATTGCCGGTAATCAGCTTTTAGCAATTTCTAATAAAGATATTCTCTTGATCGATAAAGACAATGGAGAGATGAATTCAAATGAGGAATTAAACCAATTTCTTAATCCAAAAAAAATAACCTCAACTCTTGGAGACGGAGAAATGTTTATTTCATCTATCTCAACAACCTCTGGAGGGGCAGAAGGGAGCGCAGGTTATGCCGGAGTAGCTGGAGGAGATGGAGGAAGTTCTGGTGGAGAGTAAAATTTAATTAAATATATTCAATAATATAAATGGAGAAAATAAAATGAGTCAATCTCAAGAAGTTAATCACGAAAAATTAATGAACCTTTTTGGTAATGTGTTTTCACATATATCAGGTGCGGTCGGCCTAATGATGTCCTATCTAGGAGACCAAACAGGATTGTATGCAAAGATAGAAGAATTGGGGTCTTGCTCGGCCAAGACATTAGCCGAAGCAACAGACATGGATGAAAGATATCTTCAAGAGTGGTTATCTTCTAATGCAGCTCATGGATATATTACCTATGATGGAGATTCCAAAGAGTTTAGCTTAAGTCCTGAACAGGCTATTGTTTTCTGCCGCGAAGGAGAACCTCAATGCCTTCAAGGATTAATCCAAGGGGTTATAGGACAAATAGCCAAAGAGGATGTTGCCTTAGATGTATTCAAGACTGGAAGAGGTAGGCCTTGGGGCGAGCATCATGCTTGTTGTTTTTGCGGAACCGACAGATTCTTCAGACCGGCTTACGTCAGTCACCTTGTCGATGAGTGGATACCATCTATCAGTGGAGCGGAAGAAAAACTAAAAACAGGAGGAAGAGTAGCGGACATAGGTTGTGGACTAGGCTCGACCACTATCCTTATGGCAGAAACTTATCCAAATTCTCATATTTATGGATATGACTTTCACGAGCCTTCTATAAAAGAAGCGCAAGATAGGGCAACAGAGAAAGGACTTACCAACATTACTTTTAAAGTTGCAGATTCCAAAGAAATCCCAGATGGTGATTTTGACTTGGCATGTATATTCGATGCGCTGCATGATATGGGCGATCCAGTCGGAGTTGCTTCAGGTATTAAAAATATATTAAATGAAGAAGGTAGATTTATGCTGGTAGAGCCTTTTGCAGAGGATGATCTCAAGGATAATTTAAATCCATCATCTGCAATGATGTATGGTTTTTCAACGTTAGTATGTGTGCCGACTTCAAGAGCTCAAGAGGTTGCATTGTGTTTGGGCGCTCAGGCTGGCCCTAAAAGGCTTACTGAAGTTTTAAATCAGTCAGGATTTGAAAAGGTTCGAATATCAGATTCAACTACTAATAATCTAGTTTTTGAGGCCCTTAAATAGATTCTTTAATTTTTTTACACTTATCAAAAGCATAGACTCTATAGAAAGGGTGATGGTATTCTTATTAACAAATTGGGGAGATTTATTATGAAAATATGTTTATCGTTATTATTTTTAACATTCTTTGGATTGAACTTATACAGCACACCCATATGTTTAATAAATCAAGAACTCAACAAAGATACTGCAAGTCAGTTAAGTCAATTTAGACAACAAACTACTGATACATGTTTGGCTTGTAATGATTATTCTTGCAAACTCAAAGCTTGGCCTGAGGAAAAGAAAGGTGATGAAGCTGTTTGTAAATTATTATTTTGCACCCCTAGTTATGTTTCGAAATTTTTTGAAAAGCCTGACAATGTAAAAGCGGGTAAAACGAGAATAAAATTTACTTATTCAATCAATTCAAAAGGGAAAATTAAGGGTATTAAAGTCACCTCTGCAAAAGGAGCCATGAATGTAAGGGAATCTTATAAGTACCTTCAAAGTTTTACTTCAAAAACTCAATTTGACCCCCTTTTGGTGAATGGAACCGCTTCAAAAATTGAGGATATTGAAGGAGAGCATATGGCCTTTACTGGTAACTATGCTGATATGGAAAAAACCATGCCAGCCGGCCGTGGAATTTATAGAGAATAGTCTAATATCTTACTAGATGCTTAATCTTTCGAAGATCATTGATCAGGTAGGGCTTGATCCATCTGACACTGATTATCAGGAGCCTCTTGATATTCTGATAAGGTCAATCAATAAAGAGGCAGATCTCACTTTCTTAGGAAACCTTGCAGTGGAGTACCAAATTAAAGAACATCTATGGAACCGATCCTTGATATCTCAAGCCTATAAGGATGTAAATTCTGAGAAGGTATCTCAACCTTTAATAGTAATTGGATTGCCGAGATCTGGAACTACCTTTTTATTTAATTTACTCAGCAAAGATCTGGATAATAGAAGTCCACTGTTTTGGGAAATGATGAAACCTCTTCCATTAGTTACCCCAAAATCATTTTCTGAGAAATCCAGAATATTTCGATCTGATTCTATTTTGTTTATCAAAGAAAAATTTATTCCCCAATTAGATCATATGCATGCAATCAGATCGGAGAGTCCGGAAGAATGCCTGCTTATAAAAGTCTTTGCCTTACAAAGCATCTTTTATTTTTATATGGCAAATACTCCTTCTTATCTTGAATATTTAATTAATGCAGATACTGGTATCAGTTACGACTGGCATTATAAGTTTCTTAAAATCCTTGAAAAAACACTCAAACCGAAAAGATGGCTGCTTAAAGATCCGTCTCACTTGGGTAACCTAGAGGAAATATTAGATCGTTATCCTGATGCATGCTTCATTCATCTAAGTAGAGATCCATCAGAGACTCTACCATCAATTTGTAGTCTGACTTCTCAGGTAAGAAGAGGATTTTCAAATAAGTTAAGTCCCAATGATCTTGGAAGGAAAACTTTAGACTTTTGGGCAAAATCTAATGACAAAAACGAATCACAGATATCGAAGATACCTGCTGAAAAGTATCTTCAAGTTGAATACGATGATTTGTTAGAAGATCCAATTAACTTAATAAAAGATATATATAGTAAATTTTCATTACCATTGAATGAGATAACTCAAAATCAGATGATAAATTATGTTGAGACTGGGAAGCAAGAAGCGAAAATTAAACACAACTATTCATTACAAGATTATGGACTTGATAAGAAAGAAGTACATAATAAGTTAAATTTCCGTTAAACAAATATTGATATATGAAAATACTCGTAATGGGATTGCCAGGCAGTGGTAAGACTTATTTATCAGAAAGACTGCAACCTTTATTAGAATCTGCTTGGTATAACGCAGATAAAGTAAGAACAATGGCTGGTGATTGGGACTTCAGCGAAGAGGGGAGATCAAGACAGAGCTTAAGAATGAAGTCGGTTGCTGACTTCGAATCTGCTCATAATAGAATAGTTATTTGTGATTTTGTGTGCCCTACAAAGGAGACTAGGAACATATTCGAAGCAGATATTACCATTTGGCTCGATACGATTGAAAAAGGAAGATTCGAAGATACAAATGCACTCTTTGAACCTCCTCAACAAGTGGATTTTCATATCAAAGAATGGAATGATCACAACCATATAGATATAGCAGAGAGGATTAATAAAGATGTTTGATTGGAAGAAACCTACAGTTCAGATGCTTGGTAGATGGCAACCTTGGCATGATGGCCATCAAGAGTTATTTAAAAGATCTCTCAATAAGACTGGTCAAGTGATTATTCAAGTAAGAGATGTACATGGTGCTTCAGGAGGCGAAGGTCAGAATGATAATCCTTTTGATTGGGGTGAGGTATGTAAGAATATTTCCGAAGGTCTTGCTAAAGATGGTTTCGAAAGGGGGGTTCACTATGAGATTATGATGGTGCCTAACATAGTAAATATTACCTATGGCAGGGGGGTTGGTTATGTTTTTGAAGAAGAGACCTTCGGGGAATCAGTTACAGACATCAGCGCAACTAAGATTAGGAAGAAAATGAGAGAAGAGGGCGACTTAAAGTAATCAATGAAAATCTGCGTAAGTGAATTTACCTTTAAAGCTTTTGAAGAACTTTTAACAGATAGTTTCATAAATGATGAATTTATTCTAATAGATTCCGAGTCTAATATTGTTTATGGAGAAGGAAAACCAGATATTGCTTTAGTGTCTTATGAACTAATGTTCAAGGCATTAAAATCTGAAGTTTTCTTTAGTAAGTATCTATCGTTAATTGATGGATGCTCATATGTTCAAGGATCTTGGGCTGGCATTGAAACCACTCAGGCAGAAGCATTGATTAGTCATTCGAAGAATTTTTCTCATGGAGGGGGAATTCACGCCATACCAATAGCCACCTATGTGTTTGCTCAAATCTTAAGGTCAGTTAAATCAATAGATGCGCATATAAAAATGCAAAACCAAAAGGAATGGAAGCAGATGATGTCTGTTGGAGAGTTAACTGATCTGTCTATAGGAATCACCGGATTTGGTGGGATTGGTCAAGAGGTTGCACGCTTAGCTAAGTCATTTCGAATGAATGTTTACGCTACGAAAAGAACTCCTGTTCTCTCGGACAATCTAGATAGATTATTCAAGCCCAGCGAATTAAATGAAATGCTTACAAAATGCGATTTTGTAGTTAACTGCCTTCCTTCTACACCCGATACCCATAAAGTTTTTTCAGATGCACAATTTAAAGCTATGAAGCCTTCTGCAATGTTTATTAATGTGGGACGAGGAGAATCAGTTGATGAAGAAAGTCTTGCACAAGCCCTTAAAGAACAAGAAATTTTGTGTGCAGCTTTAGATACTACAGATCCGGAACCGCTCAATGCAACATCTCCACTCTGGACTTTAGAAAATTGTTACATTACACCTCACGATTCTGCTTGGGGACCAAGAGCACCATTGCGTGCAATAGAGCTTTTTATAGACAATTACAAAAGGTTCCTTAAGGGTGAAAAATTAATTAATCAGGTATAAAAAAGGCCGCTAAAGCGGCCTTTTTTAATAAAGCAACTTAGCTTGTGAACCCTACGACGGCTTTTACTTCAAGGAATTCTTCAAACCCGAATAGACCCCATTCCTTTCCATTCCCAGATTGTTTGTATCCTCCAAAAGGAGTTGTAAAGTCAGCACCAGCATTATTAATAGCGATACTTCCTGCTCTTATCCTGTTAGCTACCTGCTTAGCATGCTCAAGATCACCTGAAGATACATAGCCATAAAGACCATATTCAGTATCATTCGCGATCTCTATTGCCTCTTCTTCATCCTTATATGGAAGAATTGAAAGCACAGGACCAAAGATTTCTTCTCTAGCTATCGTCATGTCATTATTGACGTTAGCAAATACTGTTGGTCTAACAAAGTAACCCGCATTTAAGCCTTCAGGTTTACCTGGACCTCCAGAAACAAGTTCAGCACCTTCTTCAATACCTTTATCAATAAGACCTTGAATTTTATCGAACTGCACTTCGCTAACTACCGGACCTATTCCAGTATCTTCTGCAAATGGGTCTCCAACTTTAGTCGCTTCAGCAGCTTTTCTAGCGATCTCTTTTGCTTCATCATGCCTAGACTCAGGAACCAACATTCTGGTAGGTGCATTACAAGACTGCCCACTATTATTGAAACAGTGTCTAGCACCCCCAGTAATAGCTGATTCAAAATCAGCATCATCAAGAATGATATTTGCAGATTTTCCACCTAGTTCTTGTGCAACACGCTTTACTGTATCAGCCGCGCCTTTAGCAACAGCAATCCCTGCTCTTGTTGAACCTGTAAAGGACATCATATCGATTCCAGGGTGGCAAGACATAGCTTCACCTACTGACGGTCCATCTCCATTAACTAGATTAAATACACCTGCAGGTACTCCAGCTTCATGAAGAACTTCAGCAAATATAATTGCATTTAGAGGAGCGATCTCCGTTGGCTTGAGGATCATTGTGCATCCTGCTGCTAATGCAGGAGCAACCTTGCAAGAAATTTGATTTATAGGCCAGTTCCATGGAGTAATCATTCCCACAACCCCAATAGGCTCTCTTCTCAAAACGGTTTTTCCTCTTGTTTCTTCCCACTCAAAGCCTTGAAGTATTTCTATTGCTTGCGCAAAATGACCTAAACCAGTCGCAGCTTGTGCAGCTTTAGACAGTGATAAAGGGGCTCCCATTTCCATCGAAATGGTTTCTGCAATTTCGTCATATCTAGTTTGATAGACTTCTACAATTTTTCCTAATAAAGCTAATCTTTCTTCTACAGTAGTTTGACTAAAGGTATTAAATGCCTTTGAAGCTGCTTTGACAGCAATATCTACATCAGCTGCAGATCCCATGGCTATCTTTCCAATGACTTCTTCAGTCGCTGGGTTCAACACATCTAACATGGTGCTTCCTTCTGCAGGATTAACCCATTGTCCATCTATATAAAATTGTTCATAAGTTTTCATCTTTACTCTCCGTATATTTGACTAGTAAGTATATCTTAGGATCTAGCAAAGTTAAGCTAAATTTAGATAAGTTTATCTTTTATTAGACTGGCTTGTAATTGGCCTTGTATTCGATCTGCCCACAAAGAAATATACCTTCGCGTTTCTCTAGGATCAATAATCTCATGAACTGAAAAGGCTTCAGCGCGTGGAAAAGGATTTTGGTTTTTGGCCATTTTTTCCTCGAGTTCTTTTCTTTTTGCTTCTGGATTAGCCGCTTGAGCAATTTCCTTCTTAAATGCTACTGCAACACCGCCTTCTAGAGGTAATGGTCCAGACTCAGCTGAAGGCCAAGCTAAGACATATCCATCAGGTCCATAGTGAGCAGCAGCAGCAACCCCAAAAGATTTTCTAATCATAACCGTTGTCCAAGGAACGGTAGATTCTGTAGTGGCGAGAACTGCCTCTGTGCCATGCAGTATTGTTCCAGCTTTTTCAGCATCAGGGCCAATCAAAAACCCTGGTTCATCAACCAAACTGACTATAGGTATATTAAAAGTGTCACATAATCTAATAAAGCGACTAGTTTTTTGAGCACCCTCAGCAGACATTGAGCCTGCATAAAAGTTAGAGTCATTGGCAAAGATTGCCACTGAGTAGCCATTGATCCTAGCAAAACCGGTAATAATTCCTCGCCCAAAGAATTTAGTCATTTCAAAGAAGGAATCTTGATCAAAGATTAAATTAACGACATCTCTCATTTCATAAGATTTCTTTCTATCTTTAGGAATTATTGAAATTAAAGATTCTTCTTGTCTGTCAAAAGGATCGGGAGTTTCAATCCTTTCGGGTAATTCATATTTGTTCTGAGGAAAAAAAGAAAGAAAAGTTTTTATTTGTAAAAAAGCATCTTCTTCTGATGTTGCAACATTATCCGTAACACCATTCAGTTTATGTACTTCTGAACCGCCCAATTCTTCTTTGGTCATTTGTTTACCAAAAGCCCTTTCTACAACAGCCGGACCAGCAACTAGGATTTGAGCTGTCTCTTTTGTCATGACTCTAAAGTGCGAGGCAACAAATCTTGCTGCAGGCATCCCTGCCACAGGACCAAGCGCCGCTGAGGCTACTGGAATTTCTCTCAAAGTATCTGCAATAGATTTAAATCTCGATCTTGAAAACACAGGATCTCCCCCATATCCCCCAGATTTTTTCCCAGGTCCCGCCACAGAACCACCTCCACCTTCATGTAATCTTATAAGTGGCATCTTGTATTTCAGAGCAAGTTCTTCCGTGTAAACACTTTTTCGAAGTCCTGCGGGGTTAGGAGAACCTCCCTTTACAGTAAAATCTTCTCCTCCTACAACTACTCTTTTATTGTTAATTTTTCCAAAACCAAGAATAAAATTTGCTGGAGTTAATGATTCTAGTTTTCCTTCTTCATTAATTTCTGATCCTCCAGCGATCTCACCCTGTTCTTCAAAAGAGTTTTCATCTACAAGAAGATTTATTCTTTCTCTGAGGGTAAGTCTGCCCTTGGCATGTTGTAATTTAATGGCTTCTTTACCGCCCTGTAATTTTGCAAGCTTTCTTCTTTTCTTGAGTTCTGTTGTTTCTTTTTTCCAATTCATATTTACTGGTGCCCCGTACAGGATTTGAACCTATGGCCTCTGGATTAGGAATCCAGCGCTCTATCCGACTGAGCTAACGGGGCCTTTTCATTTATTTTAACAATAAAACTTGTATTTAAATTTTCTTTGGTTAGAATTTTCAACGTACCGATTTGACCAGCTTGCGGGTGCTTAATAAATTCAGCTAAATAGGAGTCCTTATAAAGACATCTCTTTAGATAAGCGGAAAAAATATTAATAACATCAAGAGTAGAGGAAACTCTCACCAACCTGTTACCTTATAAGGTGGTTTTGAATGTGGCGTACTGCAAATAGGTAGTCCTTCTGAGAGTTACTCTCCTTGAATCAAAAAAGGAGATAAATATGGACCGTAAAAATTATATAAGCTTAATCTTTTTAACTACCATTACCTTATTCATGTCTTCAGCTAGTGCTGTAGAAAAGGGTGATTGGATAATTAGAGGTGGTTTTACAAATATAAATCCTATTTCAGATAATGGGGAGGTTGTAAAAGTTGATGATAAATCAAATGCAACAGCCACATTCTCATATTTAGTGACAGATAGCATTGGTTTCGAGGTTTTAGCTGGTTTGCCTTTTGAGCATGCTATCTATGATAAAGCTTTAGGCACAGGCATAAAGATAGCCTCAGCACAACATCTTCCTCCAACAGTAACTTTGCAATATTACTTAAACCCTAAATCAAATCTAAGAACTTATTTTGGATTAGGGTATAACTACACTTTCTTTTTTAAAGAAAATACATCTGGGCCTCTAGAAGGTGCTTCTTTAGATATAGGTTCTTCAACAGGATTGGTCTATCAACTAGGATTCGATTGGAAATTTTCTGAAAATTTAATTCTTAACTTAGATGTTAGGAAATTTAATCTAGAGAGTTCGGCAACAGTTACCAATATATATAATTCTTCTTTATCAGATGTACTGCCTGCAAGTTTTGTATTTGATGTTCCGTTGGACCCTTTGACTATTGGCCTAGGTCTTAGTTTTGAATTTTAATGTCATTATATTTAATTCTATTGATTTGTATGAATTAGGACCTATAATAATAGAAGCACCGATTTGAACCAGCTTGCGGGTGCTTTATAAATACTGCTAAATAGGATTCTCTTTAACAGACCTGTTTAGCGAAAGCTGGCAGGTTTTTTTTTAGGAGAAATAAAATGAGTTACGAAGGTAAAAATATAGAGACAATCGCTCTTCATTCTGGATGGAGAGCTGATGAAATCACAGGATCGGTAGCGGTTCCCATTCATCAAACAACTAGTTATTTATTTGAGAGTACTGAAAAGGCAGCGAGTCTGTTCTCGTTATCTGAACTAGGAAATATTTATACAAGGATCATGAATCCTACAACTGCCGTTTTGGAAGAGAGGATGGCAGCAATAGACGGTGGTGCTGCAGGTTTAGGCGTTGCCTCTGGGCAAACTGCATCAGCCTATTCCATTCAGAACTTGGCTAGAGCGGGGGACAATATAGTTTCTTCTTCTCATCTATATGGCGGTACTTATAATCAATTTAAAAATAATCTTTCTGAGATGGGTATCGAAGTGAGATTTGTTGATCCTACTGATCCTGAAAACTTTAAGCGAGCTACTGATGATAGAACGAGAGCTTACTTTGGAGAGACATTACCAAATCCAAGATTACAAGTTTTTCCAATTCAAGAAGTATCTGATATTGGAAGACCGCTTGGCATACCATTAATTGTTGATAATACGGCTGCTCCAATTTTCTGCAGACCTTTTGATCATGGTGCTGCAGTTATAACTTATTCCACAACTAAATATATTGGTGGTCATGGAACTTCTATCGGTGGATTAATTATTGATGGAGGGAATTTTGATTGGGAAGAAGCAGGGCCTTCTAGGCAACCTGGCCTTAATACACCCGATCCATGTTACAACGGAGTGGTTTGGACTGAAGCTATCAAGCCGATGGGTCCTATAGCTTATATCATGAAAGCAAGAACAACACTCTTACGAGATTTAGGTGGAGCAATGAGCCCGTTCAATGCCTGGACATTTATTCAAGGCCTAGAAACTTTACCTCTAAGAATGAGAGAACATGGAACTAATGCTTTGAAGGTTGCTGAATATTTAGAAAATCATAAAAAAGTTTCTTCAGTAACTTATCCAGGAATCTCAAGCGGCATTGAGCGAGAAAGAGCAAATAAGTACCTCTCTGGTGGGTTCGGAGCATTAATTGGTTTTGAATTACCTGGTGGAGTAGACTCCGGCAAAAAATTTATTGATTCATTAGAGCTCTTATATCATGTTGCGAATATTGGTGACTCTAGATCTTTAGCCATTCATCCTGCATCTACCACACATAGCCAATTATCATCCGAAGAGCAGCTCTCCGCTGGGGTAACTCCGGGATATGTAAGGCTATCTATAGGTATTGAAAATATAGAAGATATTCTTGCTGATATAGATCAAGCAATCAATAAAGCTAGCTAGTTTTCTAGACTCTTAACCTCCTGTTAAGTAAATGTTCCTAGCATTCCCAGGTAGGAATTATTGAGAGCCAGACTTCATTTAGTCTGGCTTTTTATAGCTTAGTAGGATTTTCAGCTCCTGGATAGACGACTTCAGGATCAAAAACCTTTTCGTTTTCTGTAAAATTTAATTTAACTTCGCCTTCATCAATTGAATCAATTGCTCTATAAAAACAAGATTTATAACCGACATGACAGCTTGCACCCAGACCTTCAATAGTGACTTTTAACCAAACTGAGTCCTGATCATCATCAATAAGTATTTCATCTACTCGATGGGTCATTCCGCTAGACTCACCTTTTTTCCATAAGACTTCTCTGCTGCGGCTCCAATAATGAGCTTCTCGAGTTGTAATAGTTTTATCCAAAGAGTCTTTGTTCATATAGCCTACCATCAAGACCAATCCTGAATCAGTTTCTGTAACAACAACAGGTATCACTCCATCGTCATTAAATTTTGGTGCAAGAATATTTCCTTCTTCAACAAATTCAATAGATGAGCGTTCAGCAAAATTAATTTTTTCCACATTTTTTCCTTTAAGTCTCTTTATTTTATCAGAACTGATTTATTTGGAGTTAATATCCATCTAATTCAGTTATGAAGGTTTTTTTTGGTAAAATAAGCTATATCAATGCTACCAAATTTAAAAGTAGAGAATTTATCGTGTGTTCGTTCGGACAAGGCAATTTTTGACGAAGTAAGTTTTGACGTTCTACCTGGCCAAAATATAGAGATTATTGGCTCAAACGGATCTGGTAAAACAACTTTATTGAGAACCCTTTTAGGTCTCATTACACAAGATAAGGGTGAAATTGTATGGCTTGATGATGCTGGTAAATATCATAACTACAGAACATTTGAATGTTTGTATCAAGGACATCAGCTCGGGATAAAAAATCTACTAACTGTTTTTGAAAATCTAAATATAACTAAACATGCAAAGGGTATGAGCCAAGAAGACATTTATAAGCACCTAGAGAGAGTTGGGTTAAGTAATGTTAACGAATTTGCTTCAAATATATCTGTTGGACAAAGAAAGAGAATAGCCATGGCCAAGTGGCTTCTAAAAGAGTTCAAGATTTATTTTATTGATGAACCTTTCTCTGCTCTAGATGATACGGCTACTCTTTTGATAGAAAAATTAATTAAAGAATTAAATGCTAAAGGGTGTTCGTTTGTTATAACTGGTCATAGACCTTCGGGCATAGAGGCTACTCGCGTAGAGATTTAATATGCATAGTTCTATATTTGATTCATTATCAATAATCTTAAAACGAGACTTAATGATAGCGTTTAGACGTTCTTCAACTTATATAACGCCTTTAATATTCTTTCTTATAGTCGTTACTTTTTTCCCTTTAGCTCTCGGACCACAGGAAAGCTTATTAAGCTCCTTGGCTCCTGGTGTTATTTGGATAGCTGCTCTGCTTGCATCTTTGCTTGCAGTTGAAACGATATTTAGTGAAGATTTTAGAGATGGAACATTAGATGATTTTTTTATTTCACTTGAACCCTCCTTCATATTGGTTTTTGCGAAGGTGATGATTCATTGGCTTATCACTGGGTTGCCTATTTTGGTAGCTTCATCTATCGCTGCCATAATCTTATATCTTCCTTTGGATAGTTTTATTCCAATGTTATTGAGCTTACTACTTGGCACCTCATTTATGAGTTTATTGGGGGCTTTAGGAGCGGCGCTAGCTTTAGGTAAATCTGCAATATTGAGTGCAATTATTGTTTTACCTTTCTCGGTGCCAACCTTGTTAATGGGAACTTCCGTAATAACATCCTCTCTAAACAATCAAGATTTCAGCGGGTTCTTAATGATTATGGGAGCCATGTTAGCATTGGGTATACCCGGATTATGTTTATTAACTGTCGAGGCTTTGCTTTTAAATTATGAGTAAACTTTGGTTGATGATAAAAAAATGGCTTATAGAGATGGGGTCCCCACCTTTATTTTATAAATGGTCTACAAAGATTCTTCCTTGGTTGTTTATTTCAGCAATACTCATCTTAGGAATAGGATTATTTTGGGGATTGTTATTTGCCCCTACAGACTATAAACAAGGTGATGTCTACAGAATACTCTACATTCATGTTCCGTCAGCAATCTTAGGTCAATCTATTTTTATGTTTATGGCTTTTTGTGGATTCATTAATGTGATCTGGAGAGCAAAGATATCTGGAATGATGCTTAAATCTGCAGCTCCTATTGGGGTTAGTTTTACGCTCTTAGCTCTTGTAACAGGTTCTATATGGGGAAAACCAACTTGGGGAACTTGGTGGGTTTGGGATGCACGTTTGACATCTACTCTTATATTATTTTTTATCTACACAGCTTTAATAGGTCTTCATTCAACAATAGACGATAAAACTAAGGCAGATAGAGCAGTTTCAATTCTATCTATTGTCGGTTTGGCCATCATCCCTGTTATAAAAAAATCAGTTGATTGGTGGCAAACTCTTCACCAACCTTCAACATTCACGATAACATCGTCGCCGAGTATGTCTCCTGATATGTATCAACCCCTTCTTATATGTCTTATAGGTTTTTATCTATTTTTTGCACTTTTATTAACTCTTAATTTAAGGAATGAAATTCTTGAGCGTGAAAGAACTAAGAACTGGGTAAAACAATTATTGGGAGGCGTGGGTTAGGTGATGGAAAAATTGAACATTTTATTTTTAATGGATGGGAATGGACCATTTGTTTGGTCTTGTTTATTGTTATTAATTCTAATTCTCTTTTTTAATATCTTTTCTGCTCATAGAAAAAGACAGAAGATATTAAAGTCACTTACTAAAATATGAATCCTATTCGAAAACAAAGACTATATGCTTTAGTGGCTATTTTAATTGGTTCTTTACTGGCTACTTGGCTAGTTATCTCAGCTCTATCAGAGAATATGAATTTATTTTATTCACCCACTGAAATTAAAGTTGCAGAATTAAATGAAGATACTTTAATCAGAGCAGGAGGTATGGTTAAAACGGGCTCCATAATTAAAGACACCAATTCTTTAAATGTTGTTTTTACTGTCACGGACTATCAAAATGATTTAGAGATAAATTATGAAGGAATTTTGCCTGATCTATTTGCAGAAAATGCAGGGGTGGTAGTCAGAGGGAACCTCAATACTGATGGAAGTTTTAAAGCCATAGAAGTTCTTGCTAAGCATGATGAAAACTATATGCCCCCTGAAGTGGCTAAGCTTATGCAAGAAGATTCATGATACCTGAACTCGGCCATATTACATTGATCGCATACTTGGTGTTATGTCTTGTAGGCGGAATATTGCCTTTGGCGGCTATATTTTTTAATAAAGCAGCCTTAGAGATGCCTATAAAAAGAGTTACATCTCTTTTGTTTTCCCTCATAACGTTTTCTTTCCTAATTCTTATTTACTCTTTTCTTGTTGACGATTTTTCTGTCGCATATGTAGCTCAAAATTCAAATATAAATCTACCTTTTTATTTCAAATTTGCTGCAACTTGGGGTGCTCATGAGGGTTCACTGATCTTATGGATCCTGGCAATGAATGCATGGTTAATTAGTTTTATTTTCTTAACAAAATGCAAAAACACAGACTTTCTAAATACGGTATTTTCTATTTCTTGCCAGGTAATGTTCGCCTTCACCTTGTTTACCCTTCTAACCTCTAATCCATTTGAGAGAATATTGCCTATTCCTCCGTTAAATGGAGCAGATTTAAACCCCTCTCTACAGGATATTGCTTTTACAATTCATCCTCCCTTGCTTTACTTTGGATATTCAGGTCTTTTAATCCCTTTTGCTATTGCTGTAGCTGCAATGTTGTTTAATACAGATACAAAGGAATGGGCTTCATATTCTCGCCCTTGGACACTTTTATCCTGCAGTTTTTTAACTCTCGGTATAGCGCTTGGTAGTTGGTGGGCTTACTATGAATTGGGGTGGGGCGGATGGTGGTTCTGGGACCCTGTAGAAAATGCAGCCTTTGTGCCTTGGCTACTATCAGTGGCTTTATTTCATTCCTTGATAACCAGTCAAAGTAAAGGTGTATTCGGAAAGTGGTCTATTTTGCTTTCGATTTTAGCTTTCTCAACAAGTTTACTCGGTACCTTTTTAGTTCGATCAGGAATATTAACTTCCGTACACGCGTTCGCTCTCGATCCTGAAAGAGGCCTGTTTATTTTAGGCATCTTGGCTTTCTTTATAGTAGGAAGTTTAATCATTTATTCGATAAAAGATTTAAACCAAGATAATTCCGGGACCTATGAATTAAATTCAAAAGAATTTGGATTCTTATTAAATAATCTTCTGCTTGTTATTCTTGCCATCTCCATTCTATTTGGAACTATCTTTCCTCTCATATATGAAGCCATCACCGATGGAAAACAAATATCTGTAGGAGCACCTTATTTTGAAATAATTTTATTTCCTTTTGCTCTAGCTCTTGGCTTGCTTCAAGGCATAGCTCTATACCTGTCTTGGGGGTCTTCCTCTTCTTTTAGTTTTATACAAAGGGTTTTCTTGGAGTCTATCTCTGTCTTTGGTCTGATTTTACTAATCTTGTACATATTATTTGATAATCTTTATCTAACATCTTTCATCACTATATTTTTGGCATGCTGGATAGCTGCTGGCACCTTACAAGTCAGCAAAAAAAGAAATATTAACTACTGGAGCTTCTTAAAAAAGAGACTAGCTGTAACTTTTGCTCATGTCGGGATGGCTATTCTTGTTTTGGGAGTGGGAGTGGTATCAAGTTATTCATTAGAAAAAGAACTTATTTTAGCTCCAGGAGATAGTTTCGAGTTTGGTGATCAAATAGTTAGCTTCGAATCTGTAGAAGATACCTTAGGTCCTAACTACTTTTCAAAGTCTGCCAATATCTCTTTTAAAGATACCCAGAATGATACAAACGTCATTACAGAAAAAAGAACATATGTACCATCTGGTCAACTAACAACTGAAGCTGGAATCATTATGGAGCCGTTTCAAGATCTATATATTTCAATGGGTGATAATCTAGAAGCTGATATTTGGTCTTTTAAGGTCCAAATTAAGCCTTTCATAAGATGGATTTGGTTAGGAGCTCTTTTAATAGCTATTGGAAGCATGTTGGCTGGTATAAAACAAATAAGAAGGGCATGAAAAAACTTTTAGATATACTGCCCTTAGTTATTTTCGTAACTTTAATAATTGTACTATTCTCTTTTTTATCTAATGAAGATGATCAGCTTGAAACCGCTCTCATAGACGAATCTTTTCCTGAATTTTCTTTAACTTCTTTGACTGATAAAACAAAGGTACTTACTAAAAGTGATATCTCAGAATTGCCTGCATTAATTAATGTATGGGCTACATGGTGTATCGCTTGCAAGGTAGAACATCCTTTTTTAATGCAACTCAAAGAAGAGTCAATACTTCCCATTTACGGTCTAAATTACAAAGATAATCGAAATAAAGCGATTGCTCTTTTGCAGGCGGATGGTAATCCTTTTGAGTTCTCAATATTTGATTTTGAAGGTAGGCTGGCTATAGATTTAGGAGTTTACGGCGCCCCCGAGACCTTTTTTATTGATAAGGCAGGCTTAATTCGGGTTAGGCATGTCGGAGTAATTGACGACAAAGTCTGGAAAGAAAAATTTGCAAAGTACCTTGATGAATAAGATTCTAATAATCATTTTTATTTGTTCCATTTCATTGGGTATTTTGAGCGAAGCCGAGCAAAAATTTACTTTTGATAAAGAAGCTTATTCTTTCGATAACATCGTTCAAGAAGAGCTTTTCTACTCACTTCTGGTCGAGCTTAGATGTCCAAAATGCCAAAGCTCTAATCTTTCAGGATCTAATTCTCCAATCTCTAATGATCTTAAGCGCGAAGTTTATGAATTAGTGATTAAAGAACAATCCGCTGAAGAAATAAAAGCTTATCTAGTTGAGAGATATGGCAATTTTATTATCTACAATCCACCGATCGAACCGGCCACTTATATTTTATGGTTTGGTCCTTTTCTTTTAATAATCCTGTCCCTAGGATCGATTATTCTTTACAGAA
>JADHSF010000051.1 GCA_016777005.1 SAR86 cluster bacterium | reverse complement strand
GGAATACCTGTAGCCTCCCCCATACTTATTAAGTCTGAGGCTCTAAACGTAGTGCCACAAGCAGCTTGTTTGCCGTCCTTCTTTCCTATGGCCAATGAATATATGGGCGGAGGCTCCATAGGATTAATATTTTTCAGATCAAGCCCAGTCTCGATTCCTTGGTTTTCAAGATCTTTTCTTATGGACGAAGAAAGATTTTGAACTATGCCAGCAGCCTTTTCTACTGAAATAATTTTCCAATCTACAAGTCTCATAATCCACTTGAGTGTTCCAAAGCCACTACCATGAGCTAAATTAATACTATTTTTGATAGTTTTGAAATGGTGTGGAAAAGTGATGGCTTCAGGATGTCCAAAGACACGTGTCTTGAATTTACCAAAGCTAGGAAAGTCTATTTCGACTTCTTTAAGTGGCTTAACCATTTTCGCTTTACCGTTTTCTTGGATTTTTACAGTCCCAGTCATCTGTTGAACTGCATGGACCATTGCAGCATTAACTCCTGACTGAGATGACTCTTCCTCAGGTGTTGCACCATCCATAGTCCAACCCGTATAAAGTGTTTCAACTTCATCTAGTTCTCGGATCGCAGCAGCACCGAGCATATTTGTAAGACCCGGGCTGGCACCCATGCCCAGTATGGCTGTTATACCTTTGCTAGAAGCATCGTCATTATATTTGAGCATTTCAATCGTTGGCTCCCAGTCATCATTGATGTCTAGATAATGACAGCCACATTCGATTGCTGCCTCCAGTACAGGAGGCCCAAATTTAAAGAAAGGTCCCACGGTGTTGATAACAACATCTACTGATCGCATTGTTTCTTTAAGCTTCTCTGTATTGGTAATGTCCAAACCAATCCCAGAAACCTTTTCATTCATTGACTTGGCGAAATCAATAGCGCTCTTTTCATTGATATCAGCAACTATGATTTTTTCTATACTGTCGAAGTGCATGGCTGTTTCTACTGCAAAACGGCCCATACCTCCACTTCCACCTAAGGCGAGTATTTTCATATTTTTAGATTAAGTTATTTATTAAACAAACACTAAACAGAAACTATGTCGTATATTCGAATTGATGGTGCTTCTGTACACATAGAGGTTATCTTCTCTACAGTCCCATCTTCTATCCTAAAGGCAACATATCTTTCATAGTGCTCTTTGGAATCCCATATTTCTGTAAGAACCCAGTTATTTTTATTTTCTACGTTATAAGTAAGATCAATGGAGTGACAACCGTCATACGCTCTTGTAACTTTGAATGCTTCTCGGCAAAGTTCAGTAAAATTATTGACCTCATCTGCATTCAAATTCCCTTCAAACAAAACATTCACAGTCATTAAATTATCTCCTTTAGTTAGGGGTTGATTTTACTAAATCTAGAAAGAAATTAGAAAGATAAATGATAGCCCATTTGCGCAGTCTAATTTGTTTTATTTATGGACCATTGAAATTCTATTTTGTGGATTTAAAAATTTAAGACCGATGCTTCCTAATATTAAGTTGCAATTAATGCCAAATCCAAAAACAAGATCTTTCCCACCATAGTTGCTAGGGTGACCTATCCGTAGAATATTATTTCTTTCTCAATCTAATAGATGCAGGTGTGACTTCAACTAATTCATCATCTTCTACGAATTCAAGGGCTTGTTCTAAAGTATGCTCGATATGAGGAGTCAGAATGAGATTTTCATCTGTACCAGCAGCCCTAATATTTGTTAACTGCTTAGCTTTAGTTGGATTTACAGGTAAATCATTATCTCTTGAGTGAAGGCCTACAATCTGTCCAATATATATATCCTTTCCATGGCCAACAAACATGCGACCCCTTTCTTGTAAATTAAAAAGGGAATAGGCCAGAGTTTTTCCGGCTGCCATAGACACTAAGACACCATTTTGTCTTTTTGCTAGTTCACCATCTTTAGCCTTACCATAATGATCAAATACGCTCGTCATAATGCCAGTTCCGCTAGTCATCGTTAAAAAGCTTGATCTAAAGCCTATCATTCCTCTTGAGGGAGCTAGAAACTCAAGCTTAATTCGACCTTTTCCATCTGGCTCCATATTTTGAAGGTCAGCCTTTCGTTGTCCCATTTCCTCCATGATAGATCCTTGATGTTGGTCTTCTATGTCTATAACTATCTGTTCAAAGGGCTCATGCACTTCACCATTGACCTCTTTTTGAATGACTTCAGGCTTAGAAACACCTAACTCATAATCTTCCCGTCTCATATTTTCTATCAATACAGAGAGGTGTAATTCACCACGACCAGAAACTTTAAATTTATCAGGGGAATCTCCTTGCTCCACTCTTAAGGCCACATTGTGGATTAGTTCTTGTTCTAGGCGCTCCTTCAAATTTCTAGAAGATATATATTTGCCTTCTCTTCCAGCAAAAGGCGAATTATTCACTTGAAAGGTCATGCTAACTGTAGGTTCATCTACACTCAGCGGGGGCAGGGCTTCAATTTCATCTGGGCTGCATAAGGTGTCAGAAATATTTAGTTTATCTATTCCTGTAATGCAAATGATATCTCCGGCTTGAGCCTCATCAACTTCTACTCTTTCCAGACCGTTATAGCCCATAACTTGTAAAACTCTTCCCTTACGTTCCGTGGCATCAGAGCCAACAATTATTACTTGTTCATTAGGTTTGATTTTTCCTCTTGTAATTCTCCCTATGCCAATAACGCCAACATAGCTATTGTAATCCAGAGCGCTAATTTGCATTTGTAATGCGCCCTCATCATTCACTTCTGGAGGATTCACTTTCTCTAAAATTAGGTCTAATAAAGGTGCCATGTCTTCTGCCATTGCATCTTCATCTAAGCCGGCAACACCATTGAGAGCT
Source organism: SAR86 cluster bacterium (assembly GCA_016777005.1). Classification (GTDB taxonomy): domain Bacteria; phylum Pseudomonadota; class Gammaproteobacteria; order Magnimaribacterales; family Magnimaribacteraceae; genus Magnimaribacter. The sequence continues at coordinate 2,663 of JADHSF010000051.1, read as the reverse complement.
GAAGCATAAATGACAGGAAAATCTAACTGCTCATCATTGCCGCCTAGCCTATCAAATAAATCGAATACTTGGTCCAAAACCCAGTCAGGTCTTGCCCCTGGCCTATCGATCTTATTTATTACTAGGATCGGATTTAATCCTTGGTCAAAAGCTTTTTGGGTTACAAATCTAGTTTGAGGCATAGGACCATCAACTGCGTCTACAAGCAGCAAAACTGAATCTACCATAGATAGTACGCGTTCGACTTCGCCACCAAAATCAGCATGACCAGGAGTATCTACAATATTTATTCTATGATCATTCCAGCTAATTGCTGTGTTTTTAGCTAGAATCGTTATCCCTCTTTCTTTTTCTTGATCATCTGAGTCCATGATCCTCTCAGTACCCATATTTTTTCTATCAAGCGTTCCAGATTGCTGTAAAAGTTTATCGACAAGGGTTGTTTTGCCGTGATCGACATGCGCAATAATGGCAACGTTTCTGAGTTTCTTTATAGACATGGGTTTTAAGAAAGTCGCGATTATAAGCTTTTATGAAGAATCTTCTATTACTTTTTTTGAATCATCGAGTGACTTAAGGGAGTTGGGCAGCAGTTCATGATAAGAGCATCTTTAATTGACATATTTTTATAAGCCCTAAGCTTATCTAAAAACTCTTTTGCTTCGGAGTTATTCCTTTTTTCAGCTAGTAGAAAATACCTTAATCCTAGCTCGGGACTAGATTCTAGATTGACTCCATCTGTATAGATAATCGCAATATTAAAAGGGGCTTTGGAATGTCCCTGCTCGTGGGCTCTTTGATACCAATAAACTGCTTTTTCTATATCTTTTCCTATACCTCTTCCAATGGAATAATTAACGCCAGTATTGTATTGAGAAACTGATACACCCTGGGTTGCTAAAGACAGATCGTAAACGAAATCATCTTTGTCAGTAATTGCTTTTGCTTGAAGAATTTGTGACCCAAGAATTAACAGAAAAATTTTAAAAAAATATTTTTCCATCACTAAGTTTTTTTAATCCATTCTTACTACAACTTTTCCTAACACCTTCCTGTCCTCTAAAGTTTTTATTGCAGTAGCTGCTTCTTCAAGACTATAAGTTTCGCTTACAAAAGGTTTAATCTTGCCTTGCGCATGAAGCTCAAATAGTTCCCTAAAGTTCTCTTGGTTTTCTGCTTGATCTATAGCAGCAAACTGACCCCAGAATACGCCGACTATCTGGCACTCTTTAAGAAGAGTTAAATTTAAAGGCATTTTAGGAATTCCTGCCGTAAATCCGATAACTAGATACTTACCATGTCTGGCTATAGCTCTTAGCGCTGGCTCTGCATAACTTCCACCGACAAGGTCGTAGATCATATCAACACCACCACCTGTAGCCTCTTTGATTTGGTCAGAAAATTTCTTTTGTAAGTCTCTATCCATATCTCTTTCGTAGATAATTCCTTCATCTGCACCTTCCCTAAGGCAAAGATCAATTTTTTCTTGTGAAGAGGCTGCAGCAATGACCTTTGCACCCATGGCCTTTGCAATGTGAATAGCCGTGATGCCTAATCCGCCACCAGCTCCTAGGACTAGTACAGATTGTCCTTCCTTTAATTCGCCTCGTTGCTTGAAGGCATGATAAGTAGTTCCATAATTCAGAGGAAAACCAGCTGCAGTATCAAAGTCCATAGACTCGGGCAAGGGCATTAATTGATGCTCAGAATAGACTCCTTTTTCACGTAAACCGCCAGATCCTATACTTCCCATAACTCTATCGCCTTCTTGATGAAGAGTGACGCCTTCGCCTATAGATGAAATGACGCCAGAGATTTCACTTCCCGGACTAAAAGGGAATGGGGGTTTGAATTGGTATAAACCTTGAACTATAAGTACATCTGGAAAGCTAATGCCTGTCGCTTTAATATCAACAACTACCTCTCCAGGGCCCGCGATAGGGTCATCAATCTCTTCAACTTTGTGTGAGTCGACTGGTCCAAATTCTTTACATAGAAATGCTTTCATAAAACTATCCTTTATATATTTAGGTTATTAAATTAACGTTTAAATATAAAACGTCAAGAAATCTTATCTAAAAATTCTTTTAAGTAATCTTCAAAATCTTCTTGTTGACTAGACTCAATATCTCGAGCATCTTGAATAGATTTCATGGATGCTTCAATTAAGCTTTCCGCATGCTTTGGAGTAATATTTTTTATCTCATTCTGATGCCGGTTTGATAGATGCATTCCATATTCTTGAAAAGACATTCCATGATCCGTTATGTTCTTAAGTAAGGAGCCACTTAAAGATGAATCTAAATTGTTTAAGGTCTTTTTTTGATTTATTAATGTGTTGAACCAGGTCTTTTCATTTTCAGAAATTATTATTTCATCCATAAATTTGGCTATTTCATCCATGCCATTAAGGATTCTTAGTGCTTCATCTTTAATTAATACTTCCGCAGATTCTATAGTGATAGTTTGATCTATACTTCTTCCGGCGTTGACTACTATTTTGTGATTTTTGAAGATCTCAGCAGACTCATCGTTATCAATAGAAGGGCTATCCTGAAGAAAACAATACAAGATTAGCAAATCAAGAAAATAAATCTGCTCTTCTGAAATACCAATAATGGAATTAGGATTAAGATCAATGCACCTAAGCTCTAGATAATCTA
>JADHSF010000050.1 GCA_016777005.1 SAR86 cluster bacterium | reverse complement strand
GTATCTCTACTATCTTGAATAGCATTGATCAAATTTGTTGCAGACTTTTCTGCAAAACCTTCCAAATTAAGAAGATCCTCTTTTTTTAATCTAAATAAATCTGCTGAATTGGAAACTAATCCTTTTTGGACTAACAAGGCTATGATCCTTTCTCCCAAGCCATCAATATTGAATGCATTTCTAGATACAAAATGTATGAGGGATTCTATTTTTTGAGCTGGACAGTCCAAACCCGCTAAACATCTGAGAATAGCTTCTCCCTCTTGCTTTTTAAGAGAACTATCACAAGAAGGACATTTAGTAGGTAATTCAATTTTCTTAGAATTTTTATCTCTTTTGCTATTATCTACTGAGATTATTTGAGGTATAACATCGCCAGCTCTTTTAATACTCACAGTATCCTTCTCTCTTACATCTAGACGTTTTATTTCATCAAAGTTATGAATACTGGCATGAGTCACTACAACTCCTCCAATATTAACCGGCTCAAATTCTGCTACTGGCGTAATGCTTCCCACCCTACCCACCTGAAAAGAAATATTTTTAACAACTGTAGTGCCTACTTCTGCTGGAAATTTTCTAGCAATGGCCCATCTAGGAGCTCTTGAGACCTGACCAAGAGTGCGTTGTTTGCTTAAGTCATTCACCTTGAATACCACTCCATCGATTTCATAAGGAAGGGTATTTCTTTTATTTGAAATATTTTGAAAAAAATCTTTGCACTCTTCAATATTGGAAGCAACAGCAGTTATTGGATTTACTGGTAGTCCCCATGAATTATAAAGTTTTAATAAATCAGATTGAGTGTGAGGGAGTTGAAAATCACCTATTTCAATATACCCAATGCCATGAGCAAAGAAATTTAATGGTCTTGAGGCAGCGACTGAAGGATCAAGCTGTCTAAGACTTCCTGCCGCTGCATTTCTAGGATTCGCAAAAGTTTTTTCACCAGCCTGTTCAGCTAGCTTATTAGCGCTAAGAAAATCTTCTTTAGCGATGAAAGCTTCACCTCTAATTTCTATGAATTCAGGAAAACCTTTCTCTGTGTCTAAGAATGAGAGAGGTATCGAATTAAGAGTTTTAATATTGTGAGTGATATCTTCTCCGACCTTACCATCTCCTCTAGTTGTGGCTATTTCTAGATTACCTTTTCTGTATGATAAATTGACAGCGATACCATCAAGTTTAGGCTCGCAGGAATAACTGACGTGTTCTTCTCCTAGCAATCTATCAAGGATACGCTTATTAAAATCAAGCATGTCATCATTATTAAATGCATTATCTAAAGAAAGCATTGGTGCTAAATGTTCTACTTTCTGAAACCCTTCTAATGGTTTTGCACCTACCCTTTGCGAAGGAGAGTAAGAATATCTTAATTCTTCATATTTAGACTCAAGATCTAATAATTCATTGAATAAAGCATCATATTCTTGATCAAGAATTTCAGGAGCATCGAGGGAATGATAATTATGCGAATGAAGATTGATTAGCCTATGAAGCTCTAAAACTCTTTCTTTGGCCTCCGGGGAATATTGCATCAATAACTGAACTAACTTGCAGAGGCAAGGAATTGCCTTTGATGTTCATGAAATTCATGTTTCATATGTTCAATCATTTGTTTCGTCATAAAATTTCTATCCTCATCGAGGATATTACATTGAAACGTTTCTTGAAGACTTTGAGACACTTCGACGAATAGTTCAAAAGCCTCAATTGGATTAGCTAAATTCTTAGGGTCCAATACAAGCGCAATATCATTAGAAGAAATACCCTCAGAAAATATACCCGGATTTTTTCCATTTAAGATACTAAAGGCTGGAGATGAGTCAGAGTCAAGAATTGTAAAAAAACCTTTATCCTCAAGAACAAAATTATAAAAAACTAAGGCCTGAGATAGAGAAGTCTCTGTAAATTCAGAATGTTGATCGTCATTAAGATGAATAATACTCAAATTAATTAAAGGTGTTATATCGGGTTCAATTGCTTCATTTTCGGCTTCTGGTATAAGTTCTTCAGTATCATTTTTTTCTTCGAAGCCCTGAAGCCATTCTTCTTCAAAATCTATTTCAGAACTAGAATCTGCTGAAGTGTTAATTAGATCAACCTTTAATTTACTTTGCCTGATCCTTAAGGCTCTTCTGATACCATCAATAAATACTAATGCCAATAAACAACCAATAAGAAGAGTGAGGATTTCTGCTAAATTAAACATATCAACTTGCTGCCATTTCTACTGCTTGATCAACATCAACTGCAACCATTCTTGATACTCCAGGCTCTTGCATTGTTACACCCATTAAATGCTTACTTTTTTCCATTGAGATTTTATTATGAGTGATATAAACAAACTGCACTCTTTGAGACATTTCATTAACCAAGTCAATGAAACGCATTGTGTTTAGATCATCCAAAGGAGCATCGACTTCGTCTAATAAGCAAAAAGGAGCAGGATTTAACTCAAAAAAAGCAAAAACTGTAGCTATTGCGGTAAGTGCTTTTTCTCCACCTGATAGCTGAGACACACTTGCGTTCTTCTTTCCAGGCGGTCTAGCGGAGATACCTATTCCACAAGTTAATAAATCTTCTCCTAGCATTATCAATTCAGCATGTCCGCCTCCAAAAAGTTTCGGAAAAGATTGAGACAAACTTATATTTAACTTATCAAAGGTATCTTTAAAAGTTGTTCTAGTTTCTTTATCTATTTTAGATATTGCCCTCTCTAATGTCTCAAGAGCTTCTATTAATTCATTATGTTGCTCATCTAGTAATGCTTTTCTCTTCGACTCCTGATCATATTCCTCCATAGCAGCAAGATTTATTGCTCCTAGTCTAGAAATTTTCAGCTCTATAGATTCGAGTTCAGATGCGTAATCCTGAACAGATTTAATATCTTGCAGATCAGCCTTTATCTTGGTGAGATCACCTCCGAGTTCCTCTACTTGCTTTTCAATGTTAGTCTGCTCAATTTTTGATGCCTGTCTCTCAAGTCTGAGATTTTCCAAGAGCTCTCTAAGAACAATAGCAGCTTGTTCCTTCTCTATTTTTTCTCTCTCTATTTTATGAATGGAGGCATTACATTCCTCAATAGCCTTTCTAGATTGAAGAAGTTTATCCTCTACCTTGAGCCTATCGGACAAAAGGGAATCCAATTTTTTCTGAATTTCACTAATGGGATCTTTCAGTTCAGTAGATTCTTTTTCAAGGTCAAAATTTTCTTTTTGCAAATCATCTAATTTTGTATTGATATAAGAATCTTCTGAGTTTAAAGAGGCAAGTTTAGCCTGCAGTTCTGCATATTTATCTGTCTTATCAATAAGATTTATTCTTTGCTGCTTGGCACCTTCTGAAGCATTAACTAAGAAGTCTTGGGTTATTTTAGTCAGTCTATCAGGCTCTTTGGAAAGACTTTCAAGATCAGCTTGTAGAGATTGAATATTGGCTAATGAATCTTCTAATGATTCCTGTTTGGTTAGTTTCACTTTTATAGCTTCAATTGAATCAATGAGGTTTGAAATAACATTCTTCGTTTGTGTAATAAAAACCAGCCAGGAGCCTTCAATTTTTTCTGATGCGGCTTTATTTTCATTTACATCAGTACCTTCTTTGAGAGACTGTAATTCACTTTCTATATTCTCCAGCTCAGCTTTGGCAGTGACTTTATTATTTACAATGGTTTCTATCTCTTTTGCCCTAGAGTCAGCCTGCATCTTATTCGTAGATATTTTTTCATCAATTTCACTTAATCTATCTTTCTTTAAGCTGATCTCTTGTTCCGTTCGAGAAATATCTGCACCGAAACTATAAAATTCTTGTTGAACTTGGTCTAAAGCAGTCTGGAGTTCAATCTGATTAGCTCTTAGCTTTATAATCTCACTATCAGAAGTATTCTTTTCTGAATTTATCACTTCAACTTTTAGCTCTTGGTCTTTTACTTCTTTCTCCTTAGCTTTTAAAACTTCTGATACGTCCCTCCATTGCGAACCGAATAACATCAATTGTGCTGTTGTCTCTTCTTTTCGAAATTCGTGATATTTCTCAGCTGCTTTTGCTTGTCTTTGCAGCTTAAATAACAGTCTTGCAATCTCTTCTCTGAGATCTTCCAACCTAGATAAGTTTTCTTTAGTTCTTTTGATTCTAGATTCTGTCTCTTTTTTTCTCTCGAGATATCTAGATATTCCAGCTACCTCTTCAATGTATCCTCTCATCTCTTCTGGCTTTGCGCTTACGAGTTGAGAGATCATTCCCTGCTCAATAATTGCATATGATCTTGGTCCGAGACCCGTACCAAGAAACACGTCAGTGATATCTTTTTTTCTGCAGCTTGTACCATTGAGATAATAGTTGGACTGACCGTCTAACTCTAAACTTCTTCTGACAGATATTTCACTATAACTAGAAAACTCTCCTCCAATTCTTCCTTCTTTGTTATCGAAAAAAAGTTCCACAGAAGCTTTAGAGACGGGTTTTCGTGAAGAAGAACCATTAAAGACAACGTCTGTCATAGAATCGCTTCTTAGATTTTTAGCCGAACTTTCACCCAGCACCCATCTAACAGCATCAATCACATTAGATTTTCCGCAGCCATTCGGACCGACAATGCAGGACATACTTGAGGGAAAAGTTACGGATGTGGGATCAACAAAAGATTTAAAACCGGAAAGTTTTATGGAGTTGAGTCTCATTTTTTCAGTTCCTTTAGGGGGCAAGAATCCAATGCTTGCCAGGAAAGCATTACAGAAACAAAATCAACTTTCATTAGCTATAAAAGTCTAGTCTATATGGACTTTAGAAACTACTGATTTTTTCTTTTTTTTACGACTTCGATCAGGGCAACTAATTCGTCCTTTTCTTTCTTCGAACTCAGTAAAGGTAGAGCTTTTTGCCAATAGCCTATTGTTAGACTTGGATTGCCCTTCTCTAATTCAGACAAGCCTTTTAAAGTTAGAGTTAAAGGGTTTAAGGAATTTTTTTCCAGAGAAGAATTGATAATCTCATCAATATCATTATTGAATTTTCTTCCACCGCTCAAAAATAGAGTCTGTGCATATTCTGCCATAACATCTCCATCTAGCTCGTCCTTATAGGTATTGTAGATATCTTGATAAACTTTTCCTGCCAACTCAAATTCATTTATATTTTTTAGTTGTCTTGCCAGTATGTAAAGTTCTCCAGCTTCAGTATTGTCTTTCTCAATAATCATGCCCACCAAAACTTCTACATCCTGTCTAAATATTTCTCTGTCTTCCATGTCCTCCCTCAAGAAAGATTCCAAAGATGTTCTCTGGAGTGAAGATTCAAAAGATCCTTCAGAAATATTCTGGTAGAGAACGACTGTCAGTAAGGAAATAGAAAAAGCTGTAATGATATTTTTATTAAATTTGAAAAAATCAGACCTTTTAGTCATTGTTAGGTATAAGAGCGAGAAAACTATGAAGAAGAAAATAAAATAGTTCATAGATGATGCTTAGCTAAGCTTGCTTCCTTCTGTAAAGAATAATCGATCCTAGGGACAGGATTATTAAAAGAAAAGGACCAAACCATAAAATATAAGTGGCCGGTTCGATCGGTGGATTGTAGATAATAAAATTGCCATATCTCTCAACTAGATAAGCTTTTATTTC
>JADHSF010000013.1 GCA_016777005.1 SAR86 cluster bacterium | reverse complement strand
ATCACCAAAATAAGCATTTCTATCTGGATTTGGTTCTGGCTTGTACTGGATCGTACTTTTTTGATCTTCCAGAGCAGACAAATTATTTACTTCTTTAGGTTCATAAGTTTCGGAACAGGCACCCATCATCAAAAGAAAAGATACCAACATGATATTTTGTTTTTTCATTATTCACTCCCCAAATAAAGTATAGGTAATAATCAAAGATGTCTAAAGAAGAAAAAATGTCATTGTTCTGACAAGACCATATGTTAGAAATAAAGAAATATGAATGAGGAGATTGTTCTAATTAAAGCCCAAGAACAGCTTTAGCCATGATATTTCTTTGAATTTCATTGCTCCCTCCATAAATGGTGGTCGCTCGCAAATTTTGATATTTACCAGCAATAGATCTAAAAGCTTCATCTCCAATAGCTGATTCGTTGGTTCCGAAGCTCGTATCTTGAAACGGAATACCGTAATAACCAATCACATCAAGGGTTAACTCAGAAATTTCTTGTTCAAGATCAGTTGCCAAAGTTTTCATCATTGAAGATTCAGGGCCTGGGCTATCGCCCTTTCTTATTGAGCTTAAAATTCTTAAGGAAGTATATTGAATAGCTTGGGCCTTAATTTCCAATTCAGCCACCTTAACCATATAGGGATTAATAAAATTTTTATCATTATGAGTAAGAGCGATTTTATCAATTAACCTTCTTATACATTCTATATCAGATAGACTTTTTGAGCCTCCTACGCCACCACTTCTCTCAAATTCTAATAAATATTTTGCTACAGACCATCCATCATTTTCCTCTCCTATCCGGTCCTTCACATTAGCTATAGCATCAGTAAAAACGACTTGATTAAAATCATGATCTTGAGCCATAGTCAAAATTGGCTCTACTTTCACTCCGGGTTGGTCCATGTCTAACATCAAGAATGTAATACCTTGCTGTTTTTTACCAGAATTGTCAGTTCTTACTAAGCAAAATATTTTATTCGCTAGATGAGCATGAGTTGTCCAAATTTTTGTGCCATTAATTATGTATTGATCTCCTTGCCTAACAGCCCTGCACTGCAAGCTGGCTAGATCTGAACCTGCACCTGGTTCACTATAGCCCTGACACCAGTAGTCTTCTCCGCTGATAATTCTAGGTATGTAATAGTCCTTTTGCTCCTTTGTACCTCGACCTAATAATAAGGGCCCTATCATTGCCAGTCCCATTGGTATTAAGTTGGGTGCTCCTGCCTTTGCACACTCAGATGAAAAAATATATTTTTGTGTTTCCGTCCAATTCGTTCCGCCATATTCTTCAGGCCAAGATGGGACCAGCCACCCTTTCTTCACTAGTTTAGATTGCCACTCCATGGCAACGTCTTTCTCTGTAAAGACGGCTGAAGTATGTTTTGCTGCGCTGACGAGATCGGCAGTCAGTTCTGAATCTAAGAAGCTTTTTACCTCTTCTCTAAACAAGACTTCTGCTTCCGAAAAATTTAGATTCATTTATTTATTTTATATTGACTATCCTTGTGCCTATATTGCCGCCGGCTAATAAATCCACAAACCCTTGGGGAGCTTGCTCTAGCCCATCCAATTCGTCTGTTAAGACTTTTAATTTGCCAGATTCAATCCATCCGATTAAATTATCGGTCGCTTCCTCATACCTTTCGGCATAATCAAATACTAGAAAACCTTGCATCCTAATACTTTTATTTACCAATAACCCAGGTATTCCTTTGGGTCCAGGTTCAGGGGTGCTTGTATCGTATTGTGAAACAACTCCACAACAAGCTATACGGCCTCCAGAATTTAATCTAAATAATGCCGAGCCTAAAATCATGCCTCCAGTATTATCAAAGTAAACATCTACTCCTTTTGGAGTAGCTTCTTTGAGATTCTGTCTAAAATTAGCATCTTTATAATTAACCGCAGCATCAAATCCTAAATCTTCAATCAATCTTTGGCATTTCTCATCACTTCCACAAACACCCACAACATTACAGCCTTGAATCTTCGCAATTTGTCCTACCATATGGCCAACTGATCCGGCCGCGGCTGAAATCATTACAGTCTCTCCTAGTTGCGGCTGTCCTACATCAAGCAAACCAAAATAAGCCGTCAATCCATTAATACCTAAGGGACCTAAATAGAGGGAGGGATCTATTGCCTCTCTGAGCAGTGTCAGTGATTCAGGTTTTTGAATTGAATATTCCTGCCAACCTGTTTGAGTGAGTACATTTCTACCAACAGGAAAATTACTATCACTACTTTCAACAATTTCGCCAATACCCGTGCAGTTCATAACAATGCCAGTTTTAGGGGCACCTGCATAACTAGCACTACCCTGAAGCCCTGCCCTTGTTCCTGCAGTTATTGCAAATGAAAGAGTTTTTACCAACACCTCATCTGTTTTGACTTGAGGCATGTCTGACTCAACTAATTTATAGTTATTTTCTTCTAATTTGCCTTCAGGAAGACTGTTTATTAAGATTTGTTTATTTTGCATTGATTAAACTTATAGTAAATTCGTTACTAATTAAACTTTTTTTCAAGAAGTATTTCTTCAAAAATACTAATTTTAAGTTCCGTTGCTTCCTGCTTGGAAAGCACTTGATTTTCTCTGAGCTCTACCCAATACCCGGCAGAGTTCATAGATGTTAAGAGAATTTGAACATTTTCTTTTAAGTCATTTATCTCTGGAAGCCATTTATATAAAACATCCTTCGTATGTTTTTGGTTTCGTTCATAATTTTTCTGTAGAAGTCTATATTTCCATTTATTTGCTACGGTTGCTCTATAAAATTGTAAGTTTGCATCAAAGATATCAGCCTCGAGTTCGATAAGGTCTTTTATTCTTTTAGCAATATTTCCCGTGGGTTTAGTATTCTTAATTTTTTTTTCGTAAGTGGCTCTAACTTTCTCATCCATTTTTGAAAAGAGAGTCTCCTTGTCTTGAGCTTGTCTAAATACAGTTCTAATACCTAGATTTGCTTCATCTGCAACTTGCTGAGCTGTCGGTTCAAGTATTCCTGTTTGAATAAGATTCATCATGGCGTCAACAATAATATTTAGGCTTGTAACACTTCTGAGCCTTCTTCCATCTTGATCTAATTTTTTTATTTGCTGAGGATTCTTCATTAGACAAAGATAAACTACTGACATAATATATGTCAATTAAAAAAGGAGAGAACTTATGGAAGTAAAAAATGCTGTAATGCCTAACGAAGCACAGTTAAAAGAGTTTAATGAACAATCAGAAGATAAACCAATTTTTATGGTAAATCTGCTTAAATTTAAGGATAAGGCTCAATATCCAGATAAGAGAGAAACTGACCTAACCGGTGAAGAAGCATATGCCATTTATGGTGAAGAAGTTACAGGACACCTAGCTAAAGTTGGAGGAAAACCCATATTTGGAGGTAATGTTGATCGATTAATGTTGGGTGAAGTAGAAGATCTCTGGGATAAAGTTGCCATAGCCATGTACCCTTCCAGAAAAGCGATGTTAGAAATGATCATGGACCCTGATTATATAGAGAGCGCTCAACACAGGGTTGCTGGTTTGGAAGGTCAATTGAATATAGAAACTTCTGTTGAAGATATTTATAAAAATTCTTAAATGTTATCTAAAGAAAAAATTACCCTTATAGGTGCCCCTCCCTCACCTTACACAAGAAAAATGATTGCTCTATTAAGATATAGACACATTCCTTATGAAATTATCTGGGGGAATCCTGGAGAACTTTTGGACAGCGGTGGTGCATTTGCAGATCTTGACATTGAACCCCCTAAACCTGTTCTACTTCCAACCTTTCTTATGAGAGATGATCAAGGTGAAATGAAGACAGTCACTGACTCGACGCCAATTATCAGAAGACTTGAGAAAGAATTTGAAGGAAGAAGTGTAATACCAGAAGATCCTGCTCTTTGTTTTTTAAATTACCTCTTAGAAGATTTTGGAGATGAGTGGGTTACCAAATACATGTTCCATTACAGATGGCACTTCGAGGAAGACGCTGACAATGCTTCTTCTATTTTACCTTTAAATCATAAAGTTGATCTACAGGATGATGTTTGGAAACTATTTAAAGAAGGCATCGGTTCAAGACAAATCGAAAGATTATGGGTGGTTGGATCAAATGATATTACTGCTCCAATAATTGAAAATAGTTACAAGCGTTTTCTTAGAATAATGCAAGCTCATCTCAGTAACTTACCGTTTCTATTCGGCCAAAGACCAAGCTCTGCAGACTTTGCTATTTATGGACAACTTACCCAATTAATAGGACTTGATCCTACATCTAGAGCAATAGCACATGAGGAATCTCTTAGAACTGTAGCTTGGATAAATAGTATGGAAGATTTATCAGGGGTAAATCCGGATAAAAATACTTGGGAAAATTTTGAATCACTTCCAGATAGCATGAAATCTCTTTTGAAAGAAATAGGACATGTTTATGTGCCTGCGCTTATAGCAAATAGTGAAGCATTAAAAAATGGCGATGAGTCATGGGAAACTGAAATAGATGGAGCTACTTGGAGTCAAAAGACATTTAATTATCAAGGTAAATGCCTCCAATGGATCAATCAAGAATTTTATGGTTTGACTGAGATTGATCAAAAAAGATTGCTGGATCTATTGGAAGGAACAGGTTGCGAAAAATTATTGATGAAGAAAAAATAAATATGAAGATATTAAGAACATCAGATAAGAGATTCGATGGAATAACTGATTTTCCTTACGAACCACATTATACGAATATCAAAACTAAAGATGGTTCAGATTTACGAATACATCACATAGATGAAGGGCCTAGAGATGGACCTATTTTGCTAGCAATGCATGGCCAACCAGTGTGGTGTTACCTTTATTCCAAGATGATACCTTTCTTAACAGAAGCAGGAATAAGAGTCATCGCTCCAGATTTACCGGGTTATGGAAAATCTGACAAGCCTGCTTCAAGAGAAGACTATAGCTATCAGAATCAAGTAGATTGGATGGTTGATTGGCTTAATGCTAATGATTTTCAAAACATAACGTACTTTGGACAGGACTGGGGTGGTTTAATCGGATTGAGAATAGTGGCTAGGGAATCTGATAGATTTTCAAAAGTTTCGATGGGAAATACAGGGCTTCCTTATAATCCTGAGGTGCCTGATGAGGTTATTGAAGAAGTAAAGGCCTTTAGGGAAAGTAATGTAAAACTTCATCCAATGTCGATGGCGAAACAAATAAGCCAAATGGATAGCGGAAAAACCCATCCTAGCTTGAAGTTTATGTACTGGCAGAAATTTTGTTGGGATACTGAAGACTTACCCATAGGTTTTATTCAATCTATGCAAATGGATAAGAGGTCTATTGTCTCTGTAGTTTTAAATTATATTTTTATACTACTAGGAAAATATAGTGCATCTCCTTTCAAATCATATATTGCGAAAGCTTTCGAAGCTCCTTTTCCAGATCCAAGTTATAAGATGGGACCAAGAGCAATGCCAAGTCATGTACCTACACTGCCTGATCAATCTTTAGAAGAACAAAGAAAAGCAAGAGAGTTTTTCTCTACTTGGGATAAACCTTTTCTTAGTGTCTTTGCGGGAGATGACCCAGTAACCAATGGAATTGAAAGAGATGTATTAGCGATGTGCCCAAATGCAAAGAGTGCTCCTCATATTGGAGGTGGCCACTTCTATCAATGGACAAGACCTAAAGAATTATCAGATCTATTAATCAACTTTATTAAGGAGAGCTAATGAACAGAGTAACGGAACATACGGGATCAAAATATCCAATAATTCAAGCGCCAATGGGATGGATAGCAAGGAGTCAGCTGGCTTCTGCTGTTTGTAATGCAGGTGGGTTTGGCGTTATTGAAACTTCTTCTGGAGAAGTCGATAACTGTAAAGCAGAGATAGAAAAGATGTCTGAATTAACAGATCAGCCATTTGGAGTAAACCTACCCCTCCTCTTCTTGAGAGATGAAAGTATGGTTGAATTTTGTGTGCAACATGGTGTGAAGTTTGTAACCACTTCTGCAGGAGACCCCTCAAAGTATATTGATATCCTTAAATATGCCGGCATAACTGTATATCACGCAGTTCCAAGTGTTGAAGGTGCTCTAAAAGCAGCAAACTGTGGCGTTGATGGATTAGTCGTAGAAGGCACAGAAGGTGGCGGCTTCAAAAGCCCTGAAGAAGTGGGATTATTTGTTCTTATACAAGCCATTAGAAAAGAAATTGATCTTCCTATTATTGCCGCTGGAGGTATAGCTGATGGTGCAGGCATGGCAGCAGCCTTTGCTGTTGGAGCAGAAGGCATACAAATGGGAACTCGATTTGTATCTAGTAAAGAAAGTCCAGTACACGAAAACTTTAAGAATCAGATATTTGAATCTTCAATAAATGGAACTTGGATTTTGAATAAAACCTCTAAGCCAGTCATAAGAGCCTTGCGAACAGACTTTACTAAAGACATTTTAGAAGCAGGAGAAATGGACATGTCAGCAATGGGTAAAATACAGGACCTCTACTTTGGGGGAGATATGAATGCAGCACCTGCCCTGTCGGGTCAATCTGTAGGATTAATTGATGGCGTAAAATCTGCTGAAGAAATTATCCAAGATACTATAAAAGAGTTTAATGAGACATGTTCTAAACTCGGAGAATTGAGTCTGTAAAAATGTTCAATTTTAATTTGCTACCTTCCCCTGCGGATAACGTATATCGAGGTAATAAGATTGCTTTATGGTTTTTTATTGCCTTTGTCTGCCTGATGACCTGGAGATCTATTATCCACATGCTCTTCGAAAAATTTGGCATGCACGAAATAGCAAACTTGGTTGTTTTATCTGGTGATCCAGATCCCATGCCACTTATCTATATGTTTTTTTCTTTATGGGGTTTTGCTCAACTGATTTTCTGCGGGGTTTGTTGGATAGTCATTTTTAGATACAAATCATTAATACCTTTGATGTTGGTATTTTGGTTAATTGAATGGTCGGGAAGACTTTTTTTATATCCACTTATAGGTAGAGGAACCGTAGACAGTGGTATTTATTCAACCGGAAATACGCCAGGAGTAGAAGGTGCTCCCTATGTCACTATTCTCTTGGTAATTTTTTTAATACTCTCCTTAAGAGAAAAAAAGTAGGAAAAATATGAAGCAATTACAAAGCTTAAAATCAGACCTTAATCAGTCACGAATTGTCTTAGAGCAACTTGGAGAAGATATTCAAGATGGTGAAGTTCTCCTACAAGTAGAGAAATTTTCATTTACTGCCAACAATGTGACTTATGGTGTTGCTGGTGACAGCATAGGTTATTGGAATTTTTTTCCAGCTATCAATAACCCTGAAAAAACATGGGGTTGCATTCCGGTCTGGGGTTTTGCGGAAGTCATAATGTCGAATAATCCTGAAATAGAGCATGGTGAAAGAGTATTTGGTTATTTTCCTCCTGCTAACTCTTTAATTGTTAATCCTGTAAAAGTTTCTTCTGCTTCTTTTAGTGATGGCAAAGAGCACCGGAAAGAGCTACCGCCGGTCTATAACAACTATATAAGACTTAATGCAGAAGAAGACTACGATAGATCTATGGATGATATAAGAGCACTACTTTTCCCTCTACATATCACGGCCTTTTGTTTATGTGATGCTCTAGAAGAGCAATCCTATGAGAATGCATCACAGGTTATTATTGTGAGCGCTTCAAGTAAGACAGCTATAGGCCTTGCCCAAGGACTAGCAGAAACTGATGATTCACCAAAAATTGTTGGGTTAACTTCAAGTATTAACCTTCAATTTGTTGAAAGCCTAGGATGTTATGATCAAGTAATTTCTTATGATGACTTAGCAAACATAAATAATATTTCTTCTGTGATCGTCGATATGTCAGGCAATCAAGAGGTTCTATCTGCACTCCAAAATGCTTTGGAAGAAAACTTACTCAAATGCATTACCGTCGGTATGACTCATTGGGATAAGGGAGGATCAGTTGATGAAGCCCTCGCCCAAGCAGAGTTACAAGATAGAACAGAATTCTTTTTTGCACCTGCTCATATACAAAAGCGAATAGGAGATTGGGGTCAAGCTGGGTATGCAAAAAAAACGAATGCATTTATGGCTAAACGAGCAGAACAAAGTAATGATTGGATGCAAATCAAAAGGATTAAAGGATTGGATAAATTTTCTGAAACCTACAAAGCAGTAGTTGCAGGAAATATTAACCCTAATGAAGGAATCATAGTAGAAGTCTTTGATGCGTAAAAAGCTAACTTATTTGTTACCTGTTTTTTTAATTTCTGGGTTTTTAATCTGGGAATACAAGATAAATATTCTTATTTGGTCCATCCCAAAAATAGCCTATTTTACGATGCCTGTACAAGAAAATATCCCAACTTCTTGGTCTAAAGGTCCGGAGATTGCTTCACAGGATGATAGACCAAACATAATCTTAATTTTAGCCGATGATATGGGTTATAACGATATATCTGCGCATAATGGCGGGGCCGCAGATGGTTCTCTAAAGACTCCACATATTGATTCGCTAGCAAATAGTGGAATTTTATTCTCAAGAGGTTATGCAGCAAATGCAACTTGCGCTCCTTCTAGAGCTTCAATAATGACTGGAAAATATCCAACAAGATTTGGGTACGAATTTACTCCTGTTCCTGCTACTGGGAGATTAATAATGCAATGGCTAGCGGACGAGGATGATACTGAATTAAGGGCAAGGATTGACCGAGAAGTAGCAGCAAACATACCTCCTTACATGGAACAAGGGATGCCTACTGAACAAGTTACTGTTGCAGAAGTTTTAAGAGATGCAGGATATTACACTGCCCATATAGGAAAATGGCATCTTGGTAATGCCTATGGCATGGATCCTCTCAGTCAAGGCTTTCAAGACTCTTTACAAATGATTGGGCCACTGTATTTACCTGAAGATCATCCAGATGTTGTTAATGCTAAGTTTAATACAAGAATTGACAGGATGATTTGGGGCCTTGGGCAATATTCAACTAACTTTAATGGGGGCGATCGATTCGCACCCGACAAATATCTAACAGATTACTATACTGATGAAGCATTAAAGGTAATTGAGAATAATAAAAATAGACCCTTTTTCTTATATTTAAGCCACTGGGCGATTCATAATCCACTACAGGCTTTGAGAAGCGATGTTGAGCAAATGAGTCATATGCATGGTCATAATCTTCAGGTTTATTCTGGAATGATAGCTGCTCTTGATAGAAGTGTAGGAAAGGTTGTACAGAAATTAAAAGATTTAGATATTTATGGAAAAACCTTAATTATTTTTACTAGTGATAATGGTGGAGCTGACTACATTGAATTGGATGATATAAACAAGCCCTACAGAGGTTGGAAAATCAGTTTTTTTGAGGGTGGAATCAGAGTTCCTTACATTGTTAGCTGGCCCGATCAAATCGATCCAGGACAAAATTCAGAGAACGCTGTTCATCATTTTGATATTTTACCTACCATCACTTCAGCTGCAGGAATCAAATCACCTATTGAGACAAGTTTAGATGGGGTAAATTTATTACCTTACATAAAGAAAGAAGTTGATACTCAACCGCATAAAACGCTATTTTGGAGATCCGGAAATCATCAATCGGTCCTCCACGAAGACTGGAAATATATAGTAAGCAGTAAAGAAAATTTCCGCTGGTTATTTGATACTTCAATCGATCAGGAAGAAAAAAATAATGTTATAGATAGTTATCCTGAGAAAGCTAAATTACTTGAAGAACTCTTGACTAAATTTAACTCAGAACAAAAAGATCCTTTATTTCCTTCCGCATACGAAGTTTCAACCATGATAGATAAGTATGACGGACAAGAATACCAAGAAGGAGATGAATATATTTACTGGTCTAATTAAGATCCAAAAATAAATTATGAATCAACTAGATCAAAAAATTCATATCCCTTGGTGGCTAACTTTAATTATCTTTATGGAAGTGTGGCCTATGTTTTTAGGTCCTTACTGGGCCCTAACTGATCCAACTTTCTTTGGAACTCCAGAATCCACATCAACTATTCTTGGAGATTGGATTTATACTGCAAGAAATCTTGCTGTCGGTTTTGCATTTATTCTTGCCTACTATCTTAAGAATGCTCCAATGCTATTCATATTGATTTTTATTAGGTTATTTACTGATTTAATTGATGGCCCGGCCTTTTGGTTCTTTAGGGATCAGGTTAGTGAAATTGCTTTCATTATAATTTTTCTGTTTGGGTACTACATACCAGCCATCATAGCTTTAAGGCATCTATGGAAACAGATGAAAATATAAGGCATTACTTTTCAAAAAAAGGTTACTGTCTATAAATTAATCATTCTATATACTAAGTTTTCTAAATTTATGGAGGAGAAATGAAAACACAAATAACTGAACTTTTTGGAATAGAACATCCCATCATCCAAGGTGGAATGCATTTTGTTGGTTTTGCGGAACTGGCTGCGGCTGTATCAAACGCAGGTGGTCTTGGAATAATTACAGGTCTTACTCAGGGAACTCCTGAAAAATTAGACGCTGAGATCAAAAAATGCCAAGCATTAACCGATAAACCTTTTGGTGTAAATCTAACCTTTTTACCTTCCATGACGCCTCCAGACTATCCTGGGCTCATTGAAGTTATCATTAATAATGGTGTAAAAGTAGTAGAGACAGCAGGAAGAAATCCGGCAGTTTATATGCCGGCCATGAAAGAAGCTGGCATTAAAGTAATACATAAATGTACCTCAGTAAGACACTCGATTAAAGCACAAGATATTGGTTGTGATGCTGTATCAGTTGATGGCTTTGAGTGCGGTGGTCACCCTGGTGAAGATGATATTCCTAACTTTATTCTTCTTCCAAGAGCTGCTGATGAACTTGATATTCCTTTTGTAGCGTCTGGTGGAATGGCAGATGCAAGAAGCTTAGTTGCCGCTATGGCGCTTGGAGCTGAAGGCATGAATATGGGCACTCGTTTTATTGCTACAGAAGATGCACCAGTGCATCAAAATGTTAAAGAGGCCATTGTTAATGCAAGCGAACTAGATACTAGATTAATTATGAGATCTTTAACAAATACCGAAAGAGTTTTAAATAATCCTGCTGTAGAAAGTTTGATGGCAAAAGAAAAGGCACTTGGAGATGAATTAAAATTTGAAGATATCATTGATGAAGTTGCTGGCGTTTATCCTAAGGTGATGATTGATGGTGAACCTGAGGCAGGTGCATGGTCTTGTGGAATGGTGGCTGGACTAGTGAGTGATATACCTACAGTCAAAGATCTGATTGACCGAATAATGTCAGATGCTGAAGAGATTATTGCTTCAAAACTTCAAAAAGCTATATAGAAATAAAATCTTGATAAGGTCTCCAAGAAAGATACATAAGTATCTGAGTTTAGCTATTTCAGCTCAACTTTTACTGTGGACCATATCGGGTATTTATTTTTCCTTTAACAAAATTGAAGATGTAAGGGGTAGTCAGTACTTAAAACCCAAAGAAGTTATAGAGACTGCAAAAGGGATTAAAATTGAAGCTCAGCAAGCTTCAATTCTTGTAGCAAAAAAAACTTATTTAACTCCAAAATCAGTCATTGAAATAACTGAAGAAGAATCTGGTGCGGAGTATAGAGGACGTTCTTTGCCTTTATATAAAATTGAAACGATTTCTGAAGACAACAAAGAAATTAACGTATATGTTGACCCCTTTTCAAAAGAAATCGTTGCAGTGAGATCTAATCAATGGCGAATTTGGGATTTCATGTGGGGAATCCATATAATGGATTGGAATGAAAGAGATAATATCGGGAACATTTTCTTAAAGATTTTTTCAATTCTAGCCTTGATAAGTTCATTATCAGGCATTTATCTTTTCTTTACCTCCGCAAGCAGGGTTAAAGGTTAGTTACTTTAGAGAATCTTTAAACCACTCTGGAAGGAGATCAATATTATATTTCTTTGCAAATTTTGCGATCATAGGAATTGTCAAAGGTGCAAAAGGAATAACAGCCATTAATCCTAAACTGAGATCCTTTAAAATCTCATTTAATTGTTTATTGGCTTTTTCAAGATCGTCCTCCGTTGCTTCACCTTTTAAATAGTCCGAGTAGGTCTTTAACATTGCTCTAGACGATTCTGTCTCTTCAGTGAGCTTTTCTTTCAGGAAATCTATAATTTTTTTGATTCTTCCATCAAACATTAAACAAGTATACTAACTTAATTAAAGAAGAAATAAGATTTGAATAAAGAAGAAAGATTTATTTATGTCAGTAAGGAGCTGCAAAAGCTCTACCCAGAAACACCTATCCCTCTGGACCATGACTCTATTTATACATTATTAATTGCGGTTTTATTATCTGCACAATGTACTGATATTAGAGTGAACAAAGTTACGCCAGAACTGTTTTCTTTAGCAGACAATCCTTTTGATATGTCCTTAGTAGACCCTGAAGTCATCAGAAAGATCATAAGACCCTGCGGTTTATCTCCTAAAAAATCTAAGGCTATTGCAGAACTCAGTAAGATTTTATGTGACAAATATGAAGGTAAGGTGCCAGAAAGCTTTGAGGCCTTAGAAGCCTTGCCAGGAGTGGGACATAAAACTGCATCGGTTGTTATGAGCCAAGGGTTCAATCATCCTGCTTTTCCTGTAGATACCCATATTCATAGATTGGCTCAGAGATGGAGGCTCTCTAAAGGGAAAAATGTTACTCAAACTGAAAAAGATCTTAAAAAAGGATTTCCACTAGATGATTGGAATACTCTTCACTTACAAATTATCTTTTATGGAAGAGAATACTGTACTGCACGAGGTTGCGACGGAAGAGTGTGCCCGATCTGTTCAGTAGTGAATGAAGGAAGGAAATCGCCGATAAAAACCAATAAAGCTTAAAATTAAATAGAGAGAAGTGGTACCTCATTCTGTATAATTGTTTTTGTTAGCCCAACACAACAATTTTAATAATTTATGTTTATTACAGATAAGAATTTAAAAGAATTTGATCCTGATTTATGGGCTTCCATAAACAATGAAACCACACGTCAAGAAGAGCATATAGAGCTAATTGCCTCTGAAAACTATACGTCAAAAAGTATTTTAGAAATTCAAGGCTCAGTCTTAACTAACAAGTATGCAGAAGGCTATCCTGGAAAGAGGTATTATGGAGGATGTGAGCACGTAGATATTGCTGAATCACTCGCTATAGATAGAGCTAAAGAGCTTTATGGTGCCGCTTATGCCAATGTGCAACCTCATTCTGGAGCTAGTGCAAACTCTGCGGTCTATCTTGCGTTATGTGAAGCAGGCGATGCAATACTAGGAATGAGCTTAGATCATGGGGGTCATTTAACTCATGGTGCTAAAGTGAATTTCTCTGGAAAAACTTATGAGTCTTTTCAGTATGGTCTTGATCCTTCAACCGGTGAGCTTAATTATCAAGAAGTTGAAGATTTAGCCAAAGAACATAATCCCAAAATGATTGTGGCAGGTTTCTCTGCTTATTCTGGAATAGTTGACTGGGAAAGGTTTAGGAAAATTGCCGATTCAGTCAATGCTTATTTACTTGTAGATATGGCTCATGTATCTGGATTAGTTGCTGCAGGCGAATACCCCTCTCCTATTCCTTTTGCCGATGTTGTAACCACAACTACGCATAAGACCCTCAGAGGACCAAGAGGAGGTTTGATTCTTGCCAAAGAAAATGAAGAAATTCATAAGAAACTTAACTCAGCAATCTTTCCTGGAACCCAAGGAGGTCCTCTCATGCATGTCATTGCTGCAAAAGCTCTTTGTTTCAAGGAAGCTTTAGATCCAGCATTTAAGGATTATCAAAAGCAAGTTAAGGCTAATGCAAAACAAATGGCTGCAACTTTCATGGAAAGGGGGGTTAATATTGTTTCGAATGGAACAGAGAATCATATGTTCTTGGTAGATCTAATAGATAAAGGAATAACTGGTAAAGAGGCAGATGCTGCCTTAGGTTTAGCAAATATCACGGTAAATAAAAATGCTGTTCCTAATGATCCACAATCTCCATTTGTAACAAGTGGTTTAAGAATTGGTACTCCAGCCGCTACGACTCGAGGCTTCAAAGAAGCCGAGGTCACCTTAGTAGCTACATGGATATGTGACTTACTCGAGGATATCAATAATGAGAACATCATTGGTGAAGTAAAAGAGAAAGTTGTTGAACTCTGTTCAAGATTTCCAGTATATTCTGACTAACTTATGCACTGTCCTTATTGTAGTTTTTCAGATACCAAAGTTATCGATTCAAGATTGATTGCAGAAGGTCAACAGATCAGAAGAAGAAGAGAGTGTCCTGAATGCAATGAAAGATTCACTACTTTTGAGACGGCTGAGCTCCTCATGCCTAGAGTGATCAAACAAAAAAATAATACTCGTGAGCCTTTTGACGAACAAAAACTCAGGGAAGGACTATACAGGGCCTTAGAAAAACGACCAGTCGGCGAAGAAGAAATTGAAACTCTGATAGAAGATATCAAAAAAGATATCAGATCTTCAGGGGAGAGAGAAATACCTTCTAGGCTTGTAGGCGAGGTTGTTATGCAGAATCTAAGAAAAATCGATGAAGTGGCCTTTATTAGGTTTGCTTCTGTTTACAGACGATTTGAAGATATTACTGAATTCTCAGAAGAAGTAGAAAAATTAAGTAACGATTAACAATGACCTCACCTTCTGAGCACATGATGGAGGCTTTATCTCTTGCAAAGAAAGGTCTTTTGACCACAAGACCAAATCCAATGGTCGGATGTGTGATCACATTAAATAACAAAGTAATCGGTAGAGGGTGGCACAAACAAGCCGGTCAAAATCATGCTGAAGTTAATGCCATTCAAGATGTCTTTGATAATTTAGGTGAGCATGCAAAATCAGCACTTGAGAATTCTGAAATGTTTGTCACGCTTGAGCCATGCTCCACTACTGGTAAGACTCCTCCTTGTGCCGAAGCAATTAAGAAGCATGGAATCAAAAAGGTTTATATAGCATCTGAAGATAATTCACAAAACGGATTTTCGAAACAAGCAATAGGTATAGAAATTACTGAAGGCCTTTTAAGAAACGAAGCTAGGGCACTTAATAAAGGTTTTTTTTCTAGGATAGAAAAAGGAAGACCATACATTACAGCCAAAATGGCAACGGGGATTGATGGAGGGATTGCGCTTTGGTCAGGTGAAAGTAAATGGATCACCTCAGATGAATCTAGGAAAGATGTTCATAAGTTAAGAGCAATAAATGAAGCAGTGCTTACGGGTACAGGAACTATACTTAAAGATAATCCCTCTTTAACATCTAGAGATGCAAATCTAATAAACGGAGAATTTCTTCAACCTTTGCGAGTGGTGATAGACAGAAGTAATCATCTGACAGGCAAAGAAAAAATATTTTCATCAGATGCCAAGACTCTGATATTTGGGACCAAAGATTCCAAGATAAAGCCTGAAAATAATGAACTTTGCGTTATGTCTAGAGAAAGCCTCGGAGATTTAAAATCAATCATGAGATATTTAGCTGAAAAGAAATCTATCAACACACTCATGGTTGAATCTGGCTCAGATATTTTTGATGCCCTACTCTCTGAACATTTAATAGATGAGTTTATTCTATATCAAGCTCCTAAATTACTAGGACATGATAGGAAAACCTTTTCTAAATTCAATGAGTCTTATGAAAAACCCAGTACAATGGGATTTGAAATCAATTCAATAACTCATTTAGGTGATGATAAAAAAATAATCCTTACTCCTAATTATCAATAATGGAACTAAATAGTATTCAAGAAATAATAGAAGATATTTCTCAAGGGAAAATGGTCATC
The DNA here is from genome assembly GCA_016777005.1 of SAR86 cluster bacterium. Lineage (GTDB taxonomy): Bacteria > Pseudomonadota > Gammaproteobacteria > Magnimaribacterales > Magnimaribacteraceae > Magnimaribacter. Next base: position 8,836 of record JADHSF010000013.1, on the reverse strand, counting down.
CTTATGGATGATGAAGATAGAGAGAATGAAGGAGATTTGGTACTCGCTGCTGAGAAGGTTGATCCTGATGCAATTAACTTTATGGCCACACATGCAAGAGGATTAATTTGCCTTGCAATCAATGAAGAACGTTGTAAAAAGTTAGGATTAGAGCAGATGGTCAAACATAATGGTACTGAGCTGGGTACGGCGTTTACCACTTCAATAGAAGCTGCAGTTGGTGTTACTACAGGAATATCTGCGGCAGATAGAGCCACAACAGTAATAGCAGCTGTAAATAAAGAAGCTCAAGCCGAAGATATCGTGCAACCCGGTCATATTTTTCCCATTAAAGCGCAAGAAGGTGGAGTGCTTACAAGAGCTGGACATACTGAAGCAGGAACAGACTTAGCGAAACTGGCCGGCTTAGATCCTTCGGCAGTAATCGTAGAGATAATGAATGATGATGGAACCATGGCAAGAAGAGAAGATCTTGAGATATTTGCAAAGAAACATGATCTTAAAATTGGAACAATTGCTGATCTAATCCATTATCGAAATATTAGTGAAAAAAGTATTAACTTAGTAGATAGAACAAATATTGAATCCGAACACGGGGACTTTGAACTCTATGCTTATGAAGACACTGTAAATGGAGATGTTCACATTGCACTGGTGAAAGGAGAAATATCAGCTGATGATGAAATAATGGTTAGAGTACAGCAAAATAACACTCTTCAAGATGTTATGGGTATAAATAACTTTGGCAGCAGATTGTCTTTTTCTCAAGCTATGAAAAAAATTGAGGAAGAAGAAAAAGGTGTCATTCTTCTTCTTTCACATTCTGAAAGTTCAAAAGAGATTTTATCTAATATTTCTTTCTTGAAAGGACAAAAATCTGCTGCAAGTAATGAAGGACCTGACTCGAGAATAATCGGTGTAGGTGCTCAGATATTAAAAGATCTAGGGATTAAGAAAATTAGACTGCTTGGAGCTTCAGCAAAATATCCACTAACAGGCTTTAATCTCGAAATAACCGAATTTATAAATTAATAACATGAAAGGTCTAGAGGCTAAAACCATATCCGAAAAGGCCAAAAAAGGCATTTATGGAATAATTTATACATCTTGGAATAGCGAGATAGTTGAAGACTTATTAGCAGAAACAAAGAAAGAGCTGTTAAACCAAGGTGTCTCTTTAGAAAATATTATAATCAAAGAAGTACCTGGAGCTTTTGAATTACCACTAGCGACAAAACTAACTGCTGAGATGGATAATATGTCTACGGTAATTTCACTTGGAGCGATAATTCAAGGAGATACACCTCATTTTGATTTTATTTCAAGTGCATGCATTAATGCACTGCAAAGCATTGCATTAGAAACAAAGGTTCCAGTTATATGTGGAGTGTTAACTACAAATAATTTTGCACAAGCGAAAGAGCGTTCTGATCCTGAGAAGATGAATAAGGGAAGAGAGTTTGCGTTGAGTGCAATGAATATGGTCGATATCATTTCTTAATTAATGAAATCAAAAAAAGACACTTCCCCAGTAAGATCAAGAGATAAAGTTCTTCAGAGTCTGTATGAAATGGAATTATCCGGGTCTAGTGCAGAAGAGATTTTAAAGGACCTGTCGCTTCAAAGTAGATACCCACATTACAAAGATCTTTTAATAGGTGTAGTTGATTCTCAAGAAGATATCGATAAAACTTTATCGGAATTCATGGAAAGAGATATGCCTTCTTTGGATCCTATAGAAAGAAATACTCTTCGACTGGCGGCATACGAAATGCTTTTTACAGATACTGATGTACCGATTATTATCAATGAAAGTATAAGACTATCTAAGAAATATGGTGCTGCGGACGGACATAAATATGTAAATGCTATTTTAGATAAGATGTTTAAGTCTAATTTTCAGCGTATTGAACAAAAATAGGAGAGGACCAAGCTCTCTCTTCACTCTCTGATAGACAATCTCCCTCACCTTGGCCTTCGGCATCACCACAAAAATTGACCTTTAAACATTTACCTGATTCATCAAGGTCACAAGCAAAATTAGCTGCACTAATAGTTAAAGAAGGTTCTTGTATTGCCCTTACGTAATATATTATTTCTCTATTGGCATCCGTGAAGTTAGGATCTTCAAACTCAACCATGCACCCCTCTTGAGAGGGCTGACATTCCAAGACCTTCCAGGGATCTTCTATTAAAGTCTCTATAGGTTCGTCAGGATATGTTTGTGGCCTGATCCGAATAATTTCTATTCTTGAAATATTATTTCTCTCATCTATAGGATTAAAACACTCGCCATTGCACAATTTATTCAGAATATTTATATCGATCTCATTTTCTGTACTGCAACCAGGCATTTGCTTCTGAGAACCTAAGGCTCTAACTTTAAACTTAGGATTATCTCGCATTAAAAATTCACTACCCATTGGTTTTATTTGACCTGATGGATGATTGATCAAATCAAACCATAGTAAAATTCTTTCTCCACTCGTTGCATAGACCTCTCTATTATTCAAAGAGTCCCAGAGAGAATCTCTATTTTTCTGAACCACATGAGTTGCAATTAATCCTCCCGTATAAAGAAAAGAAGACACTCTCTCTGGTTGACTTGGTCTTGTCCTGTCAATCATTTGCTCAAGATTAATTTCTTGTGATCTTGGAATAGCATAATTTTGGACATTTTTCCGGGGATTCATGATCGAATTTGAAGACTTGTAATTTGAGTCAGTATTTTTGATCCGGTTTATTTCCTTATAACCAGTGCCTGGTTTTGATGAATGGTTATCACTTGATCCAATAAAGCCAAATCTGTAAGGCTGAGTGCTTTGATCAGAAAAATTTCTTAAAGCCAAAGCATACTGAACCGAAGATTTTGGTCTATATTCGAAAGCAGGAAGATAACAGTCTCTGCACTGACCGCTATCAAGCCATTCTTCCGGTCGACCATTCGGTATCGTTAGCATTCCAAACGGATTTGATTTTGTAAAATTCTGTCTAGCCTCGGTCGCTCTGATGTTGCATATTTCTTCTTTACCAGCAGAAATTCTGCATCTTTCTTTAATTATTTCTCCAGCTTGAAAACAATCAGGAAGATAGCTCTCATTTGGAGAAGGACAAACATACTTACCATTTTCTAGTCTAAAAGATTCCCAAGGACGAAACTCTTCCGAATTTCCATGTCCTGAAAATATTTCAATTAAATTTTGATACTTTTGATTATGTTCTTTACTATTCAATTGATTGATCCAACTAGCCATAGGGGGAGAAGTATTTCCCCAGGCCGATCCATGTGGTATAACTAAAGACTCAGCCCCCCATTCATCAAGCTTTCTGTAAAGATCAGAAGGTTTTTCTGCCCTTTCTAAACAATCTAAAGGAAGATCCCTTACATGAGTATCTTTGTCACAATATTCTTGGCTTTTGATTATTAATTGTCTTTGGCGATAATTAAAATAATTAGACATATTCTTGTAATCATAGAGTAATGCTCCATAGATTGAATAAATTGGGGCATCTACGATCCCTTGAAAAAATATATGATCTGGAGCACCGATAGGTCTTGAGGGAATGTCTTTATCTAGAGATTTTAAGATGACATTCTTATGTCCATAGTGATCCTCTGGGTTAAGGCTCGTCTGCGTCCACTCCCATCCTGCTAGAGGTATAATCTCATCTTCATCTTTTACTTTGGATATTTCAGAACAGTTCCTTAATGAATCAATAGTCTCTTCCCATTCCCGCCTTGTTAAAAATTCTGCATGGTCTGTGACAGAGAAAAAATCAAGATTTGCACAAAATCTTGCAAAATTACAAGCATCAGAAACAGGATGAGTGCCTTCACCTTCAAGTATCGGAAGGTTTCCAAGAAAAGCATCTAGCGAGTAAGTGGTATGGACATGAAGATCACCAAACAATATTCTTTTATTATCTGAATCCTCTAGATTTGTAATCAGAAATGGAGCACTTATAGGATGAACTTTGCCCGTATCCTGATGTTTACCAAATAAATCAAAAAAGAGTCCTACGAATAATAATAGAAAAGGCAGGCATAGAATTAATAACCCTTTGAGTGCTATCTTGAAATAGCTTCGCATTAGAACTTAAGAGTTTTCAGTAACTCTTGTGAGAAAAGAATTCTTTAGATCTTCTGAGAGAACAAAATATTTTTCTCTTTTGCTTCTAGTGCTTTCAAGGAAGACCTGAAAGACATCTCCATTTCTAAAGCTCTTGGTGATCTTAAAAGTATCACCTTTCCTAATTTTATAAATATCCCTTGTATCGATGGTTGCGTAATTTAGAAAATCGTTCAAAGAGAAAGAGAAGTCTCTAGCTGTATTGAGTCTGATGGCGTCTGCTTTATAGAAATACAATGCAACCGCCTCATACTTTTTAGCCTCGAAGGTGTCCCCTTCTGCGTACAACACTTCTTCTGAAAACATAAAACTAGAAGCAGTCAAAAACAAGGTAATTAAATATTTCATATCAAATCTTTTTTCTAATAATGGTATCTTCTCTCTTAGGACCCGTTGAAATCATAATAACAGGTACACCTGATATTTCTTCTATTTTCTCTATAAATGCTTTTGCGTTTGCATTCAGGTCATCATAATCAGTTTTTCCAGCTGTAGGTTCTGACCATCCATCTAGCTCTAGATATAAGGGAACTGCATCTTCTATATCCATTGTCTCTATAATGGCTTCTTTAGTTTGAGCACTCGAATAATCAGTACAAATCTTAATCTTTTCAAGACCATCAAGCACATCAATCTTAGTCAGACAAAGGCCATTAACTCCACTAACTTTGACCATATTATTTAGAAGAAACCCATCCAGCCATCCACATCTTCTGGGTCTTCCTGTGGTGGCTCCTACTTCTCCTCCCTTTTCTGCTAAGTAAGTACCCATCTCATCAAAAAGCTCGGTAGGAAAAGGACCTTCCCCTACTCTAGTGGTATAAGCTTTTGTGATACCAATTGTGTAATCAATATCGGAGGGACTGATACCTACTCCCGATGAAACACCGCCAATTAAATTACTTGAGGTTACGTAAGGATATGTCCCTAAGCTAATATCCAACAAAGCACCTTGGGCACCTTCAAAAAGAATCTTCTTATCTTGATCTTGAAGTTCTCTTATTTCTTCAATGACATTTCCCACGTAAGGCTTTAAATCCTCAGCTTGCTTTAAGTTCTTGTCTAATAGTTCTTGGAGATCGATCTGTGGTGCGTCGAATGAATTTTTAAAAATAGAATTATAAAACTCTAGTGCCTGATAAAGCTTATCTCTAAGCTTTTCTTCATTATAAAGATCTGTAATCCTTATTGATCTTCGGCCTACTCTATCTTCATAGGATGTTCCAATACCTCGTCCGGTAGTACCAATTTTTGTAAGATTATTAGACTGTTCCCGCAACTGATCTAGCTGAATATGATATGGCTGAATAAGACTACAAGCAGAGCTAATTCTAAGTCTTCCTTCAATCTCACCTAAAACTTCTTCGGCTTCCTTTATCTCAGAAAACAATGCATCAAGACTGACAACAACACCCCTTCCTATAAAACATTTGATATTTTCATGACATATCGCCGAGGGCAATAAATGAAATACAATTTTCTTCCCGTTAACAATAAGTGTATGACCTGCATTGTGTCCACCTTGATATCTCACTGCTGCATCTAGATCTTTTGCAAGATTATCTACAACCTTGCCCTTTCCTTCGTCCCCCCATTGAAGTCCCAATAAAGAAATATTTCGTTTCATTAATTTCGTCCCTATAAATTCGATACGGCGATTAAATCTAGATCAAAACCAACTGCCGGCCTATCTTGATCTGAAGATTTTCTCAAGCCATCATACCTGCCTCCTTTGGCAAGCACATATCCGGCTGAGTTTGAGTAAGCCGAAAACACAATTCCATTATGATATTTAAAACCTTGTATCTCTCCAAGATCTATATGTAAATTCATCTCTTGTTTTTCTTCTATCTCTTCTACAATTGCCTCTAAATGATCTAAACAATCATTTGAATTTTCTATGTGAGAAAATTCTTCTTTGGCTTTTTTAATAATGTCTTTTTTGCCATACATATCACAAAGTGTAAGCAAAGAGCCTTTTGATACGTGTGAATCAGGGATAATATTATCTAGGTCAGATTTAGATTTCTTATAAAGCGCTGATTCTATATTTAAGAAAACCTCTTCTCCTAAATCCTTAAAGGGTGCCAAAACTGATGCAGTAAAGCCAGCATGACCAAGGCTTAAAGTAGTATTCTCTATACCAGCAATTGCAAGACTACTTAACATTAAGTTGATACTTTCCAATTCAGCTTCTTTTGAGGGATCACCGAAGATCTCAGCACCCACTTGAATTGTTGTTCTTGACCTCAGCACTTTTGAAGACTTGCTCTTAACAACTTCACCTGCATAACAAAGCCTAACAGTCTCATCTGACTGGATTCTGTATGCATCTATCCGAGAAGCCTGTTCTGAAATATCCGGTCGAATAGATAAATTTTTTCCTGTGAGGTTATCCTTGAAGCTAAAGGCATGAGATTTAATCTCATCATGAGCTTCACCGCCTATAGTTTCAGATAACTCCAATAAAGGAGGAATAATAAACTCATAGCCAGAGTCAATATACTTATCGACTAAACTCCTCCTAAGGGTCTCCACTTGCAAGGCCTTAGGGGGAAGTAATTCATCAACGCCATCAGGTAAACTCCAGCGTATCTTTGAGGTCATTTAATTGTTCTTTGCTTTAGAGTCGTCTAAATATTTAAAGAAATCACTATCAGGATTAATTAAGAGAATATCAGACTTACTTCCAAAAGTAGATTGGTAGGCTTTCAGACTTCTTGTAAAATCATAAAACTCAGGATCATTTGAGTAAGCATTTGCATAAGTTGATGTTGCAATTGCATCTCCATTACCTTTTGTTTCTTCTGCCTGTCTATAAGCATCTGCAAGAATGATTGTTTTCTCTTTATCTGCAGTAGCTCTTATCTTTTCAGCCACCTCGTTTCCTTGTGCTCTTAATTCTTTAGCCAGCCTTTCCCTTTCTGTTCTCATTCTGTTGTAAACAGATTCGCTTACTTCAGGAGGAAGATCTATCTTCTTGACTCTTAAATCTATTACCTCTACACCAAGCTCTTCAAGAGAAATTGCATTAAGCTGAAGAGTTAATTTATCCATTAACTCATCTCTTTCACCAGAGACTACTTCATTAACTGTTCGGCTACCAAATTCATTCCTCAATCCAGCATCAACCCTCTGAATTAGTAGTCTGCTTAATCTTTCTTCGTCACCACCGGTAGTAGTGAAATACTTTTCAACATCACTTACTCTCCATTTAACAAAGGAGTCTACAGTTAATGCTTTTTTCTCTGAGGTGAGATAACTCTGAGGTGCTGCATCTAAAGTTAAAATTCTCGCATCAAATTTCTTAACATCATTAACAATAGGAATTTTAAAATGTAACCCTGGAGCCACATCTGCCTGAACAACCCTACCAAACTCTAATTTGACGGCTCTTTGGGTCTCTTTAACCACAAAGATAGACAAATAAAGAACGACAAGACCAACTATCAGTGCTGGGAACATTATTAGTTTAAGTACTTTCATTATCTTCTTTCCTCTTGTCTATTTCTTCTTCTAATTTCTTCAATAACTTCGTTAGTTAACTCTCTTATAGAGGCATTACCTGACGCATTTGAAGGAACATTCAAACTATCAATTCCTCTTGCCGATTCGGCAATTTTATCTAGAGGTATGTAAAGGATATTATTTCCTCCCTCAACATCTATCATAACTTTCGTACTATTAGACATAACTGCTTGGATAGAATCTAGATACAAACGATTACGAGTTACATCAGGTGCTTTTTGATATTCTGCTAAAAGTAAGTTAAAACGCATGGCATCACCTTGTGCTTCTGAAACTACTTGTTCTTTATAAGCCTCAGCGTCCTGTAGCATTCTTTGAGCTTGTCCTCTAGCCTCTGGCACTAGTCCGTTAGCATAAGTTTCTGCTTCATTTCTTGCCCTTACTTCATCTTCTCTTGCTTTAATAACATCATCGAAAGCTTCTTGTACTTGATTTGGAGGAGAAGAATCTTCTATATTTACTACTACCACCTCTAGGCCAGTATTGTATTTATTTAAATAACGCTGAAGTCTCGCTTTCACTTCCTGAGCAATAACCTCACGACCAGTAGTCAAAGCATCATCCATAATAGAACCGCCAACTACATGTCTCAAAGCACTCTCTGTTGCTTGGACGAGGCTAGCATCAGCGTCTCTGATATCTAAGACATAACTTCTTGGATCTGCTATCTGATATTGAACAGAAACAGTAACAGCAACAATGTTCTCATCTTTAGTAAGCATGAGAGCATCGTGCCTATGAGGTCTAACTCTAACGACATCGACTATTTCCCATGCATCTATTATGGGAGGATTCCATCTAAGACCTGGACCTTTAATCTCTTCAAACTTACCTAGTCTTAAAACAACCGATCTTTCCGCTTGTTCGACCTGGTATATTCCTGCTCCGACCCATAGCAATACCAAGACACCTAATATTAAAGGAATACTTTTCATGCTAAAGCCTCCACCATCAGAGGAACCACCTGAGGATCCGCCTCCAAAGATAGAATCTACTTTTTCTTTAACTTTCTTAATTACTTCATCGATCTCTGGTGGAGTATCATTTCTACCCCAAGGATCTTTATTATCATTTCCATTCCAAGACATTTATATTGCTTCCTGTATTTGTTTTTTATTGATTAAGGTGAAACCTTCTACATCTAATAACTTTATGAGGTCATTTTGATAACTTTCAAG
>JADHSF010000002.1 GCA_016777005.1 SAR86 cluster bacterium | reverse complement strand
GCAATACCCACGATAGTAGGCTTGCCGCCTTTAATCCATTCAATTGCCATCCACGTCAAAGCACCAGTTGCAGCACTTATATGAGTGACTAACATCGCCATCCCGGCAAGGCCATCAGCTGCCCATGAGCTTCCAGCATTAAAACCAAACCAACCGACCCATAACATAGCTGCTCCTGTTACAACCATTGTTCGATTATGAGGAGGCATTGCTGTGGAAGGGAAACCTTTCCTGGGTCCTAGCATCAGAGCTATAACTAATGCACCAACACCGCAAGTTAAATGGACAACTAAGCCACCAGCAAAATCTTTAACGTCAGCTAAATAACCTCCACCCCATATCATATGACACGCCGGAATATAGACAGCTGTGAACCATAACAATGAAAATAAGCACATCGCACCAAACTTCATTCTTTCAGCAAAAGCGCCGACGACTAACGCAGGAGTGATAATGGCGAAAGTCATTTGAAAGATAACAAACAAAGAATGCGGCATTGTTGTTCCTGGAGCCAAAGTATCACGACCGATTCCGGTCAAGAAGAAAGCACTTGTACCACCAATAAAAGCATTGCCTTCTGTGAAGGCCAAGCTATAACCATACACAACCCATGCCACTGAAACGATACAGGCAATTGCAAAACATTGCATGAGAACCGATATAGCATTTTTACTTCTAACAAGACCTGCATAAAAGAGAGACAGGCCAGGTAGAGTCATAAAGAGTACCAGCGCAGTAGAAGTAAGTATCCATGCTGTATCTCCAGAATTTAACTCTTCTGCAGACAAGCCAACAGAAAAAACCACGGGGAAAAGAAGTAAAAGTATTTTTATCATTTGATCACCTAAAGTTTAAAGGGCATCTTCGTTAAGTTCTCCGGTTCTAATCCGTACAACTTGTTCTAGCGAAGATACAAATATTTTTCCGTCTCCTATTTTTCCTGTATTTGAAACCTGCGATATAGCATCAATAACCTTATCTGCATTACCATCACTAACCGCTACTTCTATTTTTGTTTTAGGCAGGAAGTCGACAACATACTCTGAACCTCTATAAAGTTCCGTATGACCTTTCTGTCTTCCAAACCCCTTTACATCGGTAATAGTGAGACCCGTAACCCCAACTTCGGATAAAGCTTCTCTTACTTCATCAAGCTTGTAAGGCTTTATAACTGCTGTAATTAATTTCATTAAAAACTCCTATTATTTTTTAGCCTATTCACTATAAATCTAAATACTTGTCTTTCAAATAGAAAACCATTAAATAATCACAGGCAATTTTTACGCCAAATGTATTTATTCAGTAGAAATAAGGTAATAATAGGGCTTTCTGTGAATCTTGAATTTAATCAAGTCTTAAAATAGTGCAAAAATGAGTGATGCGCACCATTTTAGTTCTAAATTTATTGATTAGCAGAGATATTATAATTTTTTAATCAAACAGAAACTTTTGAAACTTCGATAAATTGATAAAGCTCATCCATCCCATAAAGTATTTTACCTTCGATTTTATAGTAACTTGGTCCCTTCTCCGATCTTCTCCAATGCTCTAAAGTTCTTTCACTACACATTAATATCTGCGCAGCTTCTTTTGGTTTTATAAGTTTAATATCCATTATTTAGTCTTGAGTTAACATCCTTGTTAAATAAGTAAATCCATTCACGCTCAAAAAAGATTATGGACGATCTCTTTCAAGATCGCCCATAATTGGTTAATCACACAAATGTGATTCAACTTAGCGCAGCGCTATTTAAAATCAGGATAAGCCTCTACTCCTATTTCTGCTTTATCCAATCCAAGTTCTTCATCTTCTTCAGAAGCTCTGATTCCAACTATTGAATCAATAACCTTTAAAACTATAAAACTTGTAATGAATACCCATGCAAAGATAATTAAAGCTCCCAGGAATTGGGTTCCGAAAGCCCCTGCCCCAGACAATGGAGTGGCCATTATTCCCCAGATTCCAACAGTTCCGTGAGCTGAGATTGCTCCAACCGGATCATCTATTTTTAGTTTTGTGTCTAAAATGATAACTGAGAAGTAAACAATGATCCCGCCAATCATACCTATTAAGGTAGCTAGACCACCAGTTGGTGTATCTGGAGCAGCCGTTATTGCTACTAGACCAGCTATAGCTCCATTTATTGCCATGGTTACATCAGCTTTTCCGCTAAATATTCTACTTGCAAATAAAGCTCCAATTACACCTCCTGCTGCAGACATATTGGTATTCAAAAATATTTGACCCACGGCTATGGCATCCGAAGCTGTATGTATTGCCAATTGAGATCCACCATTAAATCCGAACCACCCTAACCATAATACTAATGCGCCTAAGGCTGCTAAAGGTATGTTCGAACCTGGTATTGCATAGACAGATCCGCTTTCACTGTACTTGCCTTTCCTTGCTCCTAATATTAATACAGCTGCTAAAGCTGCCGCTGCACCGCAAAGGTGAACTACACCTGATCCAGCAAAATCTGTGTAACCTAGAGCGTCAAGCCCACCACCGCCCCATTTCCAGTAACCTTGTACTGGATATATAAAGCCAGTCAAGACTATAGCAAAGGCAAAAAATGGTAATAGTTTCATTCTCTCAGCGACAGCACCTGAAACAATAGACATAGCTGTTGCAACAAATACTACTTGAAAGAAAAAGTCAGACCCTTCGGAATATGATCCGTAAGACATATCTTGATCACCCATGCCAAGGCCTAGGTACGATAAACTAAATCCTGGTATCCAAGCAGAAACTGCCGAATCACCTGGGTACATGATAAAAAACCCACATACTAAATACATTACACATGCTATTGAAAATAAACCTAAATTCTTAGTTACTATTTCAGCAGCATTCTTTGATCTTACCAGTCCAGCCTCTAACATTGTAAATCCAGCAGCCATCCACATGACTAAAGCTCCACTCATTAGAAGGTAGAAGGTATTGAGCGCAAATTCTATTTCCGTCATTATTATCTCCTTATTTTTTTATAACGCATCTTCATTAAGATCTCCGGTTCGTATTCGAACCAATTGATTGAGATCAACAACAAAAATCTTTCCATCGCCTATTTTGTTTGAATTAGCAGACGTACAAATCGCTTCAACAACCTCATCTGCCTTATCATCAGAAACAGCAATCTCTATTTTGGTTTTAGGAAGTAAGTCCACTTCGTATTCTGATCCTCTATAAAGCTCTGTATGGCCCTTTTGTCTACCATAACCTTTGACGTCCGTGACAGTAAGACCTTCAACACCTACCGACAAAAGAGCTTCTCGCACTTCATCTAATTTAAAAGGTTTAATAACCGCTGTTATCAACTTCATTTTTTTCTCCTTTATTATTTAAAATAATATAAAGATAAATATGCAATCTCTATGCCATATATGAATGACTGACAATTTGTAGGTTTTAAAAGGAATTCTTAATATCTTTTGAACGAAGATGGAGCTTTTTAAATACAGGCAGCCCTAAAATGAAGCAAAAAAAATTAAATTTTTAAAGGCGCTTCAAGCTGAGTAATTATATTTTTTAGCGCCCCTCTATTGCTCATAAATACATTAAAGGCTGAGGCACCTTTTGTTCTCAATAGAGACTCATCTTTGGCAAATGTAATGAATACTTCTGCTAGCTCCATAGAGTTATTGACAATCTCTAGCGCATTATTTTCTATCAATTGATTAGAGACATCTGAAAAATTTCTAAGACTTGGTCCTGATAATAGTGCCAAGCTTTGGGCAGAAGGTTCTAAGAGATTTTGTCCACCATGATCAATTAAACTGCCGCCGACAAAAGCGACATCGGATAATGAGTACAGAAAATTTAATTCTCCGATGGTATCTCCAAGTAATACCTCTATATCATCAGTCACCTCTGATTTTTTTGATCTAGAAGCAAGACTCAACTCATGTCTTTGAATAATTTTCTTTACAGTCTCGAATCTTTCTAAATGCCTAGGTACCAAAATAAGTAGAGAATTAGGAAATTCCTTTTGTATTCTTTTAAAAGCCTCAAGAACTATTTCCTCCTCACCCTCATGAGTGCTTGAGGCTATTAAAGTTGGTCTAATAACTCCATCAATTGACCAACCGAGTCTTATGGAACGAGAAATCTCTTCTAATTCATAAGGGACATCTTGATCGAACTTTAGGTTGCCACACAGATGGATTTCTTTTTGATCAGCTATTTCATTAAAACATTTCTTATCTGATTCAAACTGAGCAAGTATTAAGTCTAAAGAATCTATTGAAGTACCTATCAAAGATTTAAATTTTAAGTATTTCTCTTTTGATTTATCGGATAGTCTTGCATTTACAAGTGCTGTGTAAATGCCTCGATTCTTGCAGGCATTAATGATGTTTGGCCATATTTCAGTCTCAAGGAGTATTAAGATATGAGGCTTCCACTTGTTTAGAAATAGATTAATAAAAAAAGGTATATCTATAGGTATATATTGATGTTTGACCTTATTCCCCAATCTTTCTATCAATAATTTAGATCCTGTTGGGGTAGTGGTAGTGACTAAAATTTCTGATTGAGGATAATCTTCCAACAAGCTTCTTATTAATGGCATTGAGGCATTTACCTCTCCGACAGAAACTGCATGCACCCAAATAACCGATTTATCTTTCGAAGGGATGAATCTACTGAAACCTAACCTTTCTCCCCATCTTAAATAATATTCTCTATTAGCTAAGCCCTTCCAGCCTAGTCTTATAAAATACAAAGGCAATAATAAACAAAATAGAGCCGTGTAAAGGTTTCTAGGCATAGCCATATGCTAACATAGTAAATATTCCTTAAATAAATTTAAAATTGTGATTGTAGTAACTGGAAGTAATGGTTTCATAGGGTCAAATCTTATAAAAGGACTCAATGAGATGGGTGTTAAAGATATCATTGCAGTAGATGATCATTCAAATTTAGAACTTAAGGAAAATATTGCGCATTGCGAGATCCAAGACTACATCGATATTGAAGAGTTTTTAGATCAGATAATCTCAAATCAATTTGATAAGAAAGGCATTAAAGCCGTTTTCCATCAGGGTGCTTGCTCAAATACCATGGAATGGGATGCCGAATACCTTTATAAAAATAATCTCCTGTACTCTAAAGAGTTATTAAAATTATCGAAAAAATTAAATATCCCATTAATTTATGCCTCATCTGCATCCGTTTATGGAAGTGGTAAAGAATTTAAAGAATTTATTGAGCACGAAGATCCAATCAATCTTTATGCATACTCTAAGTTTAAGTTTGACCAAATTGTTAGGAAGGAACTCGAAAGTAGCACTTCTCAAATTGTTGGCTTGAGATATTTTAATGTTTATGGTCCTCAAGAAAGACATAAAAAGAATATGGCTAGTGTTGCATTTCATCTTCATAACCAACTAAAAGAAGCAGAAGAAATTAAACTATTTAAAGGTTCTGACGGATTTGCAGATGGAGAACAAAGAAGAGACTTTATATATGTAGATGATGTAGTCAAAGTTAATCTCTGGTTCCTAGAAAACCAAAATGTGTCAGGAATTTTCAATGTTGGAACAGGAGAAAGTCAAACTTTCAATGACGTAGCAGAAGCGGTTATAAACTGGAATAAAAAAGGAAAAATTAAATATATAGACTTTCCAGAAAAACTCAAAGGTGCCTATCAAAGCTATACTCAAGCTGATATTGCTAAGCTCAGAAAAGCTGGATATGAAGAAGAATTTCTTAATGTTCAAGAAGGTGTGAAGCGGTACTTGGATACAATTGAGAGTTGGCCAAAAAATGAACCTTCCTAAATCAGCAGCACAAAATAAGAACCCCATATTCTCTAGAGATCTTATTTCTTTAAAGAGTATAGCGACCTGGTTTGGTCTATTTATTCTCAGAATTATATCTCTACTTCCTTACAAGATGCTAATGGTTCTTGGCAGTATCCTTGGACGTTTGCTCTATAGAATTAGTCCCCACAGAAGACAGATCTGCAAAATAAATATTGAGAGGTGTCTTGGGCTCCAAAATGAGCAATTAGATAGTTTGGTCAAATTAAATTTTGAGGCAACTGGTAGAGGCGTATTTGAAACAGCTCTTGCTTGGTGGTCATCTGATAATAAAATTTCGAATTTAAAAATAAATATTACAAATGGAGATATTCTCAAAAACACAAATGAAGGTGTGCTTGTTTTAATAAAACATTCAACTCACTTAGAACTCGATTTACGGCTATTAGCAAACTTTTTTGATTTAACAGGTATGTTTAAAACTCAAACCAATCAAGTTATAAATTATGTGATGATTAAGGCTAGAAATAACTACATCAAAGGATCTTTAACAAACAAAGAGGCTCTAAAAGCAATAAGGTGGATAAGAAATGGGGAAAACTTTGTTTATGCCGCAGATCAAGATTATGGATCAAAAGTCTCAGCAAGCATTCCATTTTTCTCTCATCCTGCTGCCACGGTCACCTTCCCCGCTCTCTTATCTAAAAAGGGTACTCAAGTAATTATGGCTGATGTATCAAAATTAAATGGAACTTATGAAATTGATTTAAAGAAATTAGAGAATTTTGATAATGACCATGATTTTCTGACTGCAATGAATCTTACATACGAAGAATATATAAAAAAAGAACCCGAAGGATATCTATGGACACATAGACGCTTCAAAACAAGTGATGTTGAAGCTATATACCCAAATTGGTCAAGTAGAGATAAAAAGAGAGCTAAAAGAAGACTTAAAAGAGAGTTAGATTAGTCTAGTTTTGAGATAATTTTTGAAGTAGACAGGCCCTCAACTAGGTCAATTGTAATGACTGATCCTCCAAGCGCTGTTACTTCTTTGTACCCGACTATATCTTTAACTTTATAGTCTCCTCCTTTCACCAGCACATTGGGTTTAATTGCTTGGATTAGTTTGATTGGTGTTTCGTCATCAAACACAACTACCTTATCTACACAGCTTAATGAACTAAGTACTTTCGCCCTGTGAGCTAATTTATTAACAGGTCTATTCTTTCCTTTTAAAAATTTAACAGATTGGTCTGAGTTCATTCCAACAATTAGCACGTCTCCCATTTCTTTAGCTGCTTCAAGGTACTCAACATGACCAGCATGAAGAATATCAAAACACCCGTTAGTAAAAACAATTTTTTTCTGCTCCTTATATAAATCTTCTGAAAGATATTGAGCATCTTTTATTTCTATATAAGAACTTAGGTCATTGTAAAAGGGGCTTATTTCACTTTGAGTTACAGTCGCAGTTCCAGTCTTACCAACAACAATACCAGCTGCGATATTGGCCAGTCGAATAGATTCGAAAAGATCAAAGCCACCAGCGAGGCCTGCTGCAATACTTGCAATTACAGTGTCACCGGCACCCGAGACATCAAAAACATCTTTTGCTTTAGTAGGAAAATCTGCTCTTTTAATTTTTTTATTCTTACTCTCAAGAAGTGTCATGCCCTCCGATCCCCTTGTAATTAAAAGAGAGTCTAAATTTAAAGATTTAATTAATACTTTTCCTTTTTTTGTAAGATCGGCTTCATTTTTAATCTTTCCCACTACACCTTCAAACTCTAAAAAATTTGGGGTGATGATATTTGCCCCTTTATACCTTGAGAAGTCATTGCCCTTGGGATCAACCAAAACTATTTTATTGTATTTTTGTGCTTCAGAAATAAGCGATGGAATATTTTTTAAAGTACCTTTTCCGTAGTCAGATATTATTAAAACTTTATTTTTTTCAGCACTGATATGCTTTTTGAATTTCGATAGAGATGATTCCCAATCTTCTTCAGAGAAGTCCTCTTCGTTATCTATCCTAAGTAGTTGTTGTTGCGAAGCTAATAATCTGAGTTTCGAGATAGTAGGATGTATAGATTTTGTTAAAGCCGATTTAATTTTATTTAGCTTTAGCAATTCACTAACTTGAATAGAAGAATCATCCTTCCCAACGACTCCTATTAATGTAGGTCCAGATCCTAAGCTAGATAAATTCAAAGCTACATTGGCTGCACCTCCTAAGCGTATTTCTTCTTTTTGAGGCTTCAGAACAGGAACAGGAGCTTCTGGAGAAACTCTATCTACAATGCCTGATATATACTTATCAAGAATAATATCTCCAATAACGAGAACATTTCCTTTTGAAAGCATTTTAAGGTTCATAGTGGACTTAATTATATACCTTGAGTTAGTTGCACTGATTCATAATACTAAATTAAGTATTTAACATGAAATTTCTTAGGTTATTTTGATACCATCGATATGCTATGACAGAGCTCTCAATTGATATTAATACGGTAAAAGGTTTTCTTGACCCAGAAGAAGGGGAAGCTCTTTATAAATACGCAAAAAAATATTCAGTTAAAGGGGACTGCTTGGAAATTGGAAGTTACTGCGGTAAATCATCCGTCTATTTGGGCATGGCAGTGAAAGAAAATGGGAAAAAGCTTTATTCAATCGATCATCATAAGGGCTCTGAGGAGCAGCAACCTGGTGAAGAATATTTTGATCCTGATTTAATCAATGATGCTGGAGATGGAATTGATACATTGCCATTCTTTCTGAAAACTATCGAAAAATCTGAATTAGAAGGTTTCGTTATACCGATTGTATCGACTTCAGAAGAAGCTTATGAAGATCTCGCGCTAAACTTTGAGATGGTTTTTATAGATGGTGGACATAGCGAAGAGGCTGCTCAAAAAGATTATAAGCTTTGGACGCAAAGATTGAACATAGGTGGGTTGTTGGCTATACATGACGTCTTTCCTAATCCTGAAGATGGAGGGAGACCGCCATACAATATCTACTTGAAAGCATTAGCCAGTGGTAATTTCAAAGAAATAGAAATGATAAAAACTCTCTGTTTGCTAGAAAAGATTAGTTAGAGTCCACTTCACTCCAATCTGTGGAAAATAGTACATTGCCCGGTGAGAATTTAAATAATGAATCTGCAGCTAAGATAACTGCTCCGGCTGTCCAAGTAGGTTTCTCTATAGGCCAGAATTTCTGATCTGTGTATACATATCCAGTCCAATACAAGCCATCAGATTTATCTTTCCATTGATGCAGAGAATTAAAGAGATCTAGAGCTTCTTCTAAAAGATTCAACTTTACGAGTGTTAATACAAGCTCAGAACTTTCGGCTACTGTAACCCAAGGTTCTTCTTCGACACACTTACACCCCTTTCCTTCAACTATAAAGTTTTTCCACTTTGTTCTGATTCTCTCGATACCTTTTGTATCATTATAGATTCCGCAAAGAACTGGATAGTACCAATCCATGCTATATCGCGACTTACTCTCCCAATTTCTATCATATCTATCAGGATTATTATTAATAGAGTCTTTTAAAGATTCCATTGCACTCTTTATATGAATATTGCATTCACCTAGAAGGTTGTATATTGCAAAAGCACATTCGAGGCTCTTGTAGATAGAACTACTGCCTGTAATTAGAGAATCATCCAAAGGGTTTTTTCCTTCTTCGACTGCCCAATAAATGTCTCCTGCCTCAACCTGTAAGGACAAAACAAACTCAATAGACTTAGAGATGGTTGGAAACATTTCTTGCAGAAAAATTTTATCTTCTGTAATCAAATAGTAATGCCATAGTCCGGTAGAAATATACGCTACAAAATTTGTTTCTTTCCTAAAGACCGATGGTTCTCCATCAATATATTCTGAATACCATGATCCATCTGCTTGTTGATTCTCTTTCAACCAAAGAAAGGCTCTTTTAGACTCTTCTACAAATCCACCAACGGATAATCCCATAGCAGACTCAATATGATCCCATGGATCTAACTTTTTATTCTTCTCCCACGGGATGTCGCCAGCCGAGCCTTGAACTTTCTTAATATATTCAAGAGAGTCTTTATAAAAACTGATATCAGATGAATCCATTCTTAATTGGGTTTCTTAAAATACATTACTAAACTTTTACCGATAAAAGGGGTCAGGATCAACTCCAAGATTCTTGTAATGAGAGGTTGCTTCATAAGATCCCAAACAAGAAATTTATGATAAATTTTTATTATTTTTGAGGATTCTCTGGAGTTCCATAGGAGGCACTGTAACCACCAATAAGGAGAGTGTAGGCCATGAGCCCAATGAAATGAGCTGTATTTAAGGCCATTCATTATTCCTAAGTCTTTTAGTTGCTTATGTTTAAATATCCTGACGTGCCCTCCTGGAGTTTGGGAGTATTCTTTGCTCAATTTCCAACATATCAATTCTGGGAGATATCTTGGTACGCTTAATGCCAAGACTCCACCGGGCTTTAAGACTCTTATCAATTCTTTAATAGATTCTTCTGGAGAATCAACATGTTCTAACACTTCACTACAGATCACAGCATCCAGAGAAGAGTCAGATATAGGAATAGAGATTATATTGGCGCTAGCAAATTGGCATATGGTTTCAATTTGTGAAGTATCAAAATCATTAAGCCTTTCCTTGGCTATTTTTAAATCTTTGAAGGAAAGATCAAACCCTAGAATATTTGCTTCAGTGCTTATATGCGCTCCTATTGAATGTCTCCCTTCTCCACAACCCATATCGAGTAAGAAATCCTCATTCGAAAGATTAAGGCGGTTAAATTTAATTGTCTGCATGATTAAATCTTTGAATTATTTCTTCAAAAAAACCAGCGTAATTTTTTGCTGCAATATTCCAATCAAACATTTCTTCCATTCGTTTTCTACCTTTAATTGCCAGCTGAGTTCGTAGTTCATCTTCGTTAAATAATTTCAATATACCTTCTTCTATCTCTTCAACTGAGCCTGGTTTTATCTTCAAGGCAGCGTCACCTATGACTTGTTTAAGACCTCCAGAATCAGTACTAATTAGCGGTATTCCACAAGCCATGGCCTCGCCGGCTCCAAAACCGAAGCCTTCATATAATGATGGAATCACTGCTAAATCTGATCGATGGTAAATTTCTACTATCTCTTCTTCAGAAACTCCTGACTTGAAGCTAATTCTATCTTCTAACTTAAGATCGTCTATTATTTTATTTAGTTTACTTTTCTTTGGAGACTTTCCAATAACAGTAAGTGTAGTAAGTGGAAATTTGCTAATTATTCTAGGTAAGGCCAGTAAGAGATGCCTGAGTCCTTTCAAGGGAATATCAGCACTGGCCGTTGTAACAATTCTAAAATTTAATTCTTTCGTTAATTCAGAAGGCTTAAAAGTATTAATATCTATTCCGTTCGGTATTACTCGTATATTGTCTTTTGCAGCTAGAAATTCATTAATTACATCTTCTTTCGAAGGTTGACTTACACAGATAATATTTTGCAGCCTAGGCACAACTCTCTTTTGCATAGGCAAGAAATTATGCCATCTAGTTGAGGAGAGTTTTTCTTTCCAGTTAGATGCGCTTTCCATCTCAAGTTTATAATCTTTTGTAATAGGGTGATGAATAGTTACAGCGAGAGGATAAATCTTTTGAATGCTCAGCAGAGATCCAGACAAAGATTGATTATCTAAAATTACATCGAATTCTTTGTGATTTTCCCTTAGATATCTTAAAACTCTCTTACCGTAGGTGTAAGGTTCAGGAAAACCTCCGGTCATTACTGTTATCCATTCATAAAAATCAATAGGATTAAAAAATAAATTTAGATTGAATTTCTTCATTCTGTCTTCTGTCTCAAAGAGTCCTAAACTAGGAATCTTTATAAGTTCAATCGATTGATCTAATTCGGGATAAGGAGGTCCTGAAAGAACAGATACTTCATGGCCTAAGCCTTTTAAGGCCTTACTCAAGTGCTTGATATAGATGCCTTGTCCACCAGAATAAGGATGGCTCCTATAACTCAATAGTCCAATTTTCAAGGTTAACTCCGAAGTAATCTTTTAGATAACTTTGATTGTACTTCGTTAATATCATCTAAGCTTCTAAGTATTCTCATTTTATCGCGATAAATTGCTCTTTTATTGAAGAAGCTAGAAAAACCCTTCCCTGCTATATCAAGATCAAATACTACTAATCCCTTATGATCTATAAAAAAGTTTGCAGTTTTTGCATCTCCATGTCGCAATTCGATCCAGCCCATTCTTTTAAAAAAAGCTTGAATCTTAGAAGTAACAAAATCTGTATTTATACCTTGCTCCAGTGCTTTATCTAATCTGTTACCCAATACTTCTTCAGTAACGAAGTAAGAAGTCTTGGCTCCTAATATTCCATTATTTTCGAATAGCAAAACCGGTTCAGCAGTCCTTACGCCTAAAGCATTAATCCAATGAGAGGATATCCAGGAATTATAAGCCCGAGTTCTCCTGAATAGCCTAGATACTCCATGCAGGAAACCTTTTATTCTATATTTCTTAATATAATAATTTTGATCTAGCACTTTTACTTTAACTATTAAATGTCCCTTTTCATTCTTAATTACTTCTCCACTCTTAAGTAATAAACTTTCATCTGAAAAAAGCTTCATAAAGCTTTCAATTTGTATATTTCTTTTGGATATCCATCTATGAGATTGCTCTACCTTTTTGAGATAAGGGCTGTTTTCAGATATTTTCTTAGAAGATCTTAAAGAAAAATCTTTAAGCAGAGGATTCAGATACATAGAAAATGATCTTTTTAAGATTTTAGTAATTAGATTTTGATGATTTTTGATCAACTCTCTTAAAGAACATTGATAATAAGACATCATGAATCTGTAAAAGTCTTTCTCAGAAAGATTGAATTGCAATATCGAGTGAAAAAAACCACCCAAGTCCTTTACTAGCCATCTTTCAGGAACTTCAGAACGAATCTGGGCGCGATGAAGATCTATGAGATAAATCTCGATATTATCAAAATTAATTTCTTTTTTTATATGGAGATGACACAGATATAGATCACGATGATTTAGTCCACTTAAATGCATTCTTCGAATTAAATCTGCCACAGACTCTATGAGCTTCCTGTTTTGAGGAGGGGATAATTGTTTATGAAGTCCTTCTAAGAAAAAATCTTCAAGAGAAATGGTGTCATAAAGTTCTTCAGTAATAAGAAATGAAAAAGAATTTGCTGGATTAAGACCCTTATTTCCAAAGGCTTTTATTTGGGGAGCCTGTATTTGATTCTTATCTAAATGAGATAATGCTTCATATTCCCTCAAGGCACCTACAACAGGTGTTTTTAGTTGTATGAGATTCTTGAATATTTCTGCCCACCCAACTGGACCATGAAATTTAAGGAAATAATTTTTCTGAAAATTTTGAAATCTCTTAGTAGTCCGATTTTCATATTTCCTATAAATTTCTCCTTCTAAATTCTCGGCAAAGGAGAATGGTTCATTATCACCAAAAAAATCTACTAAGCTTTCATCTATAATTTTAATTCCCTTCATCAGAACCTTTCTTCAATGAAATTAGCAATAAATCTAAACCTAGAGAAAAAATAATCATCATCTCTTAAGCAACTAATCTCATTCTTTATAAATGATAGTCTTTCATCTTGAATAGTCTCTTCAAGGAGTTTATTGAACTCGTGTTGAGAAAATAGGTTATCTAAAACTGCTCCGGCATTGAATTTTTTCACCTCACTTGAAAAGCCAACCTCTTTTGAAACTATAGAGGGCAATCCAGAAACCATCGCTTCAATTATTATATTTCCTGCTGCCTCTTCCCTAGCAGGATGTACTAATAAATCAGCTGATTTCATGAAGGAAGCCACATCATCTCTAGGTCCAAGAAAGAAAACCTTATTATTTAGTGAGTGCTCTTTAACGGAATTTAAAAAAGGCCTCTTATCGTCATCTCCAATAACAATTAGCGATGAGTCAATAGAAGTACGTTGTAAATGATTTAACCCCAATATTGCTCGATCAAGACCTTTTCGAGAAAAATCTGATCCGACAAATAGAATAATTTTATCTTCTCTCGGTATTCCAAATAAGTTATGTAAATTAATATTTTTCTCATGATTCCAATTGCTAGCGATCCCCGGCGGGATAATTGTCATCCTTTCTGATTGTGTTGAATAGATGGTTTTAAAGTCATCATATTGATTCTCGTTAAGAAGAAGCGTTTGAGTATTGGATGCTTTAGAAAATACAAGATTTTCATACTCCAAAGATTGTTTAAATCTTTTTGTATACTTTTGAAGGGTATTTTTATTATGAGCTTGCTTTGCAAAACAGGTATCAGCAGCAAAATATAAATCAAGGCCCGGTATCTTATTGAACCCAAAAATAATCTCAGGCGAGTATTTATTAATTTCGTCAAATACTTTTTTTACAAATTTTTCATTCCTCGAGTGATTTGTAAAACCAGCTTCTCCCAATTGCATTACATTCAAGCCTTCTGGAATATCACCTTCCCAACTTCTGGTAAAAATCTTTAATTCGTGACCCCTTGAAAGAAGTTCTTTAGCTGTTGCCAAGAAATCTTTCTGCAACCCTCCATAAGGAAAATATCTATATAAGAGAATTGCTATTTTTTTCATGAGTCCCAAAGCCCTTTAAGAGCATTCATAACTTCATCAGGTTTTATAGATAAAAGAGAGGGATGATAGCCTGATTCTAAGTCTCCACTTCTGGTTTTATCATAGCCATCCATTTTTCTTAATACCACTTTTTGATTTATTAAAGGGGGAGTATATTCAGGCGATGAGGGTCCATAAAGAGCTACTAAAGGAGTGCTTACTGCAGCAGCGATATGCATTAATCCTGAATCATTAGTGACAACAATTTTACAAAATGATAATAGATCAATCGCATCCAGAAGATCTGTTCTACCAATAATATTATGGAAATTTTCTGATTTTGATAAATCATTTTCTTTACATATCTCTGCTCCAGTTTGTTTATCATTTTCTGAGCCAAAACAGATAACATTCCATCCCTTCTCAATGTAATTTAGTGCTATATCGGCATAATATGAGGCAGGCCATTTCTTAGCCGGTCCGAATTCAGCACCTGGGCAAATACCAATAGTAGGCAATTCAGGATTAATATTGAATAGTTTGAACTTCAACGCCTGATTGCTTGAATCAACTGCAAGTGAAGGAAAAGATAAATTAGCTAACTGATAATCAATCTTGTTAATTGATAGAGCTGAAAATTTTTCGATCATTAAATACTGAATATTTTCATCCAAAACTCTAATATCGTTTACTAAACCATATCTAACTTCTCCTAACCAACCAGTCCTAATAGGTATATCAGCAAAGAAGGGTATCAGGGAAGATTTTAAAGAATTTGTTAAAAGGATGGCTCGGTCATAACAAGATTCTTTTATAGTTTGTGCGAATCTATATCTAGCCAAAGGTTTGAAGTCTCCATGAATAAAAGGAGATTTTATTGAATCTTTTACTTCGGACATGCGACCCAATAGTGGCAGTGACCAAGAAGGTGCAAGCACATCGATCTGACAAGAAGGATCTTCGCTCTTAAGTCTTTTATAAAGGCTTTGAGCCATTACAGAATCCCCAACCCAGGATGGTCCTATGATTAAGATCCTCATAAGTTCTAGTCTATAAAGGTATGCCAGGTAAGGTTAGAGTCCCTGTTTCCTCTTACTTGCTCAAAGTATGTTCGCTGCAGCAATTCCGTAACAGGACCCCTTGGGCCAGAACCAATGGCCTTATTATCAAGTGAGTTGATTGGAACAACCTCAGCAGCGGTTCCAGAAAAGAAAGATTCATCAGCCTCGAGAACATCCTCTACAGTCAATTTTTTTTCTACAAAATTAATACCTAATTCATCGGCTAGGGAAATGATAGTTCTTCTTGTAATGCCATCCAAGCATGCATCCAATTTAGGAGAGTAGACAATATCATCCTTCACTATAAAAAAGTTTTCACCACTTCCTTCAGCTACAAATCCTTCAGCATCAAGCATTAAGGCTTCATCAAATCCACCCTCCAGAGCTTCATTTAATGCAACTATAGAATGGACATAATTACCATTTACTTTGGCGTTAGATACTGGATTCCCAACTTGTCTCTTATAAGATGATAATTTTACCTTTATTCCGTTTTCCCGAGCTTCAGGTTCCATGTATGAAGGCCACTCCCAGGCTGCGACCATAGTATGCACTTTT
This sequence comes from SAR86 cluster bacterium, assembly GCA_016777005.1. Taxonomy (GTDB): domain Bacteria; phylum Pseudomonadota; class Gammaproteobacteria; order Magnimaribacterales; family Magnimaribacteraceae; genus Magnimaribacter. The sequence continues at coordinate 87,168 of JADHSF010000002.1, read as the reverse complement.
AAATTATCTGCTCTTAAGCCCATTCCTTCAGAACCATAAAAACACATGGGTCTGATATAACCCTCTTGCAGCATATTCTCTTTAACGACACCAACATGGGCTTTATTGATAATATCTTTTGAATATGGAATTTCCATATTTACCGTAGCGGCTGATTTAAATAGACGATCCGTGTGATCTAAAAGTCTGAAAATTGAAGGACCTTTATCAGTATCATATGCCCTTACTCCCTCGAAAACACCGAGTCCATAATGAAGTGTATGAGTCAATAAATGCGTGTTCGCATCTTGCCAATCAATCATTTCACCATCGAACCAGATTTTTCCATTTATTTTTGACATATCCAAAATCAATACCTCTTTTTTTTCTATATTCTATCTATATAAATTATTTTATATAGACAAAATAGATTATTGAGCGGATATAATCATGCCGTGCAATTAAATCAAAATATATTTAGAGCGAATGACATAAGAGGAATCGCATTTAAGGATCTTTCTGAAGATGTAGTTTTTAATCTTGGTAAGGCACTTGGATCAGAGAGTCTAGAAAGGGGTGAAGATCATTTCATCATAGGAAGAGACGGAAGACTGTCGAGTCCTGAAATTTTTAAATGGCTTTCAACAGGAGTTCTATCTACTGGATGTAATGTAATGAACATAGGAATAGTTACAAGTCCCATGTTTTATCATGCCACTTTTGAACTTAACTCTTCGAGTGGTGTGGTGATTACAGGAAGCCATAATCCGGGAGAATACAATGGCTTTAAGATTGTCTTCCATAATCATTCAACTTCAACTGAAGAAATTCTTTTATTGAGAGATAGGATGTTGAATCAATTATTTCTGGAAGGACATGGTGCGTTAATAACTAAAGACATCAAAGAGACTTATATAGAGAGAATTCTTAAAAATATAGAGTTAAGTAAAAGTCTAGATATTGCAATAGATTGTGGAAATGGAGCTGCCGGTGTTGTAGCCAAGGAAGTTTATGAACGATTAGGCTGTAATGTTACTGAACTCTTTGGTGCTCCTGATGGAAATTTCCCTAATCATCACCCTGACCCTTCCAAACCAGAGAATGTAAAAGATCTCATAGAGGTAGTTCAAGATAATCATTTAAAAATAGGACTCGCATTCGATGGCGATGCTGACAGGCTTGGAGTTATCTCTTCCAAGGGAGATATGATTTATCCGGATATGCAGATGATACTATTCTCAAGACAAATAATTAGTGAACACCCTAAGGCTAAGATAGTTTTTGATGTTAAATGTTCAAAATTACTTTCTGATGAAATTGAAAGTCTAGGTGGGGAGCCTATAATTTGCAAAACCGGTCATACCTTCATTAAAAAAGAAATTAGAGAACAGGAAGCTTTTCTGGGAGGGGAAATGAGTGGACACATATTTTTTAATGATAGATGGCCTGGATTCGATGATGGAATTTATGCCGGAGCTAGAATGCTTGAGATCTTAGCAAATTCAGAAGAAGACATTTTTGCATCTATTCCTAGTATGGTTTCCACTCCTGAAATTAATATTAAATCTACAGATGAAGAAAAGTTTGAGATAGTTGAAAAGTTCAAAAGTCATTCTAACTTTGATAGCGCAAATATAATTTCTATAGATGGAATAAGAGTTGAATTTGATAGAGGATGGGGCTTACTCAGAGCATCAAACACTTCCCCTGTATTGGTGCTTAGATTTGAGGCTGAGACTGAACATGATTTACATGATATTAAAAAAATATTTTCAGATAATCTCAAAAAGATAAAAAGTGACATTGAAGATTTTTAATTATGACAATTTCAAGAAAACAAGCAGAAAACATAGCCTCCGTCTTAAGCGAAGGACTGCCATATATACGTAAATTTAAAGATAAAATTATTGTAGTAAAGTATGGCGGGGCTGCGATGACAGACCGGCTTCTAAAGGAAAACTTTTCTAGAGATATAGCCCTTATGAGACTTGTGGGCATGAAACCTGTAATTATTCACGGCGGAGGTCCTCAAATAGGAGAAGAACTCAAAAAAGCAGGCATAGATACTAAATTTGAAAATGGATTAAGAGTAACAAATAAAGCCACAATGAATATTGTAAAAAAAGTACTTGGGACTCAGATTAATACTGAGATAGTAAGGCTTATCAAGCAACATGGGGCTAATTCAATTTCCTTTAATCATAATAAATATCAAATCATTAGAGCATCTAAAAAATCTTTTCAAGATGGAGTTGATTTAGGTCTGGTAGGTAACGTTGATAAGGTTATGACTAGTGAACTTAAAACAATACTTAACAAGGGTCTTATTCCAGTAATTGCACCAATAGGTAAAGCAAAAAATAATGAATATCTAAATATCAATGCAGATGAAGTGGCCGGTGAAGTTGCTCAAGCTATCAATGCTGAAAAACTAATACTTCTAACTGACGTTAAAGGTATTGGAGATTCAGATAATAAATTGATCTCAAAGATTTCATTGACCAAAGGTCAAAAAATTCTTAAAGAAAAATTTATAAAAGGAGGCATGACTCCAAAGCTTTCGGCGGCACTTGATGCAAGAAGAAATGGGGTTAAGTCATGCCATATCATTGATGGAAGAGTGCCTCATGCTGTTCTACTAGAAGTCCTTACTGAGGAAGGCGTAGGAACTATGATAAGCTAATTTGAGAATATGGAGCAACTCAAACCTCGGCAATTAGATATCATGCAAAACTTAGCAAAGATGCTAGGTGAAAAGGGCCCTGTAAAGATTACAACTTCTCTACTCTCTAAAGAGTGTGGTATTACAGAAGCAGCCATATATAGACATTTTCCTAGTAAAAGAAAAATTTATTCCGGTCTAGTAGATTTTTGTGAAAAAAATATTTTTGATTTAATTGCTAACATTAATTCATCTGATGGAGATGAATTAGAGAAAACAAAAAAAATACTTATTCTCTTAGTAACCTTCAGTGAAAAGAATCCCGGATTAGCAAGGCTGCTCACTCGAGAAGCTTTTTCAGTTGATGAAACAAGCCTTGATGAAAGAATAGGACAAATGATGTCCAAAATAGAATTACTTATTAAACAAAACTTGCAAAAGTACGAACAAGAAACAAAAAAGAAACTGGAATTACCAACTGCATCTGCTGCAAACTTACTTCTTGCTTGCTCTGAAGGCATTATTCAGCAGTTTGTAAGATCTGGATTTCAAGACTCCCCTTCTAAGAGAATAAATGATCAATTTACATTCTTAATCAATTCTTTAGCAGCTAATTAGGCAAATTCTCCTCTAAAAAATATTCAAAAATAGGATCACTACTTTCGTCCGATGCTAAACCTCCTGATACTCTATCAATTTTAACTATAGATAATCCTTGTGGTGGCATAGTGTTGGTTATTGGGATCAGATCGATAATTTCTTTCTTATAATCCATCCAGATCGGAAGAGCTGTTGAAGAGCCAAATTCTCTATCGCCTAAGCTTTTAGGTTGGTCAAATCCCATCCAGACCGAAGTCACTATTTTTTCATTGTAGCCTGTGAACCATGTACTTTCTGCTTTATTAGTTGTCCCTGTTTTGCCAGCAAAATCTTTACGATTTAATGCGGAAATCTTCTTGGCCGTTCCTCTAGCAGCTGCTTCTTTTAAGATATCCGTGATAATGAAGGCTATCCTGGAGTCTATTACTTGCTGTGTTTCTTTTACTTGTTTTTTAAATAAAATCTTACCCGCTCTATCTACAATTTTATCTATCACATAAGGTTCAATTTTTTTACCGCCATTTGCAAAGACCGCATAGGCAGCAGCATTTGTTAAAGGATTTAATGATGCAGTCCCTAGAGAAAGAGATAAATCAGCAGGAAGCCTTTGCTTATCAAATCCAAACTTTTCGGCGTATTCTCTAACTTTATTTACACCCACCTCTCTTAACAACCTAACAGAAACAAGATTTCTACTTTGAAGTAAACCTTCTCTAAGCCTGGTTGGACCAAAAAACTTCCCGCTTGCATTTCTCGGTTTCCATTTTTCTTCTAAAGCATCATCTTCAAAGATTATTGGAGCATCATTAATTAATGTGGCTGGCGTGAAGCCTTCGGAGAAGGCCGCGGCATATAAAAAAGGTTTAAAGTTAGACCCCAAAAGTGGAGAGGCCTGTTCAGCTCTATTAAATTTGCTTAAAAAGAAATCATATCCTCCAACCAAAGCCAGAATAGATCCTGTATTGGCTTCTAAAGAAATAAGTGCACTTTGCGCTTCTGGTACTTGAGTAACAGATATATTATTTGTTACTACATCTCTCTTTAACCAAACTAAATCCCCTTCTTTTAGAATATCCTCAAAGCCTCGAGGTTTGGTTCCTCTTCTATTTTCACTAATGTAGGGCCTTGCCCAACTCAACTCATCAGACCAAGAAATATTTATAATTTTTCCTGTTTTAGTTAGAGCTTCAAGGGTATCTCTGGGATTTATAACAACAGCCAGGAATCTGTCTTTATTTTGAACATATGATTCTAGAGATTTAAAGACTTCAGATAAGTTCTTCTCATCGACAGTATCTATTGAATCCGCATCAAGAAAGCTTTCAATTTCTAATAGTTGAGACTTTTTAGGCAAACGAAAGAAATTTGCTGGAAATAGGTTAGAGATATTTTTTGGTTGTCTAAAACCATGACGCCTATCATAACTTTCTAAACCCTCCTTAACTGCTTTAGTGGCAGAATTTTGGAACTTGGAATCTATAGTTGTAAAGACCTCCAGGCCTTCAGAATAAGCTTTTAGACCATATTCCTGAATCATATATCGCCTAACCTCTTCAGCAACATAAGGAGCTTTAACTTCCGATACTAAACCGAAATAATTTGCCGTCAGAGAAGCATTTACTGCTAGTTCAAACTGCTCAGGATGAATATACTCTAGATCTAGCATTCTTTTTAGGATCCAGTTTCTTCTGATTAATGCCCTGCTAGGATTAACTAAAGGATTTATGGAAGAAGGTGCTTTTGGTAATGCGGCAATCATAGCCCATTGTGCTAAATTAAGCTGCGTTAAGGATTTGCCATAATAAACTTCGCTAGCTGCAGCTATGCCATAAGCCCTATTTCCAAAGAATATACGATTGACATAAAACTCAAAAATTTCTTCTTTTGTATAAGTTTCTTCTAATCTATAGGCCAAGAAAATATCTTTTACTTTTCTAAAAAGACTTACATCCCTGCTGGTTAGATAATTGCCAGCGACTTGCATGGTTATTGTGCTGCCGCCTCCCTGTATTCTTCCAGCTTTGACTAACCTGTATACCGATCTCAAGAGGCCTGTGTAGCTAACTCCTGAATGTGAAAAGAAATCATCATCTTCGGCTGCTAAAACTGCATTTACATAATGAGTTGGTATTTCGCCAAACTTTAAGGCAGTTCTTCTTTTTTCTCCGAATTCTCCTATCAGCTTTTTATCAGAAGAATAAATTTTTAAAGGGATTTGTAGCTCGATATTTCTAATCAACTCTTCATTAGGCAACTTGCTATCTACATAAATATTGAGACTAGAAAGCGTCATAACAACTAAGCATAGAAAAATTAGTAATAATTGCCCTAATCTCCTGTTTAGCATCCAACTAAAATATCTCTTTAAGTTTAGTAACATCTAGGAGTTATAATAACTCAATGAGGCTAATAATTATCGGGCCTATGGCTTCTGGTAAGTCCGTAGTTGGAAAAAAATTGTCAAAAAGATTGAATCTTAATTTTTTTGACACAGATGAAGAGATAGTTAATAAAACTGGGGTAACTATTTCTCATATTTTTGATGTGGAAGGTGAAGAGAAATTCAGAACAAGAGAACTGGATATATTTACAACTTTAATAGAAAACAAAGATTGTGTAATCTCAACTGGTGGCGGCATTATTTTAAAAGAAGAAAATAGAGAGCTATTAAAAAAAGGTACAGTTATTTATTTAAAGACTTCAATCCAGACTCAATTAGAAAGAACAATGAATAACAATGAGAGACCTTTATTGCAAGGAGATGGCGATAAGGAATTAATATTAAGAAACATCGCTAAGTTCCGCAATCCTATCTATGAGAAGCTTAGTGACTTAGTAATAGATGAAAAAAACAATCCAAATCAGGTAGTTGAGAGCATACTTAATAAAATTGAGATCATAAAATGAAGGAAATAAGTATTAGTACAGCTTCAAAGAATTATTCGGTCATTGTCGGTTCAGATATTTTGACAGTGGATAATGTGAAAGAATTTTATGGAAGAGAAATTCTACTGGTCATAGATCCCAATATTGAAATGTCTGTAAAAGAAAAATCAATTGGAATACTCCAGGACATCTCGTCAAAATTTTTGAAAATTGAAATTGAGGCAAGTGAAATAAATAAGTCCAACTCCTCGCTAGAATTGATCCATGACGCATTAATTGAAAATAATTATAGTAGGGATTGTATTCTCTTTGCTTTAGGTGGGGGAATCATATGCGATCTTACTGGCTTTGCTGCAGCAACCTATCAAAGAGGAGTTGATTTTGTTCTTATACCTTCAACCCTTCTATCCCAAGTCGATGCATCAGTAGGCGGGAAAACAGCTATTAATCATCCAAAAGGGAAGAATATGATTGGAGCATTTCATCAACCTTCTAAAGTTTTGAGTGATACCGATTTGTTGCTAAGTCTCGATGATAAGCAAATTAGAGAAGGCTTGGCTGAGATTATTAAACATGCACTGATAATAGACGATGGTTTCTTTGATTGGTTATCAGAAAATATTGATGCCCTGCTTAAATCAGACCAAGAAAAACTTTTAAAGGCGATTGCTAGATCTATTGAAATAAAATCTGAGGTTGTTGCAAAAGATGAGACAGAACAGGGAGTTAGGAAGTGGCTTAATCTAGGCCATACATTTGGCCATGCCATTGAGTTGTATGGCGAATATAGAGACTTCTCTCATGGAGAATCGGTTGCCTTAGGAGCAATAATGGCAACTAACTTATCTGAGCGAGTTTTAAATCTTGATAAGAAAGAAGGACGAAAAATAAGGAAACTTATTTCATCTATTCTTACTGAAGAACTGCTCAATTCATCATTTGATGAAAATAAATTATTACAATTAATGTCTTCAGATAAAAAAAGAAAGGGCAATGATCTCAATTTCATTCTTATAAATAAAATAGGAGATCCTCAGATCGTCTCAAGTCCTGAAAAATTACAGATTCTTGAGTCAATAAAAATAAGCTAGTCAATCTTCACAGAACTACCAACAAAAGGTACAATCACTGCCCTTCGCAGCCCCCCGTTTTATTTTTTAAGCTAACTAAAAGCTAAAAAAGTAAATTAAACAATATGAAGAATTTAACACTTAAAAATAAGTACAGGTTTGGTTTCCCCAAAAAAAGTGGGTTATACGATCCTCAGTTCGAGAAAGATTCTTGTGGTGTTGGCCTTGTAGCTAATATCAAGGGAATTCCTTCGAGAGAAATCATGGATGATGCTTTTCATGTAAATTCACAGATGGATCACAGGGGGGGTTGCGGCTTCGAAGAAAATACTGGCGATGGTGCAGGTATCTTGATGGCTATTCCGGATAGTTTCTACCGTTCAGAAGCAGGAAAACTTGATATAACTCTTCCATCGAAAGGCCAGTATGCTGTTGGTAATATCTTTTTACCAGTTGATATTGAAGAAAGAAAACACTGCGTAAAACTAAGTGAAAAAATAATTGAAGAAGAAAATCAAGTATTTTTAGGTTGGCGAGAAGTTCCCGTTGATCCAGATAAAGCAGATGTAGGTCCCGCATCTAGGCGTGCCCAACCCTACATATCTCAACTCTTTATTAAGTCTGAAGATGGTCTGCCTCAAGACGATTTTGATAGAAAAATATACTTAATTAGGAAGCGTTTAAGCCACGCAATTAGAAGCAATCAGGCTTTAAAAGAAGCAAAATTATTCTATGCTTGCAGTTTGTCCTCGTCAGTTATTGTCTACAAGGGCATGCTTACCCCTTCTCAGTTATTTCCTTTTTATTCCGATTTAGAGAATAAGGAATTTAAAACTCATTTAGCAATGGTTCATTCTAGATTTAGTACGAATACTTTCCCCTCATGGGACAGAGCTCAACCGAATAGATTTATGTGTCACAACGGAGAAATCAATACTCTGAAAGGTAATATGAACGCTATGAAGGCTAGACAAGGTCTGGTCGAAAGTGATTTATTTGGCAGTGATATAGAAAAGCTCTTTCCTATTACCGAACTCGATTGCACTGATTCTGGGAGCTTTGATAATGTGCTCGAGTTTTTATTACTTTCTGGCAGAAGCCTGCAGGAATCTGTGATGATGATGATTCCGGAAGCCTGGCAGTCTGATGTAAATATGTCAGATGCAAAAAAAGACTTTTATCAATATAGCTCTTCTATGATTGAACCTTGGGATGGTCCAGCTTCAATCGTTTTTACAGATGGCAAGAAAGTTGGAGCGGTTCTGGACAGGAACGGGCTTAGACCAAGCAGATTTTACGTAACTAATGACGATAAAGTGATTATGGCATCTGAGGTAGGAGTTCTCCCAGTTGACAATAAAACAATAATATCAAAAGGACGACTTCAACCCGGAAAGATGTTCTTAATTGATTTTGAACAAGGAAAAATGATATCCGATGAAGATATCAAAAACGATATTGCTAACGGGAATCCTTACAAAGACTGGAATAAATCTATTGTAGATATTGAAGATATCCAAATACCGGAAGAAAAAGACAGCGTTGAGGCTAATCTAATATCCAGAATGCGATCTTTTGGCTATACAACAGAAACTATGCAATTCATGCTACTTCCTCTAGTAACGGAATTAAGAGATCCTTTAGGATCTATGGGTAATGATGCGGCATTAGCATGCCTATCGGACAAACCTAGAATATTATTTGATTACTTTAAGCAATTATTTGCTCAGGTTACAAATCCTCCAATTGATTCCATAAGAGAAGAGGTCGTCATGTCTCTTGAATGCCTTATTGGTCCTGAAGGAAATTTATTAAAAAATGATCCAGAAAATGCTCGAAGATTGAGAATTAAGAATCCTATTCTCTCTAATACAGAGCTGAAGACTATAAAAGATATGTCTACACCTCACTGGAAAACAAAAATAATAGATCTAACCTATTCCAAAGAAGGTGGGCTTCAAGCAATGTTGCAAAGATTAGAAACAATTTGCCAAGAAGCAGAAACAGCAATTAAAGAAGATTTTTCTTTTCTTATTATCTCTGATAAAGATATAACAGACTCTCGTATGTCACTCAGTTCTTTATTGGCTTGCTCTTCAATTCATCATCATTTAGTTGAAAAACAGCTCAGATCAAAAATAGGTATTATCGTTGAAACTGGAGAGGCAAGAGAAGTACATCATCATTGTTTGTTATTTGGATATGGAGCTGATGCGATTAATCCATACCTAGCTTTTGAAGCAATACTGCAATCCCTAGAAGACGGTACTTTGCAAGACGAAAATCTAACAACCGCAAAAGATATTGTTTCTGCATACAAAAAAGCTACGAAAAAAGGTATCTTAAAAGTTATGGCCAAGATGGGTATTTCGACCTTACATTCCTATAAAGGAGCTCAAATATTCGAGGCAGTAGGCCTATCAGAAGAAATAATCAAAAAATCTTTCCCTGGAACCGCAAGTAGAGTTGGAGGTATTAGTTTCGAAGCATTATTTAATGAGCAGCTAAGAAGGCACGACTTAGGATATCCGAAAGAAGAAATTAAAGTTACGAACTTGCCTAACCCAGGAGATTTTCATTGGAGAAATGGTGGAGATGCGCACATGTGGGATCCCAAAACTATTTCTTCCCTGCAACTCGCTTCAAGAACGAATAACGAAGACGCCTATTGGGATTTTGCTAATCATGCAAATGAGGTCTCAACTAAGCAAAGTACTTTAAGAGGATTATTACAATTTAAAAACATTAATAAACCTCTAGATTTAGAAGAAGTAGAAAGTGAAAAAGAAATAGTTAAACGTTTTGCAACTGGAGCGATGAGCTTAGGATCTATCTCAACTGAATCGCATGAATCATTAGCTATCGCAATGAATAAACTGGGCGGCAAATCCAATACTGGAGAAGGTGGAGAAGATCCTATTAGATTTAAACCAGATGAATCAGGTGTATCTAAAAGATCTGCTATCAAGCAGGTTGCCTCCGGAAGGTTCGGTGTAACGATGAACTACCTTACTAATTCTGATGAACTTCAGATCAAGATATCACAAGGTGCTAAACCCGGAGAAGGTGGAGAATTACCAGGTAAAAAGGTTGATGAATATATTGCTAAAATTAGACACTCTACTCCCGGCGTTGGTCTCATTAGCCCTCCTCCTCATCATGATATCTATTCTATTGAAGATATTGCACAACTGATACATGATCTAAAGAATGCTAACCGTACCTCAAGGATAAGCGTTAAGTTAGTTTCTGAAGTAGGCGTAGGTACAATTGCAGCAGGTGTTGTTAAGGCCAAAACTGATCATTTAGTGATTGCAGGTCATGATGGAGGAACTGGTGCATCGCCATTAACCTCTATTAAACATGCGGGGCTCCCTTGGGAACTTGGCGTCGCTGAAACTCATCAAACTCTAGTAATGAACAATTTGAGATCTAGAGTAGTACTTCAGACTGATGGTCAAATTAAGACTGGAAGAGATGTCGCTATAGCAGCTTTGCTTGGTGCAGAAGAATTTGGTTTTGCAACGGCTCCACTCGTTACATTGGGCTGCATAATGATGCGAAAATGTCACCTTAATACCTGTCCAGTTGGTATTGCTACGCAAGATAAAGAACTTAGGAAAAAATTTAGAGGGAAGCCTGAACATGTTGTCAATTATCTATTTATGGTGGCAAAAGATTTAAGAAAGATCATGGCTGAGCTTGGATTTAAAACTGTTAATGAAATGATAGGTAGAGTTGACTGTTTAGAAACTGATGTAGCCATTAGTCATTGGAAAAGAAGTGGACTTGATTTTAGTGGAATGCTTCAGCCTGCTGAAAAAATCTTTGATAATACCGAAGTTTACAATACGCAAACTCAGGATCATGGGCTAGATAAGGCATTAGATAATTCTCTTATAGAAAAATGCAGGAAGGCAATTACTAAAGCAGAAAAAGTTTCTTTTAAGAGCCCTATTCTTAATACCAATAGAACTGTTGGAACAATGTTATCAAATGAAGTTGCCAAGGTTTGGGAATCTAATAACCTTCCGGAAGATACAATAGAAATTGATTTTGAAGGTTCAGCCGGGCAAAGCTTTGCGGCTTGGATTGTAAAAGGAATGACCTTCAGACTCGAAGGTGATGCCAATGATTATGTTGGTAAAGGCCTGTCAGGTGGAAAATTAATAATTTATCCTCCAAAAAATAGCCTATTTAAATCTGAAGAAAATATTCTTTTAGGTAATGTTGCTCTTTATGGTGCAACACAAGGTGAGGCTTATTTCAGAGGCATTGCAGCAGAAAGATTTTGCGTAAGGAATAGTGGAGCATCTGTAGTAGTTGAAGGAATAGGCGATCATGGATGTGAATATATGACAGGCGGTAAAGCTGTGATCTTAGGTCCTACGGGCAGAAACTTTGGTGCTGGTATGAGTGGAGGAATTGCTTACATTTACGATAAAAATGAAGATTTTATAAAAAACTGCAATAAAGAAACTTACGAGATTGAAACTCTTATTGATGAAGACTTAGAGGATCTAAAAAATCTTATACAAAATCATTTTGAGTATACTGAATCTACTGTTGCAAAAATCATCTTAGAGGATTGGACTAATGAATCAAGAAAGTTTGTAAAAGTAATGCCTACAGACTTCAAACGTGTCTTAAATGAAATGAAAGCTAATAAACAATTAAGTAATGGGTAAAATTACAGGATTTAAAGAGTTCTCAAGAGCTGTCGAGCCATATCGTCCTGCCAAGGAAAGGGTGCTAGATTTTAAAGAAATCTATAGTGACCATGATGATGAGAAACTTTCTGTTCAAGGATCAAGATGTATGGATTGCGGTGTTCCTTTTTGCCAGTCAGGTGAAGGTTGCCCCGTGTACAACCTCATTCCAGAATGGAATGACCTTGTTTATCAGAATAAATGGGAAGAAGCTTTTGATAAATTAATGCTTACAAATAACTTTCCAGAAGTCACTGGAAGAGTTTGTCCTGCGGTTTGCGAAGGAGCATGTGTGCTTGGTATAACAGAAAGTCCCGTTGCAATAAAAAATCTAGAATTTGCGATAGCTGATAAAGGTTTTCAAAATGGTTGGTTAAAACCACAGATCCCTTCAACAAGAACAGGTAAGTCTATTGCCATTGTTGGTTCCGGTCCAGCAGGATTATCGGCAGCCCAACAGCTCAATAGTGTAGGACATACAGTTAAAGTTTATGAAAGATCTGATCGAATTGGTGGTCTGATGATGTATGGCATTCCTAATATGAAATTAGATAAATCTATTATTGATCAAAGATTAGAGATCATGGAGACAGAAGGTATTCAATTCTTTACCAATGCGGATGTTGGGGGACAAGGAGAAAACGCTCTCAGTATGGAGGAGCTTAATCAATCTAATGACATAATTTTACTGACGACTGGAGCAACCAAACCTAGGGATCTACCTATTCCACAAAGAGAAGGTGTAGGAGTTCATTTTGCTATGGATTTCCTTAGAACAAATACAAAAAGCTTATTGGATTCAGAGCATGATGACGGTCAATATATATCTGCTAAAGGCAAAAATGTCATAGTTATAGGTGGTGGAGATACTGGTACTGACTGTATAGGCACCTCATTGAGACATGGATGCAAGTCTCTTATTAATTTTGAAATTATGCCCGAACCTCCAAAGGAAAGATCTGAAAATAATCCTTGGCCTTTATTTCCTAGAGTTTATAAAGTTGATTATGGACATGAAGAATCGACAGAAATTTATGGCAGTGATCCAAGAGTTTACTCAATCTCAGGTAAAGAGTTCCTCAGGAACGAAGATGGTACATTGAGAGGCATTAGAACAGTTGAAGTTGATACCAATTTTAAAGAAGTATCTGGATCAGAAAAAGAATGGGAAGCTGATCTTATCCTTTTGGCAATGGGTTTTTTAGGACCTGAGCATTATGCTCTAGACAAGCTTGAAGTAGAACTTGATGAAAGATCAAACTATAAAGCCGATCACAATATACATCAAACATCCAATCCCAAGGTCTTTGCTGCGGGTGATTGCAGAAGAGGACAATCTCTTGTAGTTTGGGCCATTAATGAGGGAAGAGCTGCTGCTCGTGAAATAGACCTAAACTTAATGGGGGAGACTACTCTCACATAAGACCTAAATTTTTGATTTCCTTTCAAAGATATTTTGTAATAAAGTCAAGATTCTAACTAAACGGATAAGTGCTATGTCTCAAACTTACAAAAAATTAATTGCCATCTTTCTTCTTTCAAGTGCATTTTCTGTCAATGGGTTTGACTTGTCCGGAGAAGGTATAAAACTATCTGGAGAAATTAACTCTACCTCTCTGACTGATTCAGGCGGAGTAATTGATGTGGTGTCTGATAATGAGAAATATGGAAAAACCTGGTTAACTTATAATGTTAAAGTGAATAATCCTAATTCACCAGATCAAGGGTCATTTCAAGGAAGGGCTATTGCAATAAATAATGATGGCTTAAGAGTGAGTGCATCTAGACAAGGTGTTTGGAGTCGAGAGGGATATATTTATTCTTTCTATTCCCTTGATGATGTAAGTGATGGAAACCAGTTCTTATGTATTACTACAATGAACTTAAAAGATAATACGGTGGAGATGCGTTTTTACCCTAAATAATAATTATTTCTTAACAACGCGCATTAAGCCTTCTTGAACAGCAGAAGCAACTAAAATGCCTTTCTCTGTATAGACGCTTCCTCGATTAAACCCTCTGGCATTGCTCGCGCTTGGACTATCTGTTGAATAAAGCATCCATTCATCTGCCCTAAAAGGTCTGTGAAACCACATGGCATGATCTAAGCTAGCACTCATAACATTGCCTTTGGCATAGCTTAGCTTATGAGGATTCATAGAAGTACTAAGAAGACCCATATCAGAGGCATAAGCCAATATAGCCTGATGCTGCAACACATCATCAGGTAACTTTCCAACTGCCTTCATCCATACATGCTTGTAGGGGAGTTTATTTTTGGGTTCATCAAACATGCTCTCACCTGGTAAGTGCCTCATCTCTATAGGCCTTTCTCTTAAAAAGAAATCTCTATGCTTTTCAGGTATCTTATCTATGATTTTCTTTTTAATATCTAAATCACTCATACATTCATTAGGGCCAGGAATATCATCCATATTAATCTGATGTGATGGTCCCTTTTCCTTTTTATGGAAAGATAGAGACATATCAAAAATTGGTTCACCTTTTTGGATCGCAATTACACGTCGTGTAGTAAAGCTACCTCCATCTCTAGTTCTTTCCACGTTGTAAATAATCGGGTACTCCATGTCACCTGGACGAAGAAAGTAGGCATGTAAGGAGTGAGCAAATCTTTTCTCAGGTACTGTCCGAGCTGCAGCTGTTAGAGCCTGCCCTATTACTTGTCCTCCAAAAACTCGAGGCCCTCCTATATTTTCACTTTGCCCTCTAAAAAGATTTTCTTCAAGCGTCTCAAGATCCAATAATTTTATTAGTTTATTTAATGCTTTCTTTTTCATATTAGCTAAATTTCTTTTCGTTCCACCAAGGATAAGACTCAGGCATATCTTCGGAAACTTTATTAGGGAAATCTGGTGACCTCTTTTCTAAGAAAGAGTTCACTCCCTCTTTAGCATCATCACCTCTTCCAAGTTCATAAATAAATCTAGAATCAATTTTGTGTGCCTCCATGGGATGATCTGCTCCGAGCATTCTCCAAAGCATTTGACGTGTTAATGAAACTGATATTGATGAAGTATTTTGAATAATTTCTTTTGCTATAGATCTGGCTTCCTCTAATAATTCCTCAGGTTTATGGACTGACCTGATTAAACCTCCTTCTTGAGCTTCTTGAGCGCTAAAGACTTTCCCTGAATAAGTCCATTCTAATGCCTTGCTTATACCGACCAATCTTGGCAAGAACCAGCTTGATGCTGCTTCAGGGACTAAGCCTCTTCTTGCAAATACAAAACCAAACTTAGCCTCCTCACTTGCTAGCCTAATGTCCATTGGTAAAGTCATAGTCACTCCCACACCAACAGCAGGACCATTTATTGCTGCAATAATTGGTTTAGGACAATCAAAGATGGATAAAGTTGTCCTACCTCCTCCATCTCTTATCCATTCTGGATCTTTTTTGTAATCAACCTCATCTCCTTTATTATTTCTAACATCACGATTAAAGGTATTAGAGCCAGAAGATAAATCAGCGCCAGCACAAAAGCCCCTGCCCGCACCCGTTACTATCACCACTCGTACTTCGTCATCCTTACCAGCATTATCAAATGCAGAAATCAATTCATCCATCATCTGACCAGTAAAAGCATTGAGCTTCTCAGGTCTATTTAGCGTTATGGTTAAAATATTGTTATCTATTTCATATTTTATAGTTTCATATTTCATAAAAATTTTCCTATTCGATTAAATGATCGACCTCATCGGCTGGTACATGCCCTGAAACTTGATTTACTTCTTTTGCAGGGACTCCAGCAACTGTAGTGCCTTCTCTTACATCGCTAAGAACGACACTGCCTGCAGCAATTTTAGCATTCTTTCCAATCTCTACATTACCTAAAATTGTTGAGGAGGCGCTCAATAATACTCCCTCTCTGACTTTGGGGTGCCTATCACCATTTTCTTTGCCTGTACCTCCCAACGTTACGCCCTGAAAGATAGAAACATTATCTTCTATGACAGAAGTCTCCCCAATTACAACTCCTGTACCATGATCGATCATAATTCCTTTTCCTAATTTTGCGGCTGGATGTATATCAACACCATACACCTCAGAGGTTCTACTCTGAAAATAGTGTGCCAAAGTATGTCTAGAGTTAGCCCATAACCAACTTGCAACTCGGTGAGATTGAAGAGACTTAAATCCCTTAAAGAATAAGAGTGGTTCAGATAAATACTTGCAAGAGGGGTCTCTTTGTTTTGCAGCCAACAAATCGGTCATCGTTCCTTCTAATATGTCATCACTGGAATTTATTGCATCTTTTATTACACTTCTTAACATCATTGGCTGAACAGAAGAGCTACCTAAGTCATTAGCTATCAGATCTGCAACTGCGGATGAAAATGAATGGTGCTCTAAAACAGTTGTGTGAAAAAAACTAGCCAAGACAGGTTCAGCTTTAACCCTCCTTAAAGTTTCCTCCTGAATAGTTTCCCATATTTCTTCTACGTGATCTTTTTTTTCCATTTGCCTATTGTACTGCAGGCTAAGTATTGCTGAAACGATTCAAATCAGGATAATGGTGCGTCTTTCCTACAAAATTTAAAAAATCATGAACAATAAAACAGTTAACGGACTACCAAATGTCGAAATAGATGTCAGAAAAACTTTCGATATAGATGTTGATATGAAGGTATTGGCCTTTGAGGAGCCAAATGAACATGTACCTTCTATAGATTCATCATACAAATTCGATAGAGAAACAACAATGGCAATTCTTGCTGGATTTACTCATAACCGTAGAGTTATGATTCAAGGCTATCATGGCTCAGGTAAATCAACACATATCGAACAAGTAGCCGCCAGACTCAATTGGCCTTGTATCAGAATTAATTTAGATAGTCATATAAGTAGAATCGACCTACTTGGAAAAGATGCGATCACTTTAAAAGATGGGAAACAAATAACAGAATTTAAAGAAGGCATCTTGCCGTGGGCGCTTCAATCGTCTACTGCGTTAGTATTTGATGAATATGATGCCGGTAGACCTGACGTGATGTTTGTAATTCAGAGAGTGCTTGAAGTTGAAGGAAAGCTCACTTTACTGGATCAAAATAAAGTCATATCTCCTCATCCTGGTTTTAGGCTATTTGCTACAGCCAATACAGTTGGTTTAGGAGATACTTCAGGTTTGTATCATGGAACACAACAAATCAATCAAGGACAAATGGATAGATGGCATATAGTTTCTACCCTTAATTACCTTGATCCAGAACTAGAATTGAAAGTTATTCTTTCTAAAGTTCCAAGCCTTGATGATAAAGAAGGTTTAGAAATTGCTAAAAATATGATTTCTGTAGCTAATTTATCTAGGCAAGGTTTTGCTAACGGAGATATTTCAACCCTGATGTCTCCAAGAACAGTTATTAGTTGGGCAGAGAATTATCATATATTTAACAATCTAAATAAGTCTTTCGAGATCACATTCTTAAATAAATGTGATGAAACAGAAAGAGTTATTATTGCTGAGTATTATCAGAGATGTTTCGATTCTGAGACGGTAGATTCCGTAGCAGAAGAACTAGAAAATACCTAAGTGATTAATGTCCTCTAAGAGCTCTCAATCCGAAACGATAAAGGAGGCTGTTTCGGCAGCAACTAGAGCCTTATCAGGAAATTCAGAACTTGAGATCAGCTATGGAGGCATGGGCTCAACCCTTCCAAACCCACCAAATTCTATTAAAGAACTAACCTCTTTCAGGGGCAAGGCAGATTCACTTGCCTGCGCAGAAAGGTACAGGGATAAGTCAATAAGGATTAACTCTGGCGTAGATAAAATTAATTCACTAATCAAAGTAATGGAAGATGCAAGGGTTGAGATTCTTGGGTCTCTTTACTTTCCCGGTGTCGCCTCCAATCTAGCCGCCAAATTTGAAGATAAATGCAAGCTAAATGAAAGTTTTGAAGATCAGGAGGATCAATTAGAAATTGCTTTAGAGACTTGGCTCAGAAGAATTTGTTTACCTAATGAAATGGATACAAAATCGAGCCTATTCTTAAAGTATTGGGGAAAGCTATTTGATGATCAAGGCACTGAATTTAAAGAAAAAGTTATCAGTTCACTTGAAAATCAATCAGAGTTCTATGACCTTGCAGAAGACTTCTTGAAGAATTTAAACATCACCGATGAAGAATCTGAGATAGAAGATAACGATATAGAGGATGACACAGAACAAGAAGAAGAAAGTGCTTCAGATGAAGGTAGCGAAGATGAATCTCAAGAATCAGATAGTTCGCCCGAACAAGATAATCAAGAAGGTAATGAAGAGGCTGATGCTGATTCTGGTGATATTGATGAAGATGCGATTGTTGATGAGAATCAAGAAATTACAGCCAACCAATCATGGCTTGAATCTTTAGTGGAACAAACAGGTAATTTTAGTTACAAGGTTTACACAAGAAGCTTTGATGAAGAAATAAAAGCTGAAGATCTTTGCAGTCCTGAAGAGTTAGTAAGATTAAGAAAACATCTCGATCAGCTTATGGGCCCCAGCAAAGCAACTATATCCAAACTAGCGCATAGATTACAAAGATTTCTCATGGCTCAGCAAAATCGATCATGGGAGTTCGATAAAGAAGAAGGTATGCTTGATTCAGCTAGACTTCATAAGATGATAACCGATCCTCTTACTTCATTAAGTTATAAGATAGAAAAGGATACTGAGTTTAGAGACACAAGCGTTTCTATCTTAGTGGATAGTTCTGGCTCTATGAGAGGACGATCAATGACAGTAGCCGCAATATGTGCTGACATAATAAGTACGACATTGGAAAGGTGTAATGTAAAGACAGAAGTCTTGGGATTCACCACGAAGCAGTGGAAAGGTGGTGAGAGTAGAAAACTCTGGATGGATGATGGAAAGCCTGAAAACCCAGGAAGACTAAACGACATAAGGCATATTATTTTTAAATCTGCAGACACTCCATGGAGAAGAGGACAAAAAAACTTTGGGCTCATGTTAAGAGAAGGTTTATTGAAAGAGAACGTTGATGGAGAAGCACTAATTTGGGCTCATGACAGATTAGCAAGAAGGTCAGAGCAAAGAAAAATACTGATGGTTATTTCTGATGGTGCTCCAGTAGATGATAGTACTTTGTCTACCAACCCAACAAATTTTTTAGATCTCCACCTCAGACAAGTCATTCACTCTATTGAAACTAAGTCAGATATTAATCTTATTGCCATAGGGATAGGTCATGACGTTACACGCTACTATAAAAATGCCGTGACAATACATAGGGCCGAAGAGCTTGGTGGAGCGATGCTAGAACAATTAACAGATTTGTTCAAAGTTGATTGAGCAGAGTCACCTTTTATCTAAGAAATAAAACAAAAATTTTAGGAGCTTGAAAACAGCAGTTTTCAGTAATTTAAGGTAGAATAAGACCATATTAAAGATAAAGAAATCATGAAAATAACAGAAGTTAAAAATTGTCCTCCAGGATTAAACTATTTTGACAAAGATGACTTAGAAAGTAAGTTAGAGCCTCAAGATATTGAAGATATTGTAGAGATTTTCCAAACCCCACTTACAGGATCTTATAACTGGGATTATACGGATGCTGATAACAGGCTCAAGAAACTCTACGAACTAGGGAAAAAATTAAACTGGAATGCAACTATGGACTTAGATTGGTCTAATCAGCATTACTCGCATTCTGATTGGGCAACTTCTCCTGAACATCAACAGCTAGCAGGCTTTAAGCCTTATGATGACCTTTCTGAAGAAAAGAAAATTGAAGTCTCATGGCATCTTTTGGCTAGCAGTCTAAGCCAAATTGTTCACGGAGAACAAGGGGCTTTGCTTGTAGCATCTCAACTAGTATCTTGTGCGCCAACTTATAATGCAAAATTATATGCAGCATCACAAACTTTTGATGAAGCAAGACATGTAGAAGTATTCAACAAATATCTTCAAGAGAGAATTGGTTTTAACTATCCTGTTATGCCAGGTCTAAAACTTCTACTTGATAAAATTCTTTCAGATCCTAGATGGGATTTAAAGTTTATAGGCATGCAAATTATTATCGAAGGGTTGGCCCTAGCAGCCTTTGAAAGACAAAGAGCTGCAGCAATGGATCCATTACTCAAAGACCTTTTCTATCTGGTTATTAGAGATGAAGCTAGACATGTTACTTTTGGAGTTAATTATTTAGAAGAATTTGTTCAAACTCTCTCAGATGAAGAGAAAGAAGAAAGAGCCGATTTTGCCTATGAAGCTTGTGTGGTTATGAGAAATAGATTTGGTTCAGACAATGTAATGAAACAATTTGGATGGAATGTTGAGCAAGCTCAAGAAGTTTTAAATAAATCTGAAAATGCAAAGCTATTCAACAACCTCTTGTTTGCAAAAATAATGCCCAATCTAAAACGAATTGGATTAGTTACTGAAAAAACTCAAGAAAAATATGCAGAAATGGATATTCTTCAATTTCAAGATTTAGAGGATCATGGAAATATCGATTGGGATGAACTCTCTCAGCCCCTAGATTATTCGTCAAAGACAGGTTAAATATGAAAATAAAAGTGGTTGATAATCCGCCTGCTGATCCTAGAGAATTTGATTTACCCGAAGGCTTTAATGAAGGACATATTGAAGATGTTGTTGAGATCTTTAATACTCCCCTCATTGGACATTATAATTGGGATTATACTGATGCAGACACTCGCATCAAAAAGTTATATGAACTTGGTAAAAAACTAAATTGGGATGGCTCAATTGATTTGGACTGGTCCAAGGCCATTAAAAAGGGACAAGCTCCAGTTAAGGCCGAGCTCTTAGCGCGAATGGAGGGGCCTTTAGCTGCCCTGCCTGAAGAAGAGCGTCTTGAGTACCTTTGGCATGATCAAGCATGGGGTTTAAGCCAATTTCTTCATGGCGAGCAAGGAGCACTATTGGTTGCTTCACAATTGGTCTCTTGTGCACCTACTTACCAAGCAAAACTTTATGCAGCTTCCCAAACTTTTGATGAGGCGAGACACGTAGAAGTCTTTGCGAGATACATAAAGGAAGTTTCAGGAGTTGAATATCCAATTAATAAAAACCTGAAATCACTTATAGATAAAATACTTTCCGATCCAAGGTGGGATCTTAAGTTTATTGGAATGCAAATTATTATAGAAGGTCTGGCTCTTGCTGCCTTTCAAACTACAAAAGAAACTTCTAACTGTGCTTTACTAAGACAATTAGTTCACTACGTGATAAGAGATGAAGCCCGACATGTAACATTTGGAGTTAACTACTTAGAAGATTTTTTAAAGACGCTGACCGAAGAAGAAGTGGAAGATAGAGCTATGTTTGCATACGAGGCTTGCGTAGTTATGAGAGATAGAATTATCAATACGGAGTTACCTGCTAGATGGTTTAATATTAGCGAAGAGGAAGTAAGAGCAATGGTCGTGAATGACGAGAGCCAAGACATGTTCACGAATCTTTTATTCAGCAGAGTGATGCCTAACCTCAAAAGGATTGGTCTTTTAACTGATAAAGTCATGCCTTTATATGAAAAACTTAATCTAACCTCCTATATGGATTCAGAAGATGAATTTGAAATTGAGTGGGCAGAGCTTAATAAACCTCTAGAAACGTCTTCCGAAATTGATCAGCAATCAGAAAAGGAGCTAGCAGCACATACTGCCCAAGGCTTATTTTAAATTAAGCGCTATATCCAATAAGAAATAGGGGTTTATATCATTATCTTGGTTGTGAAATTCATTAGAAACCAGTCCTATCTTTCCGAAGAAAGATATATACTTACTATTTGAGCTATAGACTAATTGAGAATTAATTTGTCTGCCAGAAGGCGTTAAATCAACCTTGTAGTCATTAAATAGAATTTTTCTATCTTTTGTCCTTCCCACAGGTAAATTCAGATTCAGATTAGCCACTTCAGATCGTAATGGTTGATATACTTCCAGGCTTAATGAATCATTTTGCGAAAATATACTGTCCTTAAAAATAGAAAAATTAAAAGCAGTAAAGATTGAATCATCCATTTCATCGATAAAACCAAGTCCATTAAATGATGATGAGCCCTTGCCAAGATGGATAGAGCTTCTAATAGACACCTGCCTTAACATATTAAGAGACTCGAATCCCAAAAAGGATGTGGAGGAGTTATTAGGCGAACCAAAACCTCCTTCAGAAGATATGCCCAATAAGCTGGAACTGTCTTTCATCACACCCATCTGATAGGAGAGCATTGAAGACTGATTGTTATCTTTAAATTCTAAAAAGACACCTTTACTATCTCCAAGAGAATTGATAAATCTCTGATTGTCTTGATGAGATCCTTCAAAGAAGGAAAATAAAAGAGATTTACTGAGAGGTAAAGAGATATCCAAGCCTACAAACGATCCTTCAGAAGAGAAATCAAGAAAAGGTATTCCTTTGTAGTGATTATTTTTAATTGAGCTCAGATAGGTATTTGGGCTAGTTCCATTTCCAAAAAATAGCTTACTTCTTTCAGAGATAGCTTGAGAAAAAGAGAAATAAGCTAAGTTACTATCTGTACTTGCCCATAAGGAGGGGGTATCAATATAAGAAAATTTATCTACCAATCCTACCTTAAGATTACTTCCAGGTGTCGGCGAGAATGTTCGTTGATAAACTCTTTTATTTGGATTCAATTGAAAAGAAGTTAGCCAATTTATATTAGGGATGTTATTAAGGATACGCTTATCAATACTTCTCTTAAAAGGTGCGCCTAGGTCATCAAAAACAACATAACTAAGTCCTCCCAATCTATTTGCAATTGAGTTACCAAAAGCAGGTCCAATAATTCCAATATAGGAACCTTCTTCTTGAATCGTAAGATTTGAAAGTGAAGCACCAGAGGTAGCAATCATGGCTGTGCCCAGTGGTTGGGTTGCGGCATTTAAGTCCATCAAACCTTGTCCATAAATATCAGATTCTGCGTATAAGCCTGATTTATTTGCAGTTGCAAACAGTCTTTGAAGAATTTCAGTATTACCTAATTGCCCTTCAAAGTAGTCAGCGAGAAGAGCTATGCCACCAGATACGTGAGGGGCAGCCATTGAAGTGCCACTCGCTCTGCCATAAGAATCATAGTTAGGGGAATCTTCAGCATAAATACTTAAAACAGATCTACCTGGGGCTGCCAAACAATAATCTTTGGCTACACCACATCTATTAGAGAAACTACTTATAGAACCATCTTCGTCTATCGAGACAACTGCAGCTGTGTTTCCTCTAAGCTCTGGTAATAAATAAGCAAGCCCACCGAAGACTTCAGGACTAGAATAGTCTACTCCTTGATCGGCATATCCACCTCCATTTCCAGCAGCCCAAACAAAAATCGTTTTATCTTGGTTTGGTTTTTGAGTTTGAGCTAAAACACCTATAGTCTTTGGAAAGGCTTCTCTTATATTTGCTTCTGTATAGTCATTAATATTACCTTGATAGCCAAAACTTCCGTTAACGACAGTTACATTGTTAGTGACAAACTCCGCTTCTAATTGAGACCAGCTATTATCTATTCCAGTAAAATCTACTGTCGAGTCTATAGTAGCTGGCTCATAACTATCTCCAGCAGTTCCTAACTCTATAGATATAAAAAACAGCTGCGCATCAAATGCCACTCCGTGTATGCCAGATCCATCTCTCTCGCCCAACGCTATGCCTGAAACATGAGAGCCATGCCTTTTTTCATCTGTAGTAGGAGATCTATCTTGGTATGTCAGATAGCTGCCTGAAACAATTTTGTTAAACCCATTTAATTCTTGGTGAGAGTTATCAACTCCTGAATCCATAATTCCTATAATCGCCCCTCTTCCTGTTGCGCCACGGGCATAGGCCGAAGAAGCCTTAATTAAATCTAAGCCATATTGCTGTTGATATTCTTGTGTCTCCTCATACTCCGTCTTATCTGTTTCAAAATTACCAGTTAAAGTGATCGCACCAGAGCTAGGTAAATTTGGATTATAAGAATTAGTTGTTGTGGAAGTTGTCGATGTGGTTGATGAAGTTGTTGAAGAGCTGCCAGAGGAAGTACCTGAGCTTTGTGTAGTTCCGCCCGTAGTATTTCCATCGGGAAGTGTGGGTGTGCTAGAACTTCCTCCACCACCGCCTCCTCCACAAGAAACTAAAAGCACTGAGAAGAATACAAAAAAATATATTTTCATTTTAAATAGAATTTTACCCCTCCTATAGTTATTGTGCCATTTAATAAAAACCCTAAACTTTCAGCTCTTTCAATAATTTTGTCACTATTTTCAGCTTTAAGACTAAAAGCTGAAATACCGGGGCCCCTTCCGTCAGTAGCTTCAGTAAATTTTATCCAAGTATTATCTAAAAGGATTCTGTTATCTTGATCGCTTTTAACATTCCCTAAAATCCTAAGCCAGGTCTCTTGCATTAGTTCAGGATTATCTGATTGAATTTCAACACCATCAATACCTTTGAGAGGTCCTGAAATATTTTTTTCCCAATTCGGTCCTGCCCATTTCCAGCTCTCTTTAGGATTCATCCAATCTAGAGACAGGATGGCTCCGCCCATTTGCTTAGGATGGAGATGCATGGCTTTAGCTTCTGGTAAATCAGTTTCCCAGACCGTCTTAATATTATGTTCGATTACTAGTTTTTGTGAATCTTCAAATTTATCCACTTGTATGATTATCATATATCCGCCATCGCCACCTCTTTTAGTTAGATACCTTCCTGCAGTAGTATTTTCTTCTACTGGACTGACAACTTCTAGAAAATCAGTTCCTAAAGGAATTACGGCATTCTCAAGACCAAAATGAGATACTCCGGGATCATTAAAGGCCACCTCAAAATCAAAAAGAGCACAAAGGTCATCAACTACTGGATCTCTAAGCCCAGAAACCATTACTATTTGTCTTATATCCATCTACATTCCTACTTAATAACCATTTATAATTAAACCTTTACTTATATTAACTCAAACTTATTTTAATACTCCATGAATATCTCTGCTGATTTCGGTATAACAGTAACGGACACACTTAGAACAAAAGGTGATGAACTTATTCATAAAATGGATTTGAGTTCAAAAAATTTAGATCAAGAGAGGGTGAAAAAACTATTTCCAGATATTGATTTTGTTTCCAATGAAGGATTTTTAGCTGTAACTGGAGGAAAACATCTAGGGCTTGGAGACTATATAGATTCAACTCCAATTATCCATGTAAATGAAATAGATGCAGTTGGACATGGTTCTATGAAACTTTCGGGCCTTAGCGAGGAAGAGTCTACAATTATTGTCAGTGCTGGTTCTGGTACTGCTTGCATACATGCGCACAGAGGAATCTTTACTCATTGTTCAGGTACTGGTGTTGGAGGAGGTACTGTTCTAGGTTTAAGCAAACTCTTATTAGGTACAACAGATCCTGAAGAGATAGCAGCTCTAGCGGAAAAGGGAGATGAAAGTTTTGTAGATCTTATATTAGAAGATGTTGTTTCAGGCCCTATAGGTCAACTTCCATCTAATACTACAGCTGTAAATTTCGGTAAGATATCAAAAGATAATATTGAATATTCCAGAGAGGATATAGCAGCTGGTATTGTAAATTTAGTCGGTCAAACAGCAGCTCGAATAGCGACTTCAGTTGCTATGATGTTTCAAGCTTCAGAAATTGTTGTGGTAGGCAGAGCACCATCTTTTGTGGGTCTAAGAAATTCTCTGGAACAAGCGGCATCAATTACTGGTTTTACTCCTCATTTTCCTAAAAATGGTGAATATGCTTCTGCCCTGGGAGCAATGCTTGTTGCAGAAAAAAACCCTCCTAATTAAAAATTAGAAGGGTTTCTTCAAAAGAAGTCTGACGATGTCCTACTCTCACATGGTCGCAACCACACTACCATCGGCGCTAAAAGGTTTCACTTCTGAGTTCGAAAAGGTATCAGGTGGTTCACTTTTGCTATTGTCATCAGACATAAACTTATAAATTCAATCTATTAACTGTTAAGTAACTTGGTTATATCAAGAAATTACTTGATGTAATACGGTCAAGCCGATCGAGCAATTAGTACAGGTTAGCTCAATGCCTTACAGCACTTACACACCCTGCCTATCAACGTCCTAGTCTTGAACGGCTCTCTAAGGACCCGAAGGTCCAGGGAAAACTAGTCTTGAAGGAGGCTTCCCGCTTATATGCTTTCAGCGGTTATCCTTTCCGAACATAGCTACCGGGCAATGCCATTGGCATGACAACCCGAACACCAGCGGTTCGTTCACTCCGGTCCTCTCGTACTAGGAGCAACTCTTCTCAATTTTCCAACGCGCACGGCAGATAGGGACCGAACTGTCTCACGACGTTCTAAACCCAGCTCGCGTACCACTTTAAATGGCGAACAGCCATACCCTTGGGACCTGCTTCAGCCCCAGGATGTGATGAGCCGACATCGAGGTGCCAAACACCCCCGTCGATGTGAACTCTTGGGGGGTATTAGCCTGTTATCCCCGGCGTACCTTTTATCCGTTGAGCGATGGCCCTTCCATTCAGAACCACCGGATCACTATGACCTACTTTCGTATCTGCTCGACTTGTCAGTCTCGCAGTTAAGCAACCTTATGCCATTGCACTCATTGCACGATGTCCGACCGTGCTGAGGTTACCTTCGCACTCCTCCGTTACTCTTTGGGAGGAGACCGCCCCAGTCAAACTACCCAGCACACACTGTCCTCGACCCGGATTACGGGCCTAAGTTAGAACTCCAAATTTAATAGGGTGGTATTTCAAGGACGACTCCACAAGAGCTGGCGCTCCTGCTTCAAAGTCTCCCACCTATCCTACACAAATAAACTCAAAGTCCAGTGTGAACCTATAGTAAAGGTGCACGGGGTCTTTCCGTCTAGCCGCGCGTATACGGCATCTTCACCGCAAATTCAATTTCACTGAGTCTCTGGTGGAGACAGCGTGGCCATCGTTACGCCATTCGTGCAGGTCGGAACTTACCCGACAAGGAATTTCGCTACCTTAGGACCGTTATAGTTACGGCCGCCGTTCACCGGGGCTTCGATCACGAGCTTCGCCCACAAGGGGCTAACCCGATCAATTAACCTTCCGGCACCGGGCAGGCGTCACACCCTATACGTCCACTTTCGTGTTTGCAGAGTGCTATGTTTTTAGTAAACAGTCGCAGCCACCTGGTATCTTCGACCCTCTTCCGCTCGGAGAGCAAGTCTCGTCACGTAATGAGGGCGTACCTTCTCCCGAAGTTACGGTACCATTTTGCCTAGTTCCTTCACCAGAGTTCTCTCAAGCGCCTTAGTATTCTCTACCTGACCACCTGTGTCGGTTTACGGTACGATTCCTTGCTACCTATAGCTTAGAAGTTTTTCCTGGAAGCATGGCATCGACCACTTCTTATCTCCGAAAAGATAATCGTCATCAGTTCTCGGTCTTAGAGATCCGGATTTACCTAAATCTCCAACCTACAACCTTAAACACAGAACTACCGTCGCTGTGCTGGCCTAGCCTTCTCCGTCACTCCATCGCAGTAACAAGAAGTATAGGAATATTAACCTATTTCCCATCGACTACGGCTTTCGCCCTCGCCTTAGGGGTCGACTCACCCTGTCCCGATTAACGTTGGACAGGAAACCTTGGTCTTTCGGCGGAGAGGTTTTTCACCCCTCTTATCGTTACTTATGTCAGCATTCTCACTTCTGATACCTCCAATGAACCTCTCGATTCACCTTCAGTGGCATACAGAACGCTCCCCTACCATGAATATAAATATTCATTCGCAGCTTCGGTGTATTATTTAGCCCCGTTACATCTTCCGCGCAGGCCGACTCGACTAGTGAGCTGTTACGCTTTCTTTAAAGGATGGCTGCTTCTAAGCCAACCTCCTAGCTGTTTGGGCCTTCCTACAACGTTTCCCACTTAATAATACTTTGGGACCTTAGCTGGCGATCTGGGTTGTTTCCCTCTTGACTACGGACGTTAGCACCCGCAGTCTGTCTCCCTCACTGTACTTGCTGGTATTCGGAGTTTGCATCGGTTTGGTAAGTCGGGATGACCCCCTAGCCGAAACAGTGCTCTACCCCCAGCAGTAATATGAGAGGCTCTACCTAAATAGATTTCGGGGAGAACGAGATATCTCCGAACTTGATTAGCCTTTCACTCCTATCCACAGCTCATCCCCCCATTTTTCAACATAGGTGGGTTCGGGCCTCCAGTAAGTGTTACCTCACCTTCACCCTGGCCATGGATAGATCGTCCGGTTTCGCGTCTAATACCTGAGACTATGTCGCCCTATTAAGACTCGCTTTCGCTGCGCCTACCTTAAAAAAGTTAAGCTTGCCACAGAAATTAACTCGCTGACCCATTATACAAAAGGTACGCCGTCACTAAAATATCCGAAGATATCAAAGCTCCGACAGCTTGTATGCAAACGGTTTCAGGTTCTATTTCACTCCCCTCTCCGGGGTTCTTTTCGCCTTTCCCTCACGGTACTGGTTCACTATCGGTCAGCTAGGAGTATTTAGCCTTGGAGGATGGTCCCCCCATCTTCAGTCAAGATTTCTCGTGTCCCGACCTACTTATTGCAAACCTAGTTCTTTTTAAAGATTTTTGGGTACAGGGTTATCACCTTCTATGACAGACCTTTCCAGGTCATTCCCCTAATCTAAAAAATAAAGATTGCTGGCTATTCCGCTTTCGCTCGCCGCTACTCACAGAATCTCAATTGATTTCTTTTCCTGCGGTTACTAAGATGTTTCAGTTCTCCGCGTTTGCCTCTTTACCCTATGAATTCAGATAAAGATACCTAGGTTATCCTAGGTGGGTTTTCCCATTCGGAAATCTCCGGATCAAAGTCTGTTACCGACTCCCCGAAGCTTATCGCAAGTTACTACGTCCTTCATCGCCTCTAGCTGCCAAGGCATCCACCGTTTGCACTTCACTACTTGACCATATTACATCAATTAACTTAATGATATATACCAAGCATTTCTATCTACTTATTGTGTCTAAAAGACACAAAATTGTGTTTTAAAAAAACACAAAAAACGCCAAATTACTTTGCAGTTACTCAACAAATATTCATATAAATATGAAGATCTGAAGAATAGTTAATTTGCATACCAATGAATAAAAATATTCATGATATGACTTGATTGAACTTATAAAAATGTTAAAGAACTCTTCTTTATCTAAAAAAGATAAAAAGAAATAAGTAATTCGTGTGAACGCCTACAAAAAAACGTTTTATTTTAAGGAGGTGATCCAGCCCCAGGTTCCCCTAGGGCTACCTTGTTACGACTTCATCCCAGTCATGAATCACACCGTGGTGATCGTCTTCCCGAAGGTTAGACTAACCACTTCTGGTGCAACCCACTTCCATGATGTGACGGGCGGTGTGTACAAGGCCCGAGAACGTATTCACCGCGACATTCTGATTCGCGATTACTAGTGATTCCAACTTCATGGAGTCGAGTTGCAGACTCCAATCCGGACTAAGAAAAGTTTTAAGGGTTTGGCTCCAGCTCGCGCTTTCGCATCCCTCTGTACTTCCCATTGTAGCACGTGTGTAGCCCAATCCATAAGGGCCATGATGACTTGACCTCGTCCCCGCCTTCCTCCGGGTTTCACCCGGCAGTCTCCCTATAGTTCCCGCCATTACGCGCTGGCAAATAAGGATAGGGGTTGCGCTCGTTACTGGACTTAACCATACATCTCACGACACGAGCTGACGACAGCCATGCAACACCTGTCATAGCGTTCCCGAAGGCACATTCACATCTCTGCGAACTTCGCTAGATTTCAAGGATTGGTAAGGTTCTTCGCGTTGCATCGAATTAAACCACATGCTCCACCACTTGTGCGGGCCCCCGTCAATTCATTTGAGTTTTAGCCTTGCGGCCGTACTCCCCAGGCGGACAACTTAATGCGTTAGCTGTGCCACTGAACAGTTAAATCTGCCCAACGGCTAGTTGTCATCGTTTACGGCGTGGACTACCAGGGTATCTAATCCTGTTTGCTACCCACGCTTTCGCACCTCAGCGTCAGTTACGAGCCAGAGAGCTGCCTTCGCCATTGGTATTCCTTCTGATATCTACGCATTTCACCGCTACACCAGAAATTCTACTCTCCTCTCTCGTACTCTAGCTTAGTAGTTTTGGATGCAGTTCCTAGGTTGAGCCCAGGGCTTTCACATACAACTTGCTAAACCGCCTACGCGCGCTTTACGCCCAGTAATTCCGATTAACGCTTGGACCCTCCGTATTACCGCGGCTGCTGGCACGGAGTTAGCCGGTCCTTATTCTTCAGTTAACGTCAACAAATTAAGGTATTAACTTAAAATGCTTCTTCTCTGATTAAAGTGCTTTACAACCCTAAGGCCTTCTTCACACACGCGGTATACCTGGATCAGGGTTGCCCCCATTGTCCAATATTCTTAACTGCTGCCATCCGTAGATGTCTGGGCCGTGTCTCAGTCCCAATGTGGCTGATCGTCCTCTCAGACCAGCTAAAGATCGTAGCCTTGGTAGGCCTTTACCCTACCAACAAGCTAATCTTACGCAGGCTCATCCAATAGTGAGAGCAATAAATTGCCCCCTTTCCCCCTCAGGGCGTATGCGGTATTAATCAGAGTTTCCTCTGGCTATCCCCCGCTACTGGGTAGATTCCTACGTGTTACTCACCCGTTCGCCGCTCGTCAGCACCAGATTCAGCAAGCTGAATCTTTATGTCTGTTACCGCTCGACTTGCATGTTTAAAAGTTACCGCCAGCGTTCAATCTGAGCCATGATCAAACTCTTCAATTGAATTTTGAATTAAGTGTCAAATGACACTAAAGTCAGCTTTTAAATTATATAAATATAATATAATTACTAACTTTGGTAAGTTGCGCTTAATTATAAGCGCCCACACGAATTACTTATTAAAACTTTTAAAAAACTTCCCTTCGCGAACGAGGGGATGCGCAGTATACATCAAATCATCTAGTTTCAAAGAAGTATTTGCTCTTTAAAGAACAAATATCTTTGCCACCTTTTTTTTGCCTACTTGTATTAAGTTTGATGAACCTTTCTGAACTGTGGTTTTCCCGTCAGAAACCTTCTCATCATTCAACTTCACTGCTCCTTGCTGGATCATTCGTAAAGCTTCAGAAGTGCTTGAAAGAAGCTTAGACTCCTTGATAATTCTTGTTAAAAGCTCAGAATCATTTTCAATATTTATATTTATCTCTTCTATGTCTTGCGAAATATTTCCCTTTTGAAATCTATTAATAAAGTTTCCTTTTGAAACTTCTCCTAAACCTTCATGAAACCTTTCAACAATCTCTTCAGCTAACAAAAATTTAATATCCCTAGGGTTTGTTCCCTCATTTATATCATTCTTGAAAACTAATATTTCTTTAGATGATCTAAAGCTTAATAAAGAGAAATATCTCCACATCAGATCATCTGAAATCGACATAAGTTTTCCAAACATATCATCAGGCTTATCTTCAAGAGCTATATAATTACCCAGAGATTTTGACATTTTCTTTACCCCGTCCAAGCCCTCTAGCAAAGGTACGGTGAGTATTGATTGTTGTTTTTGGCCATAATGTTTCTGAACTTCCCTGCCTAAAAGTAAGTTAAATTTTTGGTCGGTTCCACCCATTTCAATATCGGCATTTAGTTTAACTGAATCATAGCCTTGTAAAATCGGGTATAAGAATTCATGTATGGATATAGGTTGTTGGGCTTTATACCGCTTTGAAAAATCATCTCTTTCAAGCATTCTTGCTACAGTATAGGAAGACAACAGTTTTATAAATTCTGAAGGATGTACTTCATTCATCCACTCAGAATTATATCTAATTTCAGTTTTATCTGGATCTAGAATTTTAAAAACTTGTTTTTTGTAAGTTTCAGCATTCTTATTTAGTTGTTCTTCAGTCAGTACTGGTCTGGTTTCGTTCACCCCCGAAGGATCACCTACTAGTCCAGTAAAATCTCCTATAAGAAAGATTACCTCGTGTCCCAGATCTTGAAATATCCTCATTTTATTGAGAAGAACAGTATGACCCAAATGTAAGTCTGGAGAAGTAGGATCAAACCCTGCCTTTATTCTCAAAGTCCTTTTAGAGTCTATTTGCCCTAAGAAGGCTTCTTCTGGGATGATTTCTTCTGTTCCTCTTGTTAAAAGTTCTAAGCTCTCTTTACTCATTGTGGTCTATTATATGATCTTTTTGAGGTATCATTCGACTTTATGCTGGTTACAGAAATATTAACCATATTAAGAAACATCCCTATGAAGCATGTCTTGGCTATGATTTTAGGCTTTCTCCTGCTTGCTTGCATAAGTATTTTAGGTAGTAAAGACTTCACTGAAGAGGATAAAATCTCTGAACTTAGAAAGCCATTAATGCTAAGTTCACTTTCTGAAGACTATCAAATTGAGATCCCATATATAGAAAAAGAAGTTGTAATAAAAAGAAACGACTCTCTGTTTACTATTCTTGATAATCTGGGAGTAGCTAAAGAAAATATAATTAAATTAATTAATAGTAAAAAAAGTGATCTGCTGTCAAAAATAGAGGTTGGAGACAAGATTAAGGCTTATGTTAATGAATATGGTGAATTAGAGAAGCTTATCTATGTGGATAATATTAAGTCTGGTATCAAGGCCGAAAGGGTTAATAGTTCTTATGTGATTTCAAGATATGAATCCAAAATTGAGAAGGTGAAGGTCTTTAAGCATGTCGTTATAAAAGACTCTATGTATATGTCGGGTCTTAGAGAAAATGTTCCTGACAGTGTATTAATGGATTTAGCCTACATTAACGGATGGGATATAGATTTCACACATGATATTCGTCCTGGTGATACCTTTAGTATTGTCTATGAAGAAGTAATCATTGACGGTGAAAAGGTAATTGATGGAGATATTCTTATTTCTGAATTTAATAATAGAAATAAGAAGTTCATTGCGGTGAGATACGATTTAGATGAACAAAATTCAGAGTATTTTAATCTTGAAGGAGAAAATGTTAAGAAGGCCTTTTTAAGATCTCCGGTAAAGCTGAGCTATATCAGTTCAAAATATAACCTTAAAAGAAGGCACCCCGTTCTGCATACAATCAGAGCTCATAGAGGGGTAGATTATGCCGCCAATAAGGGTTCTCCCATAAGAGCTACGGGAGATGGAACTGTTCTGTTCGCAGAATATAATGCTGGTTGTGGTAATGAAATCAAGATAAAACATTCTGAAGATTACGTGACAAGATATTGTCATTTAGATAGGTTTAGTGCCAGAACAAAAGTGGGAAGAAAAATAAAACAAGGTCAAACTATTGGTTATGTAGGAAGTACTGGTCTTGCAACAGGACCTCATTTGCATTATGAATTTCATGTAAATGGTAAACATACAGATCCGCTTAAGGTTAAGTTTCCTAATGCATCTCCAATCAGGTCTTCTGAGCTAATGGCTTATAAAGAAAAATCATCAGATCTAATTAATGAATTACAAAAATATCAATATCTAATCGACCAAAGAGAATTCTATGGAGGATAAGATCTTTATAGGTCTAATGACAGGTACCAGCGTAGACTCACTAGATTGTGCTGCTATAAATTGTAAAGGAGAAGAAATAGAAATTCTGGGGCTGCGAAACTTTGACATTCCTAAACATTTAAAAAAAGAAATTTTAGAACTCTCCATTAGATCAGAAATAAATGAATCATCATTATCGCTTCTTGATAGAGAGCTTGGAGAGTTTTTTTGCGATAGCATTAACGCCTTCTTAGCTCTTATATCTATAGATGCAAGTACAGTAGAAGCCATCGGATCGCATGGCCAGACTATTAAACATGAACCTAAGTCTCGAAATCCTTTCTCT
The DNA here is from genome assembly GCA_016777005.1 of SAR86 cluster bacterium. Taxonomy (GTDB): domain Bacteria; phylum Pseudomonadota; class Gammaproteobacteria; order Magnimaribacterales; family Magnimaribacteraceae; genus Magnimaribacter. The sequence continues at coordinate 53,425 of JADHSF010000002.1, read as the reverse complement.
CTTCAGATTGGTGATCCACAACTAGTAAGTGATAATCTTGGTATTACAACTGTAGGTCATTTTAGAAATGATGATATAGCTGCAGGAGGGCAAGGCGCTCCCTTGTCACCAGTGTTTCATAATGAGGTTTTTAATACCCGTAAAGAAAACAGAATAATCATAAATATTGGAGGTATAACTAATATATCTTTATTGGGTAATGATAAATTAATAGGGTTTGACACGGGTCCAGGAAACTGTCTTATGGACTCCTGGAATAGAAAAAATGGAAAAGGAAACTATGATCAAGATGGAAAATGGGCTAAATCTGGCAACATAATACAAAGTCTTCTTGATAATATGATGAATGATAAATATTTTTTATTAGATTATCCCAAAAGCACAGGTCCTGATTATTTCAGCTTAACTTGGCTAGAGACACATTTAAAAAATATCAATAAAGAATTGGAACCTCAAGACATACAGGCTACTCTGGCTGAGATGACTGCCCAAAGTCTTTTAAATTCTTTAAACAAATTAAATGTAATTGAAGATGAGATATATTTTTGCGGAGGTGGTGTTCATAATAAATACCTCCTTGAGAGAATCTCTAGAGGACTCAATAAAAAGTGTAAGACAACTCAAGAAATAGGTGTTGATCCAGATTATTTAGAAGCAATATGCTTTGCTTGGCTCGCCAAGAAAAGATTAGACGAGGTAAAATTTGAATTAGAGGAAATTACGGGCAGTAAAGGTGCGGTTTATCTTGGAAGAATATTTTCTCCGTCTATATAGAGAAAGACTCTCCACATCCACAAGTAGTGGTAGCATTTGGATTAGAAATAATAAACTTGGACCCAGTTAAATCCTCAACATAGTCTACTGTAGACCCTTGAAGGTACTGGAGGCTCAATGAGTCAATTACTAGGTTAGCTCCTTCCTTTTCAATACATGTATCGTCCTCATCGACGATACTATCAAATGAAAATCCATACTGAAAACCTGAGCAGCCACCACCTGTTACATAAACTCTTAGATTCAAAGTATCATTATTCGATTCACTGTCTTTTAGTGATAGTATTTTATTTACAGCTCCATTAGTGAGTTGCATTAATGAAGGGGTATAAGTTTCAACCATTAGTAAGGCCTTTCATTTGGTTATGTCCACACATTAAATTGTAACATTCGATTGCCTGACCAGCAGCACCCTTAATTAAATTATCTATTGAAGAAATAATTACAAGCTGATTAGAGATAGCAGAAGGATAAACTCCTATCTGACATTTGTTTGTAAAAGATACTTTGGCAATCTCAGGGACTTGATCAATATCCATTAAGGTAATATTAGGTGAATCCTTATAAAAATTTTTATAGATTTCTAAAATATTTTGCTCAGGTAGTTTTGTAAAATTCACATACATGGTTGCATAAATCCCTCGCATAGCCGGTATCAAATGAGGTAAAAAATTTAATACTAAAGGTTCGCCATAAATTTCATCTAATATCTGGCTTATTTCAGGAAGGTGTCTATGACCAGAGGTGGCGTAAGCATAAAAGTTTTCTTCGATGTCTTCTTTTAAGCCGTTTTCTACCCTACTTCTTCCTGCTCCGCTAATTCCTGACTTAGCATCTATAGTGATTGATTCAATATTGTTATCCAGCTTCATCAGTGGCATGAGGCCTAATATAGAAGCAGTAGGATAGCAGCCTGGAACAGCAACAAGATTACTTGTTTTGATAAGTTCACAGTTGAGTTCGGTCAGTCCATATGTAGAGCTTGATAGATTATCTAAATCTTTATGCTCACTTTTGTACCAGTCTCTCCAGATCTTACTATCCTTCAGTCTAAAGTCGGCGGAAAGGTCTATAACCTTTATGTTTTTTTCAAGAAAAGATTTAGCTCTATTCATTGAAACTCCGTGTGGAGTAGCAAAAAATACAACATCGCAATCAAAGAAAATATCATCTTCAGGATCAACAAAAAAGAGTTCCGTGTCCTGCACAATCTTTGGCGTTTTCTTCCCTCTAAGCTCTCTAGAACTTACCGCCAAAATACTAGTATCCTCGCGGACGCTTAGATACCTAATGAGCTCTTCACCAGCGAATCCTGAACCACCTATTATTCCAACGTTTTTCATTATGTTTTAATCTTGACTATTTGAGGGCGAGGAATTATATATTTTTGCGAAAACACTATCTAGCCCTAGTTCTTTAAATAGACATTTAGCAGTAAACGCTCCCACGAGGATATGTTACCTAACAGCAAGCCTCTTGATGCAAAGGATTCTGATTCCTTAAGCAGGCCTTGTTTGTATCTCAAGTGTGCAATTCTCAAGTAGAGAGCACCTTCACTTTTTGTAAGCCTAAATGCTCTTTCTAGTTCAGAGTTAGCTTTTGGATAATTTTCTTTCTTTAAAAAATCATCAGCTCCAAGAATTATTCTTTGGATAGAGGGATTTAAAGCATTAATTTTCATAATTTCTGACTCTAAAAATTCTTCGTTAGCTATTAACAATTCAACTGTTCGTGAAAAATCATTTACGGGAACCGCATAAAGAGAAGCATCTCTTATATTTTGGTTAGCCACACAAGAGTATAAAAATATCGAAATGATAATAACGATATTTAACTTTAATAAATTCAACCTTGACCTCCCTCGAAAGCTTGCTTGAGTTTGTCCAATAAACCTTCATCGGAATTCTCAATTCTATTTGAACATGTCCTTCTGACAGATGGGATTAAACTTGGTTCAGTGCCCTCTATAAATGGCACAAGCAAAGAATCCTTGCATTTTTTACCACTCAAAAGACCATCATTCATATCAGTCCAGAGATAATTAATACGTGGTAAGGAAGTTTTAGCCTTAGAAATTGGTTTTATCTCATCTATAAAATTTTTCCATACCTGAAATGCACCTGTTCTACCTGTTAAAGGGGTTGTTCGGTTATCATCAAAACCTAACCAAACTAAGACAAGTATCTCTCCGGCAAAGCCTACGAACCAACTATCACGCTGATCATCAGAAGTACCTGTTTTGCCTCCAGCATTCCAAGATCGAATGTCTTCAGACGAGTAACCCCTCGCAGTTCCTCTTTCAAAGGTTTGTTGCATTGCAAACTTTAATAAAGCTACAGGCTCAGGCCTAATTCTTTGCTCAATACTATAAGGGTAAGAAAACTCTATTTCTCCTTTTGTATCCTTGATCTCTCTTATAGTCCTTAAAGGGGTATAGAAACCTTCTGCTGCTATTGTCTGATAAGCCTGAATGGCTTGATAGGGTGATAACTCAAAAGAACCTATAAATAATGATGGATAGTTTTGAAATTGCTTATCAATTCCTAACTTAGAGAACATATCTTCTACAGCTTCGAAACCAACATCTAAACCCAGTCTTGCAGAAGCAATATTATAAGATTGCCACAATGCAACATGGAGAGGGATTTTTCCGTGAAACTTTTTGTCAAAATTATCAGGCTCCCAGATTTCTCCCCCACTACGGATACTGAGCTTAGAATCATCTAGCATAGTGGTGAGGTTATATTTTTTATACTGATCTAAGGCGGTAAGATAAATAAATGGTTTGACCAACGAACCGATAGGTCTGATAGCATTTATTGATCTATTAAACCCATATGCTGAAGGCGCAGTACTTCCAACCACCGCTTTAACTTCACCGTTAGATACATCTACCGCGATTGCAGCACCTTCAATATCTGATAATTTTTTACCATATTTCTTTATGAGCTGAGCCTTTGTTTTAATAATACTTTTTTCAAGTGCGTCTTGAAGAATTGGATCAACATTAGTTTCTATGGACAACCCCTTTGTCCTTAAGTCCTTTTCATTAAAGTTTTCTTGCAATTCGATCCTCACAAGATCATGGAAGGCAGGATATTTAGTTTCCGTCCTATAATTTGGACGCGCCACTCCCAATTCTTTTGTTTTTAGTTGTGCAAGCTCAGAGTCAGAAATCTTAAAGTTTCTATTTAGAACAGTAAGAACCAAGTTTCTTCTTTGAGTTGCATTGCCAGGGTTACGTCTTGGATTATACAAAGAAGGTCCTTTCAACATCCCAACGAGAAGTGCTATTTGATCTGTTTCAAGATTTTTTATTGAAGTACCAAAAAAATGTTGTGCTCCCATGCCAAATCCATGTATCGCCCGCTTTCCTGATTGAGCTAAAAAAACATCATTTATATATGCCAATAATATTTCTTCTTTTGAATAATGAAATTCAATCAATAGAGAGGCTATCGCCTCCATTGCTTTTCTTCTAATCGTTTGTGCTGAAGTAAAGAAAAGACTTTTTGCGAGTTGCTGGGTAATTGTACTGCCGCCTTGCTCAACCTCACCTGCCTGTATATTCTTTAAGAAGGCTCTTGAGATAGACCTTAGAGATACACCATAGTGATTGAAGAAATTCTGGTCTTCCACTGCAAGTATGGTTTCTATAAGCACTTGAGGCACTTCCGGCCAATCCAATAAAACTCTATCTTCCATATGGGCTGGATACATACCACCTATTACTATAGGTTCGAGTTTAATAAGATCTTCAGATATACCTAACTGATTTTTAATACTCTTAACATTTGACTTCTCAAAAGTAATGTCAAAAATCCCCGATCGCTGATTCTTGTATCCTCTTAAAAATATCGTTAGCTTATCTCTAGAAAAACTAAATTGTCCTGATTTTTCAGGCCGTTTAACTTTCTGATAAGAAAGCATTTCCAGTTCTTTGATTAAGTTATCTTTATTTACCTCTATACTTTCTGCCAGCTCCAATGGCCTCGAATAAAGCTTGGCAGGAACTGTCCACAGAACTCCATCTAACTTTGAGGTTACTCGGTAATCAATAACCGCTATCAATGCAGCTGAAAAAATTAGCGTGGCAAAAGCAATCAGCCCAAAAATAATACCTATAGAACGCTTAAATTTCATTTTTTACTTGATAAGTTGGCATATTTCGAACAGTCTACGTTTTTTTAAAAATAATTGGGTAATAAAATGAATTACGATATATGCTCTTTGGGCAGTGCCTTAGTGGATGTGACTTTTCAAATTGATGACGAATTTTCAAAAAAGATTGAAGCCCAAGGGATTCCAAAAGGTGCAATGACCTTAATAGATAAAGATGATCAGAATGGTTTAATTGAAGCGCTTGGTGCATTAGGTAAGTCGGCAGAAAAAGCATGCGGTGGATCCAGTACAAATTCAGTCGTAGCCGCCTCTCTATTCGGTTCTACATGTTATATGACTTGTATAGTTGGAGACGACGAGAACGGTAGATTTTATCTTAAAGATTTATCATTGAATGATGTTAACCATGCGTCTTCGCTCATAGAATCAGAAATTCCATCAGGGCAATGCCTTGTAATGATATCGGAAGATGCAGAAAGAACAATGTGTACTAATCTTGGCATCAATTCAGAATTTTCAATTGATAATGTTGGTGAAGAGGTAATAAAAAACTCAAAATTCCTTTTTTTAGAAGGTTATCTAATCGCCTCCCCAGGAGGATTTGAGTCCTATAAAAAAGCTATAAATCTTGCAAAAGTTCATGACACTAAGGTGGCTATTTCTTTATCTGATCCCTTCATAGTCAGTTCCTTTAAAGAACAGATAAAGGAACTCATAAATATAAAGTGTGATCTTATTTTCTGTAATGAAGAAGAAGCCAAGGAATTTGCGGGGTCTGACGAAGAAGAAGGAATATTTGGCTATTTCAAAAATTACACAGACAATCTATTAATAACTAAAGGATCAAACGGCTGCACAGGCTACGATCAAAATAGTCAGTTTAGTGTTTCAGGTATAGAAGTGAACGCGATTGATACTAATGGAGCTGGAGATATGTTTGCTGGAGCCGTTCTCAACGGTATCAATGAATCAAAAACTCTGGAAGAATCTGCTAATTTTGGATGCTTTGCGGCTTCTAAAACTGTACAAAATTCTGGCCCTAGACTTGCAAAAGATGAGTATCTAGAAATTAAAGAAACTTTTTCTAGCTATTAAAAAAATATTCTGCTAAATTGCTGCGCCTTCAAGGTCAAACAATATAAAAAATTATTCAAAATGCCTGCAAAAAAACCACTTAAGAAGTCAGTAAAAGCCAAATCTCCTTCAAAAAAAGTAGTTGCTAAGAAGCCAGTAGCTTCAAAGAAAGCAACACCAAAGAAAGAATCAGCTAAAAAGACTTCGACAAAAAAGATAACACCTAAGAAAACCAAAGCAACTGTAAAGTACGAAGAATCACAATTCCTTGCCTCCATTAAACCTTATGCTTTAAAAAAGAACGAAAAATATATGAATGCTAAGCAAAAACAGCATTTTTTAGACATTCTAGGTAGCTGGAAACATCAACTTCAGATTGAGCAAGATAGGACTGCAGACAAAATACAAAAAAATGTCAGTCATTTTCCTGATGAATCAGATAGAGCCACTCATGAAGAAGAATTTACTTTAGAACTAAGAACAAGAGAAAGAGAAAGGAAGCTTCTTTCAAAAATAAATGAATCAGTAGAGGATCTCAAGGCAAGTGATTATGGTTATTGTGCATCGTGTGGGATAGAGATTGGCATTAGAAGACTTGAAGCCAGGCCTACTGCAACACGCTGTATTGATTGTAAAACAATTGAAGAGATTCATGAGAGACAGCAATATGGTTAAATTATTTTGGTTGCAATAGACCAATATAATATTTCTCCTGAGATCATTAAGGTCTCGAAGCATCATATAGAATTTGATCAAATCGATAGCGATGCAAGATCAATTATCCAAAGACTCAACAATGCTGGTTTTAAAGGCTATATAGTCGGTGGATTTGTAAGAGATTCTATCCTCGGACTCAAGCCCAAAGACTGCGATGTAGTAACCGATGCTACTCCTGAACAAGTCAATGGTCTTTTACCAAGAACTCGAATCATAGGCAGAAGATTTAAAATAGTCCATTCAAGAAGTGGTAGAAAAATAACTGAAATTTCAACTTTCAGGTCATCTAGCCAAAGAAACACACAAAAGTCCAACAAAGGCCTTGTGTTAAGAGACAACAACTATGGAAACATTGAAGATGATGCTTACAGAAGAGATTTTACTATAAATTCGTTATATCTAGATATCGAAAAAATGGAGATTATAGATTTTGTAGGTGGTTACAAAGATCTTCAAAATAAAAAACTAAAGTCAATCGGGGACAGCTATGAGAGGTTTAAAGAAGACCCAGTTAGAATATTAAGGGCAATAAGATTTAAAGCTAAATTAAGCTTAGATTTGGATAAGAAGCTTGAAGCTGATATGAAAAAACTTTCTTATCTTCTAAAAGAAATTTCTTCAGGAAGGAAGTACGAAGAAACTCTTAAAATGCTTTTGACTGGGAATGCCGAATTAATAATGACTGAGATGAATAGTCATAATTTACTTGAACATCTACTTCCTCTGACAAAAGATTTCCTCAATTCAAAGAAAGATAAGAGATTCATTTACAATGCATTAAAAAATACTGACGACAGGTACAGCAAAAATAAATCACTTACTCCTGCATTCCTCTTTTCAGTATTATTATGGCCGGCCCTTGTTAATAAAATGGGTGGTCTAACTTCAAAGAAAACTAAATTACATAATGTTTCAAGAGCAGCTAGCCTGATCTTAAAGAGGCAAAATGAAAATTGTTTTATTCCCGGCAGGATTCAACAATCGATCAAAGAAACATGGGAGCTTCAGATCATGTTACTCAGGGTGCCCGAAAAATCGAAAGTCACACTCAAGCATAAAAGATTCAGGGCAGGATATGACTTATTGCTGTTAAGAGAAGGTTCCGGTGAAAATCTGGGAGGCGTAGGGAAGTGGTGGACCAAGAAAATATCATATTAAGATCTAAGATTATTTAATTAAAAATAACTTTCTTTTGTTTTAATGAAGCTATATTTGTAAGATTATCCTATATGCAAAAAGAAACTATTGATCTAAAGCAATTCAATAAATTACCTAAGTTTATAGCCGTTGAAGGACCCATAGGTGCGGGCAAAACCACATTAACTAGACTGTTAGCCGATTCCTTTAGTTATGATACTTTCCTTGAACAGCCATCAGAAAATCCTTTTCTTCCGGACTTTTATGTCAATCCGTCACAAGCAGCGCTAGGAACACAACTATTCTTTCTGTTCCAGCGTGTGAAACAAATTCAAGAACTCAAACAAGATGATATCTTCTCATCAAACAAAGTTTCAGATTTCTTATTAGACAAGGATAAGTTATTTGCAAAGGCAACACTTTCAGCTGAAGAGCTAAAACTCTATGAGCAGATTTATGATTATCTTTCTATAGATCTGCCAACACCTGACTTAGTCATTTATCTCCAAGCTGAAACAAAAACACTATATGAAAGAGTTATGCATAGAGGCATTGAGATGGAGAAAACAATTAGCTTTGACTATTTAGAGCTCTTAAATGAAACCTACAAAGAATTCTTCTTTGACTACAATAGATCTCCAGTATTAATAGTGAACTCTGATTATTTAGATTTTCAAACACATGAAAATGATTACAATTTACTCTTGGAAAAACTGCTAGATTATTTTAATAAACCTGAAGGTTCTAAAATGTATTTTAATCCTTCGCCCACTTTAATTTAGAAATCATGAATACACAAAAAATCTACAATCCATCTAAAGAAATACTAGAAAAATCAAATATAACTGAATCTGAATTTCACAATCTTTACGAAGAATCTATAAATAATCCGGAAGAGTTTTGGGCTGCTCAAGCTGATAGCTACCTAGATTGGGAAACTAAATGGGATCAGGTCCATGAAAGTAATCTAAGTAAAGGTGAAGTATCTTGGTTTAAAGGCGGAAAATTAAATGCTTCAGTCAATTGCATAGACAGACACTTAAAAGACAGGGGCGAAAAAATTGCTTTAATTTGGGAAGGTGACAATCCTGATGAATCCAAACATGTTTCTTATGAACAGCTTCATAGCGAAGTATGCAAATTCTCTAACATTCTTAAAAAGAGAGAGATTAAGAAAGGTGACCGTGTATGTATTTATATGCCGATGATTCCTGAGGCTGCCTATGCGATGCTAGCTTGTGCAAGAATTGGGGCAATACACTCTGTAGTCTTTGGAGGGTTTTCTCCGGAATCCTTAAAAGATCGTATCTTAGATTCAGATTGCCAAGCAGTTATCACGGCCGATGAAGGCTTAAGAGGAGGGAAAAAAATTCCACTTAAAAAAAATGTAGACGAGGCTTTGTTGGCCTGTCCACATGTTCACACAGTCTTAGTGGTTACAAGAACTGGTGCTGATATTAATTGGAATGATAAGTGTGATGTAAGATATGAGGAAATTATAAAAGAAGTTTCTGATATCTGCGAGCCAGAGATAATGGATGCTGAAGACCCTTTATTTATACTTTATACCTCAGGCTCTACAGGAAAACCAAAAGGGGTATTGCACACTACCGCTGGATATCTCCTCCAGACATCGATGTCACATGAAATGGTTTTCGACTACAAAGATGGAGAAATATATTGGTGTACTGCTGATGTCGGATGGGTAACCGGTCACTCCTATATCGTATACGGCCCTCTTGCAAATGGCGCTACGTCATTGATGTTTGAAGGTATTCCTACTTATCCCTCTCCCTCAAGATTTTGGGAAGTGATTGATAAACATAACGTGAATATCTTTTATACCGCTCCTACAGCTTTGCGGGCGCTCATGGCTCAAGGAGATGAATATGTTCTGTCTTCTTCAAGAAAAACTTTAAGAATTCTTGGTACAGTTGGCGAACCCATTAACCCGGAAGCTTGGGAGTGGTATTTTCAAGTAGTAGGGAATTCTAGCTGCCCTATTGTTGATACTTGGTGGCAAACCGAAACCGGAGGCATGATGATAACGCCTGTGTCTGGGTTCACTGCCATGAAACCAGGCAGCGCAACCAAACCTTTTCTCGGTGTAGAGCCTGCCTTGCTGGATGAAAATGGGAATGAAATAGAGGGAGAAGGATCAGGTAATCTAGTAATAAAATCTAGTTGGCCATCACAAATTCGAACAGTATATGGAGATCATCAAAGATGTATAGATACCTACTACTCAATGTATCCAGGCTATTACACAACTGGTGATGGTGCTAGAAGAGACTCAGATGGATACTATTGGATTACTGGAAGAGTTGATGATGTTTTGAATGTTTCGGGACATAGACTAGGAACAGCAGAGGTAGAAAGTGCATTGGTTCTCCATAAAAAGATTGCAGAAGCTGCAGTGGTTGGATATGAGCATGAGATAAAGGGACAGGGCATTTATTGTTATGTTACCTGTATGGCAGGCATAGAGCCAGATGATGAACTCAAGCTTGAATTAATTCAATTGGTAGCTAAAGAAATTGGTGCGATAGCTAAACCTGATATCATTCAGTGGTCTCCTGGTCTTCCTAAAACAAGATCAGGAAAAATTATGAGAAGAATATTAAGAAAAATAGCTACTAATGAAATTGATAATTTAGGAGATACCACAACCTTAGCCGACCCTACTGTTGTGGACGCATTAATTGAAAACAGGGAGAACAAATAATGTCATTAATGGATCTATTAAATAAAAAAAATATATTACCGCATGCATCTGAAGCACTTCAAGGTAGAGATGAAGCAGTTGAAGTACCATCTGAGCATTTCGTGAAAGGAACACCTTTATTAGGTCCTTTCGCCCCTAATCTAAAACAAGCTATTTTTGGTATGGGATGTTTTTGGGGAGTAGAAAGAAGGTTTTGGGAACTCGAGGGTGTTTTTTCAACTTCCGCTGGGTATGCAGGAGGTATTACAAAAAATCCAACTTATAGAGAAGTCTGTACGGGCATGACAGGACATAATGAAGTTGTGCTTGTTGTTTATGATCCTGAAGTAATTAGTTACGAATCTCTATTAATCACTTTTTGGGAAGACCATGATCCCACTCAAGGAATGCGACAAGGAAACGACCAAGGCACTCAATATAGATCAGGAATTTATTATCAAAATGCCGATGAGAGAGAACTTATTGAAACAACCAGGAACGAATATCAAGCTCAACTCAATTCAAACGGATTAGGAAAGATCACTACTGAAATTAAAGAAATAGATCACTTCTTTTATGCTGAGCACTATCATCAACAATACCTAGCAAAAAATCCTGATGGTTATTGCTCTCTAGCAGGTACGGGTGTGAAAATTAAATAACGCCACCCCAGACGTAGTCTTCACCCTCTTTTGTTATAACTTCATCCTCTTCTAGCTTGATTAAGTGAGCTAAAAGCGAAGCCTTCGCAATAGGAAAAAGTGACGGATCTACATCATCGTAAACTTTCTCAACTAGAGAATCAGGCGTACCTCTAGAGACTTCTTTTAAGGCTGCAAAAACTTTTTCTTCTCTTGCGAGTCTATGATTAATTATCCACTCAGCAACTTGATGAGGACTCTCAAGTACTTCTCCATGACCCGGAGCAATTTTTTCTATGTCATATTCTTTCAGTTTTTCAAGCGACTGAATATACTGTTTCATATTGCCATCTGGCGGACCAATAACAACCGTCGATCCATTCATGATGTGATCTCCTGTAAAGATGAACTTTTCTTCTTTTAGAATAAAACATAAATGATTAGAGGCATGACCTGGAGTGTGCACAACTTCGAGACAATAATCCTGTTCTTTAAGCAGTTCGCCATCTTCAAGAATTCTTTGGGGCTTAAATGTTGTATCTTGATTCTTAGAAGATTTAGTTAACATGCCGTAAGCAGGTATATCTAATTTTTCTTTCAAGAGCCTTACTCCAGGTGAGTGATCTGGGTGAGTATGAGTAACTATAATCTGCTTAATATTTTTTGATGCTCCAAGAATAGCCTCTATATGCTTATCCATAGCTGGTCCAGGATCAATAACAGTTACATCTTCAGTCCCCACGAGATAAGTATTAGTGCCTGGCCCTGTAAAAACACTTCCATTTCCAGCAGTAATCCTTCTGATTAAAGGACTAATTTGAACAACTTTTTCAGCTTCCATTTTCAATGATCCTCATAGCCTTCGTCACCAGGAAGGAGTCCAACCATCTTGCCTTCTTGCATAAAGAATTTAGGTTCTATAGTTGGAATAGTTGATGGATCGATAGAGGACTTATCTTTTAGTAATTCTTCAACATCAGAATAACCACATATACTCTGAAGGTTCTTGATTGTTGGCATAATCAGTAATAGCTCTCCTGCCTCTTGTTTTCTAAGAGCTTCTTCAGGTTTAATCCAAAGACTATTAACGCTTTCTGAGCCATCATGAAGACCCTCTTGTCCACTAGGAGATATGGCTACAAAGAATCGGGTTGTATATCTTCTCTTTTCAATCTTAGGAGTAATCCAATGTGCCAAATATGCCAACCTATCAGTTGCCAGTGTAAGACCTTCTTGCTTACACATATGTTCCAAAACAGCCTCGCCGGCATTAAGTCGATTCCTATATTCTACGAATCTTTTTCTTTCATCAGCATCTGAAGGATTAAATACAGAGCCATCTTCCTTATATGCAATAAGTATTCCTGCCTCTTCATAGCATTCTCTAATACAAGCTACCCAATAAGCGAGACCACCTTTTTCTTCTCCCAAAATACTTGAAAATACTTGGTCAGAAGCTCCTGTAGAAATAGCTTCCATCTGACCTAGACCATCCTCAGGATCAACCTTGCCACCTGGAAATACAAAAGCGCCTCCAAAATTTGCTTTTGAAGCTCTTTCTACCAAAAATACTTCAATGCCCTTCTCACTGGCATCTCTAACTAGCAAAACCGTAGCAGCTGCCTGAGGAATAGTTGCAGCTTCGTTTGGATCTGCCATTTGTGTATTAGCACCTTGTAATGGATTTTTCATAAATCGTCCTTATTTTCCATGATTATAATAGACTAGGGTCTTTTAAAACTTAATTAACTATAAATTTATTTCAAAGGAATGTCTAAATGATAGATACACATCCGCAATGGTTTAAAGAAGCTTTGTCAGTGAGCAAAGAGCAAAAAAGTATAAAGGTAGAGGGTGGACTCATTTCTTATCAGAAATGGGGTGATAACTCTAAACCCGGAATGGTCCTGGTGCATGGTAGTGGCAGTCACTCTCACTGGTGGGACTTTATTGCACCTCTCTTACTCGAGGATTTTCAAATAAGTGCAATTGATCTATCGGGAATGGGCGACAGCGAACATAGGGAAAATTATTCTCCTGAACTTTATGGACAAGAAATATTATCAGTAGCAGAGGATAGTGGATTTTTTGATAATGGTGATCCGATTATTTGTGGACATAGCATGGGAGGATTCATGAGTGCTTATGCTGGTCTTATATCTAATAAACAAATTGGAGGTGTGATCATGGTAGATTCACCAATTAGACCTCCCACTTATGATTATTCAAATCATGTTAGAAGTGGTCCAATTAGAAGAATAAAAACATACCCAGATAGGGAGACTATCTTGGAAAGATTTAGACTGACACCTGAACAGGAATGCGAAAATGATTACTTAGTAAAATATATAGCTGAATGGTCTGTGAGAGAAGTAGAAAATGGATTTCAATGGAAATTTGATGATACGATTTTTGATAAATTAGGTTTTTCTCATATGACCAAAAATCAAGCCTTTGAATTGGAATGTAATTTGGGCATCATTTATGGAACAGAAAGCAATATGATGTCGGAAGAGATTCTCAGCTTCATAAGAGACAATGTATCAGGGAATACTCCTATGGTAGCCATAGAAAGAGCCGCTCATCACATCCTACTTGATCAACCCTTAGTTCTGGCTGATGCAATTAAGGATATAGCAAAGAAATGGATATGAAGAAGTGATAAAGACGGTACTCCTTTTTTTATTTCTATATTTGTCCTTCTCTATTCATAGATCCCTTCACAAAGAAGAAATTTCCTATGGTTGCACTTCGATCAGCATGCTGATGTTTATTGATGTGATGCTCGTGCTCTTAATCTACTATACTTTTTTTGATTAAATTAGTTTCTTGCCGGTAAACCTTTTATCAAACTCAGAGATCTCAAGGGAGCCCCTTCTCTTCTAAACTTTGATAACTCTTGATATTCCGGATCTTTATACCATCCATCCGCGGCCTCCTCTGAAGGAAAAGAGAATATAATGACCCGTCCACCCGTTAAAGGCTCAGGCCCTTCAAGATGCCTAAAAGAATCATCAAATGTTAAAAATTCGCCACCGTGTTTCTTTAATATAGGGAAAAAACCTTTTTCATATTTTAAGTAAGTAGCTTTATCCTCTATTTCCAGGTTTACAACCATGTAAACTCTTATGTCTTCCAATTTTTCCTCCTTAAGCTTTTATAGACTGCAGTCTACCATCAATTATATCCTCTGCATCAGAGACCAATCTTGAAACCATTTCCTTGCAAGTTGGAACATCTTTCACTCTAGCAACTGAAATTCCTGCAGACCATATCCCATGCTCTAAATCACCTTCTTCAAAGACTACTCTTCCTCTTTGACCGGCAACAAGATCTTTAACATCTTCAAAAGTTGCCGATCCTGTTGATTCAATTTCAACAACTTCATCTGAAACAGAGTTCTTAAAAACTCTTGCGGTATTGTGCATCGTCCTAAACATTAAATTCGTAGACAGCTCATCAGCCTCAGTCATTTTATCTTTTACATTTTGGTGGATCCCTGCCTCTTTAGTGGCCATAAATCGAGTGCCCATTACAATAGCCTCTCCGCCTAAAGCTAAGGCTGCAACCATACTTTTAGCATCACTAAACCCTCCACAACCTGCAACAGGAACATCTAATGCTTCGGCAGCTTGAGGCAATAAAACCAAAGAAGGAATATCATCTTCGCCAGGATGCCCGGCGCACTCAAATCCATCAATTGTTATTGCGCTTACTCCTACAGACTGAGCTTTTAATGCATGCCTAACAGATGTGCACTTATGTATAACTTTTACATCGTATTCTTTAAAAAGCTCCATAAAGGGCTCGGGGCTTCTGCCTGCAGTTTCTACTATCTTTACTCCTGATCCAACAATAGCCTGGGCATATTCTTCATAAGGAGGCGGATTTATAGTTGGTAGGACTGTTAAATTGACTCCAAAAGGTTTATCTGTCATCTCCCTAGTTCGTGCAATCTCCTTAGCAAGATCTTCTGGGGTTGGTTGAGTTAAAGCAGTTAAAATTCCTAATGCCCCTGCATTAGATACAGCTGACACTAGCTCTGCATATCCAACCCATTGCATACCTCCTTGAATGACCGGATGCTCTATTCCAAATAAGTCTGTAATTCTAGTTTTTAACATTACTCACCTCTCCATGATTTAATTCAATTTATTTCAGTTTTCAAGAAAGATAGTAAGATACTTGAGTTAAATTAAGAAGAAATACTTTATGGCTGAAAAATTAAATCTTTTTATCAATGGTAAATTTGTTAAAAGTAATACAAAAAATTGGATTAATGTTCTAAATCCTGCTACCCAAGAAGTCCTTTGTGAAGCACCTTGTGCAACTGATGAAGAGATTGAACAAGCGATAGCTTTTGCAAGAGAAGCATTTCTTTCATGGAGAGAAACTCCTCCTCCAGAGAGATCGAGGGTGATGATGAAATATCAAGATCTTCTTAAAACACATCAAAATGAGATCGCTGAAATTCTCAGTGAAGAGAACGGAAAGACCTTTGAGGATGCTAAAGGTGATGTTTGGAGAGGTATAGAAGTGGTAGAACAAGCAGCAAATATTACTCCTCTGCTCATGGGAGAGACTGTTGAAAATGTTGCTAGAGAAATAGATTCGTATAGTTACATCCAATCGCTTGGGATTTGCCTAGGCATTACTCCATTTAATTTTCCAGCGATGATCCCTTTGTGGATGTTTCCCATGGCAATTGCATGCGGTAATACATTTATCCTAAAGCCCTCAGAGCAAGATCCCATGACAGCAAACAAACTTGCTGAATTATTCATGCAAGCAGGCGCACCAGCAAATCTTTTACAGGTTATACATGGAGGAAAAGAGCAAGTAGATAGGCTTATAAAGCATCCTGAAATAAGAGCTATCTCATTTGTTGGATCAGTGCCTGTAGGGCAATACATTTATAAAACTGGGACAGAACATCTTAAAAGAGTCCAATCTTTTGCAGGAGCGAAGAATCATATGGTTGTAATGCCAGATGCAAATAAGAATAAAACTATCGATAGTTTAGTTGGTTCTTCGGTTGGAGCAGCAGGTCAAAGATGCATGGCGATTAGTGTTGCAGTATTTGTTGGCTCTTCAAAAGAATGGATAAATGATCTCAAGAATGAGATGGAAGTTGTAAAGCCTGGTCCTTGGGATTTAGAGGAGTCCGGTTTTGGTCCTGTTATAAGCCCTCAAGCTAAAGAAAAGATTATTGGTTTAATAGAAAGAGGAAAAGGCGAGGCTGATTGTTTAATAGATGGAAGTTTATGTGAAGTAGAAGGATACCCAAATGGAAATTGGATTGGCGCTACTCTTTTTTCAAAAGTTAAAACTGATTCAGAAATATACAAAACTGAAATATTTGGACCTGTTTTACTTTGTATTGAGGTTGATACTCTTGAAGAGGCAATTAAATTGATTAATAAGAATCCATTTGGAAATGGAACATCTATATTTACAGCATCTGGTAGGTCTGCAAGAAAATTCAGACATGAAATTGAAGTAGGTCAAGTTGGTATTAATGTACCGATTCCAGTTCCTCTACCCTTCTTTTCATTCACAGGTTGGAAACAATCTTTCTATGGAGATCTTCATGCATATGGTAAACAAGCTGTAAGGTTTTATACAGAAACAAAGACTGTAACTGAGCGATGGTTTGAAGAAGACGAAGAAAGTTCTAAAAACTTAACCATAAATTTGGAGTAGTGCATGGATTTTGATTTAACGTCTGATCAAAAGAATTATAGGGACTTGGCAAAGAATTTCTCAGATAAAGAGCTAAAGCCTTTTGCTGCAATGTGGGACAAAGAAGCCCTCTTCCCTAAAGAAACTTTAAACAAGGCTGGTGAACTTGGCTTTCTATCGCTTTATGTAGATACAGATTTAGGTGGAATGGGATTAGGCAGACTAGATGCTTCAATTGTCTTTGAACAGTTAGCACAAGGATGCACAAGTACAACTGCTTTTATGACAATTCATAACATGGCTATTTGGATGGTAAGTAGATTTGCTTCAGAAAAACTCAAAAATGAATGGTTTCCGCAACTTAGTACAGGCGAAAAACTTGCGTCTTATTGCTTAACTGAGCCAGGGTCAGGTTCTGATGCCGCTTCTTTAAGGACTACAGCAAAAAAGGTTGGGGGTGACTTTATTTTGAATGGATCAAAAGCGTTCATATCAGGATCAGGCGCTACTGACTGTCTCATTTTAATGGCTAGGACAGGTGAGACTGGTTCCAAGGGTATTTCCTGCTTTCTAGTTCCAGCCGACTTACCTGGCATCGAATATGGAAAAAATGAACCTAAGATGGGATGGAAAAATCAACCAACCAGATTAGTGTCTCTTACTGATGTAAAAATTTCTAAAGATAATTTAATTGGTGAAGAAGGTAATGGCTTTAAAATTGCCATGCAAGGCCTTGATGGAGGCAGAATAAATATTGCTACTTGCTCAATTGGCACAGCACAATCTGCTTTAGAAGAGGCACAGAATTATATGAATGAAAGAGAACAATTCGGAAAGAAAATATCTGAATTTCAGGCTATGCAGTTCAAGATAGCTGATATGGTCACTGACCTTGTTGCGGCTAGAACTATGACTCGTTTAGCAGCTTATAAAATCGATAAAGGGGATATGGAAGCAACAACCTACTCCGCAATGGCTAAAAGATTTGCAACTGATGTTGGTTTTAATGTTTGCAATGAAGCCTTACAAATTTTTGGGGGATACGGATATATACAAGAATATCCTCTTGAAAGACATGTAAGAGATGTAAGAGTTCATCAGATCCTAGAGGGAACTAATGAAATTATGAAAATGATAATTGGCCGAAGAATGATAATGGAAGATGCTGCCTCAATAATTCAATAAGATTATGACTGATAAATTAATACTCGAAAAAATAGATAATACCGCCAAGATTACACTAAATAATCCTAGTGCAAATACATGGGATCTTGAGAGTCTTTCAGGATTAGAAGAAATAATTAAACTGCTTAATCAGGATGATCAAATCTTTGCTTTAGTTATCACTGGGCAAGGAGAAAAATTCTTTTCTGCCGGTGCTGACCTCAAAGTTTTCCATGAAGGCGGAAAAGAAGCAGCAAAAGAAATGAGTAATGCTTTTTCAAAAGCTTTTGGTGCTCTAAGTAAATTCAGAGGTGTCTCTATAGCTGCTATAAATGGATTTGCTATGGGAGGAGGACTTGAGTGTGCACTGGCCTGTGATATAAGAGTAGCTGAAGAAAAGGCCTTACTTGCTCTACCTGAACCTAAAGTTGGTTTATTACCATGTGGTGGAGGTACACAAGTTTTGCCTAGGTTAGTGGGAGAAGGTTGGGCAAAAAGAATTATCTTAACTGGGGAACAAATCAAAGCCGATCAAGCGGTTAGAATTGGTTTAATTGAAGAAAAAGTGGAAGATGGAAAGGCCTTAGAAACAGCCATGTTGATGGCTACTTCAGTTGCAAATCAAAGCCCTAGTAGTATTGCACAATGCAAAGAGTTAATTCACAAAGCTCGTCTCTCTAAGGAACCTTATAAAGAAGAACTGGAACCTTTCGTAAATTTATTTGACACAAAAGATCAAAAAGAAGGCGTAGAAGCCTTCTTGGATAAAAGAAAACCCAATTGGCAAAATGCCTAATGAAGAGTTATTAGTAGAGATATTAGAGTGTCAACATGACACTAAAGTTGGTCACATAACACTCAATTCTCCCGAAACATTAAATTCGTTAACCATGAATATGGTTAACAAGATCTCTAATCTATTAGATGATTGGGAAGTTGATCCACAAATTAAAATGGTCTTATTAAGTGGTGCAGGTGAAAAAGCATTTTGTGCTGGCGGTGACATAAGGGCGCTATATGAATCAATGTGCTCGCCAGAAGGTCCTGTTTTTGCAGAATCATTTTTTGAATCAGAATATAGATTGGACTATAAACTCCATAATTTTTCTAAACCTATAGTCTCCTTATTAGATGGAATTGTAATGGGAGGTGGGGCTGGTTTGATGTTTAGTAGTTCTTATAAGATTGCAACTGAAAGAACAAAGTTTGCTATGCCAGAAATTGGTGTTGGTTTGTTTCCTGATGTTGGCTTTACGTCTTTAATAAAAGACCTACCGGAAGGTCTTGGTATTTATATTATGCTAACAGCAACCCAACTTAATTCTGCTGATATGAGTTTCTGCAATTTAATAGATGGTTCATTAAGCTCTAAAGATATAGATAATTTTCTTTTAGATATTCAAGACATAACCTGGCAAGATGAAGCTGACAAGAACTTAATTCTTTTAGACTCTTTAATCAAAAATAATCAATATTCAGAAAAAGTGGCGAACTTCTCTGCTAGTAAAGTGAAAGAGGAACTGAAGACAATACAGTCTATGACTCGTGAGGATAACCTTTTAGATGTTTTTGAGAATATTATGAATAATGCATCTGCAGATGAGTGGTATGAAAAAGGAAAAGAGTCACTTAAAAGAGGAAGCCCAATGTCCGCACATTTAATTTGGCTTCAGTGTTTAAATTCTCCTAACCTTAGCCTAAAAGAGGTATTTCAGTTTGAACTGAATTTAGCTACACAAGTTACTAGAATTGGAGATTTCAAGGAAGGTATAAGGGCATTAATAATTGATAAAGACAATAAACCAAAGTGGAAGTATGGGTCTATTTCAAAAGTATCAAAAGAGTGGATAGACAAGCATACAGAGCTAGCCTGGAGACAAAATCCTTTGGAGGATCTTTAAAATGAAAAGAGTTGGATTTATAGGTTTAGGCAATATGGGCTTACCTATGGCCAGTAATATCTTAAAGGCCGGTATTGAAATTAATGCCTTCGATTTATCTGTGTATGCAATGCTAAAAGCAGATGAATTAGGGATGAAAACCAAAAATACAGCCTCAGAAGTTCTAGAGAATATAGACGCGCTTATCACAATGTTGCCAAACGACATGGCAGTAGAAAATATTTTCTTAAAGGAAAATTTACTAGGAGAAATTAACAAAGACATAATTGTTATAGAGTCTTCCACAATTAGCCCTCAAGTTACAAAAAAGGTTTCGAAAGAAGCAGCCAAGATGGATATCGCTATGTTAGATGCTCCAGTGTCTGGGGGCGTCAAAGGTGCAGAACTTGGAACTCTCACTTTCATAGTAGGAGGAAATGATGAACACCTTAAGAAAGCAACTCCTCTTTTTGAAATTATGGGTGATAAAACCTTTTATGCGGGCCCATCAGGATCAGGTCAAGTAGCTAAACTTTGTAATAATATGCTTCTAGCAATCCATATGTGTGGAACAGCTGAGACAATCGCTATGGGGGTTAATAATGGAATGGACCCTGCAATTCTGTCGGAAATAATGAAGAACAGTTCAGGTGGAAACTGGTCTCTTGAAAAATATAATCCCTTCCCCGGAGTCATGGATGAAGTTCCTGCAAGTAACAATTATTCAGGAGGGTTCTTGAACTCCTTGATGTTGAAAGATTTAAATCTTGCTGAAGAGCTAGCCACTCAATCTGAGTCTAATACTCCTTTAGGAAAACTAGCCAAAGAGCTATATCAAGAGCTAAATAATCAAGGGTTTGAAAATCTTGATTTCTCTAGTATTCAAAAAAGCTATCTAGATTAAGAACTATTTTGTTTAACTTTAAATCTATCTTATTTGATATATTAGGGTAATTACCCTAATATATAGGGTAATTACCCTAAATGATAAATTTATCCACTAGAACTAATGCCTTGTTTTCAGGCAGCACAAAAGACAAGTTACTTAAAGGCAGTCTTGAGCTTTTTAACAGGAAAGGTTTTGTTGGAGTAACGACCTCCCTTTTAGCTTCTTCTGCTAAAGTCAGTGAAGGAACGCTTTGGTATCACTTTAAATCTAAAAAGAGTTTGGTTGAGTCTCATATCGAACTCTTTACAGCCAATTTTGATCTTGAACTAGAAATAGTAAATAAAATTGATTTAGAGGTATTAATCAAACAACTATTTTCTCAATATTATTTCAATTGGGATTTCAGATACTTATTTAGAGATAATCTTATTAACTATTTTTCTAGTGATCAGTCATTAGCCGATAAGTTAAATAATTTAAATCAAATCAGATTCAACAAGATCAAAGAGGAAGCTCTACTGGGTAGGGATATAGGTATCTTTAATTTCAAAGACAATGAACTTGAGGACTTGAGCGAAATCATTTTCCTTGTGGCTGATAATTGGTTTTCTCTCTCTTCAAGAAAGTACCCAGACAAAGATGAAAGTTTCTTAATTCAAAGAGGTATGGGTTTATTAATAAGGGTATTAGAACCTCATCTAAGCCAAGAATCAAAAAAAATAGTTAAAAATATACATGGAGGAGTTTTATTATGAGTCGATCAAATTATTTCTTTTTTAAAAGACCGATAGCCCTATTCATCCTTGCAATGACATTAATCCTCTCTGGAGGAATTTCAGCAAATAAGGGACTAGAAATCGCCAAACTCAGTGATAAAAATAATGATGGATATGGTGACAGCTCATCTTCCATGACAATGCAATTGATTAACAGAAAAGGTGATGTCGTTGAAAGAAAGCTCTCCTTTAAAAGACTAGAAGTCCCAGAAGATGGAGATAAGTCAATAGCTGTTTTCGAGAGTCCAAGAGATGTAAAGGGTGTTGCGATATTATCCTATGCTCATAAGGTTGAATCGGATGATCAATGGCTATATCTACCTGCTTTGAAGAGAGTGAAAAGGATTGCATCTAAGAATAAATCAGGTCCTTTCTTGGGAAGTGAATTTTCTTTTGAAGATTTTTCATTTCAAGAAGTAGAAAAATATGAATATACATTCATCGGAGAAGAAGTATGCAAAGATTTAATATGCTTCGTTATTGAAAGACGCCCTCTTGACCCCTACTCTGGCTATACAAAGCAGCTGGTTTGGATTGATAAGGAAAACTACCTAGTTCAGAAAATATATCACTACGATAGAAAGTCTTTCCACCTAAAAACCCAAACGTTTGAAGATTACAGGCTCTACAAAGATTCTTATTGGCAGCCCCACATGATAAAAATGATCAATCATCAGAACGAAAAGAGTTCTATATTGATGTTTGAGGATGTAAAACTTAATACAGGTTTCACAGATAAAGACTTCTCACAAAATAGTTTAAGAAGATCTAGGTAAATGACTGTCTGGAGAATTCTTACCATTACGGTCTTCTTCAGCACGGTTTTACCTGGTGAGGTAATTGGAGAATATTCTATAGACAACAGATATTTCTTTAATGAGGCAACACAAGGTCAAGACAAAAGCCACACCTCCTTCACCTTATCTCCAGAACTATTTATTGAAGAAGGCGAAAGAATAATTCATATAAAACCGAAATTTAGGAAGGACAACAAAGATGCAGAAAGAAATTTATTTGATATCCAAGAATTATATTTACTAGAAATATTTGAAGATAAAGAAATTAAGTTTGGAATAAGTAAGGAGTTTTGGGGTGTTACGGAAACGACTCATAGAGTAGATATTATTAATCAAACTGATACTTCAGAAAGCTTCGATGGTGAAGATAAGCTTGGTCAGCCGATGATAAAATTTTCATATGAAAGTGACTGGGGTCTTCTTGATATTTATACGCTTATTGGTTTCAGAGAAAGGACTTTTGCAGGTCAAGACGGAAGACTAAGGTTTGGTATCATTACTGATACTGACAATCCTTTGTATATTTCCTCGGCAAAAAATAAAAGAGTCGATTTCGCCATTAGATGGAGTAATTACTATGATAATTTTGAAGTAGCATTGTCACATTTTTCAGGTACCACAAGAGAACCGAGGTATATAGCGTCAGAAAAGAAACTTAATAAACTCTCTCCTCTTTACGAAGTCATTGATCAATCTGGATTAGAAATGCAGTACTTCTTCGGAAGTTTAGCGCTCAAAGGCGAATTTATTTCTCGCTCTGGACAGGGCGATCGGTTTACGGCTGCTACATATGGCTTTGAATACACCCAAGTCGGAATTCTTCATACAAGATTAGATCTCGGATGGATTATTGAAGCTAATCATGACGATAGACTAGTCAGTTCACCTACCGTTTTAGGAACTAGACTTACTTTGAATGATATTTCTGATACTCAAATTTTATCAGGTCTAACCTATAACGAGAGATCAGAGGAGATAGGATTTCTTCTAGAAGCAACTAGGAGATTAGGGAACTGTTGTTTAGTGTCTATAGAAGGGGTTTACTTTGACGATATAAACGAGGACAACGGAGAAAGGAAGATTTTTCAATCTTTTAAAGAAGATGACTTTCTAAGGATAGAATTTATATATTATTTTGGAGAATAAGGAATGAGCAAAACTTTAATTGCATCTTGGATAATTAAATATCGAGTTATTTCAATACTATTTAGCATGCTATTGTTTGTTGGCCTCACCCAGGGAGTGACTCAACTTACTTTCAATCCCGATATGGAAACTTTTTTTCCAGAAAATCACCCTGCTACTGCTCTTAACACAGATATAGATGAGACCTTCCTTCCAACAGATAATATGGTTATTGCTATTAATGGTAAGGGTGAATCAATTTTTAAAAAAGAAACTCTCAATTTAATTGAAGAATTAACAAAAAAATCATGGGCAACTCCATTCTCAATTAGGGTTGATAGTCTTACTAATTACTCTTATGTGAAATCAGTAGAAGATGATTTGTTAGT
Source organism: SAR86 cluster bacterium (assembly GCA_016777005.1). Taxonomy (GTDB): domain Bacteria; phylum Pseudomonadota; class Gammaproteobacteria; order Magnimaribacterales; family Magnimaribacteraceae; genus Magnimaribacter. The sequence continues at coordinate 29,554 of JADHSF010000002.1, read as the reverse complement.
TGGACCTTTTGTTGAAAATGCACTTTCTCTAAGTGAAAAGATTATTAAAGAAAAAGAAAAATTGGTAGAGAGTGAAGAAGCAATTTACGGATTCCTTGTCTCTGAAGACAAACAGACCACAATTATAAGTATTGTTATTGACCCCCCTCAGCCAAATAAAGAAGCAAATCTAATTACTACCGTTGAATTTATTCTTGAATTCCTTGATGAAGCAAAATTGGATTATCCTCAACTCGATATCAGGCTAACGGGTAATCCCTACCAAGAATACATAAGTCCAAAAATGGTCCAAGCAGAAGTGCCTATAGTTTTGCCTCTAATGCTTTTACTAATCTTCTTATCTGTCTTCTTCCTTTTAAGAAGTCTAGCTGCAGTGATAGCGACTGTTGCGGTTGTTTTTCTCACAATAGGTTCTACATTTGGATCAATTGGATTGATGGAAAATGCACTTAATCAAATGGTGATAGTTTTTCCAATACTCATTATCACTCTCGCACTAGCGGATTGTGTCCATTTATTCAGTATCTATTTTCAACAGCGAACTCAAGGCAAGACAACAGAAGAATCTATGATGAGAAGCCTTGAATTAAATCTTCAACCTCTCTTCTTAACCACCATAACAACCTGTATAGGTTTCTTATCTTTTAATATCTTAGAAGTTGCACCACTAAGAGATTTAGGTAATGGAATTTCGGTAGGAGTGTTTTTGGCATTTGTCTTCACGATATTTTTTGTTGCACCAATAATCTCATTTTTAAAAGTTAAAATACCTCAATCAACCGAAACTCAAACAAGATTTGCAAAAAAAATAGCTGTATTTAGTCTCTCTAAAGGAAAGACTTTTATTTGGCTGGTGCCAGCAATGAGTTTATTTCTTATTTCATTAATACCATTAAATGAATTAGACGATAATCCAACACAAATGTATTCTGATAGATACAGTTCTTTCAGCCCAGATACTTTATGGCTTGATGAAAAACTAGGTGTTACATTTCCAGTAAGCTTCAGGGCGGATTCTCAAAACGGCAGTGTATCAAATCCTCAATTTCTGAGATTTATAGATCAGTTCTCTCTTTGGTTAGAGGAGCAGGATGAAGTAAATCATGTAACTTCTCTAGCGAGAACAATGAAAACACTCAATAAAAGCATGCACGGCGATGACCTAAATTGGAAAGTCATACCTGATGATCAAGAGCTATCTTCTCAATATCTATTCTTTTATGAAATGTCCCTTCCGATGGGTCTAGATATGAATAGTTCTATTAGTCAGGATAGAGGCTCTACAAAAATAGCAGCAACTCTAAAGGATATGACAGGGAATGAGTATCTGGCATTCAACCAAAAAGTTAATGCTTACTTAGATGAAAATGGATTAAATTCTATTATTTCAGAACCGGCAGGATTTAGAGTGGTCTTTTCACACATGAATAAGGTTATTGTTGAATCTTTAATCACAGGTGTCGCAATTGGCCTCTCTATCATTACGCTTATTCTTGGTTTTTTCTTTCGTTCGACTCTGTTTGGCCTTCTTTCTTCTTTTCCAAATATTTTACCAATTGGAAGTGCTTTTGGAGTCTGGGCAATCCTGAATGGACAAGTCAGCTTCATGGTTGCCGTAGGTATGGGGTCTACTTTAGGAATAATTGTAGATTTTACAGTACATTTACTTAGTAAATATGACTTGGCAAGAAAAGAACTGGGCAAAAGTCCAGAAGAAGCTATCTATTTTTCTTTTGAAGCGGTTGGCTTCGCTTTAATAATCATGACAGCTGTTCTATCGATGGGCTTTGCAGTATTGCATTTAGTTAATTTCATTCCACTTCATGATTTTGCTCAATTTTCTATTATTGCTTTTATAGTTGCTCTTCTTATAGACTTCTTTCTCTTTCCAAATCTTCTAGTAAAATTTGATAAAAGAAAGTTTAACTAAGATCTAGTTAAATAGTATCCAGTTAACAAACATGGAATAAGGGATAAGGCTGCTACTATGAAAGCAAAACCATAGTCTCCGGAATCTAAAACAAGAGGTGCGATATTATTGCCAATTAGCATAGAGATATTGCCAAATCCCATGAATATTCCAAAGTTTGTTGCACTTGTATTCGAAGTGCAAAGGGCCATTAAAATTGAAAATATCAAAACTGACCATCCCGCATCTACGGCGTCAATACCAATAATAGCAATAGTACTCAGAGAGTCGGGAGTATCTGCAGTAAAACTACTAACAGCCAAAAATATAAATGCCTGGCAGGTTATAAAAAAGAGTAAGAGAAAACGTTTTCCAAAATAAAAAGCTAAAACTCCTGCCGATAAACCCAGCAAGCCTCCAAGCCACATGCCAATAGGCCTTAAATAACCTATCTCCTCTCCAGACCAACCTAAAACTTCTATGTAAAACTCGTTATAGATAACATCAAAAATACCATAGCCTATATTAGAGAAAATCATAAAGGTCATCGCCGCCAAGGCACTCATATTAAAGAGGCTTTGACTTACACCAGTAATCAACTCTTTTAATGTCAGTCTATTTTTATAAGACTCAGATTGAAATCCAGCCTTATAAGAAAGTTCTTTAGAAAATAAAGGAAACAAGAAAATAAAAGACATTAATAATATGAGCAGAAAGAATGCTTCGTTTACTCCATAGCCATAAAAAACAAAAGTAGCTAAAGCCATGCCAGTACCTCTACCTAAAGTTTTACTACCCCACATAAAACCATTAGCATTTGCCAGCTGATCCTCCTTCAGGCTATCTGCTGCAAGAGCATCTATAGAAATATCTGAAATAGCTACAAATGTATTATGAAGAGTTAATAAGGCAATGAGAGTGAGGTTTACCGACTTCACTTCAATAAATATTAATGGAAGTAAAGCTAACATCATTGCTACTTGGCTTATCAAGATCCAGAACCTTCTACGCCCAAAACGACTTAGAGTAAAAGAATCAATGATAGGACCCATAAAAACTTTCAAGGTCCAAGGGATCATTGTGATCGACAATAATAAAGAGATATCAGAAACAGAAGCACCAATCGAAACTAGATAGGTTGTTAATGCAAATAAAGTTCCTCCCGAGAGGCCTTGAGATAAATAAACTGCGCTCAGACTACCGATATGCCAAATACTTCCTTCACTCAGAATACGAGATTTAATTAATTCCATTTATTTCCTGTTTAGTTAATTAAGAGCAAAAGATTGTTTGATTAAATCATATGATCTGACTCTTGCAGATAAAGGTTCGCAAATTGTAATTACTTTTAATTCCTCTGGCGCAACTTTATCCAAGATAGGTTGGAGCTTTTGCCTGACTGTTTGTGGTGCCCCAATAAAAGTCCTATTGTCATTAGTTGCTATCAAATCACCATTTACGGATTCTTTAGCCTCTTGTAGTGTAGGGAAAGATCCAAAAATTCCTTTTTGTGAATTTTGTCTCCAAGCCGCAGCACTCAAAGATAATTCCTCTGCTTCATTATCCGTATCAGCACATATCGAAAAGACTCCCACACTAATCTTAGGCTCTTTAGAAAAGATAGAAGGTTGAAAGTTATCTCTATACACCTCGGCTAAATCTATACATGAAGGATCAATGAAATAAGCCAAAGACATTGGTAGTCCAAAGTGAGCTGCATACTCCGCCCCCTGTCTAGATGAAACTAATAGCCAGACCTCAGGAAGCTCTCCTAGTCCTGGAGTTACATTTACGGACTCAAAGGATTCAGTTGAAGAAACAGTTCCTTCCAAGAATGATTTTAAGTCATTCATCTTAGTTGCGAAGAATTCAGGCCCAGTCGTTTTTGAGCCATATGCCAGAGCGCCTGCTTGAAAAGCATCACTACCTGGAGCTCTTCCGAGGCCAAGATCAATTCTATTAGGAAAAAGTGATTCTAATAATCGGAAATTTTCTGCAACTTTATAGGGACTGTAATGCATTAACATAACGCCACCAGAACCTATCCTGATCGATTCAGTTTCTGAAGCTAGACTCGGAATTAATACTTCAGGAGAACAGCCGGCAAAAGATGTTGAGCCATGGTGTTCGGCCAACCAAAAACGGGTTAAACCTAGTGAATCGCAGTACTTTGCAAGCTCTCTTGTTTCCTTAATGGCCTTATTAGCACTTGAGTTAGAAAAGATAGGAGACTGATCAACAACACTTATCTTCATAGTCTCATGGGCCAATAGGTTTACCATCTACAACTTGATCTAAATATTCAGACATTCCATAGCCCACTATTCCGTTATAAGTATATTCAGTCATTCCTTCCGTAATTCTTGTAACGAGACTATCTCCATCAGGGGTATTTCTTCTATTTCTTAATGGGATCAAAGATAAAACCTTTCCTTTAACTTCGTATTCTTCATGATCTGTTCTTGCCCAGGCAGTAAATGTTTTCTGGAAATTATCATCATTGTATTGGGTATCGATTTTACAATCTTTTATAGATTCATATTTACCATCTTTAAGGACTATGCCACCTCTTCTTTCTGAATCCTCACTCTGATGGACGATGCTAAACATAAAACCAATCTCGTCATTTATATTTATTGTTAGCCATCTGTACCATTCAATGGCCTGCCAGTACCTAGGGCCCCAACTTTTATCTCTAAGACCAAGACCATCAATGGTCCACTCTTCGCCATTAACTTTTATCGTTCCTTTTCCAGATGTATGTTGTTCGTAATGCGCTTTTGAAAAACTTTTCTCTGGGTCTGTTTCTAGAGAAGTACCATCTTTTCTAACCGCCTGTCCTCCAAACATTGGGGATATACCATTGATATTAATATCAGCTTCACATTCAACTCTCGGATTTTCCTTAAATGCCTTACTAGGATTTAACATATCTTTTGGATTATCAAGAAGCAATATCTTTCCTTTGTACTTTACTCTCAGGCTTTTGAAAGGCTCTAAAACTTCAAATTTCATTCCTCCTGCATCAAAAAATTCATTTGTAGAAATTTCTGGTCTACCAAACATGAAACCTATCCTTCCATCTGGAAGATATATACAACAAGTCATTTCCGCATAGCCTTCATTCGGTCGGTTTCCTAACCTGAACCATCCGCCCATCTTCTTTTCATGATCAAAAACATTGAAGTACATGCTTTCGTTATAATTAGAAGCGTCATCTGGCTCATGATTGAATTCATCTTGAGGTTCAAGCCTTATTTCAATATCACTCATTTGATTTCCTTAGTTGTTCTTGTATTGCCCAGTTTACATGCTCTTTTACAATCGCTGAAGAAGAGTCTTGACGAAAACTTAAAACCTCAAGAATTTTTTTTGAATAAGTTGCATTACCTAATGCAATAGCTATGTTCCGTAGCCATGATTCGTAACCTGCTCTTCGAATTGGAGACCCTTCTGTTTTACTTAAAAAGTCCTCTTCACTCCAGATAAATAACTCACAAAGCTCAATATTGTCAAGTTGGTGTCTAGGTAAAAAATCTTCTTCATCCGTATAGTGAGTGAATTTATTCCATGGACAGAATATCTGACAATCATCACATCCAAAAATTCTATTTCCCATTTTTGATCTTAGATCTTCAGGAATTGAGCCTTTATATTCAATGGTGAGATAAGAAATACATTTTCTGGCATCAAGTTGATTGGGCCCTACAAAGGCATTAGTTGGACAAATATCGATGCAGGATGTGCAAGAGCCGCAATGGTTTTCAGTATTCGGCTTATCAATTGCTAACTCTAGATCGGTGTAAATCTCTCCAAGAAAAAAATATGACCCTGAATTCTTATTCAAAAGTAATGTATTTTTTCCAATCCATCCTAACCCTGCCTTCTGAGCGATAGCTTTTTCTAAAACTGGAGCGCTATCAACGAATACTCTATTGGAATGAGACGAATGTTCTTTAATCTTTTCTGCTAGTTTCTTTAATCTAGATCTCATTAATTTGTGATAATCCCTGCCTCTGGCATATCCAGAAACAAATGCTTGATTGTCACGGTCTAAGAGTTCTCTGCCGTTATAACCTTCTGGTAAATAATTCATAGTCACAGAAATGATTCTTCTAGTACCCTCTACCAACTCATTAGGAAATTCCCTTTTAGAATTATTTCTTTCTAAATAGGTCATTTCTCCTTGATATCCATTTTCCAACCATTTATCTAAATACCGCTGATCATCAGAAAGATTAACGTCTGTTATACCCACAGAACTAAAGCCAAAATCTTTGGCCCACCGCTTAATTTGATATGACAAATTTAGATTTATATCTTCTGTGAGTAAATTATTCATTATTAAATTAGTAGAGTGCCTATCGTAGAGATATAATTTTCTAACACAAATCCTAAGCTAGAAATGAAACTATATACTGCCAGCGAAACAAGAAAAATAGATAACCTTGCAATAAAAGAAAAAGATATCTCTGGGTACTCTTTAATGCAAATAGCTGCTGAGTTTTCTTTAGATGTAATTCTCAGAGAATTCTCTCCATTAGATGAATTAATTATCTTCTGCTCCAAAGGAAAGAATTCTGGAGATGGATTCCTTTTAGGAAGTTATGCAAAAGAATTTGGCCTTCAAGTCACTATAGTGATGAGCAATTCTGCTAGTGAATTAAAGGGAGTATCTAAAAAAGCTTTTCTAGAGATGAAAGAGTCAAAAGTTAAGGTTATAACAACTAAATCTGTTGGGAAACTTAAAGTATCTAATAACGCGGTTATTGTAGATGCATTAATAGGAACCGGGCTAAAAGGGATCCTAAGAAAGAATATAAAAGACTCTATTTTGGCAATTAATCAACTTGGAATTAAATCACCAGTGGTATCCCTTGATATACCTTCAGGTGTGAATCCGGATACAGGAAGCGTGAATGATGTGTGTGTCTTTGCAGATATCACTGCAACTTTTGTTGCCAACAAGAGAGGTTGTTTTACTTCAGTTGGGAAAAAAGTTTCTGGAGATATAATTTATTCAGAGCTAGATATACCGAGCAAAATTTTTTCTAATGTGGCTTCCACATCTTCACTCATTAGTCATGAAGATAAAATAGATAAAGTTGTTTACAGAGAACAGGATAGTCATAAAGGACATTTCGGACACGTGGTTGTTATAGGTGGAGATACTGGTCTTGGAGGAGCAGGAATACTATCGTCTAAAGCTGCAGTATATTCTGGAGCAGGATTAACTAGTTTGGCCACCAGACCAGATCATGTGAGCGCAAGTTTAGTCTCTTGTCCTGAGGTAATGGTCATTGGTGTTAATTCAGGACAAGACTTAGAACAGTATCTTCTCAAGCCAAATGTTATTGCAATTGGCCCTGGTTTAGGTCAATCCGCTTGGTCAGAACAAATGGTCCAGAGAGTGTTTTGGGAAGCTGAAAAAAGAGATGTTGCAGTTATTATGGATGCCGATGCCCTTAATCTTCTAAGCAAACTAAAACTATCTAGCAAGTTACCAAGAAAATTGATTCTAACCCCTCATCCTGGAGAGGCGGCTAGATTACTCAATACAGATGTTGCAACTATTGAATCAGATAGATTTACTGCTGCAGCTAAAATCCAACAAAAATTTAATGCCACTGTAGTTCTTAAAGGATCGGGAAGTATTGTCTGTTATAAAACTAATAATATTCAAAAGTGGGGTCTTTGTGATGCGGGTAACCCGGGAATGGCTACTGGCGGTATGGGTGATGTGCTTACTGGAGTCATAGCCGGTTTATTGGCACAAGGTTTAAGCTTGAAAGATGCCACTGAAGCTGGAGTTGATTTACATGCTAAAGCTGCAGATTTAGCCTCTTTAGAGGTAGGAGAAGCAGGACTTACTCCTAGCGATGTCATTGAAGAGCTTAGGATAATTCTAAAATATGAGTAGAGTTATAGTCACCTCTAACGAAGATGAAACAATGTCAGTAGGGGAAGAACTGGCCATAGAGATTAGAGAAATTAAAGCTGATAGGTCTATTGTCATTTTTTTAGAGGGTGAACTTGGTGCAGGAAAGACAACCTTCACAAAAGGAATTCTTAAAGGGTTCAATTACGAAGAATTAGTTAAAAGCCCAACTTATAATCTTGTAGAAATACATGAAACTAAAAGCCACAAAGTATTCCACTTTGACTTGTATAGAATCTCTGAGCCCATTGAACTCGAAGAAATTGGTATAGACGAATACTTAAAAGAGTTAAAATCAGTATCGATCTTTGAATGGCCTAAGAATGGTGAAAGCTCTCTTCCTTCACCTGACTTCCATGTTCAAATATCTTACAAAGACACTGAACAGAAGAACAAAAGAGAATTACTAATTTCATGAAAATAAAATCTTTTAGAACCCTGCTACTGATAATCTCAATAGCAGTCATTCAACCTATAACCTCAAATGAATCAGATATTTATTGCTTTGTGGGGGATGCCGGTGAGGTGAATCCAACTCAAGCAATGGTCGTTGAGGCTTTGGCTAATTCTGACTGTTCGATGGTTTGGCATCTGGGTGATATCACGCAACTGGGCGTTCAATCTATTAATGATCCAGAACTACAAGATAGTTTTCTAACCCCCTTCAAGCCATTTCTTGAGACAGAGATTCCTTTTTATCTCACTGTTGGCAACCATGACTACAAAGGCGACCCTGCTGTCTATTTAGAAGTTGCAAAAGATTACCCTTCTATTTATCACCCTAGTAATTTCTATACCAAGCAGTTTGGTCAATTATGCTTTTTTGCTCTAGATACAACTATTTTTGATAAGTTGTATTATTTTTATAAAAGAGGCAGTCAGGTTAAATGGCTTGCGGAAGAAGTTGAGAGAATGAAAGATCAATGTGAGTTTTCTATCGCTGTAGCTCATCATCCATTATTTAGTTCAGGTGATAGAGATAGAGCAAACCCTCAACTAGCTATTTTCTTGGAAAACTATGTTTTTGGAACTTTTGATATTTACATAGCAGGACATAACCATGTGTTGGCTGATGAAGGTGATCATAAGAAAACGCTTCAACTTATAAGCGCAACAGGAGCCCTGCCAGGAGGCTCTCCGCTAGAAACTGATAAGGGTAAGTTCAATATTGAGACTCCGGGTTATCTTAGAATGACTATTGATGGCAATACAGCAAGATATGAATTTATCAGCGCTGAGGATAATGAAATCTTATGGTCCAATATTAAGGTTGGATCGGGCTTAAGATAGCTAGATGTCTATTCTGTTTGAGACTTCTATAGCCAATGCCAAAGAAGATGTTAAACCTGGAGAGGCATAACCAAGGACATTTACATACTGAGCATTACTTACTCCACCAGAATCTACTACAAAGTCATTTATACCCTTGAGCTTCGGTCTAATACCAGAGTAACCAGGAGTAAGATCTTCCTCTTTTATTCCAGGCCAATAAGTCTGTACAGCTTCAACAAAATTTAATTTTTGATCTTTTGAGAGACTGTAATCAATCTCATCAACGACAAAAGCGGAAGGTCCAAATCTTATTCCCTTGCCCAAATCAATTGTCGCATGAAGACCTAAACTATTTTCAGTTGGTGTGGGGTAAATGAGGCTACCCAATTTTTCCTTACCCTGGTATGTGTAATACTCACCTTTTACATATTCTTCTTCATAATTGTTTGCATCATTAATAAGATTTGCAATATGGACTGCATTGAGACCAGCCGAGTTAACTAACACTTTAGAAATAACCAGGAATTTATGACTAGTATTTTTATCTTCAACCAGAATCTCAAAGCCATTCTTAGACTGAGTTACATCTAAAGTTTCATTACCGAGCAGTATGTTCCCACCTTGGCTCTGAAAGTCTCTACTCAATGAGTGTATGAAGGAATGGCTGTCAAAAATTCCAGTAGATGGAGAAAAAATAGATTCGTTGTATCTTAGGAAGGGATATTTCGATTTCAATGAATCATCATACGTTAAATCATCAACGCCACATGCCATGCCATTTTCATAAACAGTATTTAGTTTTTCTGATTCTTTATCCGATGTAGAGACTATATATTTTCCACAACGATTAAACTCGATCTTTCTCTCCTTGAGATAATCATAAAGTAGCTCTTTACCTTTAAGGCAAAGCTTTGATTTTAAAGAACCTTGATCGTAATACATTCCAGCATGTATTACCTCAGAGTTTCTGCTAGATGTTTCTTGAGCAATTTGATTATTTCTTTCAATTAAAAAAATATTATCAAATTTAGATGAAAGTTCTCTTGCAATGGCAATGCCAGAGACTCCTCCTCCGATAACTAAGCAATCTACTTCAAATTTTTCTAATTTGCTCAATAGTTTTTAAAGAAATGTATTATATTTGCTGTTATGGTTGGGATGTTTCCCAGTATAGATATCTTGAATAAAAAAGTTTAGAAAAAATCGAATTTTAATGAAATTAAATTACGGAATCATAGGAACTGGGATGATGGGTTGCGAGCATATCCGCAATCTCAAGAAAATACCAAACGTAGATGTAGTTGCCATTGCAGACCCCAATAAGAGGTCTAGAGAGTGGGCAAAACAAACATGTAGAGAGACTTTTGATCCTGTTTTATACGCAAGCTATGAAGAGCTTCTGTCTAAAGATAATATTGATGTAGTTGTAGTAGCCAGCCCAAACCATACGCACATAGATGTCATGAGAAAAATCTTTGAAACAGATAAACATGTTCTACTTGAGAAGCCAATGTGCACAAACTTATCTGATGGATTAGAAGTGCTTGAGATGAGCAAGAAACACCAAGGTATTGTTTGGATTGGTCTGGAATATAGGTTCATGGCACCTATTCAGTCTTTGATTAATCACGTGGAAGAGATTGGTGATATAAAAATGTTATCTATAAGGGAACATAGGTTTCCATTTCTACAAAAGGTTGAGAACTGGAATAGATTTAATAAAAATACAGGCGGAACCCTAGTAGAAAAATGCTGTCATTTCTTTGATCTCATGAATCTTATGATGCCCAGTAAACCAATAAAAGTTTATGCATCAGGAGATCAATCTGTAAATCATCTAGATGAGCAGTATGATGGCAAAATTCCAGACATAATTGATAATTCATTTGTGCTTATAGATTATGAAGATGGTCAAAGAGCTATGCTTGATTTGTGCATGTTTGCAGAAGGAGGAAAGTACGAGCAAGAGATTATTTTGACCGGGGATAGGGGTAAATTAGAGACTCATATTCCTGGTAATGAGCTTTTATTAACAAATAGAAAATTAAATTCTCATAGCACGATAGAAATTAAAGAAGATCTAAGAGTCAAAGAAGTAGGCTTTCATCATGGTGCAAGTTATGTAGAGCATTTAGAATTGATAGAATGCATAAAAACTGGCAATCAACCTTTAGTAAATTGCTTGGATGGGCTGAATTCAATTATTCTGGGTATGGCTGCACAAGAATCAATCAAAACAGGTGAAGCGGTTAATCTAAAAGAGTTCTTAAAAAATTAAAATGAAATATAAATCTATAAAAGATATGCCACAAGTTGGCTTTGGGCTTTGGAAAGTCCCAAAAGATGTTTGTTCGAATACTGTCTATAGGGCCATAGAGGCTGGGTACAGACATTTAGATTCAGCTTCAGACTATGCCAATGAAGAAGAAGTTGGTGCAGGTATAAAAGCAGCTATCGATAAGGGGCTATGTAAAAGAGAAGATCTATGGGTAACATCAAAACTATGGAATACCTATCATCATCCTGATCATGTTAAGCCTGCCTTAGAGAAAACACTTCAGGATTTGCAATTAGATTATTTAGATCTCTATATGATTCACTTTCCTATTTCGTTGGAGTTTGTACCTTTCGACCAAAGATATCCACCAGAGTGGTTCAATGACCCAGATAGTAAAGAACCCGTAATGATTCCCTCTAGGGTTCCGCTCTCAGATACTTGGCATGCTATGGAGATGTTAAAGACAGAGGGTTTGACTAAACATATTGGCATTTGCAATTACTCCTCAAGTTTACTGCATGATCTGATGAACTACTCTGAAACTAAACCTGAAATACTTCAAGTGGAGTCTCATCCTTATCTAACTCAAGAAAAACTTATTCGTTTAGCAAAAAACTATGGACTTGAGGTAACGGCTTTTTCTCCTCTAGGCTCTTTATCATACGAGGAGCTAGGAGGCGCTGAAGAGAGTGAGTCTCTGTTAAAGAATGAGAGCATTCAATCAATTGCAAAAGATATCAATGTATCACCTGCACAATTAATTCTAAGTTGGGCTTTAAACAGAGGAACTTCAATTGTGGTTAAGAGCTCTCATTCAGATCGCATGCAAGAAAATTTATATGCATCAAACATCGAACTTGATAAATCTGTGATTGATAAGATATCTTCACTAAATATAAATAAAAGATTCAATGACCCTGGTGTCTTCTGTGAAGATGCTTTTAATACTTTTTTCCCCATCTATGAATAAGATCGATTTCTTAAAAGAAATACCGAATGTTTCAGCGCTAGAAACACTGACGTCAGTAGAGAATTGGATATTTAAGAATAAGATATCTATTGAATTTGATCTTGAGAAATATGGGGCAATTCTTTTTAGTGGGCTGCCCATAACAAACGCAAGTGAATTTGATCAGTTTGTATCTTCGTTCCAATATGAGGCCTTTACTTATGAAGACTCTCTTTCCAATGCTGTAAGAATAAATAAAACGGATAAAGTTTTCACAGCTAATGAAGCTCCAAAGGAAATTGAAATTTTCCTTCATCATGAAATGGCTCAGACACCTGCATATCCAAAAAATATTTTTTTCTTTTGCAAATCTGCTTCTTCGGCTGGAGGACAAACTCCACTATGTCGTTCTGATGAACTTTACGAAGAAATTCTTAAAGCGGATCCAGCACTAATTAATGAATTCATACAAAATGGGGTAATTTATCATTCCACAATGTCCAATGGGGATGAATTAGTCTCTGGTCAAGGAAGGAGTTGGCAAAAAACATTGGGGGTGTTGTTAAAAGACGAGGCAGAAACAAAACTCCGAAAACTTGGCTATTCCTGGAATTGGATTGAAGGAGATAATCTATCTGTAACTACTCGTGCCTTTGAAGCAATCAAAGAACTGAATGATGGTAATAAATCATTCTTTAACCAAGTACTTGCTGCATCTTTAGGTTGGGGAAAAAATTCTGAAGATGATGTCGCGCCAGTAAGGTTTGGTAATGGTAAGGAAATACCTTTATCAAGTATTCAACTCATTTCTGAATTAGCTAACAATTCAACTCTGCTTAGGTGCTGGAAGGATCGTGATATCTTATTGATAGATAACTATCGAGTAATGCACGGAAGAAAACCTTTCGAAGGAAATAAAAAAAGAGAGGTTTTAGTCTCATTAAGTGCCTAAACTATCCATGAAGCTGAAACCAGCTTTTGTGAATTCTCTGGTCGAAGTGGTTAACCTTCTTCTGAAAACTGTCTAGAAAATGATGTAACTGATCATCATCATAATTCTCAATCCGGGAATAACTGACCCTTTCGATGAGTTTGTAAACTTCTTGTTTCAAAAGCTTGTTATTTGGGAGTGCTGCAACGCCTCTGTCTATCTCCCTAAGACAAGTATTGATGGATCTTGGAAACCCTTTATTCTTAAATAAGAATTTTATGACATTAGCTCTAACTATCTCACCTTTTGCTTCATCTCGGTAGGCCGCATAAGCTGATAAATTTCTGAGCAGACTTGCCCACTCCAAAGTAGCAAAATCGTGAGTCTGGGATTCTTTCTTAGACACCGTCAAAGTATCAAGTGTTCTTGAAACCATATCTACTCTCTCTATATATCTCCCAAGCCGGATAAATTCATATACAAACCCATTAGAGAAATTATCATTAATAATTCCAAAAAATCTCTGCGATCCTTCTATAAGTTTATATAGATCCTTAGCATTATTTCTTAGTAACTTAGATTGACTCAAATTAAATTCATTTAAGAGATTATTAATCTGTTCCGTAGACGCAGGAGGCAAGTAATCTCTTGTTTCCTTAACATTGTAAGATGCTTTAATGAGACAATTTTTAATTGAGTTAGGATTTTTCATTTCGGAAGAAAGAAAATTTATTACATTTGCTTCCTTGAAAGTTACATATTTTCTTTCATATATTTCGAGTGTGTCTAAAGTATCTATCAATGATTTCCAGCCAAGGGTTTTGTCACCTGGAAAGTCCAACATTAATTCTGCATTTACATTTATTAACCTGGCTATATTTTCTACTCGCTCAACATATCTTGATAGCCAATATAAATGCTCAGCATCTCTACTCAACATAATTATTTATCCACTATCCAAGTATCTTTACTGCCGCCTCCTTGAGACGAATTTACAACTGTTGAGCCTTTTTGCAATGCTACTCTTGTTAGACCTCCGACAGTTACATAACTTTTTTCACCACTTAAGACAAAAGGCCTTAAGTCTAAGTGTCTTGGCTCAATAGAGCCCTTATCAAAAGTAGGTGAAGTAGATAGCAAGGCTAATGGCTGTGCTATGTAATTACGTGGATCATTTTTTATGGATTGTAAGGTTTGTTTTTTTTCTTTTGGCGAAGCATTTTTTCCTATGACTATGCCATAACCGCCTGACTCAGCTACTGGTTTAATTACAAAGTCTTTAAATTGTTTTGATATTAGGTCTCGGCTTTTATTGTCCGTCATCAGATAGGTTTTAAGGTTACTTATCAAAGGCTCTTCCTTCAAAAAGTATCTAATCATCTCCGGTACAAAAGAATAAACAGCCTTATCATCTGCTATTCCGCATCCTGGGGCATTGATAATAGATACATTTTTTTTCCTCCAGCAATCAATTAAACCGGCCACACCTAAAACAGAATTTTTATTGCCCTTCATAGGGTCAAGATAATCGTCATCAATACGACGATAAATCACATCAACTCTCACAAGACCTTCTATGGTCTTTTTATAAACAAAGTTATCTTTTAGGACTACTAAGTCAGATCCTTGCACAATATCTATTCCCATTTGTTGGGCTAAATATGAATGTTCAAAATAAGCAGAATTGTATATACCGGGAGTTAAAAGAACTATTTCGGGCTGCTTACTTCTTGAGTAACTTAGAGATACTAGTGTTTCGTATAGCTTAGATGGATATGAACTAACCGGCATAACGCCATAGTGCTTAAAAAGATCCGGAAATACTCTCTTCATAATAGATCTATTCTCTAGCATATAACCCACGCCAGAGGGCACTCTAAGGTTATCCTCTAAAACATAAAAAATACCATCTCTATCTTTAATCAAGTCAGATCCACAAATACTTGACCAAGAATTATGTTTAAGTTTCATTCCTAGGCAATACTCTTTAAAAGCAGGAGAATCTGTTACTAAGGACTCTTCCATATCGCTTTCTGAAAGAAATTTTTGATCGTTATAACAGTCTTCTATAAAAAGATTTAGTGCCTTAACCCTTTGTTTCAAGCCTGACTCGACTTTGTTCCACTCCTTTTTTCTTATAAGACGCGGAATAAAGTCTAAGGGCCAAGAACGATCTTGGCCATCAATGTATTCCTCCGAATAAACTCTAAAAGAAATGCCCATTGATTTGATTGCTGATTCTGTAGCATTATTTATGTCATCTAATTCTTTAGAATTTAATGAACCTATATACTTTCCTATCTGACTTGTGTGAGGTCTAAATCTTTTTGATGAGTTAAAATACTCATCAAAAAAAGGGGAAGCTGAGTATTTCTTCCAAATATTTGTCATAAATAATTGTATGCAATTAAGAAGCCAATATATTTTGATCTTTATTGCGCTGAAACGCACTATAAGAGTGCTCTGTATCCAGGGATAGGAATAAGAATCAAGGCATGAAAGTACCTAAAAGCATCTTAAGTAAAGTATTTTAAAAGGAAACTAGAATAACAGGTATAAAAAGTATTTTTGGCATATAGATTGCATGTTTCTATATAAACATGTCTTATTGCCTAGCCATAAAAGTAAATGAAGGACTTGTCTTCGCCTCTGATTCTAGAACGAATGCCGGCTTAGACAATGTCAATACCTATTCTAAGATGTTTACCTACAATGTTGGAGATAGAGCATTTGTAATCTTAACAGCAGGCAATTTAGCTACCTCTCAAGCGGTTTATCATCAGTTAGAAAAAGATATAAACTCTCCTTCTCCAGAAATAAATCTTAATCTTTGTGAAGATCTAGAAGCTGTTGCAGCATACATAGGGAAACTAAATACTGAGATCTATAGTCAATCATTAGAAGTTCAAAATCAATCAGCACTTATGGGTTCTTATTTTATTCTTGGGGGTCAAATAAAGAATCAAGAACCAAATATCTTATTGATCTATCCTGAAGGTAATTATATTTACGCTTCTACAGATAATCCTTTCCTTCAAATAGGAGAGACAAAATATGGCAAACCTATTTTAGATAGGATGATCAACAAAAAAACACCTATTGCAGACTCGGCTAGGGTTGCTCTTCTATCACTCGATTCAACAATGAGGAGCGATTTAACCGTGGGACCCCCAATAGATTTTGTAGTCTACAAGAAAGATCAGATGCATTTAGATTATCAAGGAAGATACAAACTCGAATCGCCATATTTCAAAGAACTATCTGATACTTGGGCACATAAACTCACAGATGCCATACATTCATTACCTAAGTTCAGCTGGGAAGATAATAATTAAATACTGTTTATAAATATTTTTTGAAGAATGCCCATACTTCTTCAGAAGCATTGATATCTTCATTCCCAGACCCAAAGTAGTACCAGAAAATGGGGCTATTCCACCAATTAATCCTTATACCTGGCCACACATGCCTTCCATCAATTATCTTATACATCCAAACTTCTTCTTCAGAATTATCGGACCAATGGCGCTCAAAGAAAATATCATATTCAGCACCGTCCTTTTTACTAATAATCTCTTTAATATTTTTTTTGTCTAAATTGTATGCCTCGGCGAAAAAATTAATTGTTGAAGGTAAGTCATAATAAGCTCCCCAGCCTCCAGTATTTTTCATATCACCATCGAACAATGTAATTTGATCTCCGGTGCCATGTATTTCAAAAATTGGTACGGGGTATTGAGTCTCACATTTATCTTTAATCTTGTTCATTAATGAACCTGCTACAGGAGCAACTGCTCTAAATAAGTCTGCAGAAGTACAAGCTAAAAGATAACTCATATCACCTCCATTAGACATTCCGGTAGCAAAAGCACGTTTTCTTTTGAGACTATATTCTTGAGAAAGAGAGATAAAAAGTTCTCGAATAAAAGATACATCATCAATTTTCGAGCCATTATGAAATTCATACCCAACATTAAAAAAAGTATTTCCGCTACTATCTATAGTTCCTTGAGGGTAAACAACAATGAAGCTTTCTTTGTCTGCGATCGCATTCATTCCAGAATACTCCATGATCTGTTTAGCAGAACCTGTGAAACCATGAATAACAAATACAATCGGTGAATCCTCAGTAAGATTCATAGGAATGTGGATTATGTATTCCCTTTCTATACCGTCATGAATAATTATCCTTTGGTCACTTAAGAGCGTCGAAGCATGAAATAAGAAACATACAATTGCTAGCCTAATGAACATAATTTATCTCTCCTTGATGAAAATTTATCAAATTTTTTCCTAATTTTTCATAAAAAATAAAAGGATTGTGATCTACTTCTTTTGCAAGAAGAAATTCGTGGTCAATCTTTAATTCATCTAAATAAGACTTGTACTCTCTAATACTAGATAAATTTGGATCTTCTGCTCCGGACCAGAGTAGTAACTTAGGAGTCTCCTTGCCTGACTCCTTGTGCTTCTTAGCCAAGGAATAGGTATCATTCCCTTCTCCGACATAATAGACATCGGATTTTACCCCTCTTGGGTCATCCTCATATCCTTTGTTGTCTTGTATCATTTTTTCAATCATATAAGACCCTCCTCCCGCAGAGACTGTTCCAAAGAGCTCAGGATATTTGAACATATATCTTGTTGCTCCTCGTCCCCCCTGCGAGAAACCTTCCAGACCTCTTCCTGATCTTTTTGCTATTGTTCGGTATGTTGCATCTATATGTGGAATTAACTCATTTATAAAAACGTCCTCTCCATAAGAACCCATCTCATCGGAGTTGTAATGACTAAGCTCTCCGCCATTTACAAAAATATATAAAGCAGGATCTAAGGATTCACTCATGAAGAGTTCGTGAATGAAGGATGACAAAAAAACCGACCTTGCTTCGTTGCCTGGTCTTCCGCCATGAAGGTAATAAACGGTTCTAAATTCTTTTTCTAGATTTTTAACATAAGAATCTGGAATATAAATGTAGTATCCAACTGGAATCTGCATTGAACTACTGATGAAGGATTCATGTTTTAACTGTTCAGGCAAATCAAACCTTTCACTTGCCTCATTCTCCCAAGAAAATTCTTTAGAGTACTCTCTCAGAAAAGATCTTAACTCTTCGTCACTGGCAATGCCGTCTCTATCAAAATCTATTAGTGAGAATCCCAATCCCGGCCACTCTGATTTTATTATTTGACCATCAGAATTTTTATCTAGTTGTTTGATGCTGTAGATGGCGATTTCTGTCCCAACAAAAGCTAGGATCGTCTTATATTGAGAAGCGATTGTTATCAGGAACAGGCTTAAAAGGACCCATCTGACTTTCATTATTTACTTACCGCGTAACCCCAAAAGTTATACCCGGCGATCTTGGGTGTATTAGGAAGATACATTTCTTCCATCTCAATAATATCGAAGCCTGATTCTTGGATCAATGAGGGAATATTTCTATTAATATTACATCCGCCAGCAATCTTTCCCCAAAAAGGATTTATTCTTTTTTGCCATTTTCTTATATTGTCATCAGGTGCGGCTCCATGCTCACAAAATATCATCTTTCCTTGGCTTTTAAGAACTCTTCTAATTTCTGTATTAGCTCTAATGACTTCTGGGATAGTACACATGGTGTAGGTGATTAAAACAGAATCAAAATGATCATCAGGCAAAGGAATCTCTTCAGCGCCAGAAGATATGAAGTTAACCTCCATGCCTTCTTGGATTGCAACTGCTCTAGCCATCTCACTCAGCTCCTCAGAAGGATCTAGGCCCCAGATTTCATCTACTTTAGTCTTATCATAAAAAGGTAGGTTAAGGCCTGAGCCGATACCGATTTCAAGCACCTTCCCTTCGGCTAGAGGAACCACCTTCTCCCTTTGACGGGCAACTGGCTTTGATCCACATGCACAATTAAGAAATTTTGGCAGAACATATTTTTCATATAGACTCATAGATTAAATCTAATACTTACAAAGATTAAAGGCAATAACAATGGATCAACACTTAGAAAATAAAGTTTGTTTAATAACAGGTGCTACAAATGGAATTGGAGAAGAATCAGCAAAAGAACTCAATAAAATGGGTGCAGAAATAATCTTTATTGCTAGAAATGAAGAAAAAGGAAATAAGCTAAAAGAACAACTATTAAAAGATTCTGGACGAGAAGCCACTATGATAATTGCTGATCTATCGTCTCAAGATCAGGTTAAAAAAGCAGCCGAACAATTTCTATCTTTGGATAAGCCCTTAGATATTCTTTTGAATAACGCAGGAATAATGAACAGAGAGCGAAATGAGACAGTTGACGGACTGGAAGAAGTTTTTTCAGTCAATCATCTCGCTTACTTTACTTTCACTTTAATGCTTTCAGAAAAGCTTAAACAAACTGAAGGATCTAGGGTTATTAACGTTGCTTCAGGTGCACATCAGTTTGTAAAAAATATGAATTTTGATGATTTACAGTCAAAAGAGAACTACAAACCTATGCAAGTTTATGGACAATCTAAATTGGCTAATATTTTGTTTACAAAAGCCCTATCCACAAAGCTCTCTGATTTTGGGGTAACCGTAAATTGCTTGCACCCAGGTTTCGTTAGTACTGGTATTGGATCAAATAATAATAAGACTTTATGGACCGTTCTTATGTTTCTAGCTAAACCATTTGCAAGAAAAACTGACAAAGGCGCCGAAACTTCTATTTATCTTTGTTCATCGCCCGAGGTTGAAAACATCTCAGGAGAGTATTTTGTTGACTGTAAGATAGAAAAAATTTCAGAGGCTGCAAAAAGCACAGAACAATCTGAATCACTTTGGAGGATTAGTACTGAGCTAACAGGAATAAACCTAAATTGATGACAATGGGTCTACATCAATGGCCCATCTCACCTGTTTCGATGCTTTCGCGTCATAAAGCCTAGATTGCATCACATCCAAGAACTTATGTAAATTTGATCTACTGGCCGAAAAGATACTTAATTCCCATCTGTAGACACCAGATTTTTTTTCCATGACAGATGGTAGAGGCCCTACAAGACGAACATTGGCTTTCACCTTTTCATCGACGTTTGCCCTATTCAGTAAATTTAAAATGAAATCTCTACTGACTAAACTTTTTGGGGATTCGGCAAAGATTTTGGCCTGAAAGGTGAACGGGGGGATCTTTGAACTTTTTCTTTCTTCTAATAATTTTTTTGCAAATCCTTCATAGCTTCCTGTGATGATTTCTTCAATTTGAGGATGATCTGGACAGTAGGATTGCAAAATAACCCGACCTGGCTTTTTGTCTCTTCCTGCTCGTCCAGAAACTTGAGTCATCAACTGAGCAACTCGTTCACTTCCCCTGAAGTCGGCACTGAATAAGCCAGAATCTGCATCTATAATTCCAACCAGTGTTACATCCGGAAAATGATGGCCCTTAGCTAATAACTGAGTGCCTAATAAGATCATCGGCTTCCCTTTCCTTATTTCATTAAAATACTCATTTAGTGTTTCTTTCTTTCTTGTTGAATCGCTATCTATTCTTAAAGTCATCGCCTCTGGAAAATGACCTTGCAAGAACTCTTCAATTCTTTCCGTGCCAAAACCGTAGGTCAAAAAATCATTAGAGTCGCAAGACTGACATTTGTTAGGATAAGTTTTTTGTGCCTCACAGTGATGGCAGTGAAGCTTAAATGGATTCTTATGAACAGTCATAAGCGCATCACATCTGTCACAATTGGAAATCCATCCACAAACTTTACAAATCATTGACGGGGCATAGCCTCGTCTATTCAAGAAAATTAATACCTGATTTCCCTTTGATAGTTCCAAGTGAGTGGCCTCTAGCAGTTCTTTACTTAATCCTTCGTTCAATTCTTTGCCTCGTAAATCTACAGCCTGAAAAGTGGGTAAACTTGCTCCAGTAGCCCTCTTACTTAACTTGAGTACTTTGTACTTATCTTCCTCTGCATTTTTTAATGTTTCTAGAGATGGAGTAGCTGATGCCAAAACAACGGGGACTTTTTCAAGTTTTGCTCTATACAAAGCCATATCTCTAGCAGAATATCTAAACTTATCCATTTGCTTAAAAGAAAGGTCATGCTCCTCATCTACAATAATGATACCTAGGTTCTTCATCGGCAAGAAAACGCTTGAACGAGTGCCAATAATAATATCAACCAAGCCTCTAGAGGCTCCTAACCATGCATCAACTTTCTCACGATCATTTTTAGCAGAATGGAAAGACATAACCCTATCTCCAAAATACTCTTTGAATCTTTCCTCTGCTTGAGGAGCAAGACCTATCTCGGGGATGAGGATTAGAGCTTGTTTGCCTTGATTAACAACTTCTTGAATTGCCTGCAAGTAGACCTCTGTTTTTCCACTTCCAGTTATTCCATCCAATAAGAAGGTTATATTCTTTCCTTGTGCGCTATTGATAGCTTTCACTGCTTCTTTTTGCTCTGGATTGAGTTTCTTCGATGGCAATAACTTTTTATTTTCTAATTTTTTGTATGGCGATAATTCTCTAGAGAATCTATTGATATACCCTTTCTCAATAAGACTATTGATCGCAGTTGTACTTATTCCAAAGGCCTGAGCAGACTTAAGGGTTATTTCTTTCTTTTCCTTTAAAAGAGCTAATAACTTTTGTTGAATAGGAGCACGAGCTAAATCCTCGGATTGTAAAAAGGATCCCTTAGAAGTAAGTTCTAAATATTTACTCTCTCTGAATTTAGCTTCTTTACCTTTTCTTATTGAAGGAGGGAAAAAGTATGCAATTATCTCTCCTAAGGGGTAATGGTAATAACGAGAGGCCCATTCAGCTAAATTAATCGAATGGGCGTCCAATAGAGGTGCCTCGTCTAGCACTTCAACAATGTGTCTATATTTTCTTTTATCTATGGAGTCTTTTTTTGAAAAACTCCATACAACACCTACTAGTGTTCTCTTACCAAAAGGAATTAGAACCCTTGATCCTTGTTTTAAAAGAGAAGTATTGTTCTTTGGAGGAAAATAGGAGAATTTCTCCATCAAGGGGATGGGGACTAAAACTTCTACTAAATCTGAACTCATAAACTAATAATTGTTCATTCTAATTTAAATTATGCATTTGCCTTGTATTATCTGTCTTGTATAATGCGCCGACCTATTTTTACCATCAAAATTATTAAATGAGAAAAGAAATTCACCCAGAATACCGAGAAGTACTATTCCACGATACAAGTGTGGATGAGTATTTTCTTATTCGTTCAACTCTAGGCACAGATCAAACAAAAGAGTGGGAAGGAAACACATATCCATATTGTGTGCTTGACATCTCTTCTGCCTCGCATCCTTTTTATACCGGTAAGCAGAAATTTGTAAATGAAGGCGGTAGAGTTGATAAGTTCAAAAAACGTTTTGGTAATAGAACTAAAGCGGCAACTGCAGTTGAAGAAGCTCCTGTCGAGGAAGTTATAGCTGCGGAAGTAGTTGCTGAAGAATCTGTGGCTGCAGAAACTCCTGTCGAAGAAGTGGTTGTTGAAGAAGCTGTAGCTGTAGAGGCTCCTGTTGATGAAGAGCCAGCAGAAGAAACACCGGCTGAAGAAACTATCGCTGAAGAGCTACCAACTGAAGAAGAAAGTCCTTCAGATGAAAAATAGTTAAAGATCAAAATCAAAAAAAAGACGCATCAAGCGTCTTTTTTTTACTTACCTGCTAATCGATAATTGCTTGGTAGGTAGCTAATTGCATCAGTTCTCTTACAGGATATGTTCCATCAGGTAAAAGTTGCGTATGAACAATACCAATAAGATCTTCTTTATTGTCTATCCAAAAATGAGTACTGGCTGCGCCGCCCCAGCTAAAAGCCCCCTTTGAAACCGGTAGACCTGTAAGAGCGGGATTTACAACTACTGATCCCGTTACACCAAATCCCATACCTTGTACTTGATATCCGTTCCCAAGCATATTGAAAAGGCTGGTCAGACCTTCATTAGCGTTTACTGAACCCATATGGTTGGCAGTCATGAACTTAACTGTCTTTTTCCCTAAATACCTTTTTCCTTCGTATTCACCTTTGTTTAATAACATCTGCGCAAACTTCAGGTAGTCTCCTACTGTACTTACTAGTCCTCCGCCACCAGATTCAAGTTGAGGTGGTGTTCTGTAACCTGACTTTTCAGGATCATCCGTAAGCATCATATTGTCCGGTAGAGGACTATAATTCGCTGAAAATCTATTCAGTTTTTCTTCTGGGACCATGAAACCGGTATCTTCCATGCCAAGAGGGCCAAAGATCCTTTTCTGAAGAAAATCACCGAATGTCATTCCAGCTAATTCTTCTATGAGTGCTCCCATAACATCCATTCCAACACTGTAATTCCATACAGTTCCAGGTTGAGCAACTAAAGGTAGTTCTGCTAGTGCTTTAGTCCATTCCCTAAGATTGCTGAAAGGTGGTTTTGTGCCTTCAGGGAAAAGCATTCCGCCAGCGCTTGGGATATTTCCCAAACCTCTCTCGGCTTCTTCGGCGATATACATAGCGCCTACCGGACCTGGTATGAATGAATATGACAAACCTGAAGTATGTGAAGCAAGCTGTTGAATAGTAATAGGTGAAGTTGCCGCTTCAGTCTTCATCTTTCCATTCTCTTCGCCTGCGTAAACTTGCATATCTGAAAACTCAGGAAGATATTTTGCAACAGGGTCAGTCATAAGGAATTTTCCTTCCTCAAATAGCATCATTAAAGCGACTCCTGTAACTGGCTTGGATTGAGAATAAATTCTATGGATAGTATCAATTTCCATAGGCAAATCTCTTTCTATATCTCTTTTACCATTAGCTTCAAAATGGACAACCTCTCCTTTCCTCGCCACTAGAGTAACTGTTCCTGGTATTTTTTTTGAATCGATAAGAGATCTCATAGAGTCTCCTATATTTGCAAGTCTTTCTGATGAAATTCCCACACTCTCTGGTTTAGCTAGTTTAATCATTTATTCTCCCTGATATGAACTCTATTATTTTATTTGAAATCTTCTTTTTAGTTTGTTTCTCTAAAAGCTTCTGTTCCTTTTGAGTAATAAGAGTAACTTCATTATCATCAGAATCAAAACCTATATTTTTATCAGACACGTCATTAGCCACTATTAAATCAAGGTGTTTATTATTTAACTTTTTCTTAGCATTATCGATTAAGTTGTCTGTTTCAGCGGCAAACCCGACGACATAGGGTCGTTCTTTTAATTCACTTACAGATTTAAGAATATCTCGGTTTTCTTTTAACTCAAGAACCATTGCGGACTGACTTCCATCTTTCTTAATTTTTGAATCATGAGACTTTATTGGACTATAGTCAGACACTGCAGCTGTACCAATATAAACATCTTTGCCTTGTATATGATGCATAACTGCCTCATGCATTTCTTTTGCTGTATTAACAGATACAAGGTGACAGTTTGAAGGAGGATCTAAATTTACAGGACCACTAATGAGGGTAACCTTTGCACCCGCTTGGACTGCAGACTCTGCCAAGTTATACCCCATTTTTCCAGAGCTCCTATTAGTGATAAATCTCACGGGATCAATGGGCTCTTGGGTTGGACCTGCAGTTATTAGTACGTCTTTTCCTAGCAATATTCCTTTATCAAATAACGATGAAAAGATATCTAATATTTGAATGGGCTCTAACATTCTTCCAAGACCGACATCCCCACATGCCTGTTCACCTGAATCTGGCCCACAAATAGTGAAGCCATTACCAATCAGGCTATCCAAATTTCCTTGAGTTCTAGAATCTCTCCACATAGCTTGATTCATTGCGGGAGCCAAGGCAATTGGTCCGTCAAAAGCAAGGGTGACAGTCGATAGTAAATCATCTCCTCTGCCTGAAGAAAGTCTAGCCAATGTGTTTGCGGTTGCTGGTGCTATTAGGATGCCATCAGCCCATTTCGCTAATTCAATGTGGCCCATTGCGGCCTCTGCTTCAACATCAAGAAGCTCTGTGGAAACTCTATTTCCAGATAAAGCCTGCATGGTTAAGGGGGTAATAAATTCTTCTGCAGATGCAGTCATTACAACACGCACAGAACTTCCTGATTTTTTTAAATGCCTGACTATTTCAGCTGATTTATAAGCTGCTATTCCACCAGTAACGCCCAATATAATGTTTTTATTAACTAAGGATTCCAAATTTTATTCCTCGATGTACAAGATTATAACGGCTTATTCTTGCTTTCTGTCAATGCTTCTAGTATAAAACGCGACTCTATAGAGAATTATTTAAGAAAGTTATGTCCAAAGTCTGCCAAGTGACCGGTAAAAAACCTCAAGCGGGAAATAATGTTTCGTTCGCGAAGAATAGGAACAAAAGAACCTTCCAGCCTAATCTACACAAACATAAGTTTTGGGTCGAATCAGAAAATAGGTATATAAGCCTTACTGTCTCAGCGAGAGGCATGAGAACCATAGATAAAAACGGTATTGATAAAGTGCTAGCAGACATAAGATCCAAAGGAGAAAAGATATGAGAGAGAAAATAAGACTAGTATCTTCAGCTGGAACAGGTCATTTCTATACAACAGATAAAAACAAATCCGCTATGCCTGATAAGATGGAAATCAAAAAATTTGATCCTGTTGTTAGAAAACACGTGCTTTACACTGAAGGTAAAATTAAATAATACCTGCCGCTTCTTTTATAAGCCTTCTCTTTAATGGCTTAGCCTTTCCGGCAAAGTTGAAAGCAAAATTTCTTCCGAGCTTAACCCAAGGATTTTCAGAACCGAATCCCCTCTTAAAAGCCTCCATCAACGCTATCATTTTGTAACTCTCTGGCTCTCTTTTTTTGCTGTATGCTTCAAGTATATTTTCATCATACAAGTTCTTCCCATACCTATTAGCTGGAATAACCAATTCTGCTAATGCTTTTACATCAGCTATCCCTAGATTCAAGCCCTGACCTGCCAAAGGATGGATAGTATGAGCAGAATCACCTACTAGTACCGATCTTCCTTGAAAAAACTTTTTTGCATGAAGTTGATGCAAGGGAAAGGATCTGATCTCTTCATTAAGCTTAATTGCTCCAAATCTATCTTCTGTTTTTAATTGCAGTTCATACATTAAAGAATCATTATCTAGACTTAGGAGTTTCTCTCCATAACTCTGATCCGTTGACCATATCAGAGAAGCGAGGTTCTCTTCGTGAGATAAAGGCAACAAAGCAATGGGTCCTGTGTCTGTAAATATTTGATAAGCAGTCCCTTTGAGCGGCTCTTCAGTTATTACAGAAGAAACTATAGCTAATTGATGATAGCTCCAAGTTCTTATAGACATCTTAGACAAATCTCTAATACGCGACAGGGAACCATCAGCGCCTACGGTTATTTCAGAAGTAATTTTAAGACCCGACTCAGTTATGATTACCGCACCGTCACGATCATCTGTTAGATTCTTAACTGATTCTTCTTCAATTAAATGAACATCTGAGAGTTTTTTTACCTCTTTAAATAGAGCCTCAAGAATAATATTGTTATGAACTATTGCTCCTAGATTATTTCTTGATATCTCTGTAGCTTTAAACTGGACAGATGATGAACCTTCCGAATCCCAGACAAATATTTCGTCGAAGGTTTTAGAATTTTGTTGAATAATATTCCAAACCCCAACTTCCTTTAGAGTTTCAATTGAAGAAAGATTGAGTGAAGCGGTTCTTCCTACAGCGGGGTTGGAAATAGATTCAGAGGGTTTATTTTTATCAATCAAACAGACTTTTATTCCTGCCTTGCCAAGATAAAGTGCTAGTAAAGCACCCGTAATTCCTCCACCTACAATTGATACCTGATAATCCACTTAACCTTGGACTGTTTGTTCTACTTCTTCAATAGTTCTGGGAACATCGGGTGTTAATATCTCAAATCCTGATTCTGTAATAGCTATATCATCCTCTATTCTCACACCAATGCCCTTCCACTTGTCATCCACACCCTCCATAGAATCTAATATATAAATACCTGGTTCAACTGTCATAACCATTCCTTCTTCAAGCGGTCTCCAGTCTCCATCTTGTTTATAACTGCCAACATCATGAACATCCATTCCTAACCAATGACCTATTCGGTGCATATAGAATTTTGAATATTCACCTTTATCGATAATCTCATCTCTTGAGCCTTGTAGAAGACCAATAGAAAGAAGTCCCTCTACGATAACTTCAACAGACTTTTCATGCATAAGGTTCCATTTATTGCCCGGCTTAGCCTGTTCCATGGATTGCTTATGGGCCTCTAAGACAATCGAATAGATTTCTCTTTGTTCTGGCGAAAACTTGCCATTCACTGGGAAGGTTCGTGTCACATCTGATGCGTAGTATTGATATTCACATCCAGCATCTACGAGCACTAGGTCTCCATCTTTTAATTCAGCATTATTTTCAACGTAATGAAGTATGCAAGAGTTATTGCCCCCACCCACTATTGAATTGTAAGCTGGTGAACGAGCTCCATTCTTATTAAATGCATATAAATATTCTGCTTCGAGTTGATATTCATACATTCCAGGTCTTACTGACTGCATTGCCCTTATATGAGCCTCAGTAGTTATATTTGCAGCCTTCTTCATTAAGTCCATCTCATCACTTTCTTTGATCAATCTCATTTCATGAAGTATTGAATCAAGAGAAAGGAGGTTCTGGGGAGGCTCTGCACCAGATCTTGTGTTCTTTCTAATATCCTCTATCCAGCTACTTATTTTGGCATCCACACCACAAGGAGCGCTCATAGAGAAATAAATATTTTTAGTACCCTCTAGCAGTTTAGGCATAATCTCATCAATAGAGTTAATGCTATAAGCTGCATCTGCTCCATAGTCTTGAATGACTCCCTCTTGACCCGTTCTAAACCCATCCCATTGCTCTCTTAATGGATCTCTATCTCTACAAAAAATAACAAATCTTTCCTTGTCTTGATTAGGCCTGATCAAGATAAGTGATTCTGGCTCCTCATAACCTGATAAATAATAGAAATTGCTATCCTGCCTGTAAGAATATTCAGTATCAGAGATTCTTGATTTCACTGATGCAGCAGAAACAATAATTGCTGAATCTTCTAAGACTTTATCTGCTAAGAGATCTCTTCTTTCAGAAAAATTTAATGTCATTTCACTTTTGATTAATTTAAGTACTTAATATGGTAAAACATGGTAGCAAGAAAATACGTTCAAAGTTAAACTTAAACCGCAAAATGAAAGAAAATAAATTTGAAAATCTAGAAAATGAGGTTCATGAACTCATTAAATTGAGTCAACAACTAAAAGAGGTTAACGAACATCTCTCAAAAAAAAATCTTCAGCTTTCAAAAGAGAATAATTTATTATCAGAGAATCTTGAAGTTGCAAAAGATGGAATCTCAAGAATAATAAAAAAATATAAGAGC
Source organism: SAR86 cluster bacterium (assembly GCA_016777005.1). Lineage (GTDB taxonomy): Bacteria > Pseudomonadota > Gammaproteobacteria > Magnimaribacterales > Magnimaribacteraceae > Magnimaribacter. The sequence continues at coordinate 896 of JADHSF010000002.1, read as the reverse complement.
ATCTCATGAGTAAAGAGACAACTACTGTAAAAATTTTAGGTTCAAGTTATAAAATAGCCTGCCCTCCTGAAGAGTCTGAAGAAGTCAAAAAGGCAGCTGTTTTTTTAGATAATAAATTAACAGAAGTTAAAGAAGGCTCTGGCTTAGATGAAAAAAGAGCCGCGATAATCACAGCATTAAATATCAGTAATGAATATCTTAAGAACTTATCTAATGGCACAAGAGATGAGGCAATGAACGAAGATTTAGAGAATCTTACTGAAGAAATACAAAAACAGTTAAAAACTTTGGCTTTTTGAAGCCAATAATAGGTTATAATTTTTCTGTTTCCTGGTTTATTCGTCAGTTATTACTACTCTCGAGCCGATAAAAAAATAATAGGGGATTCTGAAAAGTTTCTGTTGTGCATACCCATCTAATGGGAAGCCTGATAAATTGACGGGGTCACCGCCTTGAACTGTACGGTTCAGGGCAGTAAGCAACAACGGTAATCTGGGAAACACCATCGATGGCTACTAAATCCGAACTCAGGAAAAAATTTATTGAATCTAGAAAATCTATTTCTAAGGAATATCTGCTAGCTGCTGAAGAAAAATTACTCAATCTGGTAGTTAGCTATAAGGATTATTTTAAAGGTCAGAAAATTGCCTGTTATTGGTCTATAGGCAACGAAATGCCTACCCAAAAATTAATTCAATATTTAGCTGGGTTAGATTCCGCAATTTATTTACCAACAGTAGCTGAAGACTCAAAAATGATGAAATTTTGTTTACTAGAAGACCATCAGGACTTAAAAGCTAATATTTATAATATTTTAGAGCCCGTAGACACTCCGGAAATAGATCCTTCTGATTTAGATATAATTCTGCTGCCTTGCGTGTGCTTTGATGAAAAAG
>JADHSF010000012.1 GCA_016777005.1 SAR86 cluster bacterium | reverse complement strand
ATAAAGCAGAACTAGCGCTTGAAAATGCTATAAAGAATCTCAATCTTCCTTATGAAGTTGTTGAAGGTGACGGTGCTTTCTATGGACCAAAACTAGATTTTGTCCTTATTGATGCTCTCGGCAGAGAATGGCAATGCGGCACTTTTCAAGCAGATTTTATTCTACCCGAAAGACTGGAAGCTAAGTTCGTTGGCTCAGATAGTGAGAGACATCATCCTGTGATGATTCATCGAGCTGTCTTAGGTTCATTTGAGAGATTTTTAGGAGTTTTGATTGAACATTATGGCGGTGCTTTACCAGCCTGGTTATCGCCAATTCAAGCTGAAATATTAAATATTACTGACAAACAAGGTGAATATTGCCAAAAAATAGCACTTTTATTGAAAAAAAGTGGATTTAGGGCACATTCAGACTTGAGGAATGAGAAGATCACTTATAAAATTCGCGACCACTCTTTACAGAAGACACCTTTTCTTTTGATTGCAGGGAATAGAGAAATGAAAAATAATACTATTTCCGTTCGAGCAAGAGGAGGCGAAGATCTTGGAGAAATGTCGATTGAAGACTTTATTCAAAAACTTCATAAAGTAGTGGAAGAGAAAAAATAATTTTAGGAGAATCACATAGCTCAAAGAAAATCTTTCAAGAAGCCTGAAAAACGTTTACCTGTTAATGGTGAAATCAAGGCAGACAAAATAAGACTCATTAGTGAGTCTGGAGAACAACTTGGTATCCTCAGTCTTTCTGAAGCTTTGGCAAAGGCTGAAGAAGCAAGTCTTGATCTTGTTCAGATGGCTAAAGATGGAGACCCACTAGTTTGTAGATTACTGAATCATGGAAAACATGTCTTTGATGCAAAAAAACAGAAAGCTGCTTCAAAAAAGAAACAGAAACGTCAGCAGATTAAAGAAATTAAATTCAGACCTGTTACAGAGAAAAACGATTACGAGATAAAGGTTAATAAAATAAAAAGTTTCATTGAAAACGGAGATAAAGTAAAGATTACATTAAGATTTAGAGGCAGAGAAATGGCACACCAAAAAATTGGTATGCAATTACTCAAAAGAGTTGAATCTGATTTAGAAAGTATGGCAAGTGTTGAACAATTCCCTACACTGGAAGGTAGACAGTTAGTCATGATGATGGCTCCAACTAAAAAGAATTAAATATGAGTAAATTAAAAGTACATAGCGGCGCAAGTAAGAGATTTAAAAATACTGGGGCAGGCTTAAAAAGAAAAAAAGCTAATAAGAGTCACATCCTTACAAAGATGAAAACTAAAAGAAAAAGACAGCTTAGAGGAACAACTGAAATAGCAAAGGGTGATCAGCAATTGGTTGATAAAATGCTCAAAACTAAAACATAGAGAGAAAAAATGGCAAGAGTTAAAAGAGGAGTCCAAGCTAAAGCTAGGCACAAAAAAGTACTTAAACAAGCTAAAGGTTTTAGAGGTGCGAGAAGTCGAACTTATAAGGTTGCTAAACAGGCAGTAATGAAAGCTGGCCAATATGCCTATAGGGACAGAAGAGTTAAGAAAAGAGTATTCAGGTCTCTCTGGATTATTAGAATTAATGCTGCCGCTAGAGAGAATGGACTCACTTATAGTAAGTTGATTGCTGGATTAAAATTGGCTGATATTGACTTGGACAGAAAGGTTTTAGCGAGTCTCGCAGTGAATGATAAAGAAGCATTTTCTATGATCGCAGAACAAGCTAAATCAAAATTAGCAGCCTAGTATAATTTCTCTGAATAAGACCAAGTTTATTGAGAGTATAATGGTCTAAAAGATTAATTAGATCATGAACTTAGATACTCTTAAGAAGAAAATATCAGATTTACAGTCAAAGGCCATTAATGACTTTAGCTTATCTAAAAGCAAAACAGAACTAGATGATAGCTATAGATCTTTTCTAGGCAAGAAAGGTGAAGTTAATTTACTACTAAAAACCTTAGGCTCTCTCCCTCAAGAAAAAAGAAAAGAGGCAGGTAAAATTCTCAACGAGTTAAAATCTGTACTCGAAGAAAAATATTTAGGCACTTCCATTTCTCTTGCAAGCACAGCTAATCAAGAAAGGCTAGATCAAGAAAGAATTGATTCAACACTCCCAGGTTTTCAAGACCTTAAAGGCTCTTCTCATCCTGTCTCTGAAACTATTCGTGAGATTTGCGATTTCTTCGAAAGAATGGGATTCGATGTTGAATCAGGCCCTGAAGCTGAGATTGATTACTATAATTTTGAAGCGCTCAATGTTCCTGAAGACCATCCTGCAAAAGATATGCATGATACCTTTTATCTCAATAACTCAGGATTGCTTAGAACTCACACATCTCCTGTACAAATTAGGACTATGGAAAAAAGAGATGCTCCTCATAGAATCATATGCCCAGGAAAAGTTTACAGAAAGGATTCAGATTTGACCCATACCCCTATGTTTCATCAAATTGAGGGTCTGGTAGTAGAGGAGGGAGCTTCATTTGCTCAATTAAAAGGTTTACTGAATGACTTCCTGGAAGATTTCTTTGGTGAAAAAGTTGAGCTTAGATTTAGACCTTCTTATTTTCCATTTACAGAACCTTCTGCAGAGGCAGACATCAGATGGAAAAAAAATTGGCTAGAAGTTTTGGGTTGTGGGATGGTTCATCCAAATGTCCTCAAAGGTGTAGGGGTTGATACAAAGAAATATAGTGGTTTTGCATTTGGTCTAGGGGTCGAGAGAATGGCTATGCTTAAGTATGATATTCCTGATCTAAGGGCCTTCTTTGAAAATGATTTAAGATTCTTAAAACAGTTTTAGTATGCAGTTTAGTAAAAATTGGCTTGGTGAATTTCTTGATATTAATTTATCTACTGAAGAAATATGTTCGCAATTAACTATGGCTGGATTAGAGGTCGATGGATATGAAAACTGCACATCCAAGATCACAGGTAAGGACTCTATAATCAATCTAGACATCACGCCTAACAGAGGAGATGGTTTTAGTGTTTTAGGTGTGGCTAGAGAGCTTTCAGTAATCAATAACCTCAAATTAAAGCTTCCAGTTGCAAATAAAATTCCTGGTTCGTTTAAAGACGATATGGGTATTAAGGTTTGCTCTGAAGGTCCGATTTATTATGGAAGAACATTAAGAGGCTTGTCTCTAAAATCTAAAACTCTCCCTCTGATAGCTGAGAGGCTAAAAATGAGTGATCAGAAATTGATCGATCCTGTGGTAGACATAACAAACTATATTCTTCTTGAATTGGGACAACCATTACATGCTTTTGATAGAGATAAATTAAATGGGAATATTTCAGTAAGGCTCGCTAAGAATAAAGAGCTCATTACTTTGCTAGATGATCAGGAACTTATACTAGATAGTGACTGTCTTATCATCTCTGATGAACAAGAAGCTATAGCATTTGCAGGTATTATGGGGGGAAAGAAATCCTCCGTAACTAAAACCACTTCTTCAATATTTCTAGAAAGTGCTTTTTTTAATCCTTCATCTGTTAGGGGCAGGGCAAGGAGGTTCGGTTTTCAAACTGACGCATCACTAAGATTTGAACGAGGTGTAGATTATAAGATCCAAGAATTTGCTCTAGACAGAGCAAGCTCTTTATTGGAAGAAACAGTAGGCGGTTCTTTTGGTAACACTATTGGAGCAATTAAGAAAACTGCTATCCCCAAAGAATCAAAGATTACTGTAAGCCTTGAAAGATCTAATAAGGTTCTGGGAACTGACATTTCATTACAAAAAGCAATGAGATATTTCAAGGGCCTTGGTCTTAGTCCTGAAAGAAGCGATAACAATATTACGGTTAGTTCTCCTTCTTGGAGATATGACATTAATATTGAAGCAGATCTAATTGAAGAACTGGCAAGACTTGAAGGTTACGACTCATTGCCTCAGACTTCCCTAACTCCGGTTTATAAGAAGAGAAATAAAACCTCTGAAGAAGTTCTAAGTGAATCTCTAATATCAAAAGGCTTTAATGAAATTATCAGTTATTCTTTTATTAGCCCTGAAGATCATGATCTTTTTGGAGAACAAGATAATACCTTACAAGTCAAAAATCCCATTTCTCAAAATATGTCTATTATGAGAACAAACCTTGTTTCCGGTTTGCTCAATAGCTGTATTTATAATCTTAATCATGGACAGAATGACCAAAGGTTATTTGAAATTGGAAACACATTTATTCAGAAGAATAAGACAGTCCAAGAAACTAAAACGCTTGCTGGAATAATAAAAGGTAATGTGTCGGATGATTATTGGAATGAAAAATCTAGAGAATCCTCTTTCTATGATTTAAAAGGGATTGTTTTGGATTTGCTTGAAAACTTTGAAGTGCAACACTCTTTTAAATCTGCTACTAATAAATTCTTGCATCCTGGCATGTCTAGTTCTATTGTTTTTAACAATAAATCAGTAGGCTTTTTAGGGTCATTACATCCTGAGTACGTAGAGAAGTTGGGCCTCAAGCAAGATATATTTATTTTTTCTTTAGAAATACCAAATTTAATAAATAAACCTATTACCTCTTATCGTGAGTTTTCTAGACAGCCTTTAACTTCAAGAGATCTAGCTTTTCTAATTAATAAAGAAATTACAGCAGAAACTCTGCAACAAGTTATTGAGTCTTCAGCTGGAAAATTTTTTAAAGATATTAAGATTTTTGATGTCTATCAAGGCAAAGGAATAACCGATGATAAGAAAAGTATAGCGCTTTCAGTTTCATGGCAATCTATGAAAAATACTTTGTTAGATTCTGATATTGATACAGCAGTAGAAAAGATTGTAAACTCCGTTAAAAGTAAGCTTGGCGGGGAACTAAGAATTTAATGACAGAAACGATCACTAAGGCAGACATCATAGACCATCTCCACAATGAGCTTGGTCTTAACAAAAGCGAATGCAAAATATTGATCGAAGATTTCTTTGATGAAATCAAAGCCTCATTAATTAACAATGAAGAAGTTAAATTATCTGGATTCGGAAACTTTGAACTTATAGACAAAAAAGCAAGACCTGGAAGAAATCCGAAGACAGGCGAGGGTGTCACTATAAGTGCTAGAAGAGTGGTAACGTTTAGGGCCGGTAACAAGCTTAGGAAAAAGATAGCTGCTTTTGATGGATAAAGAAATCTCTCAAGAAAAAAAGTATTTCTCTATAAGTGAAGTATCAAAACTTTGTAATATCAAAGCTCATACTTTGAGATTCTGGGAAAAAGAATTTGATGACTTGAAACCTGTTACAAGAAAAGGTAGCAGACGATACTATCAAGAAAATGATATTCAGCTTATTACTGAAATACATCGCTTGCTTTATGAAGAGGGGATGACTATTGCAGGTGCTAAGAAAAGTTTAAAGAATTCTGATAGAAAAGAATTTGATGGTGATAAATCACAAGAAGTCGTTCAGGATCTAGAAGGACTATTAAAGAAGATTAATTAATCGGGGCGTGGCGCAGTCTGGTAGCGCACCACACTGGGGGTGTGGTGGTCGCTGGTTCAAATCCAGCCGTCCCGACCATATTCAATTTCTGTTAATCAGATATGATAACTTTACCTTCTTCAACCATTCTACTTTGAGTCTCCTCGCTGATACCTAGATGGTTAAGTATTTCCTGACTATGTTCTCCTAATTTTGGTGCCGGCCTTTTTATTTTACTAGGCGTGCCTTCAAATAAAGCTGCAGGTCTAGCCTGTCTAATTTCTCCAAATCCCTCATATTTTTCCCTGAGAATTGTTTGGTTCGCAATAATCTGCTCGTGATCCATTAACTCCATTCTGTCTAATAAAGGAGCACTGGGTACACCTTCTGCTTGAAATCTTTCTAAGATTTCTTCGCTATGCCACTTCTTAATTTCATCACCCGTTATCTTTTTTCTTTCTTCAGCATTGATTACCCTTGCAGCAGAAGTGGCAAATCTTTCATCTGCAATAAATTCTTTCATGTCTAGAGCATTACACATTCCTGTCCACTCAGCATCAGATACTGCACCTGCTGTTATGTATCTATCTATTGTCTTGTAAATTAAATCTTGAGAACCTTGTAATTTCCTTACATCAAATTCATTATCTTCAAATACTAAGCCCGTCATCCCTTCAGGCCAGAAAAAAGCTACCACAGAATCTAACATTGAAAGTTTGATATGTTGACCTTTTAAAGTCCTTTCTCTTGCATAAAGAGCTGATGAGACTGCCTGCGAAGCAGTAAGTGATGTAACCTTGTCCGCTATAACTATTCTAAACATTTTAGGAATTCCTGAATCTCTATCTGCTTGAATATCTGTAGCTCCAGATAAAGCTTGAATCACAGGATCATAGACTCTGGATTGTGCATAAGGTCCTTGGTTCCCAAAACCGCTGATTGATAAGTAAATTAAATTAGGGTTAATTTTTTGTAGCTCTTCATAGCCAAACCCCATTCTATCCGTAGTTCCTGGACGAAAGTTTTGCATAAAAACGTCTGATTCCTTAACTAGTTTCAGAAGAACTTCTTTTCCTTCTTTTGACTTTAGATCAATTGCTAAAGACTTTTTTCCTCTATTACATGAATAAAAAGGAGCATTAACTCCATTATGAGGAGCTGCCATATGCCTTAATTGCTCCCCAGCCAGAGGCTCTACCTTTATTACTTCAGCTCCTTGATCTGCTAAAATCATTGCTCCCATAGGTCCAGAAATCATACTGGTTAGATCAATTATCTTTATGCCTTCGAGTGGTCCCATTATATTTATTTCCTATAATTTATTTTAAAAGCCTTTTTGTACGCTTCTCTATTTTTAATTTCCTTATGATACTTTGATACATTGATCGGTAAAATAAACTCATATGCTTCAGCCCAATCTAGGCATGTAATAAGAAGAATATCAGCTAAACCAAAATCGTAACCAAATAATGTATCTTGTTTCATTAAGGTATTGTCTATAACTGATAGATGTTTTTCAAAATAAGTACGACAACTTTGAACCACTTCAGGAGCATCTCCGTATATCTCTTTCAAGTCGTAGTGTCTTCTCATCACATATAGTGATGTTTCATCTAGTTCTCCATATATAAAACTGCACCACTCATCTTCTAAAGCCATGGATTTATTATCTTGAGGAATAAAAATATTACCTGAATCAGTAATTCTTTGAAGATATCTGCATATCGCTATACTTTCTGATAATACAAAATTATCTTGCTTAAGAAGGGGTATTTTTTGTTTAGGATTAAGGTTTGTATATCTCTCAGTTTTAGTTTCTCCGGTTCTGGGACCAATGGGGTGAAGTGTATAAGTAAGATTTAATTCTTCAGCCATCCATATTACCCTGAGAGTTCTTGCCGTTCCTATGCCCCAAAGCTCCAATCCTAAATCCAAGATAATCCCCAATAATGAATTTTTATAATAGCGTAATTATTAAGCAAGAGCTAAAGCAAAAAATTCTCTAGAAACAGCAAAATAATAAATATAAGTTTTTTTACTTTAGTACTATACAAAATATTTATATGTATATATAATTGTCATCAATATCAAGAGACGTTAATAATTCTCCCCAGAAATAAACCTCTCCAAGGTAACTCTCTAGATATTAAATGTAACTGTGAGACGTTTTATTTCTCCCCAGAAAAAACCTCTCCAAGGTAACTCTCTCAGTACATAAGTAGGATGCAGCTGTCACCCATTAAGCTGCACTAGCTAAATTAAGCTGCATCTTACTATTTATGGTGGATGGAGCTTTGAAAAATTAATTTTTGGTTGGGCGCAGCAAAAAGTTTCATCTACCACCCTATTTCTTCTTGAGTTAAAATGATATCAGTTATGGAAGACTCAGAAATTTTACAATCTCTCCAATCAGATTCTGCTCCTTGTACCGATACTTTGGGTGCAAAGGTTGTTCGCTTTAGTACAGAACCACCTGAGATAGAAATGGAATTTGAGGCTATTTATGATTTTACTCATTCTGATGGTCAAGTAGTGCAGGGCGGATTTGTTGCTGGAATGCTAGATGCCCCGATGGCTCATCTTTTAATGGGTCTTTTTAATTTTAAAATCATACCTATGACACTAGATTTAAATGTCAGCTATCTTGCTCCTTCTCGCCAAGGAAAGCTAAATTGCATAGCTGAAGTCTTGCAGCTCGGAAAAAGTACTGCTTTTATGACGAGTAAGCTATATCAACAAGGCACACTGGTTGCTAGTGCAACTTCAACTGTTCGCTTGGTGTCTAGAAACTAAAGAGAATTAAACTCCAAAATCCCAAGACAAACCATCGTGATATCTATTTAAGATTTCTTTAGCGATTAGAATTCTGTGAACTTCATCAGGTCCATCTGCAAGTCTTAATGTCCTAAACCCTTGATACATTCCAGCAAGTGGAGTGTCGCTAGATACTCCTCTCCATCCATGAATCTGGATAGCCCTGTCAACGACTCTTGTTCCTGCTGCCGGCACAAAGACTTTTATAGCTGAAATATCAACTCTTGCATCACCTTCTTTATCCATGATCTCTGAACAATGAATCGTCATCAATCTCGAGGCCTGTATATCCATATAAGAGTCTGCAATGAAACCTTGAATAAACTGTTTACTCTCCAACTTACCACCATGCACTTCCCTTTCAGTTGAATACTTGACCATGATGTCAAAGGCTCTCCACATTTGTCCAATTGTATTCATGCAGTGATAAACCCTTCCTGCACCCAATCTATCCTGAGCAGCTTGATGACCTGAACCTCTAGCGCCAAGAGCGTTTTCCAATGGTACTCGAACATTCTCATATTTGATTTCCATATGATCTCCACCGGTATGTCCCCAAATAGGCACTGACCTAACTTTAGTCAGGCCAGGAGCGTCTGTAGGAACAATAATTTGTGTCATCTTAGAATTAGCTCCACCTTCATCACCGTCTTCTTCTGTTTTACACATAACAACCAAGAAGTCTGCTCTATTTCCATTTGAGGTCATAATTTTGTGTCCATTAATCACCCATTCGTCACCTTCTCTTACAGCGGTAGTTTTTAAAGATCTTGGATCTGATCCTGCTGAGTCAGGTTCCGTCATAGAAAATCCTGACTCCATTTCTTGATTGATCAATGGAATAAGCCATTTCTTCTTTTGTTCATCTGTTCCATACTTGACCAAGATTTTCTGATTACCTGAGTTAGGAGCGATTACGCCAAAAAGTCTATTCCCTAATGGAGACCAGGCTAATATTTCATTCATATAAGCTAACTCAAGAAACCCGTTATCCATACCACCATATTCAGATGGAAGGTGAGGAGCCCACAAACCTTGTTTTTTTACTTCTTCATTAATTTCTTTTCTGAGTTTTTTTGAATTTTCACCACCGGCGTAGATAGTCGCTTCATTCGGTATAATCCTATTGGCAACAATATCTGCTGTTCTGAGACGAATATCATTGATTTCTTCTGAAAGCGTAGGTATTGGTGATATTTGCATATCTTTATCTCCTTAATTTAATCGTTATTATTTCATTAATTTACGTAACAAACATAACTCATGCAAGCTTTAAAACATGGAAGTATTTAGTTCTATTAATACTTATAAAGATTAAAGTATTCCCTATAATCAAATTTTAGAAATGAATAAATCTGTTTTAGTTCTAGGAGTTGGACCCAGCGAAGGATTGGGTGTTGCCTTGTGTAAGAAATTTGCTGAAGAAGGCTATGATGTTTTCGGCTGTGGAAGAAGTGAAGATAATATGAATTCACTTTCAGATATAGAGGTTAAAAATGGCTCTATCCAAGGAATTGTAGGCGATGTAACTCAAGAAAATGACGTTCTTAAGATATTTGAGTTCATAGATTCCAATGGAAAACCTCTTGAGTCTGTTATTTATAATGCAGGAAACAATGATTTCAGACCTTTTTTAGAGATGGATTTAAAGTTTTTTCAAAATCTCTGGGAAGTGTGCGCAATGGGAGCCTTTCTAATTTCTCAACAAGCGATTCCTAGGTTATTAAAAAATGGAGGCTCTTTACTTTTCACTGGAGCAACTGCATCCATTAGGTCGCGACCTCCTTTCACCGCTTTTGCATCAGCCAAGAGTGCAGAAAGATCCCTGGCTGAGGGCCTTTCAAAAGAGTTTGGACCTCAAGGGGTTCATGTTGCTCATGTAATTATTGATGGGGTAATAAACGGAGATAAGGTTAATCTTCGGTTCCCTGAATTTGCTGATAGCAAAGGTCAAGATGGTAAATTAAATATAGAGAGTATTGCAGAAAATTTCTTGATGCTTCATAAACAACAAAAAAGTACTTGGTCTTTTGAGCTTGATCTTAGGCCCTGGTCTGAAACTTGGTAAAAAAATATGAATACAAAATTTTATATAACTTTAGTTATTATTTTCATTATCTCCGGATGCGGTCAGTCTTTAGACAAAAATTCATATAGGCAAATTTCCGAAGGTCCTATCATTGGTGCTGAAGGAGAAAATGATACTTATGTATGGAAAGGCATTCCATTTGCAGAGCCTCCTTTGGGAGAACTGAGATGGAAAGCTCCTAAAAATCCTTCTTCTTGGGTAGATACATTAGAGGCTTCTGTATTTAAATCAGGCTGTTTTCAAAGATCTAGTACATTTGGAGAAGACGGCGACAATGACTGGAGTGGGAGTGAAGACTGCTTATATTTAAATGTTTGGACTCCAAAACTAATGCCAATGGAGATTAATGAATCCAAACAACTCCCTGTCATGATGTGGATCCATGGTGGTGGTAATACCGTAGGCAGCGCACACATGTATGATCCAAGTCTTCTAGTGTCTGAGCACAATGTTATTGTTGTCACTATTCAATATAGAATGGGGTCTTTAGGATGGTTCAGACATCCTGCACTTCATGATTCTGATGCTTCTCTTTCAGATATATCAGGAAACTATGGAACACTCGATACCATAAAAGCTCTAGAGTGGATAAATAAAAATATTCAGTCTTTTGGAGGCAATCCAGATAATGTTACTGTCTTCGGAGAGTCAGCAGGAGCACATAATGCATCTGCAATATTTGCCTCGCCATTAGCTGAAGGGCTCTATGATAAAGTCATCATACAAAGCGGGATTATGTCTTCATCTTCCATCGATGCATCTGAAGCTTATCTTCCAGAAGATGGAATTGCTCCGTCCATAAGTGGATTAGAAGTTTTTAATCAAATTCTTATAGCAAAAGGAGAAGCCATCAATTTGGAAGAGGCAAGGACTAAGCAGGAGAACATGACTCCTAAACAAATAAGATCTACTTTATATAATCAGAATCCGGATGTTTTGATTCAAGCTACCAATGATGCAAGGCCAAAAAGAGGAGGCATGACTAGAGTTTATCCAGATGGCCATGTGATTTTAAGTGGGGGCATTGAAGAGTCTTTAGTTAATGGAGCTCTTTCTAGGGTTCCAATGATTACTGGCACGAACAAGGACGAGAATAAATTCTTTAATTCTATGAATAGAAACTTTGTAAAGTGGGGTCCTGCAACAGGGTTATATAAAACTGCTGGTATTGACGAGATGCCATTAGAGATTATTGATTTAGATTATTATGAAGCTATTAGCTTTTACGGATCATCTTTTTGGAAACAAAGGGCAGTTGATGGACCATCTAAGCAGCTAGTGGAATCAGGCCATAAGGATACCTACGCCTATAGGTTTGATTGGGATGAGCTTAGTACAATTAATGGTATGGATCTATCGAAATTAATTGGATCTGCTCATGCACTAGAAATCTTGTTTGTTTTTGGATCTTTCGATAATTACCTTATTAAGAATTATCTTTTTGGTGAGGATGCCTATCCCGCGGGTAAGAAGTTATCAGAACAAATACAGTCTTATTGGGCTGAGTTTGCTTATACAGGCAATCCTGGAAAAGGTAGAAATAAAGATTTACCTGAATGGAGTTCTTGGAAACTTGGAGATGCTAACAAATATCTTGTTCTCGATTCAGAAAATGATCAAGGTATTTTTATGTCTGATGTGGAATACACTAAAGAATATTTATTGAATAAACTCTCCATGGATGTCAGATTTACTGATTCTGAAAAATGTGAAACTCTCTTTGGTTTATCTTACGGAGATGGCAATGGAGTGAGTGCAGATGATCTTAATGTATTTATGAATGGAATGTGCGCCGATCATGATTATTCTGAAATTCTTGATATGATTGAGAATAGAAGAGAAGGAACTGAAGAGAGTCAAGAAAGTTAAAGGAGAAAGAAATATGACTAAAGAAGTAGATTTTTATTTTGATTTTGCAAGCCCAAATGCTTATTTGAGCCATAAGGTTATGCAATCTATTAAGGAAACAACAGGTGCAAAAATTAATTATATTCCTGTTCTGTTAGGTGGAATTTTTAAGCTAACTAATAATAAGCCTCCCATGGAGCAATTTTTTGGTGTTAAAAATAAAAATGAATATCAAAACTTGGAAATGCAACGCTTTATAAAGAGGCATGGCCTAGATAAATTTCAAATGAATCCTCATTTTCCTGTGATTAGCTTACAAATTATTAGAGGTGCTGTGGCTGCAGATATGGACGGCTATCTTGAGGATTATATTGATAAAGTATTAGTTCATATGTGGGAAGAACCAAAAAAAATGGATGATCCAGAGGTAATAAAATCTGCTTTTGAAGAGTCTGGTCTTGATGCAGAAAAATTGATGGAACAAATGCAAGATCCAAATGTAAAAGCTACATTAATTTCAAATACTGAAGCAGCAGCAGATAGAGGGGTTTTTGGAATACCTACCTTCTTTGTAGATGACGAAATGTATTTTGGAAAAGATACTTTGTGGCAAGTTGAGGAGAAATTAGGTGAGTAAATTACTTTCACCACTGACTTTTTCAAGAGGTCCTGAGATGAAGAACCGTTTTATGCTGGCGCCTCTTACTAATTCTCAGAGTCATGAAGATGGAATTATGTCTGAAGAAGAATTTCATTGGCTTACAATGAGAGCAAAAGGTGGTTTTGGATTAACCATGACTTGTGCTTCTCATGTTCAGGCCATTGGAAAGGGTTTTCCTGGTCAAATGGGAGTTTTCTCAGATAATCATCTAGAAGGATTAACTCGGTTAGCAGAGGAAATTAATAGCAAAGGAAGTATTTCTAACCTACAGCTACATCATGCTGGAATGCGTTCTCCTAAAGAGATTATTGGAGAAGATCCACTTTGTCCTTCAGATAATGAAGAATTCTCAGCACGCGGTTTATCTCTTGATGAAGTAAAAATGCTTAGAGATGACTTTATAGCTGGTGCAGTGCGTTCCGAAAAAGCAGGGTTTCATGGCGTGGAACTCCACGGAGCTCATGGTTATATTATTTGCCAATTTTTAAGTGACGAAGTAAATCTCAGAGACGATGAATATGGAGGAGATTTGGAAGGTCGTTCTCGTTTACTTAAAGAAATTATTGACGGCATTAGATCTGAATGTTCAAGTGATTTTATGCTTGGTGTAAGGCTTTCCTCTGAACGTTTTGGTATAAAACTAGGTGAATCTAAACAACTTGCTGAAGAATTGATGCTATCAGATAAACTCGATTTTTTAGATATGTCTTTATGGAACTGTTTCCAAGAACCACAAGAAGATGAATTTAAAGGCAAAACACTTTTGGAGCATTTCTCTGAGCTCAACAAAGGTAATACAAGGTTAGGTGTGGCTGGAAATATAAGAACACCTCAAGATGCAACAAAAGCTATGGAAGCAGACATAGACTGGGTCATGCTTGGTAGGGCGGCCATACTAAACCATAATTTCCCTGAACTGTATGCTGAAAACCCAGAATTTGAGCCGCCTATTATTCCAGTAAGTGCTGATTATTTAGCCAATGAAGGTTTATCCCCAAAATTTATTACTTATATGACAAATTGGGGCTTCGTAGAAGAACATGACGACAAAATGAAAGAGGCTATAAAGAAGGCTTAGTTTAGAAAACTATCATCTTTTTCTAACATCAGATCAAACATAGGCTGGTAACTCATCCACATACCAATTGGCGAACCAACCTGACCTCTTGTGAGTTCAGCTACTTCATCTGGTATTCTTTGCATTTGACCGACATTTTCTGCAAGTAGTTGAGATTGACAGCATCTATCCATTGAAAGGAATCCCCAAGCAGCTTCATCTACAGTTTGTCCTGTTGTCAGTAATCCGTGATTTTTAAGAATAGCAGCCTTCTTGTCTCCTAAAGCCTCAGCAATTCTATCTCCTTCACTTGTATCAAGAACTACACCTGTAAAGTCATCAAATAAAACATGATTATCATAAAAGGCACATGAATCTTGTGTTATAGGTTCAAGTAATCTTCCCATAGTAGAGAAAGTTTTTCCGTACATGGAATGTGAGTGTGCCGCAGCATTTAAGTCAGGATGATTCATATGAAGTCTTGAGTGGATAGCAAAGGCAGCATTATTAACCGGTCGATCTCCTATTACGATATCACCATCATGACTTACTAAGAGTAAATCTGAGACTTTAATTTGACTAAAATGGACACCAAATGGATTAACCCAAAAATGATCTTTATATTCTGGATCTCTTAAGGTGATATGACCAGCAAGCCCTTCATCAAAACCAAAGTGAGCGAACATACGAAATGCACTAGCAAGACGTTCAAGGCCATGTCTTCTCTCTTCTTCAATTGAATTAAATTCAGGTGGATTTAAATTACCTTTATTTCTTTGTTCAATTTTTCCTTTTGTAACATCAATTTCCATCTTTTTTCTCCACTAATGTCTTTATATTAAATTCAGATAATTAATCTAGCATATTTGTTAAAATATATCTTATTGAAAACATAATATAATACTTAAATGGCAACAAAAAATTACAGAATTGAGAAAGATAGTTTAGGAGAAGTAAAAGTACCTAAAAAAGCCCTCTGGGGAGCTCAAACACAAAGAGCTGTGAATAATTTTCCTATTAGTGGAATCAAAATGGATTTCCCTTTTACTACATCTTTTGTCAATTCACTGGGCCTGATTAAAGATGCTGCAGCCAGAGCTAATTCTAAACTTAAGCTTCTTCCAGCCAATAAAGCTAGAGCCATATCAAAAGCCGCCAAGGAAGTGTGGCAAGAGAAACATCATCAAGAATTTCCTATTGATGTATTTCAAACTGGTTCAGGTACCAGCTCGAATATGAATGCTAATGAAGTTATTGCAAACTTAGCTTCAAAAAGTTCAAAGCTCAATATAGGGCCTAATGATGATGTCAACATGAGCCAAAGCAGTAATGATGTAATTCCTACTGCAATTAAAGTCTCAGCTCACATGGATCTCACTTCAAAGCTCTACCCAGCTTTAGATAAATTAATTTCAGAAATTGAAGAAAAAGCAGAAGGGGTTAAGGGCATAGCCAAAACGGGTAGAACCCATTTAATGGATGCGATGCCAATAGATTTTTCTGATGAATTGTTGGCTTGGTCTAGTCAGCTTAGAGCTTCTCGTAAAATGCTGAGCGTTATTGAGGAGAGATTTTTAGAGCTTCCGCAAGGAGGAACTGCAGTTGGCAGCGGTATTAATGCTCATAAACAATTTGCAAAAATATTTGCACAAGAATTAACAAAACTTTCAGGAAGTAATTGTAAGTGTGTTCCAAGTTCAAATTTCTTTCATGAGCTAAGCGCACAAGATTGTTCTGTTCAATTATCTGGTGAACTTAAAAATCTTGCTGTTATATTAATGAAAATTTCTAATGATCTTAGGTGGATGAATAGTGGTCCACTGGCAGGCCTTTCTGAGATTGAATTGCAAGCCCTTCAACCGGGCAGCAGTATTATGCCTGGCAAGGTTAACCCTGTAATTCCTGAGGCAGTAACAATGGTTGCAGCTGATGTCATTGGTAATGATGTTTCAATAACAGTTGCCGCTCAAGCAGGTAATTTTCAACTAAATGTCATGCTACCTGTAATCGCTTACAACCTTTTAAAGAGCATTAATCTTTTATCAGGTGCAATGGATGTCTTATCTAGCAAAGCGATTAAAACATTTAAGGTAAATAAAAAGAATCTTGAGTCCTCTTTATCAAGGAACCCAATACTAGTTACCGCGCTTAACCCGATCATTGGTTATGAAAAGGCTGCTCTGATTGCAAAAAAGGCTTACAAACTCGGCAAACCAGTCATTGAAGTTGCAAGTGAAGAAACAGATTTATCAGTAGCTCAATTAAAGAAGCTTCTTGATCCAGCAAAGCTTACTAAAGGAGGCATTAGCAAATAGTCATGGAAGATTTATTAAAACAAAAATGTGAAGCATGTAGAGCAGATGCACCTAGAGTGACTGATGATGAGTTACCTGAACTACTCAAACAGATACCAGACTGGCAGCCAGTTACAAAAGACTCAATTCTAATGCTTAATCGCGTATTTAAATTCGATGACTACGCACAATCTCTAGATTTTACTCAAAAGATTGCTGCTTTAGCTGAAGAGGAGGACCATCATCCTGCAATCTTATTGGAGTGGGGCAGAGTTGAAGTTACCTGGTGGTCTCATAAAATTGGTGGGCTACATAAAAATGATTTTATTGCCGCTGCTAAAACTGATTTTCTTAATTCATAAAATAAAGGTTCATTAAAGCTTTAGAATCATCTAACATCATCGCTTTTTTATAATTAGAAGATGGAACTCATTCATACAAATCCAGATTGGTTCAATGATGCGCTCGATAAAGAGCATCAAAGTAAGTTCGTTGAGGTCAACGGTGCAAGAATTGAATATATGGAATGGGGCAACCCTGAAAATCAAAGTGTCATCATGCTGCATGGTACAAATGCTCATGCACATTGGTTTAAGTTTATAGGTGCAATGCTCTCAGATAAATATCATTTTGTTGTAATGAGCTTTTCTGGAATGGGCGGGAGTGATTGGAGGTCTTTTTATACTAGAGATACATTTGTGGACGATATTTGGGGTGTCGTCAATGATGCCGGGATGGAAAATCCTATTATTGTCGGCCATAGCTTTGGGGGGATGGTATCTTTAATAACAGCTTCTAAGCATAGCCAAGATATGTCAGGACTTTTGTTAGTTGATTTTGTAGTTTATAAACCTGAAGAACATCATGAATGGTATGCAGATAGAACTCCTGCTCGACCTCCACGCATTGTGGATAATAAAGAAGATTTGATAAAACGTTTTAGGCTCATGCCACCTCAGGCTTGCGTTAATCAGTACTTAGTTGATTACATAGCCGATCACTCCACAAGACAAACAGAAACAGGTTGGGCTTGGACGTTTGATCCTGCCGCATATGATGGTTTAGTTATTGGCTCTGATCATTCTGAGATATTGTCGAATCTCAAATGCCCTGTAGGTTTTTATTATGGAGAACATACGGTCGAGTTCAATGCGAGATCAGGAGTGAAAGGTATGGCAGATCTTTTGCCTAAAGGCTCGCCCGTCTTGGGACTAAAAGATGCTCAGCATCATCTTATGCTTGATCAGCCGCTTCCATTTATTGAAAACTTAGATCAGTTAATTGAGGAATTACTAGCTAAGTCTTCCTGAGGTTTCTTCATTAACCATATAATAAATATGGCCAATACCACCATGACTGTAAGCATTAAGAAGGCGTTGTCATAATTTCCGTAATATTGAAAAATTAATGCAACACCTGGCGTTCCAATAGCTTGAAATAAGAATATGAATGGTTGAGATAATCCTCTCGATGTTCCAAAGCTTTTAGGTGTAAATGTATTTCTAAAAAGGATATTACTCATAGGAAGGCCCGCACCTCCACCAAATCCAAATAGGGCTATAACGAAAGCTAACTGCGTAGGAGTTTGAGTTACAGTGATTAATAAAAGGCCTATTGCCTGAAATACTAGAGAAATTGAAACAGCCATTCTTGGATCAAGTTTCTTCTCAACTAACCAGCCAAAGACAACCTTACTTAACATGGCTGGAATTGCGTACATACCAAATATAAACGCCGCCTGATCTGCCCAGCCTCTTTCAGATGCATAGAAGGTTAGATGAGCGAGAATAGCCATCATGGAAGAAAATTGCAGTGAAAATACTGCTGTTAAAATCCAAAAATTTCTGTTCTTTAATAGATCTCTGATTTCCCATTCAACTCCAATACTTTCATCTTGTTGAGTATTGTCTGTTTCTATACCTCCATCAATTTCTTGGTTTACGTCTCCAGGTTTATCTATCACTACTAAATAAATTAACGGAGTAATAATCACTAAAAGGAATAAACCAAAGACCAGATAAACCTCTCTCCACTCCAATAGCAAAATATCCATTAAAAAGTACTGAACAAAGTTAGGGAATATGAAGCCTGCGAATGATACACCTACTGCAGCTATGCCTAGAGCTCTGCCTGCTTGTTTTTCAAACCAAGAAGAAACTAATTTTGAAGTTGCTAGATTTCCCATCAAAGTAGCTCCAAGAGCAATTGGCAATCCATAGATAATAATAAAAGTGAAATAATTAACAGAAAAATAAAGCGCAATTAGACTTAGAGAGTAAATAAAACCTCCCCAGACAATTATCTTTTTGACAGAGTATTTATCTAGAAGTCTACCTACTATTGGAAAAAATAGAGCGGAGCACATCATGAAGATTGGGATACTTAAAGTGGTAACAAATCTTGACAGATTAAGCTCTTTCTCAAGATGTAATTGTATGACTGGGTAAGATTGAAAAGCAAAACCAACTGCAAAGAAATCAATGGCTATAGCTATAGCTACCATGCGCCATCCAAAGAAAGTATTCATTTCAGTTTATTCGTGTGTTTAGTCTGTTCTAATTTAAGGAGGAAAGGGTATGTTCAGTTAAGTCCCAAAGTTTAGCTGCCTCATCGGTATCAACTGCCCAATCAGCTACTCCTATATAACGAGCCATAGGCCCATCTTCCTGCCTAACAGCAACATCACAGTTTTCACAGTAAACACCACTTACTTCCTCGAGCATTGGACTCGTAGCACACCAAAGACTTGTTGAGGCACCTTGTGTAGGCGATTTGAAATTAGCAGCTGCCATTTCTGAAAGCTCTCCATCTTCTCCAAGCCAACCCAGAGCTATCATCTCCTCTTTTTCTAAATGTCTTTGAAGAGGAGTGAAGATCCCTCCTGGATGAACAGAATAGGTTTTTATACCTTCATCTTTCATTCTCTCACTTATTTCAACAGCTAATAAGCTAGCGGCCGTCTTGGACTGACCATAAGCCTTCCATTTATCATATGACTCTTCAAAGTGAACATCTTCCCATTGAATGCCAGAGAGTTTATGACCCGTTGAAGAGAGCGTCACAATCCTAGATCCTGAAGATGACATCGCACGAAGTAAGCCCTTGGTAATAATAAAGTGACCAATATGATTAACCGCAAATTGAAGATCCCAACCTTCTTTAGTCGGCATCTGGGGGCAGGCCATGACCGCAGCATTGTTTATGAGTATGTCTAAACTCATGCCTGAATCTACAAATTCATTTACAAAACTTTGAGCAGAACTAGGATCAGCTAAGTCTAGATTTAGAATATCTTCACTTTCTACTATTCCTGACAATGCAGACTTTGCTACATCTTTTCTTCTGGCAGGGACAATTACTCTTGCTCCTGCTTCTTTGAGCGCTCTTGTGGTTTCTAGTCCTATTCCAGAATAACCACCGGTAACCATCGCAACCTTACCTTCAAGATCTATATCTTTGAGCACTTCTGCTGGTTCGCTCTTAGCCCCAAATCCTGAATCGACTGGTTTTTGCTGTTCTGAAATCATATTACCCCTTTTTTTTCGACACTATACAGTAGATAGGCCTATTCTTAGTCTTAAGCGTGAAAATTTAATTAGTTTCTGTATAATTTAAAGATGTTACGTATCGTAGACCAAGCTCTCACTTTCGATGATGTTCTTTTAGTGCCTGATCATTCAGACATACTTCCAAAAGACGTTGATTTAAAAACCCGTTTAACTCAAAACTTAACTCTTAACATTCCGCTGTTATCCGCTGCAATGGATACTGTGACTGAATCACGCATGGGAATTGCATTAAGTGAATTAGGCGGAATAGGAATTATTCACAAGAATCTTTCGATTCAAGCTCAAGCTGCTGAAGTTAGAAAAGTTAAGAAATATGAGAGCGGAATTGTTAGAGATCCGATAACTATAAGATCTGATAATGAAGTTGGTGAATTAATTCAACTTACAAACGAATTAAACATTTCAGGAATGCCAGTTGTCGATAATGATGAATTAGTAGGAATAGTAACTAGTCGAGATTTTAGATATCAAGAAAATCATTCAGCAAAGGTCTCAGAGATCATGACACCCAAAGAAAGACTGATTACGGCAAAAGAAGGCGAAAGCCCAGACGTCATCAAGAAGTTATTGCAGGTTAATAGAATTGAGAAAATTCTTCTTATTGATGACTCCTTTAAGCTTACGGGTCTTGTTACTCTAAAAGATATCAATAAGTCATTAGACTTCCCTAATGCTGCAAGAGATGCAGAAGGTAGATTGTTAGTGGGCGCTGCTATAGGAACAAAGCTTGATACTCTGGATAGATGTCAGGCATTAATCGATGCTGGCGTAGATGTATTAGTTTTAGATAGTGCACATGGACACTCTGAAGGAGTGTTAAATCAGATTAAAGTTGTGAAATCTAATTTTCCAAATATTCAAGTTATTGGTGGAAATGTCGCGACGGGTGAAGGAGCCTTGGCTTTAGTCGAAGCAGGTGCTGATGCTGTCAAAGTAGGAATAGGACCAGGCTCAATATGCACAACAAGAATTGTTACGGGTGTTGGCGTTCCTCAAGTTACTGCAGTAGCTCAAGTGGCCGATGCCCTTAAAAAACAAGATATTCCTATTATTGCAGATGGAGGAATAAGATTTTCTGGTGATATTGCGAAGGCCATCGCTGCCGGAGGACATTCAATAATGTTAGGCAGTGTTCTAGCAGGTACCGAGGAAGCACCAGGAGAGCTTGAGCTTTATCAAGGCAGAAGCTATAAGTCTTATAGGGGAATGGGATCTATTGGCGCCATGTCAGGTGATCAAGGTTCAACAGATCGTTACTTCCAAGACAGTGCTCAAGCCACAGAAAAGTTAGTCCCCGAAGGCATAGAGGGTAGAGTGCCTTATAAAGGGTGGCTCCAAGCAGTTATTCATCAAATGATAGGTGGATTAAGACAAAGTATGGGATACACAGGGTCTCATGACATAGCAACAATGAGAACAAAGCCTAAGTTTGTTCAAATCACTGCCGCAGGTGTTAATGAGAGTCATGTTCACGATGTGAGTGTAACCAAAGAGGCACCAAACTACAGAATGAGCTAAATTCTATGGCTAAGAATATCCTTGCGGATAAAATTTTAATAATTGATTTCGGTTCCCAATACACTCAGCTCATAGCTAGAAGGGTTAGAGAGCTCGGCGTTTATTGTGAGATTTACAGCCATCAATCTAATCTAAAATCTATAAAGGAATTTGATGCTAAAGGCATTATTCTTTCAGGCGGTCCTGAGACTGTAAAACAAAAAGGCTCACCAAAAGTTCCAAATGGAATATTTGATTTGGATATACCCATTCTTGGAATCTGCTACGGCATGCAAACCATTACTAAGCAACTAGGTGGTAAAGTTGAGCTAGCTAGTAAAAGAGAATTTGGTCACGCCGATTTAAAGATATCCAGTCTCGGAGGAGGTCTCTTTAAGAATATAAAAGACAAAACCACTTCAGTTTGGATGAGTCATGGGGATCACGTAACCGAACTTCCTAAAGGCTTTAAAGTGATTGCTAAGAGTGCAAATAGTCCAATAGCAGCATTTTTTGAACCGAAGAAGAAAATTTACGGATTGCAATTTCACCCTGAAGTTACTCATACACCTCAGGGCAAAAAATTACTAAAAAATTTCGTGCGAGATATATGTAATTGCCAAGGACTCTGGAATTCAAAAAATATTATAGATAAAGCAGTTGCTGAAATTAGACAAACGGTTGGTAAAGATAAAGTATTACTAGGATTATCTGGTGGTGTTGATTCTTCAGTTGTCGCTGCTCTTTTGCATAAAGCTATAGGAGATCAACTCCATTGTATCTTTGTAGATAATGGCCTTTTAAGACTCAATGAAGGCGAGCAGGTTATGGATACCTTTTCGCGCTCATTTGGCATGAAAGTGGTCAAAGCAAATGCCGGCAAGGCATTCTTTAAAGATCTAAAAGGTAAATCTGATCCTGAAGACAAAAGAAAAGCCATAGGAAAAACTTTTATCGATGTGTTTCTAAAAGAAGCAAGAAAAGATAAGAAAGTTAAATGGTTAGCGCAAGGCACAATATATCCAGATGTGATTGAATCGGCAGGCAATAAAAACGGAACAGCTCATGTCATCAAATCTCATCACAACGTTGGAGGTCTGCCAGACTATCTAAACTTACCCATCATTGAACCGTTAAGAGAGTTATTCAAAGACGAGGTTAGAAAATTAGGAAAGACATTAGGGCTTTCAAGTGAATTGGTCGATCGACATCCTTTTCCCGGTCCCGGTCTAGGTGTTCGAATACTTGGAGAGATAAAACCTAAGTTTGTTAAAACTTTGCAATTGGCTGATGATATTTTCTTAGAAGAACTAATCAAAGCCAATCTTTATCATAAAGTCAGTCAAGCATTTGCCGTTTTTATACCAGTCAAATCAGTAGGGGTAGTGGGAGATGCTAGAAGATATGAATATGTTATATCCCTAAGAGCAGTCGAGACAATAGACTTTATGACTGCGAAAGCAGCAAATCTTCCTCACGTATTTTTAGAAAAAGTTTCAACAAGAATTATTAATGAAATCCCTGAAGTTGCTAGGGTCACTTATGATATTTCAAGCAAACCACCAGCTACTATTGAGTGGGAGTAATAACACGCCCTACAACCCCCATTCCTACGCTGTTTTAATGTTGTAAAGATGTTGTAAAGACGCATTCCTTCGTCTTTGTTGTAAACATTGTTGTAAAGTTCTGCTACTATTACACTTCATAAGTGTATCAAGTATGTAATACAACTTACTTGAAGATGATACATTCCTAACTACGAATATAATTGTAGTAGTTAAACAAATAAGGAATGTATAAATGGGACAAGCAATATTGAAAGTTGATTTTGTAAATAAAAAACTAATAACAGAACAACAAAACAACTCTGACTTCTACAAAAACAAACACGAACTTTGTGATAGCGAAGTGACTATTTTCACTACTTCAAATAGTGGTGGCAATTGGCAGATGCGTATGCGAGTAGAAGGGCATAGGCAATATCATCAAAAGAGTTTAAGAACTAAAAACTTTGAGACAGCAAAAGAAAGAGCAAAAATAGAACACGCAAAAGCGACTGTAAAAATGGACGAGGGCAAAAGTCTGTTTAGCCCAACTTTGTACAAAGCAATTGAACTGTATCTCAAACACAGAGCAAAAGATGTATTGGCTGAAAGAATTACACAAGGAAGACTCAGCACAATCAAAACACATATACAGTGGTTTACAAAATATCCCTCAATAAATTCAGAACACCGATTGGACACTTTTGGTAAAAAAGCAATATACGACTATCAGCAATTTCGCTTAGGTTTTAACGCATCTAATCAAACTATTCGTAATGAATTATCAACTATCAATCACTTTTGTAAGTGGGCGAAAGATGAAGGGCTACATAACACAGAGAAGTTTTTACACCCAACAATAAAAATAGTTGGAACTGAAGCAGAAGCAATGAGGCGTAAAACATTTACAGATGAGGAATACATAAAAATTTGTAAGTGGCTACGCACTTATTGTTCAGCAAAACAAATCAAAGCAGACAAGATAGATGAAGATAAGGCTTTTGTAAGGAAGTTGTTTAGGCATTACTTCTTAATACACGCAAACACAATGATGAGAAGTGGAGAGTTGTTTGGGTTGAAATGGAAGAATGTAAAGGTATATGAAAAGGACGATTACAAGTGGGCTGAGATTACTGTTGAAGGAAAGACAAGCAAAGTAAGAAAGGACAGAATATTTATTGCGAGAAGGGGTGACTTGTTTGATAAGTTAAAAGCAATGAGCAAACATACTAAAGACAATGACTTTGTTTTTACAGCGAATGACGGTACACATTGGAACAAGAATAAAAGACGAGCATTGACATATCACTTTGACAAACTAATACAAGGAGTTGGTATTGAGGATGCTAAAGAGCGAAAACTATCACTTTACAGTTGTAGGCATTATGGAATTAGTAAGCGAGTAAACAATGGAGCAAACATTGTTCAATTAGCAAAAGACTGTGGAACTGGCGTTGAACATATAACTAAGACTTACTACCACACTAATTTAAGAAACAGCGAAAGGAATATGGCAATTATGTACGAGGAGTAAATATGAATGCGTTTGATAATATAACAGTCTACAAAAACCAATATGTAAAAGTTCAAACAGTAAAAGTATCTATACCGTTACTGTTTGGAGAAGCAGAAGAAGTAAAGTTCTCAACTACAAACAGAGAACTAATACATCTGTTTATAAATCAGCATCCTATTTTTTCTAATAGCGATTACAACCAATGTATCAATAACTTAGTTGAAGTGATTGTTAAGGATAAAAACCTTACGCAAAAACAAAGGTGTATGTATGAAACTTGGAATACATTTGGTGTTAGTTTAGCAATGGGAGAGTGGACTACTTGTAACAAAGGCGAAGCAGATAACTACAAATATGTACAAGCAGAGAAACTATTTGAACACTTAAATGGCAGAACTGATTTAACTGCTAAAAACTATTGGAGAATTTCAGCCGAAATTAAGCATAAATCCCCTTCATTAAAACCCTTGTTTACAAGCATTACTTAAGTAATTGGTGTAATTACCGCTATATACCAGGCAAAATTGCTTAG
>JADHSF010000049.1 GCA_016777005.1 SAR86 cluster bacterium | reverse complement strand
AAAACTGTACCTTTTTTGATATGAAGCATGGTTTGAGATTCAATATCTACATAAAGTAAAGCATCTAAGCTTTTATATGATGGATTATTTGATATTAAACCCTCTAAAATATTGTTTTTATTATCTTTATTCAAATCTATTGTCGTTGCACAAGATATGAAAAACAATAATGAAAAGGAGAAGATAATGTGTTTGAAATTCTTAATTAGTGACATATGTTCTATTTATAGTCCTTTTTTTTAAAAAGGTAGCTTTTTATACTTATACAGAAGAAAAAAATCATTATTAAAAATATTAATGGCATATTTCCATAATTCGCGTAAAAAGTATGGCCAGAATAAAGCATAACCTGTTTTTGTAGCGCTTTTTCTTCAAAATAATCTTGTTTTTCAGTAATTTTACCTTTTTCTGATATAAAGGCAGAAATTCCACTATTTGTGGATCTTATCAAGGGTTTATTATTCTCCAAAGCCCTATTTTGAGCTATCTCAAGATGCTGAATTGGTCCTATTGACCTTCCAAACCATGTATCATTACTTATTGTTACTAATATATTGCTATTTCTTGCAGTTTTCCTAATTAATTCGTCAAAAGCTATCTCGTAGCAAATACTAGGAGATATTTTTAAAATACCATTATTTATTGCTTTTATTTCACTACCTGGAATGGTGTTTGTTAGATTTAAGCCAATAATGTCTAAAAGATCACCTAAAATGCTCTCAAAAGGTATAAATTCACCAAAAGGAACAAGCTTTACCTTGTCGTAATAAGTATTAACATTACCAAAGGCTTGCAGTCTATTTCGAATCCTCTTTTTATCCTCTCTTTCAACTATTCCAGAAATAAGTGTTACAGAATTCTCCGAGCTCTTGATGGTCAATAAATCCATGAAGGCTTTATTGTCTCGCTCTGACAAAACTAAAGCAGTTTCAGGGAATACAATTAATTCATCTTGTTTTGCTTCGGTAACTGCTTGAAGCATCATTTCTTGAGTCTTAATCAATCCCACTTGACTCCATTTCTCTTCTAAAGTTAGATTGGGTTGATGTATAGAGACCCTAACTTCTGCTACTGGATTAGTCCAAGAAAAAGGACGCAATAATACAGATGAAATAAGTAGTGAAATGGTAAATAAAATTAAAAATTTAGACCATTTTTTTGACCTTAATCCCTTGATAATTTCAAACACCAATACGGAGATGATAACCATAAAAAAACTATTACCTTGAGCACCGATTATAGGTGTCAATCCATCTATTGGAGTATCCGCCAACATAGTGCCGGAAATTAACCAGGGAAAGCCTGTAAAGAGGTAAGACCTCATCAATTCAATAGATGTCCACGCAACTGGCAAAGTGAAGATTAATAATGTCTTTGGAGCGAAGCTCTTAAGGTAATTATTAAATAAAAATAACAGACCCGAATAAAGAGAAAGTATACAAATAAAAAGTAATATTATTAATATAGATCCTATAAAACCGATATTTCCATAAGAGTGAATACTTACATACAACCAGGATATTCCGGATAACCACATTCCAAAACCAAATGTATACCCAATTAAAAAAGATTCTTTATTAGAGGTTTCATCCAGTAAAAACAATAAGCTTAAGATGGATAAAATAGACAAGAACCAAAGATCAAAAGGTGCAAAACCTAATGAAAAAATTAACCCGCATGTAAGAGCAAGAACTGTCTTCTTGAACATATGATTCATATTAAAGACAGAAGGTCTTTTTAGAAAGGCAATTTAGTTTATTTTTGATACTTTAATTCGCTTAATTCGTCGTCTTTCTAATGAATTAATTACAAACCTCAAACCATCAATATTAATAGCATCATTTGGCTTCGGAAAACGTGCAAAATGGTGCATCACAATACCTCCTAAAGTATCAAAATCTTTATCGCTGAAAGAAGAATTAAATGTTTCATTAAAAACATCAATAGGAGTTAAAGCAGAAACTAAATATTCATCTTCACCAATTTCTTTAATCAAAGTGCCACTATCTTTGTCATGTTCGTCCTCTATCTCACCAACGATTTCCTCTAAAACATCTTCAATTGTAACAATGCCCGTTACATCACCATATTCATCAAGAACAATTGCCATGTGATTTCTTCCTGCCCTCAACTCATCTAGCAAAATATTCAATTTTTTACTTTCCGGTATCAAAATAGCCGGTCTAATTAACTGAGAAAGCTCAAATTCATCAAGATCTTTGGAAGATAGGAAGGGCAGAAGGTCTTTTGCTAGGAGTATTCCTTCAATTTTCTCAGTTTCTGAGTTAATTACAGGGAATCTTGAATGGCTGGATTTCACTACCCTTGGCAAGAAGTCTGCAGGTTTCTCGTTTTTGTCTACAAAAACCACTTGAGGGCGGGGAATCATGATATCTCTTACCTGATCAGTAGAAACTCTCAGAGCTCCTTCTATCATGTTGAGAGTTCCCTTTTCAAGCACACCTCTCTCGCTTGAATCCCTTATAGATCCAGCAAGTTCCTGCTTATTTTGGGGTTTATAGGAGAAATTTTGATAAATTTCTTTTATTTTGTCTTTTATTCTTTTCCTAAAGCCAAGTCGACTAGACTCAGCAGATATACTTGGGGGCTCGTCGTTCATTAACGCCTCACTTCATAAACATATGCACATCATAATTTGTTTCAGTAAGGATTCGCAATACCTATTTTTTTTAAGGTAGATATCTCAAGAAGCTCCATCTTGTTTGCTGAAGCTTCATCTTCGTGGTCATAACCTACTAAATGCAAAACAGAATGGAGGATAATATGAATGAGATGATCTGCTGTCTCTTTTCCCTGCTCATAAGACTCTTTTTTTATTACATCTATGCAAATAGCAATATCTCCAAGTAAATCTTGATTTAAATCAGTTGCAGGGGAGGGGAAGGATAGAACATTTGTAGGCTTGTCCTTCTTAAGAAATGTTAAATTTAGTTTTTGTATTTCTTCTTCTGAAACAAATGAAAAATTAATATTCTTTGCAGTGATTAATTCATCTAGCCCTTCTTCTACATCAATAAGAGCCTGGACCCATTCAGATATATCTTTTTGGGTACAGCTTAAATCCTCAAGATTTCCTGTGATGAATATATTAGATTCAAGTATAGGCACTTAATCGATAAATTTCGCATAGGCTTCAACAATCTTTTGGACTAATCCGTGCCTTACTACATCTTTTGTTTCAAACTCAACTAAACCTATATCTTCAACAGATTTTAGAACCCTAAGACAGTGTACAAGCCCAGAAGGAGTGTTTTTAGGCAAATCTATTTGGGTTATGTCACCAGTCACGACAACCTTTGAACCAAAACCAAACCTAGTTAAGAACATCTTCATTTGTTCGACCGTAGCATTTTGACTCTCGTCAAGAATGATAAAGGAATTATTCAAGGTTCTTCCTCTCATAAAGGCTAGGGGAACTACCTCTATAATGTTTCTTTCAATGAGTTGGTCTGTCTCTTTGTACCCCATCATTTGAAAGAGAGCGTCGTAGAGTGGCCTCAAATATGGATCTACTTTCTGACTGAGATCTCCAGGTAAAAAGCCTAACTTCTCTCCTGCCTCTACAGCCGGTCTAACTAATAGTATTTTTTCTACCTCACCTCTTGAAAATTGCTCTACAGCAAGAGCTACCGCAAGAAATGTCTTACCCGTTCCGGCCGGGCCTATCCCAAACGTTAATACATTTTTGTTGATGGTCTCTACATATTGAACTTGGCTGCCATGATTAGGAGTTACAAGAAGATTTGGTGTTTTGATAACGTGATTACTTGAAGTTTCTTTTTTTATATTGTTTATGTCATTCATGCCTTTTCGTAAGTATAAGTGAACCTCCTTAGATTCAATTGTTTTATTTTCGTCCAAGTCTTCGTAGATCCTTATTAGAATATCCTTTGCTATCTGGGCTTTTGCCTCATCTCCATTTATTTTAAAACTAGGACCTCTATTGAGTATCTTAATACCCAACTCATTCTCAATTTGTTTCAAAATAGAATTAGTAGGGCCACACAGATCACTTATCTTGTCATGATTGATAGGCTCTAACTGAAATTTCATTAATGGTTAAGAAGTAACTAAACAGCTATACCTCGTAGAGATTTATTTCTGGCTTCAACTATCTCTATATCAATGATTTCTCCAATCATTGAAGGATCGGAGCATGAAAATATAACTACTTTATTATTATCAGCTCTAGCCTGGAATTCTCCAGGATTTTTCTTCGAAATATTAGTAACAAGGCACTTTCTAATTTCTCCAACCATTTTTCTACTAATACTTAATGCTGAGTTTTCGAGTTTGTGTTGCAGTTCTTGTAATCTGACCTTCTTCTCCCCTAAAGGGACATCGTCTTCAAGATCTTTTGCAGTTGTATTGGGTCTTGGACTATAAATAAAACTAAAGGATTCGTCGTATCCAACATAATCCACTAAGTCTAGAGTATCTAAGAAATCTTTTTCTGTCTCTCCTGGGAAACCGACAATGAAATCAGAAGAAATACTTATCCCGCTCCTGGCAGATTTTAATTTATCGATTATTTCAAAGTACCCATCTCTTGTGTGTCTTCTTCTCATCTTCTTCAAGATATCATTTGATCCACTTTGCACAGGAAGATGAACATAACTAATCAGCTGAGGAACTTCTTGGTAAATATCAATAAGATCTTGGCCAAATTCAAATGGGTGAGAGGTAGTAAACTGAATTCTTTCAATGCCTTCAATAACAGATGATGACCTTATAAGATTTGATAGGCCGAGTCCTTTTGTTTTAAGTTTTGAATCTCTGTAGGAGTTAACATTTTGCCCAAGAAGATTGACCTCTTTGACGCCTTTTCCTGCTAAGCCTTCTATTTCTTTTAATATGTCATCAAGTGGTCTGCTGATTTCGTTGCCTCTGGTGTGAGGTACTACACAGAAAGAACAATATTTATTGCATCCTTCCATGATCGATACAAAAGCTGTCGGTCCATCCGAAGATTGTTCTGGTAAATGGTCAAATTTCTCAGTTTTTGGAAATGTGATATCTACAGACTCTAATTTATTTTCTGCTACATTTTCATATAGTTTTGGGACTCTATGGATTGTCTGAGGTCCAAATACAATATCAACTTGTGGAGCCCTTTTCATTATATTGTCGCCTTCTTGACTTGCAACACAGCCTCCAACTCCAATTTTTAAGTTCGGATTCTTATCTTTTAATTTCTTCCATCTGCCAAGTTGGTGAAAAACCTTTTCTTGAGCTTTCTCACGGATAGAGCAAGTATTCAAAAGAATTAGGTCCGCCTCTTCCTCATTATCAGTTGTTTCAAAACCATGACTAATGCCAAGCAAGTCTTGCATCCTGTTTGAGTCATATTCATTCATCTGACATCCGTGGGTCTTGATAAAAAGCTTTTTGGCCATATATATATGTTATATCTTTTCGGTAACTAAATTTTATATCTTTAATTAGGGCGGGAATTGTAATGGCAAAAAAAGGAATCTACAAAGTAGTATTTGTTCAGCTAGGTGAAGTCTACGAAGTTTATGCAGAAGCAATTTATCAAAGTGACATGTATGGATTCATTGAAGTTGAAGAATATATCTTCGATCAAAATTCTCAGATAGTCGTTGATACCAGTGAAGAAAAGCTTAAAAATGAATTCAAAGGCGTTCAAAGAAGCTATATACCTGTAAGTTGCATTATGAGGATAGATGAAGTCGACAAAAGAGGTATAGCAAAAATTACTTCTAGCGATTCATCAAAAGTCATGCCCATAGCGAATAGTTTTTTTGATGGACCTACAAAAAAGAAAGACTAAATAAAGAACTTATCCCTATAGAACTTGAGTTCTTCTATAGACTCTAAAACGTCTCCCATTGCCCTATGACCGCCTGATTTCCTAAAGCCATCTAGAAGTTCTGGATTCCATCGCTTAATCAGCTCCTTAATAGAACTTACATCAACATTTCTGTAATGAAAGTAG
>JADHSF010000048.1 GCA_016777005.1 SAR86 cluster bacterium | reverse complement strand
AAGAGTACTATTCTAAAAATCTTATCGGTATTTTAAGTGGTCCTAATTTAGCAGAAGAAATTGCTAATCATCATTTATCCGGAACAGTGATTGCCAGTAAACACAAAATCTTAAGAGATGAGGTCATTCAAAATTTATCGACAGATTTTTTTAGAATCTATGAGAATGATGATCCTTATGGGGTTGAGATGGGAGGGGCCTTAAAAAATATTTACGCTATTGCTTGCGGTATAGCAGATGGCTTGAACTCAGGAGAAAATACTATCGGTATGATAATGACTAGAGGTTTAGGTGAGATGAGTCGTTTAGCAACAGATTTAGGTGCAAACCCACAAACATTTCTTGGTTTGGCCGGAGTAGGTGACCTTATTACAACTTGTGCTTCACCACTGAGCAGAAATCACCAATTTGGTAAATATATCGGAGAAGGTCTTTCTGTAGAAGAAGCCAAGCAAAAAATAGGACAAACAATTGAGGGTTTAAAGACCTTAAAAGTCGTAAAAAATATTTCTGATAAGCATGGTGTTGAAATGCCGATAGTGGATTCTCTTTACAAAATCATCTATAAAGGTACTAATCTAGATGGTTCGATTCAAAATGTATTGGGTCAGGATATGATTAAAGATGTGGAATTTATAAAATAAAAAAATAATGTCAGAAATTGAAGAAGAAAAGATCATCGATGTTGGTTCGGAAGAATTCATTGATAGCGACGAGTGGAAAGATAATTTTTTAAAACAAGGAAAATGGATTAGGCTTTTTTGGATGCTAGCATTCTCTTTTGTTTATTACCTTTCTATGACAGTACTTTGGTTAATAGTATTCACTCAGTTTCTTTTTGTTTTAATTACAGACAAGAGAAGTGAAAATATTTCAAAAGTTTCTTTAGGATTCAGAGACTATATGGTCCAAATCCTAGACTACTTAACTTACCACTCCGGAGAGAAGCCATTTCCATTCAGTGAATTTCCTAAATCTCAAGAAACGAACGAAAGCGAATAGCTAAAATTTAAATCATAAAAGGTCTTTCAGGATGGAAAACTTCAATAATAAAATAGCGGTTGTGACAGGTGGTGGAACTGGGATGGGTAGAGAGCTTGTCAGACAACTTGCAAAAGAAGGGTGTCATGTAGCTATGTGTGATGTCATTGAAGATAACATGCTAGAAACATATGAGATCGTATCTAAAGCATCTCCAAACGTAACCATCACAAAGCATGTTTGCGATGTATCCAACGAAGAGCAGGTAAACCGTTTTAGAGACGAGGTTCTATCAGAACACAAAACAGAAACAATCAATCTACTATTTAATAATGCAGGTATTGGTGGAGGAGGTAGTTTTGTCGAGTCTTCTAGGGAAGAATGGGAAAGATGTTTCGCAGTTTGTTGGTATGGAGTTTATTACTGTTCGAGGGCCTTTATGCCTGCAATGGTTGCAAGCTCTGAGGGTCACCTAGTCAATACTAGTAGTGTTAATGGTTTTTGGGCAAGCCTCGGTGGAACACCTCATACTTCATATTCAGCAGCAAAATTTGCTGTTAAAGGGTTTAGTGAAGCCCTATTGGATGATTTTAGGATGAACGCTCCCCATTTAGGAGTTTCTGTTGTCATGCCTGGTCATATAGGAACTTCAATAGCTATAAATACAGGAAAGATTCTCAATGCTAATTCAACCGGAACTTCTGTTGAACGCAGCGATGAGGAAATGCAAAAAGTAAAAGACAATATGATTAAGCTAGGAGCACCAGTCCACAATCAATCTTTAGACCAAATTAGAGATATTATTAAAGAACGTGCAAACTCTTTTAAAGAAGATGCACCAATGACAGCGGCTGAAGCTGCAACGATTATTCTAGATGGCGTTAAAGAAAATAAATGGAGAATTCTTGTTGGTGAAGATGCAAAAGCACTTGATAAGTGGGTTAGAGAATCTCCAGAGGATGCTTATAATATTTCATTCAACTTAGAAAAAAGAAAAGAAGAAGGCGAATAATTCAACCTTAAAAGGAGGGGAAAAATATGAAGAGTTTCAAAGATAAAGTAGCGGTAATTACTGGGGCTGGTTCTGGAATGGGAAGATACCTGGCTGTGTTATTGGCCAAAGACGGTGCAGATGTCTCTGTTTGTGATGTAAATGAAGAAACATTAAATGAAACAGTTGAGATGCTTCGAAAATATAACGTGTCAGTTTCTTCACATTTACTAGATGTTTCAGATAAGGAGGCTATTGAAGCTCTTCCTGAAAAGGTCATCGAGCAACATGGCAAGGTAGATATGGTATTTAATAATGCCGGAGTAACTACAGGAACTCACTTCAAGGATATGGATGAAGATAATTGGGACTGGGTTATGGGAATCAATTTTGATGGAGTGATTAATAGTACAAGAGCTTTTATTCCTCATATGGTGGATAGCCCTGAAGCTGCTATTGTAAATACTTCTTCTATATTTGGGATGGTCGCTGTTCCAGGACAAACTGTTTATCACGCAACTAAATTTGCTGTCAGAGGTTTTACTGAGAGCCTAGCTATGGAGATGAAGGAAACAAATCCTAATCTACAAATTCATTGTGTTCAC
The DNA here is from genome assembly GCA_016777005.1 of SAR86 cluster bacterium. Lineage (GTDB taxonomy): Bacteria > Pseudomonadota > Gammaproteobacteria > Magnimaribacterales > Magnimaribacteraceae > Magnimaribacter. The sequence continues at coordinate 3,483 of JADHSF010000048.1, read as the reverse complement.
CCTGGCCATATCGGAACTAATATTGCGGCTGATGCACGATTTGATGAAGAAAATTTTAATCAAGATGAAACTCAAGTCAGCAATTCAATCTTTACAAGAAATGCCCCTAAGTCTCAAAAGGAAATGGGAGACTTATTTAGAGAGGGTGGCATGCACCCTAGTAAGGCAGCAGAAATTATACTGAATGGGGTTAAGAAGAATAAGACAAGAATTTTTATAGGACTGGATGCCAAGCTCCTTGATCTTTCCCAAAGGATATTCCCTAAGCATTATCATAAAACGTGGGCTCTATTTATGCCCCTTTTGATGATTTTTAGAGATAAGAAGCCATTAAAATCACTTGATTAGCTTCTTAAAAGTTGAATAATTTGGATTATCAACTGCAATTTTATTCTTAGATAGAGTAACAAGTAGATCTTTTAAATCTTGATCTTCTAGATCAATTTTTTCTTCTTTTATCAGCAAAGCCAATGTTTCTACACTTGGCGTATCTGACTCCATTAAGCTTTGTAATAGATTGATCACTTCATTAGAAAGCTCGTCTCCTTTTTCTATTTCTCGGATCACTATATTTAAAACATTTTCGACAATTCTTAATTTGAAAGCTAAATGAGGTGGCACTTCAGGTTTAATTTTTGTATCTAGGAAGTGGTTTATTGCTGCAAGTAGATCAACACTAGTAGGTTTATCAAAAATCATTATTTACCTCCAAGGAATAGAAGATCTGCTATATCAAGTTCGGTTTCAGAAACTCTTCTACCGATTGCAGCTTTTTCAACTGAGTTAACTGAACCATTTAAATGTGCAGAGGCTTGTATGAGACAAATGACACCCCATCTAAAAGTGCCAAAAACTTGCCATGTTCTTACTAAGTGTTCATTTACTTTAAACTGACTAATAGAGTTGTAACCTTTTAACAAGTCCTCTAAGTCTCCAAACCCCCCAACCACTTTTTCGTTTTGACCAAATCTCCAAGAATTACCACAAATCCAACCTAAGTCCTGCAATGGATTGCCTATGTGAGCTAGTTCCCAATCTATAATAGATTCCAGCCCTAACTTAGAGACGATGATATTACCCAGCCTGAAGTCTCCATGAACTAGACTTGATTGCGTATCGCCAAAATCTTGATCCTTAAGCCACAGATAAGTGTATTCAAAGACTGGAGAGGGCTGGTTGAAAGATTCATAAGTAGCATAAAGATCATTGAGTTGATCAATTGGAGTTTTCTCTTGTAAATAATCGAGTTTACTAACATCTACTTCATGAATTTTTGCTATTGCCTCGCCGCACTGAAAAGCCAATAAAGGAAGGGCATCTTTGAATTCAGCATCCCTTAGAACTTTCCTTGGAATCGATTCTCCTTCAACAAATTTCATAATATAACTATCACCTAATGCTTCTTCTAAAGAGGATACCGCTACAATTTCAGGAACAGGTGCTTTTATTTTTCTAACCTCTTGCTGCAATAACGCTTCATCAGAAGTCTTGATAGCTAAAGGACCTTCAATTCCAGAACCTTTTCTTAGTATGTATTCATTTGTCTCATGATTGGTTTGAACTTCAAATTTCCATATTTCTTTTGAAGCACCTCCAGTTAGAGGCACTAGATTTAATATTTTTCCTTCAATATTTACTTCTAGAAGCTTATTTTGAAGAGCCTTTGAAAGTTCTTCTGTCATTTATTCAGATTCTAAAGCTGCATCTCGTTCACCAAAGTCCCAGCCTGCACCATTATTTTGGTAATTTTTTAGTATCCTTCTAGCAACTGACTGAACATGAACTTCGTCTGGACCATCATAGATTCTTGCTTCTCTAGCATGCCTATACATTAGACTAAGCGGAGTATCATCAGTCAGACCTTTGGCCCCATGAACCTGAATGGCTCGATCAATTACGTTATGTACCATTTCAGCTCCTACTACCTTTATCATGCCTATTTCAATTCTTGCATCATCCCCTTGATCAATTCTCTTAGCAGCATCTAGAGTAAGGTGTCTGCTGGCTTGTATTTCGCAAGCACTATCAAAAACAAATTTTTGTAGTAATTGTTTTTCAGCCAGAGGAGTTCCAAAAGTCTCTCTTGAATGCAATCTATCGCACATTAGATCAAAGGCTCTTTGAGCTTGTCCAAGCCATCGCATGCAGTGAAATATTCTTCCTGGACCTAATCTTCTTTGTGCAATTAAGAAACCTTGTCCTCTAGGTCCTAAGAGATTTTCTTTTGGAACTCTAACGTTGTCATAATTGACTTCATAGTGACCTCCATTGATTCCCAAAACGGGTGTTTCTCTTATAATTTTATAACCAGGATTATCTGTCGGAACAATTATCATGCTAAATGCTCCGTGACTTGGCACATCTAACTCAGTTCGACACATAACGGTCGTATAAGCTGCTCTAGCTGCTCCAGTTGTAAACCATTTCGTTCCATTAATTACCCACTCGTCACCATCTAGCACTGCTGTAGTTTGTAATTGTGTTGGATCAGAACTAGAAATATCAGGTTCTGTCATTGCGAAGCTGGGAAAAATTTCACCTTGTACTAAGGGTTCAAGGTACTCATCTCTCCATTTCTTAGGAGCAAATTCTCTCAACATGATCGAGTCTTGAAGAGAGTGAGTACCCAACGCAACCATTGCACTAGATGATCTACCGACAACTTCATTGATATATACATATTCCATGAAAGGCATACCTTCTCCGCCAATATCTTTAGGATGACCTAAAGCCCAAAGAGAATTGTCTTTTGCTTTTTGCATAAGCTCAGAAAGTTTATCCTTAGATTCTTCTCCACCATTTTGCAATATAGTCTCAGCCGGGTAGACTTCTTCTTCAACAAATCGTTTTACTTCCGATCTTACTTCTTTCCAATTTCTTTCCATTTTCTTTCCACTTTTATTTTTTTAAATTTATAGATCTTTTAAAGCCTTTAAGACTTAACTTATCTTTTTCTATAATGATATCTTCTTCTCCTTGAAGAACATTTTCATTGAATTTATAGATAATATTATAATTCCCGCGTAAACACTGTTTATTGTGTTTGTTGCTTTTTGCAATGACATCTTTATTTGCAGAAATATAATTCTTCATCTTGGCAGCTGAATACTTTTTGTTCAATAAAGTCATTGATTCTTCTGGAGATAAAATTAATGCAGAGGCATTATTTCCACCAAACCCTTTAGCGTTTAAAAATGCAGCACTAAAAAAGCCTTTCTCTTGGATTTGATCATCCAATAAAATATCTAAATGACCTTGATAAACATCGTCTGCTACAGAATGTGTTGAGTGTATTCCTGGTATTATTCCTTTATCCCAGGTGCCCAATGTAGTCGTCAATTGATCTCCTGAAGCGGGCGCCATGCTATGACCTAAGTAGGACTTAATCCCTGTAACTGGTAATGACTTGATACCATAAGTCTTGGCCACTTCATTAAGAATATGTGATTCTGTAGTTCTGTTTGCAGGTGTACCAGTTCCATG
>JADHSF010000047.1 GCA_016777005.1 SAR86 cluster bacterium | reverse complement strand
CTAATTTTACTTTTCTTTTTCCAAGGTATATTCAGCATCCAATCTATATACCCCCTGACAACAGATGCTTCAGCAGACATCGGAGACATCATTTTATATTTCTGCAACTCGCTTAGTGCTTTTTCTTGAGCCTCTTTAGTCATGCCAGCTTCGTTGATTTTAGCTTCTAATTGATCGGCATCCTCTGTTTCGTCTATCTCTCCTAATTCTTTCTTAAGAGCTTTCATTTGCTCGTTTAGGTAGTATTCTTTTTGACTTTTTTCCATTTGGCTTTTAACTCTGCCACGAATTTTCTTCTCAACTTTTGACAAGTCTAGTTGAGAGTCTAGATGTTCAAGAATTCGCTTTGCTCTTTCAGCTAAACTAGTCATCTCAAGTATTTCTTGTTTTTGACCAATATCAATTGATAAATGACCTACCAAGGTATCTGTCAGCCTAGATAACGAATCAATCGCATTAACAGTATTGAGGACTTCAGGTGTTGCTTTTCTAGTAAGTTTTACATACTCCTGGAATTGTTTTTTTAATGAAGGTAAGAAATGTTTTAGCCCTTCGGTTTCGGGTTCTTCTTGAATCACATTTACTTTTACTGACATAAATTCATCTGTAGATTCAATAGATTCGATTGAAGCTCTTTTGTTGCCTTCTACCAGAACTTTTAGTGTGCCATCGGGAAGTTTTATCAACTGGAGGATCGTAGAAAGTGTTCCTATAGTATAGAGATCACCTAATTTTGGATCATCTTGCTGAGCACTCTTTTGAGCAACTAGCATAATTTGTTTGTCGCCAGCCATTGCTGCTTGCAAGGCAGTTATAGACTTTTCTCTGCCAACAAAAAGAGGAGTGACTACCGAAGGGAAGATGACTACATCTCTTAATGGGAGTAATGGGATATTTAAATTCTTATCAGACATATTTCTTACCTCTACATCTAATATTGGGGTTTTAATTTAAAAAAACAAGTCTTAACCTGTTTTAGTTTTTGAAGACTTTTCATAAACCATTAAAGGTTCAGATTCTCCTCTCACAACCGCTGCATCCAGTACCACTTTATTCAGTGATTCTTCTGATGGAACTTTGTACATAGTCTCCATCAATATGCTTTCAAGTATTGATCTTAAACCTCTTGCACCTGTCTTTACTTCAATGGCTTTTTTGGCTATCTCAGACAATGCATCTTCTCTAATATCTAATTCGACATCTTCCATTTGAAAGAGCTTAGAGAATTGTTTCGTTAAAGAATTTTTTGGTTGAGTCAATATGGTGATTAAGGCCTCTTCGTCTAACTGCTCGAGGGTTGTTATGACTGGCAATCGCCCTATAAATTCAGGAATTAATCCAAATTTAATTAAATCTTCCGGCCTGACTTGCTTGATCAATTTATCTGAATCATTTTCAGATTTTATAGATGTCACGTTTGCTCCAAAACCTATACCAGTTTCTTCGCATCTTTGTTGTATGACAGACTCAAGTCCTGAAAATGCACCTCCGCAAATGAAGAGGATATTTGAAGTATCAACTTGAAGGAACTCCTGCTGAGGATGTTTTCTTCCACCTTGAGGTGGTACTGATGCAACTGTGCCCTCTATCAGCTTCAATAAAGCTTGTTGTACCCCTTCTCCAGAAACATCACGTGTAATGGAAGGGTTATCTGATTTTCTTGCAATTTTGTCGATCTCATCAATATATACAATGCCTAATTGGGCTTTTTCAATGTCATAGTCGCATTTTTGTAAGAGTTTTTGAATAATGTTCTCTACATCCTCTCCTACATAGCCTGCTTCAGTTAATGTGGTCGCATCGGCAATAGTAAAAGGAACGTCCAATAATCGTGCTAAGGTTTGAGCAAGTAGTGTTTTCCCAGAACCAGTGGGACCGAGAAGTAGAATATTACTTTTTGTTAACTCAACTTCATCTTCAGAATCAAGACTCTTTCCACCTTTTAATCTTTTGTAATGATTATAAACAGCAACTGATAAATTTTTCTTAGCCTCCTCCTGACCGATGACATATTCATCTAAAGTCTCTTTAATTTCTTTTGGAACAGGAAAATGTTCATCATCAACCTCTTTGGTTTCAGCTATCTCTTCTTTAATAATGTCATTGCATAAATCTATACATTCATTGCATATATAAACCGAAGGACCCGCAATAAGCTTTCTGACCTCATTTTGATTTTTACCACAAAACGAGCAATATAAAAGTTTGTCATCTCCGTTATCTGTGTTGTCTTTATCAGACATAAAAACTCCTGTTAATTTTTGATTGAGCGACTATCAACAACTCCATCAATTAAACCATACTTTACTGCATCATCGGGAGACATAAAATTATCTCTATCACTATCTTTGGCAATTTTGTCAACCTTTTGACCTGAGTGGCTCGCTAGAATTTCATTGAGCTTTTTCTTTATTGATAAAATCTCTTTGGTGTGTATTTCAATATCACTTGCTTGACCCTGAAATCCACCGAGTACTTGATGAATCATTACTCTTGAATTTGGTAGAGACTGTCTCTTTCCTTTAGCTCCACCGCAAAGCAATACAGCACCCATACTTGCAGCTTGACCAATGCATAAGGTTGAAACATCTGGTTTGATAAACTGCATAGTATCGTAAATAGATAAGCCGGCCGTTACAGACCCTCCTGGAGAATTAATATATAAATGAATATCCTTGTCAGGATTCTCAGCTTCCAGATAAAGCATTTGAGCAACGATTAAATTAGCACCGTAATCTTCCACAGGTCCGGTAAGAAATATCACCCGTTCTTTAAGCAATCTTGAATAAATGTCATAGGCTCTTTCTCCTCTTGGAGTTTGTTCTACAACCATTGGTACCAACTGATTAGTTGGATTTATATTTTCTTTATTCATTTAATTATTCCTTAGTTAATAAGATGGGGTTAATCCAAAGATTTTCAACCATAAGTTCCTGAAACACAATCTTCATATGAAATGTTCTCTTCTGAAGATTTTGCTTCAGTCAGTAAGGCATCCACTACTTGCTCCTCTAACGAAATTGATTCAATATTTCTAAGTTGCTCCTCATCAGAGTAAAAATAATTAATAACTTGTTGTGGATCTTTATAGTTTTTTGCCCTCTCTTCTATGATTTCTTTTACCTTGTCTGCATCTGGTTTTAATTCTTTATCTTCTATTATTTTGTTTAAAAGGATACCTACTTTGACTCTTTTTGTAGCTTCGTCCGAAAAAGTTTCGTTTGGAAACAAGTCTTCTTTAATTTCTTTAGGATCCATTCCCATTCTTCTTGCTGTATCTTGTTTCATATTGGAAATTTCAGAATCAATCATTGCTGAAGGAACTTCAAATTCGTTAACTTCAATCAAAGCATCAAAAAGACTTTGTTTAACCTTGCCTTTCAGAATATTTTCTAAATCTTCTTCTAGTTTAGTGCGAACTTCTTTTTTATAAGAATCTACGTCTGCGGCCTCTATTCCTGTACTCTTGAAAAACTCTTCATTGAGTTCAGGTAATTTAGGAGACAAAACTTCATTTACTTCAGTGTCAAAAGATACGGGCTTTGAAGCAAGCTCTTTCTTTCCGTAATCTTCAGGAAAATTTAACTCTAAAATCTTCTTATCACCTTTCTTAAGTCCAATGAGTCCTTCTTCAAAACCTTTAATCATCGACTTCGATCCTATTTCGACAGAAAAGTCTTCAGCAGTCCCTCCTTCAAATTCTTCGCCTTCGATTCTTCCTACAAAATTAATTTTGATCTGATCACCGTCTTTAGAAACTTCATCAACAGGCTCCCATTGACTCATTCGTTTCTGCAGGTTATTGATGGTTTTATCTAAATCTTCATCAGTGATGTCACAGAGGAAATTAGTAAAAGAAATTTTACTGATCTTAGCTAAAGAAACTTCTGGATATACTTCGAAAGTTGCTTTAAATTTGGCATCCTTACCCTCATCCAGTGATTCTGGAATTAGGTTAGGCCTGCTCACAATCTTGAGATCTTTTTCTTGAGCAAGTTTCGAAAAAGTCTTACTTGCCAAATCCCAGATCACTTCTTGCCTTATTTCAGGTCCGAACATGCTAGACACTACATCCATAGGGGCTTTTCCCTTTCTGAAGCCTTTTAGCTTCGAATCTTTTTGTGCGGCCTTAAGTTTTGTTGATACTTGTTCTTCAATATCTTTATTGGGAACTACTATATTTAAGCTTTGGTTTATTTCAGCTTTTGATTTGAAAAATTTCATATTTTATCCATTTTGGGGTGGACGATGGGGCTCGAACCCACGACCACTGGAATCACAATCCAGGGCTCTACCAACTGAGCTACGCCCACCAAAAAAATGCTACTTTAACATTTTATAAAAAGAGAGGATGATTATTTTAATAAATTTCAAATCCTTTTATGGATTCATCTCTATTGGCATCTTGAACTAAAACATCTTCAACATGAGAAAAAGAAGGACCATCCCAACAAAGCGATATAAAACTATTAACCGCTTCTATTTCTCCTTGGATAAAAATTTCAATTGAACCATCTGAAGCCTTTCTAGCCCAACCAGTTAGATTGAGTTTAGTACTTTGATCTTTAGCCCATGATCTGAAACCAGAACCTTGGACTTCGCCGTAAATTGAAATATGAGAACCCATCATTTGAAAATAAAAATAATAACTCGAATATTCTATCCCTGAATTTTGATGCCTTCAAGCACAAGAACTCACTAAAATTTAGGTCTAAAATCTATGTCTTTTTGGTCATATAAAACCCACGAATCAAATGTATCAGGATTTTCTAAACAAGACCCTATCTCATTAAACTCTGCAAATACATCTTGAAAGTTATTTGTAAAATTCTGATTTTGAACCTCCATAGCTTCTGACGATAACGCCCATTCCCCCCATATATGACTTGCTGCAACATCAGAATGTGAAGCATCTCCAGACCTTTGATCAAAATAAACACCATAATGATAGCCGGTCCCTTCTAGTTCTGAAGCTTTAATTTTAGCAGTATGCATTGGGATAAAATTCTCTAATTCATTTCTTCCAGCTGAGTTCTTATAACTACAAGTTGAGTATTGACTATAAAAATATCCTGAATCATTGGCTTTACCGAAATATTTAGAGCTTATTGGAATTAGAATATCCCAGGCATTTCTGCCTTCGCCATCACACGCCATAACATTTTGGTATTTCTCTGACCATGCTGCAACAGAATCGTCTTGTGACCAGTCACTCCATGCCTCGTTGGCCGAATCTTTTGAATTCCATTCGAGCTCCCACCACATACTCGGGCCAAACGCATTGTCCTCTTTTAGAGGATCATACAAGTAGGAACCTCTTAGCTCTTTAGACTTAGGGAGATCTCTCCACGCTTCAATCATATTAGAAAGATTTGATTTGCTGTATTCACTGCCTTTGGTGCATGAAACGAATTCAATGTAGAAAGGCCCTGGGTTATGCTCTTGATCAGCAATAGATTGAGTCTCTTCTGAGCAAGACAGTAATGCCCCCAAAAGTAGAAACGAGAGTAAGACTTGATAGATATTTTTCATAAGATGATCCTTTATTTCTCAGGTCATCATAAACCATGAATAGTGATTGTGTATATGAAATGGAAGTGGCCTCCTCGGCAGGACTCGAACCTGCGACCCACTGCTTAGAAGGCAGTTGCTCTAATCCAACTGAGCTACGAGGAGACGGGCGGATTATATAGCAAGCAATAGGATTAAAAATATTTTTTTAAAGTGATCGTGAAGCTAGATAAGGTTTTATATCAATTTCAGATTGAATAGCCTGAACTTCATCAGCAAGTAAACTTGCGGAGCCCATAGCCAAAGTCCAACCCAAGTGTCCTTGGCCGCAATTGACATACAAACCATCGATTTTAGTTTTTCCAATAAATGGCAGGCCATCAGAACTCATAGGCCTAAATCCATGCCATATTTTTCCTTCATCTACATCGATTTGTGAATATAGATTAGGATAAACATTTTTTAGCATTTCATTCAGATAAGTCACTCTCTTTTGGTGAATAGAATCATCAAAACCAACAAATTCAGCTGTTCCTGCTACTCTAATTCTATTTTGAAAAGGCGTGATAGCTGTATGAATACTTTCATCAACAATAGA
>JADHSF010000046.1 GCA_016777005.1 SAR86 cluster bacterium | reverse complement strand
GATAAAAATGTTGGTGTCATAGATTCTGATGCCTTAGGTAATTTTGCTGATATAAATGTAGCTGAATCTCTTAGAAGAATTTCTGGTATATCAGTTGAAAATGACCAAGGTGAAGGAAGATACGTAACTGTAAGAGGAATGAACGCTGATTTGAACGCAATGACTATAAATGGCGTCAGTACAGCTTCTCCTGAAGATAGAAGAGGAGTGATATTAGATGGTGTTCCTACAGATCTTTTAGAATCTATGACAGTTTATAAGACACTTACTCCAAACTTAGATGCAGATACAATTGGAGGGGCTATAGATTTAGAAACAATTTCAGCATTTTCTTATGGACCTAATTTTACAAAATTTAAAGCAGAAACTTCTAGAAATGATCTTACCAAAGACAGCAGTAATCCTAAATTAGCAGGTACTTACACCACAGTTATTCCTCAAGAGAATGGTGATTTGGGAATCGCATTTGTCATCAGCTCTCAAGAAAGACATATCATGGCAGATAACAATGAAACTGGTGGATGGGGATCTACTTATGTCAATGATGACTATGAAATGCGTTATTACGATCTCACAAGAGAAAGAGATGGGATAGTTCTGAATCTAGATTATGTATCAAATTCAGGAAGTAAAACTTATTTACATGCTTTCCATAATGAATATGTAGATACTGAATATAGAGCAAAGTGGGAAGTTAGAGATGTAATGGAAGAGTACACACCAACTATATCTGGAACAGTAGCGACATATGGAGCTTCTAGAATGGATACTGAAGGGAAAAATAGAACTGAAATTAGATCTATCGATAATTTAGCTATTGGTCATGAGACGCAACTTGCAAATGGAAGTTTTTTAGAAGTTCAAGTATTTAGATCTGAAGCAGAACAGGATGATACGGATAGATATAATTTAATATTTAGAAGTAAAGAGAAAGATGGTGTTACTACTTTAGATACTGCCAATCCTCAGAAACCAGTTCTAGGTCTTCCTTCTGAATTCTATGATGCCTCTACATTCCCTGGAAAGGCTGCAGAACAAGAATATGCCCTTACTGAGGATGAGGAACAGGGCTTCAAAATTGATTACACCTATATGATCGGTGAAACAGTTGTGCAGACTGGACTAAAGTATAGACAAAGAGAAAAGATAAATAATTATCAATTCTGTGAGTACAAGATGCCAAAAGATACTACATTGGCAGATTATGATTATCAGACAATAGGTAAGTATTTGGCAAACACACACGGACCTGCTCCAACTTTTGAACAAGTCAAATCAATAGTAACAAATAATACTTCTGGAACAGTTACATTCTCAGACGGTACTACCTGTCCTGGGCCAGGTACTTACTTTATAGGTATGGGTGGTGATGAAGAAGAAGAATCTATTCCAGCAGATTGGACAACAGAAGAAGACATCCTAGCCTTATATTTTATGGGTACGACTTTGTATGAAAACTCCACTTGGGTTTATGGCATAAGGTTTGAAGATACTGAAACTACCTACAAAGGTAAAAACTGGAATGATACTTATCTTGGAGATAATGAATTTGAAAATAATTACACCTTTGCAGCACCTTCTTTGAACATTAAATATGATATCTCAGATGAAATGGTCCTTAGATTTGGTGCATTTAGATCACTTGTAAGACCTGGTTTCAAAGAATCAAGAGCGGGTGCGATTATCAATGTTGATGATAATGAAATAGAAGGTGGAAATCCTAATTTAGATCCTACCAAAGCCACCAATATCGATATTTCTTTTGAATACTATATTGATGAGAATACTTTCTTTGGAGCGGGTGCTTTCTATAAAAATATAGAGGATGCAATCGTAGAGGTTGAATCCAGAAGCTTCTCAATGAGAGGATCAACGTGGGATAAAGCAGAAACTTATATCAATGCAGATGATAGCAGCATCAATGGTTTAGAGTTTTCTTACCAAACTGCTTTCGATAATGGCTTCATTTTGGTTGCAAACTATACATATGCAGACGGTGAAACTGACTTACCTGCTGATGCTGCTGCAGGACAAAGGACTATCCCATACTTTAAACAAGTAGAAAATACGTGGAACCTTTCTCTAGGCTATGACGAAGGTCCATGGGATATTAGATTGGCCGCGACATACAGAGATAATTATCTTGATGAAGTTGGATCTGAGCCTCTCAATGATCGCTACACGGACGATCATATGCAAGTTGATTTAACAGCAAAATATAAAGTAAGTGATTCTTTAAGACTCACATTTGAAGCTATTAATTTGAATGATGAACCTGAGTATTATTACTTTGGTAATCCCTCAAGACTGTCGCAATATGATGAGTATGGAGCTACTTATGGAGTTGGATTTAGGTATATCTTGAATCAATAGATAACTTTCTTTAACATGAGGCCCCTCTATCGAGGGGTTTCTTTTTTTTAAAACCCAAAAAAAATTTAATATGAAAAATATAATTTATTTCCTTTTCTTTTTATCTTTAAATTTGAGTGCGGCCATAGATGATCATAAAATTTATCCTATCTATGAAACTGCAGCTGTGAAAACATCGGGTGATGCCGCAGACGACGCTGCATTTTGGTTAAACAAAAAAAATTCTGAAAAAAGTATAGTTTTGGGAACTGATAAGAAATCAGGTATTTATGCTTACGATTTGTCCGGTAAAACTTTGGAATATTTTCCCATGGGAAGAATTAATAATATTGATTTAAGGAACGATTATAGAATTGGAAATAAGACAGTTTCATTACTAGCTGGTACTAATCGCGATTTAAATAGAATTGATTTTCTGTTAATAGGACCAAATGGGCGTGTTACGGAATATTTGGATAACTCTTATCAGACTGAACTAACCTCTGTTTATGGTCTCTGTATGTTTAAAGACAAAGACAACTCCAAAACTTTTATATTTGTAACTGACGAAGAAAGTCTTGCTATATATCAATATGAAATCACATCGTTCTCACCCATGGCGGCAAAATTGGTTAGAACTATTCCAACTCAATCTGTGTCAGAAGGTTGTGTAGTAGATGATGATTTAAAATTATTTTATTTTTCTCAAGAAGATGAAAAATCTGGAATCTTCAAGACAACAGCTATGCCAGAAGGTGGAAATATTGAAACGATAGATGTAATTAAACCGTCAGGGAATATAACTGGTGATTCCGAAGGGCTGGCTTTAGTTAAATTACCTGACCAAACATTACTAATTTCATCCTCACAAGATTCTAATGAGTATCTAATTTATACAACAGGCACAGATGATCAGTACCTTGGTAAATTTACAATTGGAGCATCAACAATTGATGGAACAAGTGAAACAGATGGTATAGAGGCTTATTATGGGCCACTAAGTCCCCAATTTCCTTTGGGAATTTTTATAGCTCAAGATGATGTGAACTTAGATCAATATGGAGATATAATAAATCAAAATTTTAAATTTTCTTCTTTGAAAGATGCTTTACAACCTTTTGTCAAATGAAAATACAGGTTATGACCTAACCTCAATTACAAGCTAATAATTAGTGTAAAATTTGAGCATAATAAATGTGTGGTAGATTTACTCTTAGGAACTTAGATGATCTTAAATCCAGGTATGGAGAAACAGAATTTGAGCCTAGTTATAATGTTGCTCCGGGTCAAAAAATATTAGCACTTACCGATAAATTTCAAACAATGGAATGGGGATTCTCTCCTTATTGGGCTGAAAAGCCATTCAATTTGATAAATGCAAGAATAGAAACTCTATTTGAGAAACCATCTTTTACTAATTCTAATAGATGTCTTATCCCAGCAGATGGTTGGTATGAGTGGAAACAAAAAGATGAAGTTAAAGTGCCTTATTTTCATCACTTAAAAGGAGACTCATTTTTCTTCGGTGGTGTTTTTGGTGGTTATAGAGGAAAGGTGGGATGCGCTGTAGTCACTACAGATGCAGTTGAGTCTTTAAAAAATATTCATGAGCGAATGCCTTTGATTATTTCTAAGCAACACTTTCAATCTTGGCTTAATGGAGATAATGTTGACTGTGTGGATATTTTTTCTTCAAAAGCAATTATCAATCATCCTGTTTCGACACATGTGAATAATCCATTCAACGATGATCCCAAGTGTGTATTCCCCGCTAGTTAATTATATCGACTGCCTTTTAGTGTAAGAATGAATAAAACATTATTAAAGAAATTATTGGCTGAATTTGTGGGGACATGTTTTCTTGTAATGATTGTCGTTGGTTCTGGGATAATGGCTCAGAGCTTATCAACTGATCAGTTAAGTATTCTTCTGGCAAATACCATAGCAACTGGAGCAGGACTGACTGCATTAATTTGGATATTCATCTCAATTTCAGGAGCTCACTTCAATCCTGCGGTCAGTTTAATAATGTTTTTAAAGAAAGAGTTAACATTAAAGGAGTTATTTTGTTTCAGTTGCGCCCAGTTTGTCGGAGGATTTTTTGGTGTAATTCTAAGTAATATTATGTTTGGCATGGATCCACTGCAGATTTCAGAAAACTCAAGAAGTGGATTGAATATATATTTTAGTGAATTGGTAGCTACATTTGGTCTTATCATTACCATTCTCGGTGTAAGAAAATTAAGTACTCTTGCCATTGCACCAGCAGTAGGATTATATATCTCAGCAGGTTATTGGTTTACATCTTCAACTTCTTTTGCAAATCCTGCAGTAACTTTTGCCAGAGGATTCAGCGATACCTTTACTGGTATCCATCCAGATTTTATTTTATCTTTCATAATCTTTCAGATTATTGGTGCTTGTTTAGCAATGCTTTTTATGAGTTTTGTGCAGAATGATGAAGTTAAATAAACCTAGATAAGCACTTTTAAACACTGAATAGAATTGAATTTAGCATTCTAAATTTATATATCTTAACGAAAAGTATCTAGGTTCATGATACGTTGCCTTCTAATTAAAAAATTTTTTTATAAGACACAATTATTTCACATTCTAGAAAAGTAATTGTCAAATCGCTCAGGCCTAATACCCAAACTTAATTAGGAGGAGTTCAAAATGCTATTACGCTTTTTATCTATATTCAGTTTATTTTTAATTGTTTCTTGTGGAGGAGGTGGTGATACCTCAATAGATTCTCCAGGAGAACTTGGTCAGGTTTCAGCGCCATCAGCTGCTGACCAACAAGTTGTAGTTGGTGGTTCTGTACTTACAGGAACTTGTCCTAGCTCATCAAACATTGATGTTGACGACAGTATTGGTGGTAACACTGTCTGTGCAATATCAGGCACCATAACAGGTGATCTCACGTTAACTGATGATGTAATTTACAGATTAAGCGGCACAGTTAATGTGGGTGCTGATATGGGAGGAGATGGAACAAAAGCTGGAGGTTCAGCTGGTGTTTTGAACATTCCTGCGGGAGTAACCATTGTTTCAAAAACTTCTGCTGATTATCTTGTTGTTCAGAGAGGTTCAAAGATTGAAGCTAAGGGAACAGCATCAAAACCAATTGTCTTCACTCACTCTTCTGTTTTAGATGGTTCACTTTCAAATCCAGATACAGCTAGTGGTCTTTGGGGTGGATTGGTTATCTTAGGTAAGGCACCTATTAATAAATGTTCTAATGATGTTCGAGGTACCGCAAGCTGTGAAAAACTCGTTGAAGGAGCAACAGATGCTCTCATGGGTGGAGCAACTCCAAATGATAATTCAGGAACATTAAGATTCGTTAGGGTCGAATATGCGGGTTACGAAATATTCCCAGGTAACGAATTAAATGGAATCACTTTTGGTGGTGTAGGTTCAGGAACTACCGTCGATTATGTTCAAGTTCACAATAATCAGGATGATTGTGTTGAGTTTTTTGGCGGCACTGTAAACGTTACTCACTTGGTTTGTACAGGTGCTGGAGACGATAACCTTGATATTGATTGGGGTTATACAGGCAAGATGCAGTACGTTGTAGTTAAACAATCTAGAGGTGCCGGAGATCACATTGTTGAATCAGATAATACGAATGCTGATGCATCAGTCGGATATTTAACTACTCCAAGATCTCAACCAAAAATTGCAAACTTTACTTTCCTTTCAACTGGTAGAGACGAAGCTCTTAAATATAAAGAAGGTGTATCCGGCATGTATATGAATGGTGTTGTTGTCAGTTCTGGCGATAAAGGTTGTATTGAACATACCAAGGCAGAAACACTCCAAGACGCACCTGGTTATGACAAAATTGCTCATCATTCAGTCTTCATGGATTGTGGAACTGG
>JADHSF010000045.1 GCA_016777005.1 SAR86 cluster bacterium | reverse complement strand
TGCCCATCGCTAGCCCTGCTCCGTTTACCATGCATCCAATATTTCCATCTAATGCAACATAGCTAAGATCCCATTCAGCTGCTCTTGCCTCTCTAGGATCTTCTTGTGATGGATCTCTTAGTGTCTCAATTTCTTGTTGTCTATACAATGCATTGGAATCAACATTTATTTTTGCATCTAGACAGATTAGATCTCCAGATTTAGTTATCACCAAAGGATTAACTTCCACTAATGATAAATCCTTTTCTATGAATAATTTAACTAAGCCATTAAATATCACACGAAATTGTGAGGATTGGGTATCATCCAACCCTAAGCTTCTTGCTAAATCATTTGCTTGATTTTCATTAGGTCCTTCAACAGGATCAATTTCAGCTTTATAGATTTTTTCAGGTGTCTCTTCAGCAACCTCCTCGATATTCACCCCTCCTTCAGTCGATGCCATCACGACTAGTCTCTGAGATGCTCTATCTATAACGGCCCCTAAATAAAGCTCCTTATCAATGTCTGTACATATTTCAATAAGTATTTCATTTACAGGTTGGCCTTTTTCATCCGTCTGGAAAGTTACTAGATTTTGTCCAAGCCATCTTTCTGCAAAAGACCTCACTTTTTCTATATTATCTACAACTTCAACACCTCCAGCCTTGCCTCTGCCACCGGCATGTACTTGGGCTTTAACGACCCATTTATCGACATTTAAAGAGAGCGCAATCTTTTCAGCATCATCTGGAGAAGATACAGCTATTCCATCAGATACAGCTATTCCATAATCTCTAAAAAGTTGTTTAGCTTGATATTCATGCAGATTCATTTTTTCTCCCTAAAATACAATTTCTTGCAATTAATTATTTAATTATATTGCGTTTTTTCTCCGCAAGTATTGTAGAGGATAAATGAAGAACTGAGGAGTAAGAAAATTACAAAGAAACTTTTTCTTAATTCTTTTCTCTAGTTAAAAGTTTATTTCTAATATTTGAGATAGCTTCTGTAGGATTTAATCCTTTCGGACAAACAGACACACAGTTCATTATTCCATGACACCTGTATAAGCTAAATGCATCTTCTAGATCATCAAGTCTTTCTTCGGTCGCTTCATCCCTGGTATCAGCAATAAATCTCCAAGACTGTAACAAAGCAGCAGGTCCTAAAAATTTATCAGGGTTCCACCAAAAAGATGGACAGGATGTTGAGCAACAACCACAAAGAATACACTCATATAAACCATCAAGCTCTTCTCTATCTTCAGGAGTTTGTATCCTCTCTATATCTGGATTGTCACTCTTGGTAATTAAATATGGCTTAACTTTTTCTAATTGATCAAAAAATTGCTTCATATCTACTATTAAGTCTCTTACAACCGGTAGGCCGGGCATAGGACGTAATGTGATCTTACCTCTCTTTAAAACTTCTGATAAAGGAGTAACGCATGCTAAACCATTTTTACCATTGATATTCATTCCATCAGATCCACATACTCCTTCCCTGCATGATCTTCTGTAGGACAATGAAGGTTCTTGCTCTTTGGCAAGATGCAGCGCATCAAGGACCATAATATCCTTATCAGTCGGTATTGCGATAACCAAATCTTGCATATATGGCTTTTTGTCTAAACTTGGATCAAAACGATAAATACTCATCGTTATAGTTTTGATCTGTTCAACAGGTATTGCTGCTGCACTCATTAATAACTCCTGACCATCGGTTGAAAGGCTTGAACAGTTTTGGGTCTATAATTTACGTCTCTTTTGCTTACTTCTTTGGTCTCAGAATAATAGATAGAGTGTTTTAACCAATTTTCATCATCTCTTTCAGGATGATCATCTCTGGCGTGGGCTCCACGACTCTCTTTTCTCTCATTGGCTGTAATAGCTGTGGCTTCGGCAACCTCAAAAAGATTTTGCATTTCCAGGGCTTCAATTCTTGCAGTATTAAAAGTTGCAGACTTATCTTTCAAGAACATGCTGTCAACCTCACCTCTTGTTTGAGCGAGTTCTTCTATTCCTTTTTCCATGAGATCGCCTCTTCTGAAAACACCAAAGTTATTTTGCATATTCTGTTGCATTTTATTCTTCAGAACAGCTACTTGCTCGCCTTCGGTTGAAGCATTCAATTTATTCAGTCTTGTTAATGCTTTATCGATATCGTCATAAGAAGCATTCTTCATTTCTACGCCTTGCTTCATTGATTCTTCAATGTATAGGCCTGCAGCTCTTCCAAATACCACTAGATCCAACAAAGAATTTCCACCAAGTCTATTTCCTCCATGAACTGAAACGCATGCCACTTCTCCGGCTGCAAATAAACCATCAACGATTTTATCTTTTCCATTATCTACTGAAATTACTTGTCCATTGATATTTGTTGGTATTCCTCCCATCATATAATGACAGGTTGGCACTACCGGAATAGGCTGGACAGCTGGATCTACACCAGCAAATGTTTTTGATAGTTCTGTAATTCCTGGAAGTCTTTTGTGCACTACTTCTGGGCCAAGATGGTCTAATCTTAAGAAAATATGATCTGCATTTGGTCCGCATCCTCTTCCTTCTAAAATCTCCAGTGCCATCGACCTAGCTACTACATCTCTACCGGCTAAATCTTTAGAATTTGGAGCATATCTTTCCATGAATCTTTCGCCATCTTTATTCAATAAATATCCTCCTTCTCCTCGGCAACCTTCTGTTACCAAAGTACCAGCTCCATGAATTCCTGTAGGATGGAACTGCCACATTTCTATATCTTGGACTGGCATACCTGCCCTTAAGGCCATTCCTATACCATCACCAGAATTAATTAATGCATTAGTAGTTGAAGCATATATTCTTCCTGCGCCGCCAGTAGCTAATACAGTAGCTTTGGATTTTATGTAATATATTTCTCCAGTCTCTATTTTAAAGGCAATAACTCCGACAACGGCATTGTCAGTATTTAGAACCAAATCTACTGCAAACCATTCATTTAGAAAATTTGTTCCGGCTTTTAAATTCGCCTGATAAAGAGTATGTAAAAGGCTATGTCCAGTTCTGTCTGCCGCTGCACATGTCCTAGTGGCCTGACCGCCCTTTCCATAATCTTTCGATTGTCCACCAAATGGTCTTTGATAGATTCTTCCTTCCTCTGTTCTAGAAAATGGCAGACCCATATGCTCAAGCTCGAAGACAGCTTTTGGACCTTCGCTACACATATACTCAATAGCCTCTTGATCTCCGATATAGTCTGAACCTTTAACGGTATCGAACATATGCCATCTCCAGTCGTCATCTGGATCATCACTTTGTATGGCACAGGTAATTCCTCCCTGAGCAGAAACAGTATGTGAGCGCGTAGGAAAGACCTTTGATATTACGGCTGTGTTCAAACCTGATTCAGCAAGCTGAAGCGAAGCTCTCATACCAGCACCACCTCCACCAACAATAATTCCATCAAATTCCATAACAGGTAGATCCCTAGCATTAATAATTTCGTTAACTAACATATTTTTACCAAATGATTATTATTGCCCAAGTTAAGACAAGGGCGATGATGACAGCAACAAAAGCTCTAAAAACTATAAACAACACCTTTCCCATACTTCCAAATATTCTTGGCGTAAGGTAATCACTTGCTACAGCCCATGTTCCTAACCATGTGTGAACTGAGAAAGCCAAAAAGAAAAGTGATGTAAGAATTTTATTTACCGGATTCTCAAAAAAAGCTGACCATCGATTAAAGTTTACTTCTTCTGCAAATAAAACAAAGCTTGCAAGATAAAGTGTATAAAAAAGAATTAGCACAGCACATATTCTAATTATTAAAAATTCTTTTGATCCATGTCCTAATTTTGAAAACATATTTAAAATAGGTATATAAGATAGAAAAGAGCCATTAAACAAGTTGTACCGATTACTAACCAAGAAAGAACTCTTCCAGATTCTAGTGTTTCTCCCACTCCAAATGCATCACTAATTAACTTTTTAAAGCCTGCAAGTAAATGATAGCTGAACCCTACAAGAATTAAGAACGTAATTGCTTTAAAAAGAAATGAACTTTGAAGTAAACCTGAGAGCATTGAAAAGCTACTTTCAGATTTAAGAGAAATGCTAAAAACCCAAACAATTAACGGGAAGCTAAAAAAAACAGCCAAGCCTGAAATCCTATGCAGTATGGAAGTTAGTCCAATAATAGGAAGGCTTATCGTTAGTAAATTTAAATTTACTGGTCGGTTGTCTTTTTCAATCACTTATCAATTTAAGAGTTTGCTTTCTGGGCGCGTAAAAGCCAGAGTATTATAATTATTTGAAGCCTCAAATACCATATTCTTTTACTTAATTTATTTTTCTAATTTTTTTATTAAAACAATCAAAATAATGAATAAAGGTAAGATGAAAATAAATGGAAGGTTCATTGAGTAGGTATATAGGAAACCGCTCAGGAATGGCCCTAGAGCGAAGCCAATACCTGGAGCAACCATTGCTATGCCTACAGCAGCACCCTGATTATCCTTACTAGCATTTAATGAAGCAGCAGAAGTATATCCCGGAGATGCCAGACCCATTCCAAGACCCATGCATGCCATGCCAAAATAAAGAAATAGAAAATTTGGAGAAATGATTATAAAAATGCAGCTCAATATGAAAAAAGGTACTGAAAATTTAATTAAATTTAAAGAACTTCCCTTGTATCTCTGTACTATCGTTAATTGAGAAATAATTGCCATAAGCGCCATGGTGCCCAACAGTAAGGCTGTGGTCTTTGCTGTTTCATCAAGAGAATATTGGAATCGATCTTGTACATAGTAAGCTGTTACAGATTGTACTATCGCGAAAGCTGTAAAAAGTATTGTTCCAATTGCCAATAAAGTCTTCAAATTAGTATCGAAGACAATATCGGAAGCAGCATCTTCATTAGGAAGTTCCGCAGTCCTGTTAGGAAGATAGACATAAACAATGCAAGCAGCTAATGCCATTAGAACAGACATAACTATCAATGGAGTTAATAGCCCAAACCCAGAAATATCAATATTAAGAACATTAATACCTACCAAAGATCCAACTAAGACTGGGCCTAGAATAGTTCCGATGTTGTTAGCTGCTCCAAACTTACCCATTCCAGAAGATCTTTCTTCTTCTGAAGTGACATCAGCGACATAAGCTCCTGAAGCTGGCCTAGAAGCTGCACCTATAGCTGAGTTAATAACCCTAGATAGCAATAAAATAAATAACAAAGAAAACCCTGTAACAGTTCCCATTAATCCCAAAGAAGCAGAGTAAAGAAAGATTATATTGGATAGAACGTACCCAGTAAGACCAATTAAAAGAACAGATTTTCTTCCAATCCTGTCGCTCAATTTACCCCAAAAGGGGGTGAAGACAATAAACATAGCTGCCGAAATTGAAACTAAAGTATTAATTTCGATTTCAGAGAAATTAAACTCTCTTCCTATAATTGGCATTGTTTGCCAATAGACAGACTGCCCCATGCTGACGAATAATATTATCAACATGAGAGCAGATAAAATCTTTGAATTACCTTCTTGAGTATCCTGAATCGTTTTTTCCATTAATTAGAATCAACTCTCAATAAGAAAGCATATTCCATAGCCACCTCTTTAAGGCTTTCAAATCTTCCACTCACTCCACTATGCCCTGCACTCATGTTCATCTTCATTAAAATTGGATTTTTACTTTGATTAAACTCTCTAAGCTTAGCAACGTACTTAGCAGGCTCATAATATTGAACCTGAGAATCCCACAATCCGGCAGTAACCAATATGCTCGGATACTCATATTCTTCAATATTGTCATAAGGTGAGTAACGCATGATGTATTCAAATTCCTTTTTATTCTCTGGATTTCCCCACTCACTGTATTCTCCGGTCGTCAGAGGAATAGAAGGATCTGACATTGTAGTCACGACGTCGACAAAGGGTACATTAGAAATTATGCCATTATAAAGCTTAGGCTCCATGTTAAGAATAGCGCCCATTAGTAAACCTCCTGCACTACCTCCCCCTGCATAAATCCTTTTTTTATCTCCATATCCTTGATCTATAAGTCCTTTAGTTACGTCAATAAAATCATAAAAGGTATTTAATTTATTGAATATCTTTCCGTCTTCATACCAAGATCTGCCCATCTCCTGTCCTCCCCTTACATGAGCAATGGCGAAAACAAATCCTCTGTCTAAAAGAGATAGTCTAGAAAAACTAAACCCAGCATCTATAGAATGACCGTAAGACCCATAGCCATAGAGAAAAAGAGGGTTTTTATTTTTTTTAAATTTAG
>JADHSF010000044.1 GCA_016777005.1 SAR86 cluster bacterium | reverse complement strand
TCTATAGGGATTGCCGGAGGGATCAGCCTTTTGGGTCCTGCAAATCTGACAGGAGAAGCTCTTTTTGAGAAAACGGGATCGGTAAGAATGGTTAGATTATCTTTGTTGATAAGATATGTTGCATGTCCTATCCACACCATGTAATCAGTAGATCCAGAATCTAATTCTTTCCACTCATCAGAAGAATCAATCGCTACAAGTTCAGGTTTTTTATTGGTAAACGTCCATTTTAAAAAATCTCTAAAAGACTTTCCTGCAGCCTCTTCATTAGTATTCTTAAATCTCTCGTTTGGCATCATTAAGGTTGAGAATAGCAATAATGGAAGAATAAATCTTTTCATTACGTTTATTCTATTTAGATAGAACTTTATCTATTTCAGTGATTTGTTGCTGTGTGAGTGGTCCCGCTGATTCGGCATCTATACAGTCTAAAAGTTCATCTCTATTTTTGACTCCTAAAATTACTGAAGAAACCTTTTCAGCACTCAGAGCATATCTATGAGCAAGGACCGAAGGGTTGATTTCCCATTCAGAAGCCAACCTCCTGAAGGGTTCTGCTCTATCGTAATCTTCAAAATCTTTTATATCAAAACCAGAAGGATGTGGATCTCTGTCCATTTCTAAGGTTAATGCTCCCGCCTGTACAGCCCTTATTCCTAATATAGGCACCCCTACCTTTTGACTCTCTCTAAGAATTTTGTGAGGATCAAATTTTTCATCGACGTAGCCAATAGCTCCAGCTGAGTTCAAAGGGTTAACAACACACTGAATTGCCTCTGGTAGATTTGAATGGTTTAAAGCCTCGATGATGGCTTGAGTTTGACCCAAACCACCGATACCCCAGCTACCAATCTTGCCTTCTTCTTTTAATCTTTCAAAAGCTGGTATAACTGCATTGTAATAACAAGAAAGCGAAGTGGTATTAGTCTCTCGATACTCATTAAGTGTATATAACTGGAAGTCATCTTGTCTTAATTGAGAGTGAAGCAAAAAAAGATCAACTCTGTTCATATTGAGGTTATCAAGACTTTTGTTGAGAGAAGAATTTAAACGCTCATATACTTCGTCATCTGGTAACGTTCCTAATCTGCATTTTGTTGTAATTTTTACATCACCTAAGTCTTTTTCTTT
Source organism: SAR86 cluster bacterium (assembly GCA_016777005.1). GTDB lineage: Bacteria > Pseudomonadota > Gammaproteobacteria > Magnimaribacterales > Magnimaribacteraceae > Magnimaribacter. The sequence goes on along the minus strand of JADHSF010000044.1, from coordinate 5,282 downwards.
AAAAACCTCACCTACAACTCTCTCAGCCTCTCCTTTTCCATACATTGGCGCCACATCTAGGTGAGTTACGCCTTTTTCTATAGCAAGATTCACAGTTGCAACTGCCTCTTCTCTTGTAGTTTCTCCCCAAACTTGACCCAGTCCCCCGCCGCCCAAAGTCAGAGCGCTTACAGATTCAAAAGGTTTAAATTGCCTTTGTTGCATTGCTATTTAGTTAATCCCATATCTTGTAATTGTTGGGCTGTTTCTGTTACTGATTGCTCTGTAGAAATGTAATCCCAGTTAAAAAAACTTTTCGCCTTTGTTTTGTCTATATCACCTTTTCTATCTAAAGCAGACAAAAGGCCTTTTAACTCCCCAACAAATAAGGACATTATTTTGACAAGGAAATTAGGCATTTCTTTGGTAGGCGACTTTTTGAATCCAGCTTCATTTAAAGTTTTCCCTACCTCAGCAAAAAACATTTCATTTTCACTTACAATAATTCGTTCTCCATTGGTTTTCTCTTCTGTCATTGAGAATATGTGTGCCTTAGCGACATCTCTTACATCTATATAACCCATATGTATCTTGGGGCATGCGGGCATAGATCCTGAGATTAGTTTAAGTAGAAAATCATTTGAACTACCAATATCACTAGTAAGCATTGGCCCAGTAACGGCAACCGGATTAATAACAGTAAGATCAAATTTCTTAGATTCTTCCAAATTCTCAACAAATTCCCACGCCGCCCTCTCAGCAAGAGTTTTGCTTTTTGCGTAAGACGAAATCTCGCCCTCTGTGCTAGACCAATCTTCTTCACTATAAATTTCCTTCTCTCTAGAATGCCCATACCCCACAGCAGCGAAAGATGAAGTTAATACAACTTTTTGAACATCAGCATCTGCACATGCTTTTAAGACTCTGAGAGTACCTTCAACAGCAGGCTTTATGAATACATCTTCATTTTCTGGTTCGCCTAGAAAAAATGGAGAGGCAACATGTAAAACATATTTTGATCCCTCAACAGCTTCTTTCCACCCATCATCATTCAATAAATCTGCAATAAAGAATTCTAAGTTTTCACAATTAGAAGAATGCTTTTTCATGGCTTCCATCACTTCTCGTTTCCTAGACTCTGATCTTATAGTGGTCCTAACTTTGTATCCTTTATCAAGCAATTGCTGAAGACAATGAAGTCCAATAAAACCTGTACCACCTGTAACTAAGACTGTTTCCATAAATATTCTCTCCCTTAAACTTTAAAAATTTTTTAAGCACCCTGTCTCTTTAACCAAATCATTTGAGCAATAATGCCTACTACATAAATAATTAGGAAAGCTAGATGGAAGTTCAGCAACAAAGGATCCTCAAAAGAGTCTATGAACGTATCACCCACTGGTAGTCTTCTTAAAAAATCTGTAATGGCAGGAATCATATGAAAAAGTAATGTGGAGGTATAGCCCAATGCTTGAAAATACTTTGAGAAAGATCCAAACCACTTATAACGCTCCATGATATATCCACCCGCAAGGGCAATAAGAGTAAGGACTGCCAATATATGTGCTACACCGAAACCACCTTGGTTATAAATACCCAGGGCCGATCCAGCTACCAGCAAAGTCACTAAAATGTACAATTTTCCTGAACTTACTTCGTATGAAATAACTCGATACTTGTATAGGGTGTAAAACCCACTCAATACAGCCAATATACCTAAAATAGTATGAAACCACCCCAATAATGTCATCTCTGGCATTTGTATTCTCCCCTTTTTGTATTACCTAAACTTTTGCCCATTCCCCATGGAATCCATATGGAACTCTCTGAGGTAAATGAACTGTTGCCAATGGACCTGATTTTGGTTCTTTGGCATCTAAAATTATTAAATCACTATTATCAGTTTCTTGGTTATAAACCAGTGATAATAAGTAGCCTTCGTCTTCTGACTGAGCACCTTCTGCAGCTACAAATACGGGTTCAGCGCCAAATTTTCCTGATCCATATTCATAAACTTCAGATGTATTATTATTAAAGTCATACTTAACAATTTCTTTAAAATCAGGTTGAGATGTATTGGAAGATGCTAGCGCATAACCATATTGATTGGGCTTGCCTATAAGATCTGGATTTATTCTAGGGAACTCTACTGATCTATCATCTAACTTAGATTTCGTGGCAAGACCAGAAGATGTATTTAACTCCCATCGAGTAAGCTGTGGGGGAGATTCAGTAAAGGGACCATTCCAGTCAGTATCAAATATTCTGTCATAGGCTGCTGCAGTCACTATCACATTGCCGCTTGAATCTTCGTGAGCATTAAATGTATGAAAAAAATACGTGCTATCTATCTCAAACCACTTAACTGCATTTGAATCTCCATTTCTGTCCAATAAACCTATTCTTGCGGAGTGATTATCATCCCAAGAAAAAGGGAAATAACCTCTACCGAGTTTGTATAAATCGAAAGCTACAGAGAGATCAAATACCAGCATATAGTTTTTAGTAATAGCGCATTCATGCAGCATAGATCTAGATTCAAAAGGTATTGATTGAGTTTTTTTGTGTAATCCATTTTTATCGACTACCACGTAATCAATAGTGTCAAAATTATTTGCGTAGTCGTAACACATGGCATGCATCTCATTTGTGTCAGGATCAATCTTAGGATGAGCGGTAAAGCCTGCGTTTCTATCACCATAAAATGGCTTTGTGTTTAGTGAATTAAGTTCCTGATCAATTTCTACAGGATAACCGCCCGCTTCAACAATGGCATAAATTTTTCCTGAATGGGAAATGACGCTCGTGTTTGCTACAGAATCATTACCATCTACTAGCTTATTTTTGTACCAGAGCGCATTGCCAGAATCCAATCTAATTCCATGAAGCATCCCTTCTCCCAAAAACCAATGATGTTTTTTCTCATTGACTGATGACATTGGATTTGGTCCATTTCTAAGCAAAAGACCTGATAGATCTTTAGGGATCTGTCCTGTTACCTTGAGATCTGTTTCTGAAATAATATTATTAACAGGTGCATAGTTCCCCTGTAAGTAATAATTCTTTTTAGTCGAAATACCTGACATATCTACTCCTATTCCAGCTGCAGCTAAACCACCAAGACTTAAGCTTGAAACTTTTAAAAACTTTCTTCTATCCATTGCGCAGTATGAATGTTGTGAAAGTTTATTATAACAGATTAATTTTTGTGTAACCTTTACTTCTCTAATATTTAATGTTAAGTTTGCGTTACATATACAAATTTTAAGGAAAAATTATGGACCCAAATATAATACCGCTTGCAGGAATATCCACTGGGATCATTGTGCCTTTGGCTGTCTTCTTTTGGCTATATCATGAAGCCAAAAATAAAAATGAAACTATTTTGGAGATATCAAAAAATCTCGATGATCCTATTAAGCTTGAACGTCTATTAAGAATTTTTGATGAAAGAAAAAAGGAACCGGTTGACTATCGTAGAGGCGGTTTAATAACTATTTTTGTAGGTGTTGGAATTTATTTTTTAGGCCTCTTTGCTATGGGATCTTTCTTTGAAGGAGTTGGGTTATTGGTAGGCTTTATAGGCTTAGGAACTATGGCAGCAGGTTATATCTATCCAAATACCAGCGAAGAAATTACTAAAGCTGTCGAAGAGTTTGAAGAAAAGTAAGAGGTAAAGATGACATATTTCGTAAGATTTTTGATAGTTTCAACTTGTGGTTTAGCTCAAATATTCTTTGCTTCGTACTTGTTACTAGACTTATTGAACCTTAGTTTCTTTAGCCTGCCTTCCAATGCTATGTTTATTCCGGGAGCGCTCATTATTCTTGGTTCGGGATATCTCTGTGCTTCATATTATTTCGGGGACAGGAAGATGAATAATATTTTGTATGATGAATATTCAGCTTTAAGGTATTACAAACTAGGTGCAATTGGTTACGGTTTAAACGGTTTTGGAATTTTTATTATCTTTTCTATACAAAATTGGTTGAACTGGGATTTAGCCAGCGCTAATGCGATGATCTATCAAATAGCAGCTCTCGCTTGGGCAATATTTGGTATTCTAATGTTAATCTTCTCCTGGGGAGATTTAAAAGAATCTAAGGCAGAAGCCGCATTTTAAATGGATTTTAAATGGGCAAACATCACCAAAATCTTTTAAATAATCTCGAAGAGCTCAGGAAGGCAGCTGGCTTAACTCAGCAAGAGCTCTCTGGAAGCGCTGAAGTTTCTAGAAAAAGCATCAATGCAATAGAAAATGGTGTTTATGTCCCATCAACCGTCTTGGCATTAAAAATTGCCAAGACTCTTAATTGCTCTGTTGAGGACCTATTTAAATTACCCTAATCCAGGAAATTGAAGTAATCATTTTATTCATGCTAACATCGTATTGGTATGATTCTAGAACACGGCCCAAGCCATACAAAAGATATATCTCAAGCAAAAGCGGATTTAGATAAATTTGGATATTGCGTAATTCCCGAAGTACTCAACGATACCGAAATAGAAATCTCAAAGAAACGACTTCTTGAGCAAGCTGAAGCAGAAGAAGAGCTGGGTTTGTCTTTTAGAGACGGGGGAGCAAATCAAGAAGTTAAGGTTAAAAATGGGAGAGTAGATAAAGACTCTTTCAGTGTTGAGAATGGCGGAATAAACCAAAGGCTTTGGATGCTAGCCAACAAAGGTGAATGTTTTAGAGATATGGTCATCCATCCTTTAGTAGATGAACTTGTTGGTCATATGTTGGGTATAGATTTTATTTTATCCACTCATTCAGCAAACATAGCTAAACCTGGCGGTGTAAGAATGGGACTACATACAGACCAATGGTGGATGCCTCAACCTGTCAAAGCTGGAGAAAACTACATAAGACCTTCGGAAATATCAAGAAAAGCCGACACAAATTTTGTTGAGCCCGATATGTCTTTAGGTATATCTCCGCCAGTTGTTGCCAACTGTATGTGGATGCTATCGGATTTCTCTCCAACCAATGGAGCTACTGAAGTAGTTTCAGGATCTCACTTAACCGGGGCGCACCCTAATCAAGAAGATCAAAGTGCATATCCTATAAACCAACCTGAAGCCAAAGCGGGCTCATTGATGGTTTTTGATGGAAGGCTTTGGCACGGAACAGGGGCCAATACAGGCAATACAGATAGGCTGGGCGTGCTTACGACTTTCTGCTCACCCCAATTTAGACAGCAAGAAAACCAAACACTTGGACTTGATAGAGACCTTTGGGACTCTTGCTCTGAAAAACTAAAGTCTAGACTAGGATTTAAAGTCTGGAATGCATATGGAAG
>JADHSF010000043.1 GCA_016777005.1 SAR86 cluster bacterium | reverse complement strand
CATCTAATGATACAACCAATATCAAATGCGCCTTTGATAGGGTCTAATTTAAAATTTGTTCCAGGAACTCTTACGCCGTAAGGAACAGAAGTTCCTTCAACTACTGGTCCAAGCATTTTTGTGCAAGCAGGAAATTTTAATGCTAATAAACCACAACCGATAGTATCTATAAGACAATTTCTTGCAGTATCTAAAGCAAGATCAGATTCTATTTTGAAATTTGAAACGTAATCTGCAATTTCAGAGATTACAGAATCATATCCAGGCCTAATATTTAAATCGACATTTGAGGACATGGTTTAGTCCCTATCTGCTATGTCAACCCACTCAGAACTTTCTACGCCTATATAATCTGCGCTTGGTCTGATAATTCTATTATTTGCCCTTTGCTCCATACAGTGTGCAGTCCATCCAGAAACTCTAGACATAACAAATATAGGAGTAAATAACTTAGTTGGAATGCCCATATAAAAGTATGCAGGTGCATGGAAAAAGTCTGCATTAGCAAACATTTTCTTTTCATCTGCCATTACTTTTTCAACCTCTTCAGCCACTTGATATAAATCATCGTTATCATGAAGTTTTGATAATTCTTTTGCATATTCCTTGATGACTGCATTTCTAGGATCACGAATCGAATATACAGCATGACCAAAGCCCATAATTTTTTCTTTGTTTGCTAGCATGGATAAGATTTTTTCTTTAGCCTCTTCTCTTGATGTCCAGTTTTCAATTAATTCCATAGCCTTTTCATTTGCTCCACCATGTAATGGACCTCTTAATGAACCAATAGCAGCAACAACACATGAATGTATATCTGACATCGTTGAAGCACATACCCTTCCTGTAAAAGTAGATGCATTAAACTCATGTTCAGCATATAGAACTAAAGACACATCCATAACTTTTCTATGAAGATCGTTTGGTGTTTTTCCATGAAGAATATGAAGAAAATGTCCAGCCATTGAGTCTTCATCATTTACCAAGCTAATGTCCTCTCCATCATGAGAGTATTTATACCAATAAGTAACAATTGAAGGCATTGTAGCTATCATTCTATTTATAGAATCTAGTTGATTGGTAAAGTCACCTTCAGGTTCAAGATTGCCAAGCATTGATGTTCCAGTTCTCATAACATCCATGGGATGAGCTGAAGCTGGTATCTTTTGAAGAACTTCTTTTAAAGATAGAGGAAGATCCCTTTGACTTTTTAATAATTCTTTATATTCTTTAAGTTCTGTTGTATTGGGTAATTTGTTGTATAAAAGTAGGTATGCAACTTCCTCGAAAGTAGCTTTCTCGGCAAGAGTTTCTATTTTATGTCCTCTATAAGCCAAGCCTTCTATTTGACCAACAGTTGAGAGAGATGTCTCTCCTGCTACCTGTCCTCTAAGTCCAGCACCTTCTAATTTTTTTACCATATTATCCTCTTATTCTAATTCTTAATCTTTATATAATTCATCGAGTTTTTGTTCAAAACTATGATAATTTAAGCGTTCGTATAATTCTTCCCGGGTCTGCATTATATCCAAGAGACCTTCTTGTGTCCTCTCTTTAGCAAGTGAAATGTAAACTTTTTCCGCAATTTGGCTCATTGCTCTAAATGCTGTTAATGGATAAAGAACCATATCTACTCCAACATTAGCAAGTTCATCTTTTGAAAATAGTGGTGTTTTTCCAAATTCTGTAATATTAGCAAGTATAGGCACTTCAATTTTATCTTTAACTGCTGAATATTCTTCCAGACTAGTTGCTGCTTCAAGGAATATACCATCTGCACCATCTTCAACATAGGCTGAAATTCTATCAACGGCTCCATTGATTCCCTCAGAAGCTATAGCATCAGTTCTAGCCATTATAAAAAAAGATTCATCCTGTCTTCCATCGACAGCTGCTTTTATTCTATCCTGCATTTCTTCCTTAGTGACTAGTGATTTATTTGGCCTGTGTCCGCATCTCTTTTGAGAAACTTGATCTTCCATATGAACAGCAGCACAGCCTGCATCAATCATGTTCTTAATTGTTCTTGATATATTGAAAGCTCCACCCCAGCCTGTATCAATATCTACAAGTAAAGGTAAAGAAGAAGCATTGGTGATTCTTTTAACATCTATTAAAACGTCTTCCATTGATGTAATTCCGAGGTCTGGCAGTCCATACGATGCGGCAGCGACACCTCCACCTGAGAGGTATATAGCTTTATGACCGGATTTTTCTGCCAATATCGCAGAATAAGCATTAATAGTACCTGGAATAATAAGAGGTTTATTATCTTTTAATGCGTTTCTAAATTTTTGGCCTGCTGACATGGTTGAAGAATTATAATGCACACGAGGCCTGATTCCCAAATGCTAAATTATCCGTAGAATTTTACACCCCGAATAATTCTTTCTTTGTTATTTTTTCTTCTCCACCTATTTGTATCTCTTAAGCTATATACGCATCCGCAATATTCTTGTTGATAAAATTCTTCTCTCTTGGAGATTTCAATCATTCTTAATGAGCCGCCTTGCTTCCTCCAATTAAAATCCCAATAAGTAACATCCTTATATCTTTCTGCAGCTTTGTGGCCAGAAGTATTAATTTGATTCATATCTTTCCATCTAGATATTCCCAAGGTTGTTGCATATACGCCATAATTATTTTCATTTGCATATAATGCGGATCTTTCAAATCTCATATCAAAGCATTGAGTGCATCGTTTACCTCTTTCAGGCTCATCCTCAAGACCTTTAACTCTATCAAACCAATTATCTTTATCATAGTCAGCATCTATACATTCAAAACCAAGTTTTTCACAAAACCTTCTGTTTTCATTTTTGCGTATTTCATATTCTTCGTCTGGGTGAATATTTGGATTATAGAAATATACCGTAGTCTTAATATCAGAAGCAGCTAATGCTTCCATAATCTCTCCAGCACAAGGGGCGCAACAACTATGCAATAACAAATTAGTGCCTTCATCTGGCATTTGCAGTTTAGGCCTTTCGTAGTTATCTAATTTTAATTTGTCATTCATTTAACAAAATGTGAGCTATCTTTAATTGCATGTTCTAAATCATTGTAATTATTAAAAGAAGGGATATCAGGATAGCTTGATGAAATTTTCTCTGGTGCGTTCATAAAAAATCCTTTATCGGCAACCTCAAACATTTGGATATCATTATAAGAATCTCCTGCCGCTAGACACCTGTAACCAATTGATTGAAAAGCAGTAATTGCCTGTTTTTTGGCATGCTTATGACGCAATTTATATGAAATTATTTCATCATTAACTACTTCCAAGTTATGACATAAAAGTAAAGGATGTCCCATTTTATCCATTAAAGGTTTTGCAATTTCATGAAAGGTATCAGAAAGTATAACAACTTGAAAATTTTGTCTTATATTGTTTAAAAATTCTTCAGCTCCATCCAAAAGATCTAATTCACCTGATGCTTTTTGAATATCTGATAACTTTAAATTATTTTTTTTCATTACATCCAATCTAAAATCCATCAAGTCAGAATAGTCTGGGATATCTCGAGTAGTCTTGTTAAATTCATCTATTCCAGTATTTGATGCTATCTGCTCCCAAATTTCTGGAGTGAGTGTTCCTTCCATGTCAAAACATACTATTTCCATGATAAGTCCTTTTATTTATTTTTTATTCCATAGGGAACATGTCCCGATGCAGTAGTGTTAATAGCTTCCATGATATGTTTTTTTTGGTCATCAAAAAAGATATCAGCTTCAAAAGATTTAAGAAAATGTTGTTTAGACATACCGCCTAAGAATAAAGATTCATCTATTCTTACGCCCCATTCTCTGAGAGTCTTTATAACTCGTTTATCTGATGGTGCAGATCTTGCAGTAACAAGTGCGGTTCTTATTGGGCACTCATTTATATCGAAATCATTTTGTATCTTGTTTAGTTCTACAAGAAAAGATTTAAAAGGTCCTTCTTTTAATGGCGATGTAGCCATGACTTCATTTTCAATGAATGCATCTAATCCCTCTTCATGGAAAACTTTTTCAGAATCATCAGAGAAAATTACAGCATCTCCATCAAAGGCTATTTTTAATTGCTCATTATTAGACTGCGAATTACTTTCACCTTCTTTAGAAATAATAGTTGCTGCAGCTACATTACTTTCAATGGCTAATTTAACATCTTCAAAACTGCTTGATAAAAAGAGGTGTACTCCAAAATCTTTAACGTATCTATGAGGACTTTCTCCGCCACAAAAGGCAGCTCTACTAATATCTAAGCCATGAGCCTCGATGGAATTTCTTATTCTCAATCCAGTATCAGATGTATTTCTAGAAAGAAGAATTACTTCTATTCTTTGTCTATCTTTGTAAAGGGAATTAATACTAAGAATCTTCTTGACCAAGCTAAAAGCTTGACCTGGTTCAAGAGTTTTTTCCTCATTTGCAATTTGATAATCTCTATATGAATCTAAACCTTCTTTTTTATATATTTCATGGCTCTCATCGAGATTAAATAAAGCTCTTGAAGAAATACCTATAATTAATTTTGATTTATCACTCATTATTTATCTTGCTTTAATTTATATTTTTCAATTATACTGTATAAATATATAGTATAATTTAAAGAATATGAAAGATATAACACCTCAACAACAAAAAGTACTTGATTGTATTCAAGTTTACATAAATAAAACAGGTTTTCCTCCAACTAGAGCAAATATATGTAGAGAATTAGGTTTCAAATCACCTAACTCAGCCGAAACGCATCTTCGAGCTTTAGAAAAAAAAGGTTTTATCTCTATTGAGAGTGGAGCGTCTAGAGGAATATCAATTATAAATCCAGAGATTACTGGCGAAGATAACGAATATCCTATTGTAGGTTTGGTTGCGGCAGGCTCTCCAACCCTAGCAAGTGAAAATGTTGAGAAAGTTTTGAATTGTCCTAAAGGGTTTTTTGGTTCAGATTTTGATTATTTTCTTAGGGTGCGTGGTTTAAGTATGAAAGATGCTGGAATCATGGAAGATGATCTTATTGCTGTTAAGAAAACACAAGAAATAAGAAATGGAGATATCGTTATTGCTCGAATTGAAGATGAGGTAACAGTTAAGTATTTCCAAAGAAGTGCTCCAAATATTGTTCACTTAAAACCTGCAAATAATGATTTTAATGATATAGAAGTAAATCTTGAAGAAACAGAATTATTTATTGAAGGTAAAAGCGTAGGATTAATTAGAGAAAATTAATGCAGAATTACTGGTTTCTTTGAAAGTCTTTCTTTTTGGCTGTCAAAGAACTCATCAAAATCGCTAACACTTCCACTAACGCTTTCAATTCCAGCTCTAATCATTTCCTTGGCAACTGCCAGTTCCTGACCCTGAAGAAATTCTTTAGATTCTGAAGAGAAATCTATTTTTACAATAGGATTATCGTGATCGTCCGATCTTCTTAAAACTATACTTCCGTCAGGCAATTGAGCTAATTCTAGATAATTTGACATTTTTTCTCCGTATTACTAAAGCTTAACATTCCTCAAGAGTTTTGCGAAGCAACAGCATAAACCTTTTATATTTATCTAATATCAAATTAATTTTTTTCAAGTTAATAGTGTCATTTGAGGCAATAATTGTTGTATCTATTGGATTAAATAGCTTTTCTTTGGTTGATTTTATTAATAAAAATATTCCATCTGAATTATTAAACTCATTCTTTATAATATTTTTTATTGCTGGCTCTTCAACAAGGCTGTCCCATTTTGATAAGTAATTTAATTTAGCGAAAGATTTGATATCCAAATTTAGTATTGAGCTAACGTCTAAAGCTAGAAAGTCTAGACTTTGCTCAAGAGATGACAAAAATAGATATAAATTATTTTTATCTTGATTTGAGTTGTCAAAGATTAAGTTTTCTGAGATATCTTCACATATATCTAAATATAAATTTACTAATTCTTTTGGATTCACTAAGTTTTAAGGTTCTGAGCCCATTCACCATTTTCATACACAGCAGTCCACTTAGTTTTTTTACCATCCTTTTCTGATGCTAAGTAGTGAACATCTTCAGCTTTGTTATACCTTATGACATATGGATTGCCGTCTCTGTCCTTTTCAGGAGCACTCATAAGATATAAATGCTTGTTGATATTTGGTAGAAATCTGCAAGCCTCAGATATCTCTGAAGAAAGACTATTTATCTCTGAAACTTTAGGAGCTCTTGTTTCCCTGTTTTTAGGATACTTGCTTGCTGCTAAAAATAAACCTTTCATGCTATCTCTTAAAAGATAATGATCTTCGCATTTAAGGCAAGCTAAATCAGGCATAGATATTGGTTCCATCATGATTGGTTTTGGTTCACCATTTCTTTGCAAGGCTCTTGTTGCTCCACAATTATCATTGAGACATCCAAAGTACTTGCCAAACCTTCCAGTTTTTAATTGCATTTCAGCACCACACTTATGGCAATCTAATGTTGGGCCATCATAGCCTTTAATCTTGAATTGACCCTCTTCTATAAAATAACCGTCACAATCTGGAT
>JADHSF010000042.1 GCA_016777005.1 SAR86 cluster bacterium | reverse complement strand
CCAAAGGATGCAAAAATTAAAACCCAATCCTTTGCTGAATTTAAAGAAAAGTCTATGCACATCGATGGTATCAAAGAGATATCATTTGTTGATGGATATGAAGTGCTGCTTAAGGAAAGTTCTGAAACTCATAATGGTGCGATAATCCAGTATGATGATGCTAAGGAGCTTTAAGTTTTGACTAATACAATTTTTCAAAAAATCATTAATAAGGAGATTAATGCGGATATCATTTATGAAGATGAAAAATCTTTAGTTTTTAGAGATATTAATCCTGTAGCTCCAACTCATCTTTTAATAATTCCAAAAAAACATATAGAAAAAATATCAAATGCAAATGAAGAAGATCAAGACTTATTAGGGCATCTTTTCCTTGTAGCAGGAAAGGTTGCCAAAGAACTAGGAATAGAAAATGCTTTTAGGTTGGTTGTTAATAATGGAGCAGGGGCACAACAAACTGTCTTTCATTTACATATTCATTTATTGGCTGAAAGAGAATTTTCTTGGCCTCCAGGTTAAGAGACTGATTTAAGTGCTTCTATCGACTTGTGAGACCTCTCTATTTTATTGTGAATTGACTCTGTAAGCTCATAATTATTTCCCGTCAGTTCCATGGCCATTCTTAAATGCTTTATTGAAGTCTCATAGTTACCGGTAAGAAAAAAATATTCTGCTCTAGAGAGATGGAGTCCGATAAGATTCTTATCTAAACCTTGGACCTCAGCTAGCCAGTACCATACTTCTGGATCATCAGGCCTTACCAAAGTAAGTTTCCTGAGTATTTCTTCACCTAGCTCATATTCACCCTTATTCATTAAAACTTTATTGTAAAACATTGTTATGGGGTAGTTATTAGGATTTGTACTAAGTAGAGAGGACGCTAATGCTTCTGCTTCAAAGTAATTTTCAGCCGCTATATGTAACTCTAATAGACCTATTTGGAGTATCAAATTTTCACTATCATCATCCAAAGCTTCTCTTAATTTTTCCAATGCCTTTGTATGTCTATTATCCTTTGAGTAAGCTAAAGCAAGTCCATAGTTAGCTCTAATCTTTTCTTTTGTAGTTTTAGCTTCATTGACTTCCTTCTCAAAGATAGTAACCGCTTGTCTTGGTATTTCAGAAAAATGCACTATAGTTCTTTGTCTTATAAGATCATAATCTAGGGCGTTTCTATAGTTTTTTCTTTCAAATCCTTGGGCCCTAGATTGAGCATCTGCTATTCTATTTTTTGTTAAGGGATGAGATCTAAGAAATTCCAATTCATTTGATCCAGATAATCTGCTTAGTGATTGCAACTTCTCAAACATATAAGTTGTACTATTGGGATCAAAACCTGCAGATATTAGATTTTTAAAACCAATTCTATCCGCTTCTTGTTCATCACCTCTACTAAATGAAAGATTCTGCTGCGCTATGGCTTGTTGGCCGACTACTAAAGCATTGGGATTGCTGGTAGCGCCAGCGAGAGCAATGCTTCCTAAGATCATAAGAGAATTCGCAAGACTTCTGTCTTTTTGTCTTTGCATTCTTCTTGCAAAATGTCTTTGGCTCAGGTGCGCAAGTTCGTGAGATAAAACAGATGCGAGTTCACCTTCAGTGTTCGCATGAAAGATTAGTCCTGCATTGATACCTATAATTCCGCCAGGAGCAGCAAAGGCATTTATGGATTTTTCATTGATTAGAGCTACTTCTAGTCTTCTATCAGTTAGTTCGCTAAATTCTGATAATCTGTAAACCAAGTGTTCCGCATAGTCTTGGGCAACAGGATCCACATAACCTGGCAAGGTTCTTCTTAGCTGGGCCATATATAACCTGCCTAGGTTGTATTCAGAAGCAATTGATATAACAGAAGATGAAGCATCACCTATTACTGGTAACTCTTCCTCTGAATGAAGCGTTAAGCTTACGAACAAGAAAAGACCGTAAAATTTGAATTTGGATATAATACTACTCATACTATTTCTTTTTGGAGAAACTGGTTACTATATTAAATGAATTCATTAGATTATCTAAAAATTACTTAGTTCCATACTTAATATGCAAAGTTTATTCGAAAAATTCGTAAACAGATTCTTCTCAAGTGAGGAGTCTATATACTTTGCTATATTATTGGCTTTTTCTTTCCTGTTTGTCATCTTCTTTGGCAATGTACTCTTGCCAGTAATTATAAGCATAGTTATAGCTTTTTTATTAAATGGCCTCATGAGAGTACTGTTAAAGATGCAAGTTTCTCAAAAGGTTTCATTGGCCATTACATTAATTGTTTTTTTTGGATTTTATTTAAGTTTATTTACTGCATTGCCTTCAATAGGCACTCAAATCAATAATCTTTTACAGAATTTACCAAGTATTGTTAGTTCCTTTCAATCAACCCTTGTTGAAATGAATAATTATTTCTCTCAAGAAGATCTTGACCTGATATTTGCAAATCTAACTAACCAAATTAACTCCTTATTAAGTTCGGCGCTTGGTCAATTGGCAGGGACAATTACTTTAATGTTTAATGCCATTCTTTATGCAATCATGATTCCTCTGATGGTCTTCTTTTTCTTAAAAGACAAAAATGAACTTCTACCTATTGCAGCATTTATTCTTCCTAAAGAGAATGGGTTCATGCAGTCTGTATTTTCTGAAATGAATGATCAATTATTCAATTATGTAACTGGAAAGTTTTTAGAAATGATAATTGTAGCTTCAGCTTCTTATGCTTTATTTGCTATTCTTGGCCTTCCTTATGCGGTTCTAATAGCAATTTTAGTAGGACTTTCAGTCATCATTCCAATATTTGGAGCTATTTTGGTTACTATTCCAGTAGTTTTGATTGGACTATACGAATGGGGTCTAGCTGAAAACTTTTACTGGCTGCTAAGTCTATATCTATTAATCCAGATTCTTGATGGTAACGTTTTAGTTCCTATACTTTTCTCAAACAGGAACAACCTTCATCCTGTAGTAATAATTATTGCAGTACTTTTCTTTGGAGGAATATGGGGCTTTTGGGGCTTATTTTTTGCTATTCCACTAGCTACTTTTATTAAAGCAATAATTAACTCCTGGCCAGAACCTGTAAACTAGCTATTTAACACTTTTGCGGCTTCCAACACTTCTCTTGCATGACCTGTTACTTTCACTTTTCTCCACTCACCTGCCAACTTGCCTTTTGAATCGATAAGAAAAGTACTTCTTTCTATGCCCATATATTTTTTGCCGTACATGCTTTTTTCTTTGATAACATCATATTGCTTGCAAATTTTTTCATCCGGATCTGAGATCAAATCAAAGTTGAAATTTTCATTCTTCTTAAATTTCTCATGTGATTTTATTGACTCCCTTGATAATCCAAAGATTATTGTATTCGATCTGGTGAATTGACCTTTTAGATCTCTAAAGTCCTGTCCTTCTGTGGTGCAACCAGGAGTACTATCTTTTGGATAAAAATAGAGAACTACATTTTTCCCTTTAAGATCTGAGAGGCTAATAGTTTTATTGCCTGTACATTCGCCTTTGAATATTGGGGCTTTATTATTTAATTTAAGTGTTGGCATATCTCCTCCGTTAGAAACAATCTATAATGCTATGATTCTAACATTGAGACAAAAAAAAATTAATGTTTAATCTAAAAGGTTCGGTAGTCGCTCTCGTTACTCCAATGGATTCAGATGGAGAAATCAATTGGGAGAGTCTCAAGGATTTAATTGAATGGCACATAAGCTCTAATACTACTGGGCTAGTTGTTGTAGGTACAACAGGTGAATCTGCCACGCTAGATGTTTCTGAACATGTGCAGCTTATCGAGAGATCTGTCGATATTTCAAACGGTAGAATCGAAATTATTGCCGGGACTGGTGCTAACTCAACCAAAGAAGCAATCTATTTAACTAATTCCGCAAAATCTGCTGGAGCAAACGCCTCACTTTTGGTAACTCCATACTACAATAAACCCACTCAAGAAGGACTCTATAAGCACTATATGTTGATAGCTGATGAGGTTAATCTTCCACAGATTCTCTATAACGTACCTTCAAGAACTGGTTGTGACTTACAGAATAGCACTGTACTTAGGTTGGTCGGGCATGAAAATATTGTTGGATTAAAGGATGCTACAGGTGATTTGAGTAGACTTAATGAAATGCTAAGACATTTAACTCCTGAACAAAAAGAAAATTTCTTTTTTTATTCAGGAGATGATCCTACTGCCACCCAATTCTTATTGAATGGTGGCTCAGGAACCATTTCAGTTACAGCAAATATAGTTCCAAAAGCAATTGCAGATATCTGCAGTCTTTGCTTCAAAGGAGAAGTTGAAGCTGCTCTTGAATTAGACAGAACATTAATTAAATTGAACGAAATTTTATTTATCGAATCAAATCCAATTCCGATAAAATGGATGCTGAATCGTATAGGTAGAATAACCGAAGGGATTAGGCTTCCTTTAACAGAACTAAGTCCAGACTTTCATGAGAAAGCTGAGAATATATTAAAAGAATTAAACTTATTAAACTAACCATGAAAAGACTGATAGCAATAATATTTGTATCTCATTTTATAAGCTCCTGTAGTTATTTTCTTACTGATCATAAAAATGATTACTTGAAAGAGAAACAAGAAAAGTCATTAACATTGCCTGAAGATTTGGATACCCGTCCTATAATTGATTTTTATCCAATAAACTCAATACCCTCTGAAAATACTATATCTGAGTATGATATTCCCTTACCCCAACAGGTCTTTTCTTCTGGAACTTCTAATGAAGTTAGGATGCACAAATTAGGCGAAATAAGATGGGTGTATGTTGAAACTCTGCCTAGCAGTGCATGGCCCATGATGAATGATTTTTGGGTAACCAGCGGATATGGGTTAGCAAAAACGGACCCAACATCTGGCATTATTGAAAGTGATAATTTAGGTAATACAGGTGAAGAAACTAAACTAGTGATGAAAGTTGAACATGGAATTAGGCAAGCAAGTTCAGAGATATTTATTTCTCATATCACAAAGATAGATGATCAGTGGATAAGAGTTCAAGGAGAAGGCAATCTTGAAGAAGAAACAATGCGTAAGGTGTTAGATTATTTCGCTTCGACACCACCTAGTGGCGGAACTTCTTTAGTAGCCCTTAATTTGAATTATGGACAGAAGGCCTCACTGAAACAAGATGAAAACAAATCAAATTTCATCGAATTAAATTTAGAATATGCTAGAGCTTGGGCAGCGGTTGACCGTGCTCTGAAAGAAGCCCTCATAGATGTAAATGATCTAGATAGGGAAGAGGGCGTTTTCTATGTCAATTTTTCTAGAGAAGAACAAAAGGGCTTTGTTAGAAGAATGTTTTCTGGTGACTCCTTCACGGGTGAATATAGAATACTTGTCAAAGAAATCAATGAGAAGACTTGCACCGTAACAATAATTGCACAGGGAGAGGAAGCCAAAGCTTTTGAGCGAGAGCTCCTTTCTGAAATTAACCAATCTTTATCTTAATCGTTATGAAAAATATTAAAAAAGGTGAATTAATCACTACTGGAAAAGCTAAATCTCTATATGAAACCAATGAAGAAGATTTCCTCATCATGCACTACAGCGACGACACATCTGCTTTTGACGGAAAAAAGATAGAAAGTTTAGAAGGAAAAGGGACTATCAATAATAAATTTAATGCATTTATTATGGAATACTTAGAAAGTGAATCCATCTCTACTCACTTTGTAGAATTACTCAATGAAACTGACAGTTTAGTAAAGAGACTAGATATGGCTCCTGTAGAGTGTGTTGTTAGAAATGTAGCCGCAGGTAGTATTTGTAAAAGATTGGGCCTAGAAGAGGGAATAGATATAAATCCTCCTACATTTGAATTTTTTTACAAAGATGATGCTCTTGGGGACCCAATGATAAATGAATACCATATAAAAGCATTTGGCTGGGCAACAGAAGAGCAGGTTGAGCAGATGCAAATTCTGACTTTCGAAGTCAATACTGCACTTAAGAAGCTATTTTTAAATGCTGGAATGATTCTTGTTGACTATAAACTAGAATTTGGAGACCACAAAGGAAAGCTTCTACTAGGCGATGAATTTACTCCAGATGGATGTAGAGTATGGGATGAAGAAACACGAGAAAAATTAGATAAAGATCGATTTAGGCAAGGTTTGGGTGATGTAGTTGAGTCTTATCAAATAATGGCAAAGAGATTAGGCGTTATTTAAATACTATCTAAGTCCAGAATTTATACCTTCTAATTTTTCAGCCCCAGGGCAAAGATCATTTTTACCCATTGTATTTAAAGGCTTGTCTGAAACATTCAAAATTTCTTTTAAATCCTTTGCTTTAGGGTCAGCATAGAGCAATCCAGTTAAAACTTTTCCATCTCTTTGAGACTCTTGTATATTTTGAATAGCTTGAATTTTATCTGCTGGATCGTAATCTTGAGATAGTTTTTCTAAGGCTAATAGAGATCCATCATGTAAAGGTACTTCGATAGAACTGCCCATAGTATATTCAGTAACTATTTCTTGTCCTAGAGGA
>JADHSF010000011.1 GCA_016777005.1 SAR86 cluster bacterium | reverse complement strand
AATTAGATGATTGCTCAGTCTTAAATGGGTCCATTAATCTTTCCTTAAGAACCTAATCTAATTTTTTGTGTTTTTATGTATAATGCTAGCCCAATAAGCGGGTATCGTATAATGGCTTATTACCTCAGCCTTCCAAGCTGATGATGTCGGTTCGATTCCGACTACCCGCTCCAGTTTTTTAAGGTGTTTCTATGTTCGATATCAATTTATTTAACCTTGCTCAATTTGCTGACCAAGGACTTTCTTTATGGGGTACTCTTTTATTAACTAGCCTAAGTGCTAAAACAAGGATGTATGGATTTTTGGTATTTATCTTAGTCAATATCCCTGGAATATATTTATTAATTGTTACAGAGTTGTGGTGGATATTAGCCGTAACACCTTTATGGCTGATTCTTAATTTTAGGGGTCTATTAAATAATTATAAAGAGAGTAGGGAATAAGCAAGTTACATAATTTGCTTCCACAGTTCAATTTCTTCAATTCTGAGATAACTGTTTATCTCTTTAACTTTTCCCATGGTCTCATGTTCTTGTGGACTGTAATGATGTCCAGGATAAAGAATAGTTTCATCAGGTAAAGCTGAGAGCTTTCTAAGGCTATGAAACATATCTTCGGAATTTGAACCTGGTAAATCTACTCTTCCACACCCTTGCACAAATAAAGTATCTCCTGAAACTAAATTATCATTGACTTTAAAACACTGAGAGCCAGGCGTATGACCAGGTGTGTGCAAGAACTCTATATCATTTCCACCGATTTGAAGATGGTCTCCAGAATCTACAATATTCATATCTATATCAGATATACCCGTAACTTTTTTCATTCCCTCAGCTTCATGTTTATTTACGAATATTTTTACAGGTTCTTTCTCTAATATCTCAGCAACTCCCTCTATGGATTGTCCGCCCATTCCACCACCTACATGGTCAGGGTGATAGTGTGTTACTAGCACTGAAGAAAGTTTTAAATCTCTTTTATTGATATGATCTAAAAGACCATCTATATCCCAAGCCGGATCAATTAACGCTACTTCTCTGGTACTTTTTGAACCAATTAGGTAAACAAAATTTTCCATTGGGCCTACTAATATTTGTTCAATATATAAATCATCATTACTCATAAATTTATCCTTGTTTAAATGTATTTTCTAAAATTGACTTGTCTGCTTTGTATTTGATGCCAGCTAAGTAATAGCAGGGTATTGATACTATGCTAATTACTGAAAATATGACCAGCATAATAGTATAAGGCTCAGTTGAACCCGAAGACCTTAATAAATCAGCACAGAACCCTCCGCCCAGTGAGCCTATTGTTAGACCAATTAAATTAAGAGTTAGTATATAGAATGACACAACAGTCGCTTTGATATTATCCGGAACTAATTCTTGGACAGTAGAGAAGGTTGGTCCAAAAAAACACCCTAGTTGAAAGTATCCTATGACTATTCCTATCCAAAAGACCAACGAACCAGGTTCAACAAATCTATAGTAGATGCCTATTGGTAGAGTTAACAAGGCTAACCAAAACAAAAACATGGGCCTACCTTGACTGGTATTTTCTTGCCACCAATCACTAAGTATTCCTCCTATCAAATTGCCCGCAAGACCAGCAAATACTCCTATCCATCCTACTAACTGTGCAATTTCTGATCTTTCAAATCCTCTTTCTTGGACTAACCATAATTGTTCGAAGCCTGATGCACCTAAAACGATATGGTAGAACACACCAGCTAAAATGGTAAATCTTAGAGCTGAAGATGTTTTTAGAGCCAGAATAAGCGTGTTAATTATCTCTATTGTGCTTTCTTTTGAGACTGTTTTCTTTTTTTGCCCATCTGTATCACTTTTTCTTTTCCTGTCCTTAAAGAGCAGGGTACATAGCCCTAAGACTAACCCAATTGCCCCTAATAAATAGAAACAGTTTCTCCATCCTAAAGATTCTCCAAGATAACCGGCTATCAATAAACTAACCCCCACACCAATAGGGACACCCATATAGTAAAAACCCGCAGCAAAACCCATTCTTTTGGCTGGAAAAGAATCCGATAAGAGGGACATTGATGTGGGAGTCAATATTGATTCACCCACTCCTATAAACATTCTCGGTAGTGCCATAGTTACAAAGCCTTTAGCAGCTCCTGTTAGAGCAGTAAATACACTCCATATGACCACACCAAACGCAATGAGCTTGGGTCTGTTGACCATATCAGCGAGTACACCCATGAAAAGACCCGCTACTGAATAAAATATGATGAAGGGAACTGTAGTTAGAAAGCCATATTGAGTATCAGTTAATCCTAAATCTGGAACAATAAAATTAGAAAAACTAGCAATAAGCTGTCTGTCTACAAAATTAAGTAAATTGAGAAGTGTAAGGAAAAATAACAGTCTATATGCGTTCAATAAAATCCCCTTTTAAAAGAATCATAATATAGCAATAGTAGATTAATATTAATTGAAATGTATTCTAATTTACTGTTATAGTTAAGTAACACACCACAAAATAAAATTGAAAAATACAAGACATTGGTCAGATTCAGAATTGAGATCTTTGGCGGCAGGGGAGTTCTCACATTATGCATCCACTGGTCAGCATTATTACATTGATAAAGATTGGTATATTTGGTTTTTAGGAAATGCTACTCGCTATTCTATGTTCCAAACTTTCTTATGGAAGTTCGGTGATGAGACAATGGTGAGTTATACGGATTTAACTCAGACAGAAAAGATTGGATCTCAAAGACTGAAAATAGATTCTATTAAAGCCACAATTAGAGAAGGGTTAAAATTAGGTTATATTGAAGCTTATAAATCTGAAAATGATAAACGAGTAACTATGTACTCTTTTAATGAATCAATACTTCAGGAAGTTGGCGATTATTGCTTTATGATGAGACGAAATCGAATGCTTGAATCTGCTAGCTTTATAAGTGCTCGATCTACCGAAGACATCAATAAGGAATTAACCAGTGCCAGTATGAAAAAGGAGTGGCTTGATTCAATTAATAAATTTATTACATTATTCGCAAGATCAGCAAAGGCTATTTTCGGAGAAGACCAATTACCTAATGTTGACACTAAAGATAAAATAAAAAAAGGTTAGTTTTATAGTCGTAACTTTTAGTTTCTATATTGATTGCAGAATTTCTCGGTTAGTTTATCTTACTTTCATCATGGATGGCTGTCCTACAAGGAAGTAGGTTGAAAGTGAGCTTGGTAAGATTTCACCCATCCCTTCCCAGGATATGAATCTAAAAAATCTAAGCTCACATTTCTTCTGTTTTATAGGTTCTCGTTAAACATTGCCGTTCTTCCGCCATCTACAACAATATCCTGGCAACTTACAAAGCTTCCGGCGTCACTTGCGAGATAAAGAGCTGCTTCCGCAATATCAGATGCTAAACCCGATCTCTTAAGAGGTACTGCACTTGCTAAATTATTTTGTAATTTTTCTAATTTTCTATCATTTTCTTCTTTAGTTAATGTATTGGAAACTCCGGATCCACCCCAGAAGATTGGAGTAGCTATAGCACCTGGAGAGATTGCATTCACTCTAATATTATCTTGGCCAAGCTCTACGCCCGACATTTTTGTAAAGTGAGTTACGCCTGCTTTTAAAGCTGAATAAAGAGGATCACCTTGTCTGTATCTTATCCCTGCAATACTAGAGTTATTGATGATACATCCTCCTCCATTCTTCCTCATGGGCTCTATTGCATAACGAGTACCTAGTATTACACTTGCCAGTAGAAGATGAACTCCATAATCAATATCTTTTTGGGTAATTTTCTCTAGACCGGCACCTACAGGACCTCCAGCATTACTAAAGAGAATGTCAAGTTTACCTAATGAGTCTGTTGTAAAGTTGATAGCCTTTTCTATATCTTCTTCTTTAGTTATATCCGACATAATATATGAAGCATTTTCTCCTAATTCTGTTGCAAGATTTGCTCCTTTCTCTTCAGATCTTCCTGATATGACTACTCTTGCACCTTCTTTGATAAATAATCTTGCTGTTTCCGCTCCTATGCCACTTGTTCCACCGGTTATTAAGGCTACTTTATCTTTTAATCTATCCATTTCAATTATCTCCTTTCATGCATTCATAAGTCTTGTTAATGAGCTCTAGGGACCTCCCATCAGCTGCAAAGTTATTTTTCATATTGTTCATTACGTAAGAAATTCCTATATTATTTACTGGATCTCCGAAACCACAAGATCCGCCCCAGCCAGAATGGCCAAATGCAGATTCTGTGGGCCCGTATATCACCTTATGCATATTCATAATAAATCCAGAACCCCATCTAGTTACTACATCCAACACTAAGTCTCTATTAGTGATTCTTTCTGCGGTCATGGTTGCTATAGTTGAATCATTCAGAATCTTTAAAGATATATCGTCTGTAACCACAAGACTATAGAGTTTTGCTATTGCTGAAGCACAGCCTTGACCGTTCGCAGAAGGTATTTCTGCTGCCCTCCATTCTCTGCTATTTTGATGCTTTAATAGATTAGGACCACTGCCTGAAGCCATTTGTGCTTTATTTAGTTTTGTACTTACTTGATTATTTTCCTTAGGGAAAGGGATCATTTCAGCAACTCTATCTTCTTCAGATTCTGGCAGACCTATATGAAAGTCTATCTCATTAGGATCTCCAATCTCTTCTCTAAAATATTCACCTAAAGTCTTACCGGTTACCCTGATTATAAGTTCAGATGTTAACCAGCCATATGTCATAGAATGATATCCAGATGCTGTTCCTGGTTCCCATATAGGCTTCATATTGGCCAATTCATTTGCCATAGTGCTTTGAGAATAATAATCTTCTGCATTATTTGTCTTTGAGCCACATATTCCTGCTTGGTGAGATAGGAGCATGCCTACCGTAATATCTTCCTTACCATTACACCCAAACTCAGGCCAATACTTAGAGACTTTCTCTTCATAATCTATAAGACCTTTTTCAAATGCGTAAGCTATCGTAATTGCTGCTATTCCTTTGGTTGTAGACCAGACCGTAGCGAGAGTATCTCTATTCCATATCTCTGTTTCATCTAGATTTTTAAATCCTCCCCAGATATCTATTAGCGGCAGACCATCTTTATATACCGAAAAGGAAGATCCAACTTCTCTATCTGATTCATGTAAGGATTTAAATAACTCCTTCACCTCTAAAAAATTATCTTCGCAAGTTCCCTTTATTTCCATTTTTATCCTTATTTTATAATTTAAAATTCAATTTAATCAGTAACTTATGTAATATTAGTAAAGATTAATATCATTTACTAATTGCTGCTCTTTTAAATCTGAAGTTATGATAATCATAAATCCAAATTTATTTAATTCAATCTGATTTTTGTTCAACTCTGCATTGAACGACAAGTCTTTAAGAGGTTTGATTTCAGATTTTGTATTAATAATATGTTTTTTGTCATTCAGATTAAAAACACACAAAGCTTGGGATGATTTATATTCTCTAAGAAATACGAGAATATTTTTTTCATCATGAATGAAGACCTGATTTCCTTTAACTAATGGCTCATTTTCCTTTCTAAATTCTATCAATTTTTTATAAAGATTTAAGACTGATTCATCATTATTCTCTTGAACAGTTACAGATCTATCTTGTTGTTTGTTCTTCACAGGAAGCCAAGGTTGTCCTTCTGTAAAACCAGCATTATTTAATTGATGATCCCATGTCATTGGAGTTCTGCACCCATCTCTACCTTTGTTTAATGGCCAAAAACGAATTCCCGGCGGATCCGTAAGTTCTTCAAACTCTAAATCTGTTTCAACCTGACCTAATTCTTCACCTTGATACAAGCAAGGCGTGCCTCTAAGAGAGAGAAGCAATGCTCCTGTAAGCTTAGCAAATTCTTCACTTTCATTTTGGTCCCATCTAGACAAATGTCTGGTTACATCATGGTTAGAAAAACTCCAACAAGGCCAGTTTCCATTATTTTCAGAATCATGAAATTCCTCTAATGTCTTTTTTATATGAGATGACGAAAATTTATTACCCAACAACTCGAAGCTATAAGCCATATGCAATCTTGACTCGCTAGTGTAATTTTTCATTATCTCAATAGCTCTATGTGAATCGCCAACTTCACCTACGGAAGTTTTTTCTGAGAAACTATCTAATAACATTCTGAATTTATTTAAAAATACTAAGTTTTCATCTTGGTTAATAGAAAAAATCTGATTTTGCATGTAATAGGGGTTTACAGGGGGCTGCTTAAACTCTATTGGACTTTGTGGGTTATTTCTTAATTTTTTATCATGGAAATAATAATTAACTGTATCTAGCCTGAACCCATCAACCCCTTTCTCTAGCCAAAATTTCACTACATCCAATAAGAAATCTTGAACTTCTTCGTTATGGAAGTTGAAGTCTGGTTGAGAGGGAAGAAAGTTATGGAAATAATACTGACCCCGTATAGGTTCCCATTCCCATGCCGAACCCCCAAAGACAGATAGCCAGTTATTCGGAGGTGAGCCGTCTGCATTTGGGTCAGCCCAAACATACCAGTCTGATTTAGTAGAGCTTTTGTTGTTTTTGCTCTCTTGAAATGTCTCTAATTGGTCTGAGCTATGAGATAAGACCTGGTCAATAATAACTTTAAGATTCTTATCATGGGCAGTGGAAATTAGAAAATCAAAGTCTTCCATGGTACCAAACAATGGATCTATAGATTTATAGTCACTTACGTCATAACCCATATCTTTCATAGGTGATGAAAAAATAGGAGATAGCCATATAGCATCTACACCTAAATCTGCTACGTACTGAAGTTTTTTTGATATACCGCCTAAGTCACCGATGCCATTTCCAGAAGTATCTAGAAACGACCTTGGATAAATTTGATAGATTACAGCTTCCTTCCACCAATCATTCATGTTCTATTTTTGACTTTAGCCATTGCTTTAAATTAGATTCAAATGGTTTGATAACTTTATAGTTTTTCATGTCATCACCTAGATTCTGTATTGCCTTCAAGAGATCTATTATTGACTGTTTATTACTCAATATTGAAGTTATGGGATCACTGTGAACTCGAACAGTGAATAGAACTGTCTTATGGTTGTCTAGAAGTCTGATCGTTTGTCTTTCTACCCTTAAATAAAGACTTTCAGGTTCAATATTTTCTATTTCAACTAGGGACTTGCTACTAATTGGTTGGAAAAGTTTAGGGCTATCGAAGATAGACCAATTAAATCTCTCAAAAATTCTATTTGGTGGCAGATTTAAGAAAATCTTATTTACCCTTGAATCTATTTTTTGCTTATAACCTGGCACTCCAGCATGTATATCTGATAGAGATTGTTGAAATTTTTCTTGTAGTGACCATCTAGTAGGGGCACACAATGATGCCGCCTCTAGTTTAAAGATATTCTCTTCAGGATGCATAAGGACTAAATCTTCTTGAACAATCAATGAAGCAAGTTCTAGAGGATTTTCAAAATCATCATATTTATACACATCACCGCTTTGAAAAACTTCGACATACTCTGACTGAATATTGTAAGAACTTGGATAAAACTTATCCATATACCCCAGAATTTTATTTAGAGTGTCTTGTTGAATATTTCTTGATAAATGAGAAGAAATGAAAACTTCTGCCTTTCTGTGTTTAAATAAATTCTTTTTAAGCAGTATTTCTTCGTTAAATTTATCATCTACTTCAAGCCAGGCTTTTTCTTCAATAGGCCTTAAACCAATATCTACTCCACCTTTACCTCCAATATAGGGCTGATGGATTGGAGGTTTCAAGTTAGTTTAATCCTCTCTTTTTAAGCAGTGGTTCAATTACAGGTTCTTTACCTCTAAATCTGACATATTGAGTCATCAGATCATCCGTATTGCCTGACGAATAAACATATTTTTTTAGTTTATCTGCTGTTTCTTTGTCAAAAAGACCTTTTTCTTTAAAAGCTTCAAATGCGTCAGCTTCTAATACTTCCGTCCATAAATAACTGTAATATCCTGAAGAGTAGCCTCCTGCGAATATATGACCGAAGTAAGTACTTCGATATCTAGTCTCGATCTCAGGTATTAAACCTAGGTCACTGAGAGCATTGTCTTCAAATTTATCAATATCTTTAATTTCATCTAGATTGGTGTGATACGCCATATCTAAGTGCGCCGCAGCTACGTATTCAGTAGTTGCAAATCCTTCATTAAAGGTACCAGCTGCTGATATTTTTTCTAATAGTTCATCGGGTATGGTTTCTCCAGTTTGATAATGTTGAGCAAAAGTTTTGATAACTTCTGGTTCTCTAGCCCAGTTTTCCATCATTTGAGAAGGAAACTCAACATAATCTCTGGTGACAGAAGTCCCAGATAGACTAGGATACTGTGCTTCAGATAAAAGCCCATGTAGTCCATGCCCAAATTCATGAAATAGAGTCTCAACTTGTTCAAAAGATAGCAGTGATACTCCATCAGCATTTACTGGAGGAAAGTTGCAGACATTAACAACTAACGGAATGATCTCTCCATCAAATTTACTTTGATCACGGAAGGTACTCATCCAGGCGCCACCGCCCTTATTAGGTCTTAAAGTATAGTCTGTATAAAAAATTCCTATTGTCTTTTCACTTTTATCTTTGACAATAAAAGTCTTGATATTATCTCTATATTTTGGAAGATCAGCACTTTCTTCAAATGTGATATCGAATAATTTATTAGCTACTTCAAAGGCACCTTGTAAGACTTTATCTTCACTAAAATAAGGTTTAACTTCTTCTTCTTTGAAATCAAATTTCTCTTGTCTTAATTTCTCGGAGTAATGCCACCAATCCCATGCAGCAAGTTTAAAATTTCCACCTTCACTTGAGATTAAATCTTGTAAAGCTTTGACTTCGCCTTTAGCTTTTTCAATGCCAGGTTCCCAGATAGTTTTAAGAAGTTCATTCACATTTTCTGGAGTTTTAGCCATTGTATTATCAAGGACATATTCGGAATGGCTATCAAAACCCATTAGAGCAGCTTTTTCTTTTCGTAATCCTATCATCTTGGCAATGATGGCCTTATTATCAAATTCATTATCATTGTCACCTCTTTGAATATAGGAGTTATAAAGCTCTTCTCTAAGGTCTCTTTGAGTAGCATAAGTCAAAAAAGGGTACATGCTTACTCGGGTGGGTTTAAAAACCCATTTACCTTTTTCTCCTTCTGATTCTGCTAACAAGGCCGCTTGTCTGATCTCTTCATCTGGTAAGCCGTCTAGATCTTCAGCATTATCAATAACCATGCTATAGCCATTAGTTTCCTTTAATACATTTTGATCAAATTGAACTGATAGAGAAGACAAAGAGCTATTAATAGCCGTTAATCTCTCCATAGAAACCTCATCTAAATTTGCTCCAGATCTTTGAAACCTTTTGTAAGTTTCATCTAATAATCTCGACTGTTCGGTAGATAGATCTAAAGAAGATTTTTTATTTACAAGTCTTTCTATTCTTGAAAAGAGAGATTTATTGAGAAGAATTTTATCATTATGGCTAGATAATTGAGGGCTAATCTTCACCGCTAAAGCATCCATATCGTCGTTAGTATTTGAGCCCACCAGATTAAAAAATACATTAGAGACTCTGTCTAATGTATTCCCAGACCTTTCGAGTGCTTCTATTGTGTTTGCAAAGGTTGGTTCAGATGTATTTGAGGTTATGTCATTTATCTCATCTTGTTGTTCCTTCATTCCAATTGAGAAGGCAGGTTCATAATGCTTAAATTCAATTTTTTCAAAAGGCGGTATTTGAAATGGGGTTACGTATTCTGATAGAAATGGGTTCATATTATCATCCTGGTTTGTACAACTTAAAACAAAAAAAATTAGAAAAGGGATAGGGTTCTTATACATTGTTTAATATTACTTAATTATCCTCTCTATTGTATAAATATTTTAGAATAGACAGGATGAAAAATTCTAATTTGGTAATTTCTATATTAAAGCGCCTTTTAGGCGTAATTTTTTTAGTATTAAATTATTTATGTTACGGAGTCATGATTGCGTTAGCAGCTGACTCTGACCTTTCCTCAAACGAAAGAATCATCTATCCAATTTTAGTTTATTTATTAAGTTGGGGTTTTTTATTGGCAGGTATCTATTTAGCCGGTCCAGAAATAGTTAATAAAATTAAATATTACTACAATTTAGTAAAATCAAAATTCATTAAAGGAAAGCAAGATGATAAAAAGACTTGATCATTTAATTGTTGCTGTAAAAGATATCGAAGAAGCTGAAAGTAACTACACTAAGCTATTTGGCAATCAACCTGTTTGGAGAGGTGAGCATAAAGAATTGGGAACAATCAATTCACTTTATAACTTTAGCAATATCTACCTTGAACTTCTGGCTACTAATGGCAAAGGAATTGGAGCAGATCTAGTGGAAAGGACTTTAAGTGAAAATGGAGAGGGCTTGGCTGGACTTGTGCTGGGAACCGATGATATCGGCCAGATAAAAGAACATATTACTGCTAGCGGCTATAACTCAACTCATATGTCAGAGGGAGAAGGTGAAGACTTTGAGAGTGGAAAAATAAGAAGCTGGAAAAATCTCTTTTTGCCTCAAGAACTAACAAGAGGAATGTTCTCATTCATCATTCAACATACAGAAGGTCATTTATCTCCTCCTCAAAATATCCCTGATTCAGCTGTTAATAAATTAGATCATGTCGTGATAAATACAAATGATGCTGATGGCTTTATCAAAACGTATAAAGAAGTATTCGGAATAAGATTAGCTCTTGACCAAACTGTAGAGAAATGGGGAGGGAGAATGCTATTTTTTAGATTAAATAAGACAACAATAGAGGTAATAGCAAAAGAAGATGGCTTGATTCCAAAAGACAAGCTTTGGGGTTTGGCCTGGGATGTGCAAGATATTAAACAAACTTATGACAGGTTGCGTAAAGAAGGATTTGATATAACTCCGGTCATAGAAGGAAGAAAACCCAACACCTTGGTTGCAACAGTAAAATCAAATACTCACAATATCCCAACTTTGCTTATTCAACACCTCCCTTCTTAAACCGATCGAATAGCCAATACGGAGAATAGATTGCAAAGAAGAGCATTACTCCAATAATTATAAGAGCAGGAATGTGCATTGGTGGATCTGGAAGTAAGTTAAAAATACTGTCTCCCTCAGGTTTAGAAGCTAAATACCAGTAATTAACCTCAGGTCCTAGTAATTCATTAATGATGTAAATCACTGGGAGTGACATTAAAGAAAAGTAAATTCCATTTTTTACTGACTTTAAAGTGGGTCTATTTTTTAAACTTATAGAGGCATATGCAATTGCTATCATTAAAAAACCGTGCCCTATAAAAAAAAGAATAAATTGGGGATCGGGAAAATTGTTAGGGATATCTGGAGTTAATAATGCATTTAGTCCTCCGCCTATTCCCCAAAAAAAAGAAACTTCAAAAAATAATCTTTTTTCTGTCAATAAGAAAATACCTATAAAGAAAGTAGATAAATTGCACATATGTATTGGAATTAATTCTATCCATGCAAATTCCATAGAATAGTGCCATATGAAAGGTTTAATTAATTCAAGTAATATTGCTAAGAATCCAATGATTTTTGCGATAAAAATTTTATCCTCATATTTTCTGTTCTTAATGCTTACAGGTATAAGAAAAGCAATTGCTATAATAGACAATAATGTAAAGATATGAGATGTTCCAAATATTACAAAAGGTTGAGCGACCATAATTAAATTATAAAAATTTATCTCGTTACATGAAAGATTATAATTGCAACAATACAATGACTTTATGAATAATCATTCAATTAGTTTCTTTCCCAAAATTAATAAAAACGAAGCTTTAATTTTATTCAAAGCATTCTTATTCTTCTTTTTTGTTTTGGCTTCCTGGTATGCATTAAGACCAGTCAGGAATGAACTTGCAGTTCAGGGGGGTATCTATAATTTACCTTGGCTATTAATGGGCGTCATGGCAGCTATGCTAATCATTAATCCCATTTATGCTTGGCTTGTATCTAGGGTTAGTCAGAATAAGATAATTCTCTATATCTACTCTTTCTTTGTAGTTAATCTATTAATGTTCTTGCTTTTGTGGTCATTTGCAGGAGATGAGGGCCGAATTTGGACTGGAAGGGCATTCTATATCTGGGCAAATGTTTATTCGTTTTTTGTGGTATCTATATTCTGGGTAACTATGATTAACTTTTTTGATCACACGGATTCTAAAAAATTCTTTGGAATTATTAGTGCAGGGGGTTCATTAGGCGCTTTTTTTGGTTCCACTGTCGCAAGATATTTTTCTACCGAAATTTGCGGGAATTCTTCTATTTCTGATTTAGGACCAATGTCTCTTATCATTTTTTCTATTTTCTCTTTATTGTTTGCGATCTATTTTTCACGATCATTTAAACCTCGTCACTTAGAAAATAATCCAGTTGAAGAAATAGGTGGCTCGAGCCTTGAGGCTATAAAAAATACTATTAATGATCCTGCAATAAGAAATTTAGGTATCTATGTCATTCTTTTTACCATGTTAATGACGGTTTCATGGATGATATCTTTAGGCATAGTGCAAGACTGGTCCCAGGACCCATGTGAGAGGACGGCTTTATTTGCTCGTATTGAGCAAATTGTTACTCCTCTTACTCTTTTAATGCAGCTATTTGTTGCCTCCTATATATTAAGAAAGGTTGGCAGTTTAGCTATTCTTGCAATTTATGGTGTCTTGTTTGCAATAGCCTTTATGTCATATGCTTTATATCCAACTATTACAACGGTAATGATGGTTGTTATAAGTCTACGGATCTTTGAATATGGCCTGAACAAACCAACTAGAGAGTCAATTTACACTCGACTTACCCAGCAAGATAGGTATAAATCTACAGTCTTTATAGATACTTTTATTGCCAGATCTGGTGATGTTATTGGGGGTTGGTTTGTAAGAGGTTTGGTTGGTACTGGCATAGCAGTGCTTTCAGTGACTTGGGCAGTACTTCCGTTTGCTTTACTAATTTCTTTTATGGGGTTTCAGGTAAATAAGGCGGTAGAAAAATGAAGAATGAATTCATTCAAGTAGCAGATATTACTGATATTGATCTCAATCAATCTCAATCAGTTCAATTAGATAAATTTGATATCTTGATCTGTAATACCGAGGAAGGTTTTTTTGCTATTGAAGATAAATGCTCTCATGCGGACATTCCTTTATGTGGAGGACAAATAACTGGAAATTTTATTTCTTGTCCTGTTCATGGTGCAGTATTCGACTTAACGGATGGATCTGTTCAATCTCCCCCCGCATTTGAAGATTTACTTACATTTGAAGTAAAAGTAGAAGGGACGTCTATTAGTGTTAAAAAACCAGTTTCAGAGTAAAGTAAAGAATCAGATGAAATATGAATTTATAGAATGTGAAGAGCTAGGGTCTTCAGTTAGGCGTATCTATCTAAATCGTCCGGAGAAGAGAAATGCATTGTGTAATCCTCTCAGAAAGGAACTATTTGATTGTTTGTATGATTTTGATGAGGATCCTGAGGTTAAAGCAATCATAATAGCTGGTAGGGGTTCATGTTTTTGTGCAGGTTATGACTTATCTTACGATAACAACAAGGATCTTCCCTTCCATGCTAGTAAATCAGATGGGTTTTGGCCAAGACACGTAGTAGAAGGTGCCTTTAAAATATGGGATCTATCTACACCTGTTATTGCCGAAGTTCATGGTTATTGTCTGGCCGGCGGGACGGAATTAGCAGCTTCATGCGATCTTGTTTATGTAACGGAAGACGCAGAAATAGGTTATCCGGTCGTAAGATCTATGAGTCCTCCAGACAACCAATTCTTTCCTTGGCTTTTAGGTATGAGGAATGCAATGGAGATGATGCTTACAGGCGAATCAATTTCTGGAATTGAAGCAGCTGAGAAAGGTTTTGCCAATAGGGCTTTCACTAGTGATCTTATAGCTCATGAAGTTGAAAAAATTGCGTATAAAGTTGCGCAAGTACCTTCTGACATTCAGGCTATAAATAAGCGATCAATACATAGACAAATGGAAATAATGGGTATGAGAGATGGAATCAGAGCAGGAACAGAACTACAAGCCTTAGCAATGCACAGTCGATCTACGAAAGAACATTTAAAAGAACTAGCCTCTGGACTAAAAGAAGCTTTAACCAAAAGAGATAAGGATT
Organism: SAR86 cluster bacterium; assembly: GCA_016777005.1. GTDB lineage: Bacteria > Pseudomonadota > Gammaproteobacteria > Magnimaribacterales > Magnimaribacteraceae > Magnimaribacter. The sequence continues at coordinate 14,452 of JADHSF010000011.1, read as the reverse complement.
TCGGTGATTACAGAACAAAGGATAAGAAATAAATTCTTATTTACCATTCTTTTGATTATCAGTGCTTGCTCTGACAATCAAGTCCCCAAAGGCGCTTATTGGCAAGGTGATGCAGATTTCATGCATGTTACTTCAGATACCATGGATATGATTTATGCAGTGGATGTTATTGGTCATGAAATCTTTCTGGAAGGTTTCTATGAGGTGATTAAAAAGAATACTGATGAAGTAATCTACCGCTTGGAAGTTAAAGAGTTGGAATTTGGAAAAAAACAAGACGGTAAAAGCTTCTGTAGAATTTGGGGTTATGTTGATAATTCATCAATATTGAGTTATCTCTACGCACAAGATTGTCATGCTTTAAACTAGTATCGTGGAGGATTATAAGATAATTCAAAAAACGATACATTGGCTTATGGCCTTTGTCATCATGTTGGATTTAAATATCGCCCAAAAATTTGGTGGAGAAATGGAACTTTGGGATCGATTAGAATCTCGAGAAGATCACGCAACGATGGGTTTAATCATTACCTTTTTATTTCTTTTGAGAATAGTTCTTAGATATCGTTACGGCAAACCTAGTCTGCCAAGTTCAATGCCCAAATGGCAAGTGATTGCAGCTCAAATAGGACATTATGGACTATATTTTTTAATGGGTGCTTTAATGTTGACTGGAATAATTTCAGCTAATTTTGCTTCGGATCCAATAATGGTTTTTAGTTACTTTGATCTTGCTTTTGCTAATCACAATGATGAATTATTTTTAACAGTAAGAGGGATTCATGAATTTTGTACCAATGCTATTATTGCCCTTATTGTAGTTCATATTCTTGCAGCCATTTATCACCATTTTATAGTCAAAGATGCAACAACCATTAATATGCTTAAGCTCTGGAAGGGATGACTTAGATTAAGCCTTCATAGGAACCACCATCCATTTGAAGATTTTGACCAGAAATAAAACCTGCGTGTTCACTGCATAAAAAAGCACAAGTAGCTCCAAATTCTTCGGGTCGACCAAATCTATTTGCTGCAATGGAACTGGCTATTTGTGTTCTAGCTTCTTCTCTAGAAATGCCTTGATTTTCCATAATCATTTCAGTCATAAAAACTTGTCTATCGGTATCAAATCTTTCTGGCAGCATGTTGTTGATTGTCACATTGTGCTTTGCCACATCTTTAGATATTCCTTTTGAGAAGGCAGTTAGTCCTGTTCTTGCAGAGGTAGATAGAGACATTAAGGGATGGGGAGACTTAACCATTGCTGAGGTGATGTTTATTATTCTTCCAAAATTTCTTTCAATCATTCCTGGCAGCAGATCTTTAATCATGAAAATAGCAGATAACATATTGGCATCAAGTGCTTTTATCCACTCCTCTTTACCTGTCTCCAGAAAATTAACAGGAGGAGGGCCGCTATTATTGTTAATTAATATATCAGCATCAGGACAGCTTTCTATAAGCTTCTTCCTTCCTTCGTCAGTATTCAAATCAGCTACAACCATAGATACTTTGTCTTTATCTATTAATGACAATTCCCTGAAAGTTTCTTGAAGCGCTTCTTCTCCTCGAGCATTGATAACAACTGATACTCCTTCTTCTAAAAGGCTTTTAGCACATGCTTTTCCTAGTCCTTTTGAAGAAGCGCACACAATTGCTTTTTTATCTTTGATGCCTAAGTCCATAAAGTAATCCTATATCTATGTGCGATTCACAAATTCTTTCTTACTATCTTCTTTTTTTGAAAAATCAGGTTTATCTTGAAACGTCTGTTCTACCCATGCCAAAGCTTCATTTTCAGTCATATTAGGATCCCAAATTTCGGTTTGAGGTTGAATCACATGCCAGGGGGTGTCAAAAAACACCTCCAAAGCATTTCCTTCAGGATCATTAAAATAAAGCGACAAAGCATTGCCATGACATAAAGGTAGGTATTCGAAATCTCTTGCCTCTAAAGCATCTTTAACTTCCTGAACTTCATCAAATGTCCTTACTCTAAAAGAGATATGATTTAATTGAGTGGAATGATCCAAATTTTCACGTTGAACTGAAAATCCTATTTGATGGTGCTCATTTTCATTTTGACTCATAAAGATAATTTTCGGCCCCGCTCCGCCAATCAGTCCTTGATCGCTAACTTTAAAGCCTAAAACTTTTGAATAAAACTCAATGATTATATTTGAGTCTTTAATATTTAAGATGGTATGTGATACTTCTAATTTCATAATTGTATTGAGGTTGAAAATTTTTAATTAAATAACATTCTACTTTTTAAATCTTTGATTAGCTCTTCTAAAGATACATTATTAGAGCTGCATCCATAAATATATTTATCAGGTCTAATAATAAAAGTATCACCCAGTTCTAAAAATCCAGCCACCCAGGGATTGGATTCAATTACATCCTTTTCTAGGGTGACGAAACAACAATTTAATTTATCTAAAAAATCTTTATGCTCCTCACTTATCTCAATTTTATGTTTTGATAAAAAGACAAACCCATCTCCCAGTAAATAGTCTTTGCGTTCTTCGATTAATCCATCTCTATATGATGCTATTTGAGGGAAAATTTGCCCAGCTGCCATAGTATCATCTGCCTTTCCACCATAGAATAAACCTTCATCTAAATTAGGTAGGATAAATGATCCGTATCCTTTCGTAACCAATTCTGCCGGTACATCTTTTGGATCATCCGCATTTGCATAGGCTTCCATCAATTCTCCAATACCTGCAGAATTTTCAACAACAAATTTTGCATGAGGTCTCCTTTCTTCTTCATAAGTATCTAAAAGACTTGGAGAAAAATTATTTTTTATTACAAAGGCAATTTTCCATGCAAGGTTGAAAGCATCTCTATATCCTGACATCATACCTTCACCCATAAATGGCGGGTTTTGATGAGCCGCATCTCCAATTAAGAAACAATTTCCTTTTTTAAAATCATGTGCCAATACTGAATGAAATTGATAAATAGCTTTCCTTATTATCTTGTACTCACTTGGATCCAACCATCTTCCTATCAGCTCTTGAATTTTTTTATCATCCTGAAAATCATTCTTATCTTCATCATCATAAATAATAAACTCCCATCTACGAAATGGCAGATGAGATGGTATGAAAGTTCCAATTCTCTCCTTGTCGCATATCTGTATGGCCTTGTCATCAAGTCTATTTTTTCCGGTTAATTCAACGTCAACGACCACCCAGTCGCGATTATAATCAAGATCTTCTTGAGTAATTTCTAGTAGCTTTCTAAGAGCACTCGACCCTCCATCTGCTCCAATAAGATACTTACAGGTATATTCTTTTTTAGTAGAGTCTACAAGGCTCTTGGTATTGAATTTAACACCCTCTATTTCATCCACAACACTGAGGAGTTCCGTCTCTGACATGATTGTTACTGATGTTTGTTCTAGTCTTTGCCTTATTTTTTTATCGGTATATGGTTGATGAAAGAAGCGCATTGGAGGCCAACCATTTGGAGTGGTGAAACCCTTTAATTCTATTGGATCACCAATAAAGTTGAGTTCTTTGTCTACAAATCCAGCACCGCCAACCTCTGTACTATTCTCAATATAAATATCATCTATATTCACTTCTTGGGTCATTCTTAGCCCCTGGTCGCTAATACTGACAGCTCTGGGCAGGGGGTAGATGTCCTGATCTTTATCTATGACTAGTACTTTTAGTCCTTTTTTTTCTAACAATAAAGCAGCAAAACTTCCAACCGGTCCTAGACCCACTATTCCTATATCGTAATCATGATTCATGTAATTTATTCCTTATTTCGTTATGAAGTTTAGTGATAGAGGATTTATTCTTAAGAGCATGTTTTAAATCTTCTACTCCCTTAAGAAGAATAGGATGTGTAGGACTATCGAAAGCTCTTTTAAAGGCATCTTTAATAATTAAATTAGAATAATATTTCTTGATATAAGGTTTATCAGATAACAACATATTCTCCCATCCACATTCATGGAGGCGGTGAAGAATAGCTGCCCAACTTATATCTGCCAAAGTGAGATCCGCCCCAACTATCCAAGGAGTCTTCCTTTCTTTTAGATGGTTCTCTAGGTCATAAAGATGTTTATTTAAGCTTAGAAAGGATGATTGCAATAATTTCGCAAATGGAAGAGGGCGGCTAAAAACTTTTAAACCCAATATTTTAAAAATTAAGAAAATTATTACTCTTTCCTTCATGGGATGAGATTTAATGCCTTTGAGTATTTCCCTTAAGTTCACATATTTGATCATTGTTACAAATAAAGGAAAGGTTAAAGGTCCGCAACAATTTCCTGCATATTTATCTTGGTTTTCTAATGGATTACCTACTAAAGATGATTTTTCAACCCAATAATCCATAACTAAACTTTCATTCGGTTCAGAGGATAGAATATTTTTCTTATCCAGTGACTGTTCTATTAAGTAATAAATCTGATCATGAGATTCATATATTGGCCTTCCTTGATGCAGCAATACTGGGACGGTAGCATTTGGGTTAATTTTTAAATACTTTTTCGAAGCAACTTCGTATTTTCCGGTCTCAATTAAATCTATTTGCTCAGATCTGTAATCCAAGCCTAACTCTTCGAGGCAAAACCGAACTTTTCTAGAGCATAAAGAAAAATTATTATGATAAAGAACCCATTCATCTGAAGTTTCTTCAACTTTATTGTTTTGAAGACCTGAAGGCATTTAATTTAATAGTTGATGCAGATCAGTTTCAATATTCAAGAGTATATTATCTATAAGACTTTCTGAAAGAGAAGAAGATAAGACCTGAGGTGCAACGTACCGAAGAAGAGATCTACAAACTTTATTTCTATCGGAACCTTTTTCAATTAGATCTAGGGCGCCAATAATTAACCATACATCCAGTACAAACATTTCTTCTTCAAATTCTAAAAAACCAGATTGATCTAATTGATTCACTGCTATCGCTTCGCGTAGATCGCTAGTCGCATGTTCTCTTGCTGCATCAGATATTATTTCAATAAAATAATTAGGTCTCTCCATAATCCAATTAGTATATTTCCCTTCACAAATGTAATAAAAAATTAAAGCATGCCCTTTTAAGTAACCATAAAGTTTGTCGTCTTCGTTCTGATTCATGGCAAAGATCTTCTCTGATACAGCCTTTAGCTTCTGTCTAAATACTTCTTTAAAAATATCTTCAGTCGATTTGAAATATTTATAAAATGTACCATATCCCAACTCAGCTTGAGTCGTTATTTTTGCTGCTGTTATTGCCTCAAAACCTTCCTTTTCAATCAAACTGAAGGCAGCATTTAGCAGTTTGTCATGTGTACTAAGCATAAATATTTGTTAATTTTGATCTGTTATAAAAATTAGACTGTAACATAAAAATAGAAGTGACGGAATGTCATTGACATAGTGTCATTACAGGTAGATACTACGTAAATTAGTATTGATTAGTACTATTTGTATAACTTTTGGGGAAAATTCAATGAATCCAATAAAAATTTTAACATTTATATCATTCGTAATTGTCTTATCATTTAATGTATCAGCTGATTCAAGGCTAGATGAGATAGTTGTAACTGCTCAAAAGAAGCCTGAGGGCCTGGCTGAAGTTCCGATTTCTATTCAGGTGCTTTCAGGAGAAAGAATATCTAATCTAGGTATAACTTCGTTCGAGAGTCTTGCCAATCATGTACCCGGTTTACATGTTACAAAGGGGGCAGGTGAATGGAATATATATATGAGAGGAGTAGGATCCGGAGCTAATAAAGGCTTCTCACAGTCAGTTACCCAATTTATTGACGGAATGCCTATATCGAAAGGTCAGCAATATCTTGCGCCCCTATTAGACATTGAGAGAATTGAAGTACTTAAAGGCACTCAAGGAGTCCTTTTTGGCAAAAACACAATTGGTGGGGTCATAAATGTTATAAGCAAATCTCCTCAAATAGGCGGTGACGCTGATAGTAATATGTCTGTTGAATTTGTACCTGACTGGAATACAACAAAATTTCAAGGCGCAACTAATATTTCAATGAGCGATTCGTTTGCAATGAGACTAGCTGCATCTTACGAAGAATCAGATGGGTGGATCGAAAACCAACTATTAAACAAGGATGAGCCTTCAACAGAAGCTACTTCGGTCAGAGCAACATTCCTATGGGAACTAGACAACACAGAAGTTAATTTAAAATTAACATCTTCTTCTAGCGATAAGAGCGGACAAGAAAGTGGAATTTCTGTTTATCGCACTTCAAGACCTCTGCCAGTGTTGGCACAGAATGGTTACACAGGAGCATTTTTAGCCGTTAGCATTACTAATAAACATTTCCCAAATATAGTGACTGGAAAACCGGGTGTTTCTTATGTTAATAATGGCCAAGGTGTCAATCCCACAGGAGGATCAACAGACACTGATAATGCTATTTTAAATATTACGACCTCTTGGGGAGACCATGAGTTTAAATCTACGACTTCATATTCTTCTTATGACTATACTTGGGGTCTTGATGCTGATTTTGGACCAATGGATTTTCTTTCAACCGATAGTTTTCATGACTTCTCTGCAGTCACTCAAGAATTTGTAATAACTTCACCATCAAGCGACACATTTGAATATGTTGCAGGCATTTATTACGATGATATTGATTACTTTTCTCAGAATAATGGTACTTTTGCTACAGACTTCGGAGGATTATTCGGGCAAACTTTCCCAGCACCAGATTTGTTCGCATTCCAAACCAGAGGCGCATTTTCTGCAAAGACAGCTGCAACTCATACTTTATTTGACCAAAACTCAACAACATTATCTGCTTTTGCTGAAGGCACATGGTATTTGAATGAAAAATTAACCATGAAAGCAGGTGTTCGAGTTTCTGAGGATGATAAGGAAGTAAAGGGATCACAGGTATTTAGCTCCTCAGCGACAGGCGGAGTTGGTATTGATAATCCTACAATGGCTCCACCAGTCTTGGGTGTAATAAAAGTATTATTAGACAGATCTCCTTACAACTTTCCCCTTCAAGAAAGATCAGAAAGCCATACAACACCCTCTATAAAATTTTTATACGAAGCTTCCGATACAACCAGATTGTATTTTAGTGCAGCTGACGGATATAAGGCAGGAGGATTTGATGGTTCGGAGAATGCTGCAAAAATTAATCCATCTACACCTGCAGCCGCTTTTCAGTTTGATCCTGAAGAAGCTACAACAATCGAAGTGGGAGCAAAGATAGAAATACCTGAAAAGTCTTTGAGAGCTAATATTGCATATTTCACAACAGACTATGAAGATCTACAAGTATCAGCATTCAATGGTTCAGCATTTGTAGTTTCAAATGCAGCACAGGCTGAAATAGATGGAATTGAAATAGATTTGACTTGGGCACCAACTGATAATTTAGTCTTAGGTGGGTCAATTACTTCATTGGATTTTGCTTATAAATCTTTTGTTGGAGCAGCATGTACAGCAGATCAAGAAGTCGATAATAGACTTTCAACAGGAAGCAGAGCTTGCTCTCAGGATTTATCTGGTCAAACAGGTAACTATGCACCTGAATTATCAGCATCTATGTACATGGACTACTTCCAAACATTTAGTAATAACAGGCAAATGGTTATTTCAATAAATGCTAACCATGTAGATGAATTTTATTCTAATGGTGACAATGATCCTCTTGGATTGCATGACTCTGCAACAAAAATAGGAGCTAGAATTGCACTTACCATGGCTAATGGTCTAGAACTTGCCTTGTTTGGCAGAAATATCACTGATGAACAAGTAGGTACTCAAAGTATTGACTTGCCGTTAGTAACAGGATCACATTTCATGATGTGGGAGCCAGGAAAAGAAATTGGAGTAAGCTTCAGGGCTAACTTCTAAAGGACTTCTCAAGGAGGAGAAAAAGGCCCTTTTAGATTGTATTATCCCCAGATACTGTCTAGAAGGGCTTTCGTGTTTTCAGCTTTTTTATCTAATTGTTTTTAGAGATATTGTTGAAGCTAGCCGAAAAAAAATCCCCTCTAAGGAAACTTAGATGATCAAGTGATGTCCGCCATCCATGAGCATGGTTTCACCAGTTACTACTTTATTTATTCCAATAAAACTATAAATACCTTGAGCAACTTGATCAGGAGTAACGGTAAGATTCAAAGGAGTGTTTTGAGTTAAGTTTTTGAGGGCTGCATTATAAAGATCATCACCCATTCCATTCTTCAACCACTCACCCTGTATAAAACCAGGACATATGGCATTAACTCTAATCGGCCCTAAATTTCTAGCCATAGACATAGTCATGGTATTCAATGCTCCTTTAGAACAGCCATAAGCTAAGCTACTACCTATACCCTTTATTCCTGCTATAGACGATATATTCACAATACTAGGATTATCGCTCTTCTCTAAAGATGCTCTACAGGCTCTTACCATTTGAAAAGGTCCAACAACATTTATTTTATATATGTGTAAAAAATCTTCAGCATCAAGGCCATCTAAATCACCATGATTAAAAACAAATTTAGTCGTACCGGCATTGTTTACAAGTGCATCAATTCTTCCCCACTTAGCGATTGTTTCATTTGCAGTCTTTACACAAGCTTCGTTATCTCCAACATCAGCAGATATGGCCAGTGCTTCTACACCTAAACCCTCACATTCTTGAACTACACCATTTGCATCTTCAATCGAACTAGTACAGGTAATGGTTACGTTCCAGCCCTTGGAGGCCAAAAGTTTAGCTGTGGCTGCTCCTACTCCTCTACTTCCTCCGGTAACTATTGCTACAGGTTTTTTGCTTATATTCATTTTTATGTACCTTCTTTATTTCCAAATGTTTCTGATATAGCAGCGCCCCATTGAGAGGGACCAAACTCAGGATAGTCTGGATCACCGTCAGACATGGGATTAACTATTTGTGGTGGGATAGTATTATCTAAGTAATCTCCATCAGTTTGATGTTCGTGCACTTGTTTGAATGGACTTCTCCAATAATCAAAAATTTGGCTACCTTGATAATGACGTCCCACACCCCATTCTAACTCATAGTCGTATTCTTTCGCTTTTCTTTTCAATAGCTCATGCCCCATAAAAACATCATCGATATTCAACATCTCAAAAGAAACATGATTTAAACCTGGAATACTTTCAGAAACTAAATGAGCATTAAGCCAAAAAATTGAGTGATGATCTGTTGGAGTGGATCCTTTATCTAATCTAGCAAAGATACCTGCAGTAAGTGGCGCTTCTCCAGGAGGAGAGGGCGGTTGTAAAATATCAGTAGCTATAATTCCTAAATGCTCGTTATACCACTCCAAAGATTTTTCAATATCAAGAGAATTGATACCATAATGGCCAAATCTAATAATTCTTGGTGTGTCGCCTTTATTAAATCTTTTTAATTGGTTGACTCTATTTATCTGCCCACCTTCGTTAGTAGGGAAGGGTTGAGGCAATTCATCAACCTCTCTATCCTCTATACCGAAAACTACTTCAACTCCAATGCCATCTGGATCTTGAGCTCTAGTAATATATCCTCCTCCTGGAGTGTTTAATTCTTCGATATCACTAAATGAATCTGTTTGACTGAGTCTTTCTAGGTCATCCATTGATCCAGCGTTAAATGCCGTAGAGATAAATTTCTTTTCCCCTTTTTTACATATTTCTATGAATTGTTGAGGTCCATCTCCTCGCATGATTAAAGTATCATCGGTTCTCGAAACTGTATGCATACCAAAATGTATAAGAAATTGTTCTTGTATGTCTAAATCAGGACATTGAAGTGTCGGATACGCTACATCAGTTGCTTTTATAATTGCCATTAATCATTCTCCATAATTGTTAAAACTTGATCTTTTTGATCTTCACCAAACTTATTCAGAATAGTCACTAGAGGTTGTGGTATAAATTGAGTGACTGCTTTTTGAAAAATATCCATTTTTTGTATTTTTCTATACCAAGAACATATATTAGGTCTTGAACTTTCATTAAATAGAGAAGATAAAGCCAATTGATCCATGCGAATAATATAAGGAATAGTGGCAGCATCTGCTATCCCAAAGCTTTCTCCATATAACCAATCATGTCCTTGCAGTTCATTTTCTAATCTATCTAAGAAAATCTTAGATTGTTGTATACCCTCAATTACAATGGGTGCTTCAAGACCTTTTTCCAAGAGATCAACTCTATTTCTCCTTTTTATAAGATCTGGGATTTTTGCAACTTCGTGATCAATCTCTTCTTGTGATTTTTGTAAAAGTATATTTCTTACCCCAATACCGTAAGTAATGGAGCCGCATTGCGGATGATAGGAGTCAATATATTTAACCCATAACCTCATTTGATGTAATTTTTTAGGATCACTGGGACGAGTGCTAATTTCAGGGTATGCGTCTTCTAGAAATTCATTTATTAGAGATGATTCAATTAAAGCATCATCATTCACAACAAGAGTGGGCACTACGTGATTAGGATTTAATTTTATGTATTCTGGGTCATGCTGTTCCCCTGACATTAGATCAATAAGCTTTGATTTATACTCTAGCTCTTTTAGTTCAAGGATTAATCTAACTTTTTGTGAACAGGTAGATGGACCATTGTGATAGAGGGTTAAATCACTCATCCCTAGTCTTTCTTATCAAATAAAGGTTTAAACATTTCGGGAATGAAATCTGCCTTAGAATGATCTTTAACTCTTACACATTTATTGGTCATAGTTCCTAAGCCTTCAATGGTGGTGCTTAAGATGTCACCATCTTTTAGAAATTTTCCTTCCATCACTCCAACGCCACCAGGTGTGCCAGTAAAAATAACATCACCAACATTCAAAGTGAGTATTTCAGATAGATAAGCAATAATATTCGGAACGTCAAAGATTAAATCATTTGTGTTGTCACTTTGTCTTACTTCATCGTTTACGCGGCACTCAATTGATAAACCATCTTTAGCATTTACCATGTCAGGAGAAACCAAATATGGACCTATTGGCCCAAAGGTATCAAATGATTTTCCTAAATTGAACTGCGCTGGAGTTGCTGCAAATTGAGCTGGCCTGTCTGAGATGTCTTGACCTATACATACGCCCGCTACGTAATCCCACGCATCTTGTTTAGATATATCTTTTCCTTTCTTACCTATAACAACTACTAATTCTGCTTCGTAGTCCACATAATTGCTCCTCATTTCAATGTCTGCAGTAGCGCTTACTAGGCATGTCGTATGTTTGGTAAAAATCATGGGGACTTCAGGAATCTGCATCCCTGCCTCTTCAGCATGATTTCTGTAATTAAGTCCAACCGCGTAACAATTTTTTGGATCAGATACAGGGGCATCAAATACTACTCCTTCAAGACTGCCAGAAGCTTTTAGATTATTTAAACTCCCATGCAGGTGATTAAGCAGATCAATATTTAATAAGGCTTCTGAAGTTTTGTAACTTAATTTATTTTCAGAAACGGTCTCTAAGTCATAATACTTATCTTCTGACAATAATACCGCTCGATTATTTATAGACCCTAACTTAAATGACATATCTCTCTCCAATTAATTTTTATATAATAGTATCATTACAAAATAGTGACATTATGTCATTATATAAATTATCAATTTTTGTAAAAATCTCTAATATGTCACCTAATTAAAAATTAGGATTTATGGAAAGAAAAACTTTTACAAACTCCTCGGGAGAAAATTTCTCTTTCTTAGAAAAAAAATCTGAGAACAGTAATATAAATTTAGTTTTTTTTCATGCCACAGGCTTTAATGCCAAAACTTATCAAATCCTGTTCGAGAAGATAATGCAAAATTTCGGAAATGAAATAAGTCTCTATGCGTTAGATCAACGTGGGCATGGTTTATCAACAGCTAAAGCAGATCCTAACGAATTGAAATCTTGGCAGGCTTTTGTGGATGATGGAAATGAATTTCTTAATTCTATTGAAGGATCGGTTGTATGCTCTGGACATTCCATGGGATCAATCATTGCTGCAAAAATTGCTTCTATGCGTCCGGATAAGGTTTCTCATCTTTATATGATAGAACCAGTACTTTATGGTCCGCTTGAATCTTTAAAATTTAGACTCATGTCATTTATAAAATACAATCGAGGTTTGAGTATTGCTGATGGTGCTGCTAAACGCAGAAGAGAATTCCCTGCCATAGAAGATGCTTTGACTTCTTATACAGGAAGAGGTGCATTTACTACTTGGGGCAAGGAGTGGATTGAAGATTATCTGGAAGGAGGTATGTTAGAAACATCATCTGGAGTGGAACTTTCTTGCTCACCTGAATGGGAAGCTGCTACCTTCAGATCATCATCGATGGATACTTGGCGTTATCTAAAAAAGATTAAGATAGATGTGATGGTTGTATATGGTAAATTCGGATCAACTTTTTCAGCTCAAGCTAGAAGAGTTTTATTCCGGTTAGGTCATAACTGGCATTCAAAGTATTACGAAAAAGCTTCACATTTCTTGCCTATGGAATTTTCCGATTCTGTAGTTGAAGATCTACAGTCTTATCTAAAAAGAATTTAGAGGCTCTCTACGAAAGATCTCAGTGCAATTCCTATTTCTTCAGAAGAGTCTTCTTGAATGAAATGATTTCCTTTTACCGTGACCTCTGTTTGATTGGGCCATGATCTTGCGAATTCTCTTTGATCTCCAATTAAGATTGAACCAGGGGCGGCGTTTATGAATAACTTAGGTATATCTGAATGTTTATGAAACTCAGCATTCTTGGCTATCTCTTCAACTACTTCACTAGGCTCGCCATCGAGAGGTATTTGTCTAGGCCAAGTAAGGGTAGGGCGTCTATCTTCTCCTTCATTCTTAAAAGGTCTTATATATTCAGTCTTCTCTTCTTCTGTGTAGCCAGTTGAAGAATCTGCTAACAGTATTCTCTCCACAAAAAAGTTTTTCTGAAGGACTAATTCTTCGCCAGCTTCAGATCTAAATAATCCAAATATTTTTGTGGCAGGATCTGGCCATTGTTCCCAAGTTAAAGGCATAACAATAGCTTCCATGTAAGTGATTGACTTAATTCTCTCTGAATTTTCTCTCGCGAACTGAAAGCCCATTGCAGAACCCCAATCATGAATAATCAAATGAATATTGTTTCCGAGGTCTAATTTATCTATCAAGCTAGTTAAGTATCCATATTGTCCGTGATATTTATAATCCTCATTATCAACCCCATCTAATTTTTCAGAGTCTCCCATACCAATAAGATCTGGGATAACAATTCGACCCAAATCTTCAACATGCGGAGCTATATTTCTCCATAAAAAAGAAGAAGTAGGGTTACCATGCAGAAATAAAAATACTTCTCCTTCGCCCACATCAATACAGGCCATAGATTTATTTTTAACTTCTATAAACTTTTTCTCGTATTGCATCATTTTATTTATAGTCCGGTGGCGGAGTAAATCCTCCTATTTCTCTTGCAAGTAACTCACTGAATTTAATTGTTTTTTTATCTTGATAGAGACCACTTACTGCCTGTAGACCAATAGGAAGTCCTTCGCTTGATGGCCCTGTTGGAAATACTGTACTTGGCAGATGCGCATTAACAATCATTCCAGCCCAAAAAATTTGTTGGAAATAGGGTTGCTCTTGATTATCTACAATTGTTTTTCTTTCACTAAACTTGGCATGATTATGAGGGAATGCTGTAGTTGCTTGTTGAGGACATATTAAAATATCCCATTCACTAAAGAATTCAGACCATGCAATTTTTATTTGTTCTCTTTGATAGTTAGTTCTTATCCAATTTCTATGTGAAAGTACAGAACCTCTAGCAAGTAAAGCCTCTGCAGACATATCTTCGGGCTGTAAATTATTTACTATCTCTTGCACCTTTTCTATTTCATCTTTAGGCATAGAAACACTCATTACAGATTGCAGTAGAGTTTGATAAACGATTTCTTGATGCAGGGTGTCAAATGAAGGTCTTGCTTCAAAAGATACAGTAGCACCAAGACTAGCGAGTTTTTCTCCAACCATTGAGGCTCTTTCCGAAATTTCACTCGCAACGGGTGCCATTTCATCTGTGGACCATATAGCGACCTTTAAATCTTTTAATTCTTTGAACTGAGGCTCTGGGAGTTCTAGTTTCCAACCCACTGCCTCTTCTCCATAAGGACCCGACATAATATCTAGAGCCAATCCAAGATCTTCAGCACTTCTCGCTAGAGGGCCGCAAACACTCAAGTCAGGCTCCGGAACATTTGGAACCAGTTCATGTCCAGATGAAGGAATGATTGCATGGGTAGGTTTATGTCCATATACACCGCAATAATGTGCAGGATTTCTTATAGAACCTCCAATATCTGATCCCGCTTCTAGGCCTGTAAAACCTGCCGCCAATGCTGCTGCACTGCCACCAGATGATCCGCCTGGAATTTTTGATACATCCCAAGGATTGTTAGTCTGACCATAAATGGTGTTGTAGCTTTGAAAATCAGCTAAATCTAAAGGGA